>DKAJ01000009.1:0-132281 GCA_002448815.1 Micavibrio sp. UBA6929
ACTGCTCTACCAACTGAGCTATAGGAGCACATCTTCAATGCTCGACCTTATTATCACCTTATTAAAGGCAGGGTCAAGATCGCAACCCTTTGTTTTCTACGCCCAATTTACAGTAGACCGTTTAATTACAAATCAACTGCTCTACCAACTGAGCTATAGGAGCACATCTTCAATGCTCAATCTTATTATGACCGTATCAACGGCAAGGGCAAGATGACAACCCGACAACAAACAAACCAAGCAGGTCTGCAAAATTGTTGTTTGAAGTATCTAGCAAGTTCGAAAGCAAAGTACAAATCTTTTTTTTAAAAAAATTTACTGCGCAAAAAATAGAGTCAAATCAAGCAGATAATATGTGAGTTAATATAGCGATTCACGCGAATTTTTGATACAATAAAGACGTATCGAAATTTCAAACAGATAATTTTTTCACAATGAGCGACCAAAACCCTGACAATTTGCATGATAATGCTATTGCCTATTTCTTTATAGGCATTGTTTTGGCGGGCCTTATATGGCTGCTTTGGTATTTTAAGCATGCCGAAATCCGTGATATGGTGCGGTGGATACGTTATGCTGAGATGTGGGTCCTGCACTGGTTTGTGCCTCAAGATTTCCAAGTCACCTTTAATGGACAAAACGTCAGTTGGCATGAAGGGTTTAGCACAACCGCGGACTGGAGCAAGCAACAACTCACCAATCAACATTTGGGGCTCTTCACACAAATGACAATGCCTTTAATGCGCTATGCTTTTGCTGCTGTCTGTGCCGCCGGAGCGATTGTCGCCTACACCAAGGGGCCAAAGACGCATAATCGCCAAAATTTAGGCCTGGAAGGATTAATCAAATATCAATCACAAAACTTCCCTAGCATCACCCCTTTCATTAAATTCAACCCGTCAAAGCAACCACCGCGACCACCAGGAACGCCCGTCCCTGCGGAGCTTCCTCTTTTTGCCGAAGCGCTTGGCCCTGAAGAATGGATCGCATATCACAGCATCCCCGTACCAGACGGGACAGTCGACCGCAAAGCCGCCGCCAAAGCATTTCAGGCACAACTCATTGGCCGTTGGAAAGGGGTAAAAGCCCTCAAACCTTATCAGCAAGTCATGTTTGCAGCATTTTGCCTCAAGGCCTCCCGCAAGCGCGATCAAGGTGACGCCATGCTTGGGCGGCTCGCAACATGCTGGGATCATGAAGCAGGACTGGATCTCAAAAAAGACAAAAGCCTATTAAGTGAGGCACATAAAGTATTACGCACAAAAAAATTGGCAGAAAAAACAATTGCCGAAGCTAACCATCACGCATTTGTGACAACTGCCCTGCTGCGCGCTTTGCAATATGCACGCGAAGAAGGCGGGGTTTTGGCACCAGCACAATTTGTCTGGTTGCGGGGTCATGATCGTACATTGTGGTATCCAATGAATAATTTAGGCCGCCAGAGCTATCATATGGAGGCTCTCGGCGCGATGTCGCATTTCAAGGCCGAGCGCCTAACCCGCCGCCCTATACCAAGCCCAAAGGTTGATCACGCCGTTGATACGATAACAGACTATATGAATTCTATGGACGCACGCCCTATTCCTGCACTGGATTATAAAGGCAGCAATAAAAAAGCCATCAAAAAAGCCGTATAAACATCAAAAGACTAAAAGGACGTCATTATGCTTAAATATTTTCAACAAAACACACAAACCGCGGCACCCGCTAACATTGTCGATGGCAAATTAATCCTATCCTTCCCGAAGGCAAAAAACCCCATTATCTGGCAGATGGATTTAGGAAATATCAAAATTTCCGCACTAGAAATTCAAACACTAAACGGCGAAGCCACATTAATTCTTAAAAATCCAAAAGGCGAATCTGTAACAATTGCTGCCTTTGTAAGTCACAACGATGCTGTTGAAAATTTAGTGGCAATCTCAACTGCGCTCGGCAAAGCCAGCGGCCGCATCGTCAGCAACGAAAATACGCAAAACGATCATAGTCAGGGCAAAAAAAATAACCTCCTCAAAACACTGTTAACGGCGGTCGGCGGCCTAACATTACTCATTTTGCTTTTCGGTTTTATCGGCAGCATATCCAAACCATCATCAACCTCGGGAACAAATAGCACATCAAACGCCCCTGCAACGACCAGCGGCGCGCCTATCTCAGCAGACGAATTTTTAAAAGGACAATAAAACGCCCGATACATAAAGGCGCATTGACACCACTATGGCTTTAAACCAACACAAACATATGCATAAGCATACCGCGCTGATCAGGGACATTCGCCCCTGGTACATCAAGGTCGCGGATGAATTGTTGGATAAATCCGTATCGACCGTCGTGTTCATCATGGCAGCGGGCAGTATGTTCATTTCACAGCATGCCATGGCCTACGCCGACCTGATTATGATCTTTTTGGGTTTTTATTTCTGGTGGCTGATGACACGTGACCGGACAATTGCCTTTAAATTACCCCAAGGATCGCCATACAAAGATAAAAACAATGAAGGCCCAGGGCGCAGCGGCGAAGCAGAAGGTATTTTATACCTTGGAAACACCGAAGATTCGAACGAAGAAGTCTGGTTTACCAACTCGGATGCCCGTACGCATATTCTCTATCTCGGGACGACAGGTGCTGGTAAAACAGAGGGCTTGAAATCTATGGTGACCAACACCATGGCATGGGCATCAGGATTTGTATATGTCGATGGTAAAGCCGATACAGATTTATGGTCTTCCCTTTCGGCGCTTGTACGCCGCTTTGGCCGCGATGATGACTTACTTGTTCTCAACTACATGACAGGTAACTCAGACGTCAAAGCCCCATCCAATACAATGAACCCTTTTTCATCAGGCTCCGCATCATATCTGACCAACATGCTGGTGTCCCTGATGCCAGAATCACAAGGCGATAACGCCATGTGGTCGGAACGTGCGATCTCTCTAGTCAGCGCCATGATGCCTGTCCTTACATGGAAACGTGATAATCAGGAAATCCCTCTGTCGGTTAAAATTTTGCGCGATAACCTATCCCTCAATGCCATCATTAAACTCGCTCGCGATGACATTGTTCCCGCTCATTTGCGTGAAGGTCTCAACGGCTATTTAGACACGTTACCTGGCTTTGATCCGAACGCTTACGATGACGAAGGCAAAGTCAAACCGCCAAGCGGCGGCGGCCCACCGCCTGACACACAAACCGCCAGCCAACAGCACGGATATTTGGCGATGCAGTTCACACGTTCACTGCAATCTCTCGGTGATGATTACGGTTATATCTTCGACACACAGGCCGCAGACGTAGACATGGTTGATATTGTCTTAAACCGGCGCATTTTGGTCGTGCTTATCCCCGCGCTTGAAAAATCCAGTGACGAGATTGCTAACCTCGGTAAAATTGTTGCTGCCACCATGAAAGGCATGATGGGTTCTGCCCTAGGCTCAACCGTGGAGGGCACCTCAGAAACAGTCATCGAAAACAAACCGACAAAATCATCAACGCCATTTATGACCGTCTTTGATGAGGTCGGTTACTATACCGCGCAAGGTATGGCCGTTATGGCGGCGCAGGCACGTTCACTGGGTTTCTGTCTGGTCTTCTCGGGTCAGGATTTACCTGCGATGAAAAAACGTGTCCGCGAAGAAGCAAACTCGATCACAGCGAACTGTAACATTAAACTCTTTGGAAAACTGGAAGACCCCACTGAAACGAAAGAATTTTTTGAAAAAACTGTAGGGTCTGGTTTTGTAACTGAGGTCTCTGGATTCCAGGGCTCCAGCGGAGGAAACTACAGCGACACAAAACAAGCCAGCGTACAAGAACGCGCCCGCGCAAGCTATGACGGCCTGCGTGCCTTCAAAGAAGGGCAAGCCGTTGTGACATTTGGCGAAGGCGTTGTCGATTGCCGCATTTTCTATTCAAACCCAGGCCACGCCAAAGCCATGCGCGTTACGCGATTTTTGGCTCTACCGCCACCGGATGACAACACAATTAAACATGCTGGCGCGATCAGAAAGCTGCGCGACCTCTTGGTCAACAAAGAGTGGACTGCTGAAAAAGCAGACGTTGCAGTAGAAACACCAGCCCCTATCGAGGCCCTTAAAAAAGGATTTTATATCGGTGATAACACACTCACAGACCCCGTAAGCGCGAGTATTACCGCAATTATTGAGGCCCACTCCCTCGATAACCCAATTGAAATCACACCAAAAGAAAAGCCTGCACAAACGGCTCAAGAACAAACGCCCGCCGCACAAACCACGCCGCCTGCACAACAGCCCTCCAGCCCTCCAGCACAGCAAGCCTCACCTGAAAAACAAAAGACCGAACAAGCTCAATCTAAAGCCGAGGAAACATCCCCACCCAAACAAACGAAACCGGCCATTTTTGGAGCAAAAAAAGCAAGCGAGCCTACGCAAAAACCAGAAAATAACACTGAGCCAAAATCAGGTCAAAAGCCCGAGGAAGCACCCGCTACGCCACAAAGCAGCGAACAAGAAGAACAATCAAAAGTAGAAACACCTAAACCTGAAACAACGCCCGAAGCGCGAACACAACGCGGTGACCTGCCAGAAGAAATTTTATCGATCTTATCGCCAGCAACGAAAAAAGCAAAGCAAGCTATTTTCCTCAAACAAGATAAAGAAGATAATTAAACAGCGGTCATACGGCCAGCGTACTGAACACTAACATGCGCATTTATATCTTAGGCACGTAATCCTGATACGAAATCAGCAACTTCACTTCTCAAACGCTCAGACATCTTAGACAAATCCTGCGCCGCCTGCGACACATCAAAGGCACTTTGCTTTGTATCATTCATATCACTGCTGACATCATTAATACTCGATGAAACCAACTGCGATCCTTGCGCGGCCATTTGGATATTACGCACAATTTCATCTGTAGTAGTGTCTTGCTCGCTCACTGCCGAAGCCACTGCATGCGATGACGACAGAATTTCTTCAGACGACGTTTTAATGTCTTCCAACGATTTCAAAATATCCTGTGACGCTACATTCATCTCTGAAATAACCTGATCAATCTCTTGAACTGATGCCTCTGTTTGACTGGCAAGGTTTTTCACCTCACCCGCGACAACGGCAAATCCTTTGCCTGCTTCACCAGCGCGCGCGGCCTCAATCGTAGCATTCAGCGCGAGCAAATTTACCTGCTGAGCAATATCAGAAATCAAACCAACCACTTCTTCAACACGGCTTGACGCCGCAGACAGCGCCTGCGCATGGGAATCCGCCATTTCAATCTTCTTCACAGCATTTTCAACCAAATCATTAGACCGCTGCATCTGATAAGTAATTTCTTTCACGCTCATTGACATTTCTTCTGCCGCTGAGGCAATCGAATTCACATTATTGGCCATATCACCAACATTGGTCACGGACGCATTCATCTTGTCACTAGACTGTGTCATAGCAGATGACATTTGTTCTGACGTGCCAGAGAGATGCATCGCAGATTGCGCCACATTTTGAATAATGTCTTGAACTTTCGCCTCAAAATCCGACGCCAATTTATGCATCTCTGTCGCGCGCTCTTCTCGCATGCGCGCCTCTTGTTGCTTTTGATAGGCTTCTGTTTCTTTTGATTGCTTCAATTTTTTACTGAGATCAACCAGAGCGCGCGCCATTAAACCTATTTCATCACGGCGATCTTGATCCTGCACATGAATGTCGCACCCTTCCGACAGAATAACCATATTTTGAGAAATCCGCGAAATCGATGTTTTAATGTCACGCGTGATGAAATGGCCAATGGTGATAAAAAATGAAAACAACACCACAATCACAACACCAATTTGAATGAGCTGCTTAAAAAAGACAGCATTCACATCATCAATATAAATACCCGATCCAATAATCCACCCCCATTCGGGAATACCTTGTACAAAAGAGAGTTTTTGCACGGGCTTATCTTGATCCAGGCCTGGTTTAGGCCACAAATAATAAACAAAGCCTTTACCGTCTTGCTTGATCACGTCCACCATATCCATAAAGAGAGGCGTGCCCGCAGGGTCGGTGACTTTTGATAAATCCTTGCCATCCAATTGAGGCTTAAAAGGATGCATAACCATTTTAGGATGCGTATCATTAATCCAGAAATAATTTTTCCCATCATAGCGCAGAGCCTTTACTGCATCTAAGGCCTTACGTTGAGCCTCCTCAGGCGACATAATGCCTTCCTTCTCCCACTGCACATAATTGTTAATGACACTGACTGCGACTTCCACCACATTTTGCGTTTTAATCTTACGGTCTTCTAACAATGTTCCTTTATGATAAAACAAAGTAAAAACAGAAATCAAAAACAGCGCCAATAACGACAAAAGCGTCATGAACTGCAATTTTTTATGAATGGGGAAACGTGCAAAAATCGTCATCAGCAATAATCCTTATCAGCATAAAACTAGAAAACTGACAAAATGTATCACATCATCGAATATATGCAGGATAAAACATACTATTTTAGCAAGAATAATACGAGCGTATGCAACTATAGGGCATGCATCTTACTTATCCGAAAATGGATTTTTCGAACGACGCACAAGCAAACGAATAGGAACGCCCGGCAAATCATAATCACGGCGCAGAGCATTCATAATATAGCGCTTATACGCACCTGGTAATTTATCTGGACGTGACACCCACACCGCAAAGGTCGGAGGGCGCGTTTTAATTTGCGCAATATATTTCAAACGATTCTGACGCCCATCAACCAACGGCGCGGGATTACGACTTTCGAGCATACGCAACCAGCGATTCAATTTACCCGTCGTTGTACGTCTGTTCCAAACGTCATAAATTTCCAAGGCCGATTTCAAAACGCGATCAACCCGCTTGCCATAGCGCGCAGACATCGTCACAACGGGAACATCCTTAATCTGCGCAAGTGATGTTTCCAATTTATCGGTAATAAATTGCTTGGCCGCGTCTTTATCTTTTACCGCGTCCCACTTGTTCACAGCCACAATCATTGCGCGGCCTTCATTGACGATATGCTCGGCAATTTGCAAATCTTGCTTGTCAAAAATAGCATTACCGTCCAAGACCAAAACAACGATCTGCGCCAAACGGATCGCGCGCAAAGAATCCTCGACCGACATTTTTTCGACCTTATCTTGCACCTTAGATTTACGGCGCATACCTGCCGTATCGACAAGCTTAAATTTACGGTCATTATAAATCCAGTCTACGGCAATCGCATCACGTGTGATGCCTGCTTCTGGTCCTGTCATCACGCGCTGATCCTCGACAATCGCGTTCAGCAGCGTTGATTTCCCAACATTTGGGCGCCCCACAATCGCCAATTTTAATGGCTTTTCAGGGTCAATCTCTTCTTGCTCAAATTCAAAGTCTTCCGATCCTTCAATCGCATCTAAATCAACAAAATCGCCGCTATCTTCATCCAGATCATCGTCATTTTCTGCCTCTTCTGGCATCAAAGGCTCAAGCGCATGATAAAGCTCTTCCATGCCGGTGCCGTGCTCGGCCGAAATCACAATCGGATCACCCAGCCCCAGCGCATATGCCTCACCAATTGCGGATTGTATAACGCGCTCATTCTCGCCTTTATTCACGGCCATAATCACAGGCATTTTACGCTTACGCAGCCACGCCGCAAAATGCGTATCCAGCGGCGTCACACCCGAGCGCCCATCAATCATAAACAGCGCTGCATCCGCGTGCGCAAGGGCGCTTTCAGTTTGCTGGCGCATACGACCGCGGATTGAATCGTCAAAGCTCTCTTCCAAGCCCGCCGTATCAATAATGCGAATAGTGCGATCAAATAAACGCCCTTCAGCTTCGCGCCAGTCACGCGTAATGCCTGGGCGGTCATCGACAATCGCCAATTTCTTGCCCGCCATGCGGTTGAACAAGGTTGATTTACCGACATTCGGCCGGCCAACAAGCGCTAGAGTAAACATTAAAAAACCTCTTTACTGATAAACGCGCAACATGCCGTCTTCAGATATTAAATACATACGGCCGCCCGCAATTGTCGGCGACACGGGCACGTCACGGCCAACTTCCCACGCGCTCAAAATATCGCCTGTTTCTGGTGAGGCCTCAACAACGCGCCCTTCCGAGCTCACTAAAATCAAGCGATCACCCGCGAGCATTGGACCGTGCCAATGCACAATTTCATCGGCATCGTCAGGATCCATATAGTTTTGCAGCGGCTTAATCCAATAGATCAAACCAGTTTTACGGTTCATCGCAATCAAAGTATTCTCAGACGATACCACAAAAATACTCTCGCCCGCGATCCATGGCATATTTTCGCCGCCGATGTCACGCTGCCAAATGCGGCGGCCACTACGTAAATCCATCGCAGCCATACGGCCACTGTAATTCATCGCAACCAACAATCCCTTATCAATTACTGGCGCGGCTTTAATATCGGCAATGCTGCCAATGCCGCCGAAACGGCCAATTGTATCCAAGTTCTCTGTCCAGGCACTTGACCCGTTTTCAACGCGCAGTGCCGTAACCTCACCCGATGAAAAGGCAGCAACAACAACCTCACGGTTTGCCGCAGGCGCGGCGCTGCCAACAACGCCTGTACCTTCACTCACTGCGCTATATTCCCACAAAGGCGCACCATCATGCGTCGCAAATGCAAGTAAGCTATTATCAATCGTCAACACATAAACGCGTCCGTCCAAAATTGTTGGCGCTACCTGTGATGGACCTGGCAAGTTACGCTGCCACAGCAATTTACCTGTTTTATAATCCATGGCATAAACTTCGTTATAGCCATTGGTCATGAAAATCTTTTGGTCACCATAAGCAATGCCACCTGTCAAAACAGGATCATCGTCTTTTTTAAATCCTGCGCCTTGCTCCCAAATGCGACTACCGTCTTTAACATCAAAGGCACGAACATACGCCGAAGAATCCAACGTCACAACCATACCATTGACGACGATCGGTTGCGCCATCAGCGGAATATCATCATTCCCGCCCTTACCAATGCGCGTACGCCATACAGGCTGAAGCTCATGCCCAAGTGCCAAATTTTGCATCGAGTGATTTGGGTATCCACCAACCTGCGGCCAAAATTCGTTCTTCCATGCATCAGGCAATTCCATCGCTGGCAAAGCATCTTGATCGTCTGCAATCAAGTCTTCTTGCAATTCCAAAACAGACAAGCGCTCTCCCTGCAGGGGAATAGCTTTCTCACCGCCACAAGCACTAAGCAACAACGGCGCCCCTGCAAAGGCCATCATCATCAAAAACGAACGAATTTTCATGGTCTATTGATCCTTTAATTGCGTGTAAACATGCTCAAGCGCTTGCGCTTTATTCACTAGTGACGGTGAAATATTTGGCAAGGTCTGTAATGTTTGTACATACCCTAATGCCGCGTCATAATTTTTCAGTGTGCTGGCCTCATAAGCCGCCAAATCAAGCAGAGCATGCCCACGCCACATATTGTCTGCATCTTGGGCGATTGGTTGTAAAATTGCCGCAGTTTCCTCGGGCGCTAATCGTGCCACCATGATTTTGGCCAGACCACGATAAGGCGCCGCAGCCTCCCCATCCAGCACACTCACATCACGGTAATATGCGATTGCAACGTCGTCCATGCCGTCATCAAGCGCAGCCTTAGCAGCGCGGAGTTTCAGCAACGCATGCATCGCTGGCGACATTGCGTCTTCCGCCACATCCGCCAAATTATCTGGGAACGATGCGTCATTCATCAACGCATAAAGCTGATTCGTTTGATCAAGCCGCGTTTGACGATCGAAATGGTTATAAATGGAAAATCCTGCCGTTATCAAAACCACAGCCAAAACAAATGTGATCAAGGCATTTCCCCAACGCTGCCACAGCTGTGCCAAACGTTCCTGACGAATTTGCTCTTGAACTTCTAGAAATGCATCACTCATCCCTTTTGTCTAAACAAAAAAGCGCCCGTGCGCAAGTCATCTTCATTTTGAATTCAAAGGAAAATTTGATATAATAGGGGTTATGACGTTTCGCGTTATCGACAATCCATCACATAAAGCGCACGCAGGCTTCAAAGCGCATCAATTCCGCATGCTTGATGCCCTGTATTTACAAGGTGTTTCACAAAAAACGCTATCCTATCGCACGGTGGAATGTGACTTCGATGCAGGCACCGCCAGTTACACCTATTACAAAAGTCAGCAAAGCCAGCCCTTCTTGCAATTTATTATCCGCAAGGTTGGCCCACATACCGTCCATTTTGAATTATACAAAACGCAAAAAGGCCGCATCGCCAAAAGCGGTTTATTCGAAAGAACCTACAATAAATTAGTGTCCGAACTTGAAAGCTTAGGCGACTCAGCCTAATTTCATGCTATACATAAAGGCGCTCAGCTCACGTATGCGTCAAAACACGAATAAGACAAAACCAAGGGACACCGTTCATGACAAAAATTAAAGTCGATAATCCAGTCGTTGAAATTGATGGCGATGAAATGACACGCATCATCTGGTCATTCATTAAAAACAGCCTCATTTTACCCTACCTTGATATCGACCTTAAATATTACGATCTGTCCATTCAAAATCGTGATGCGACCGATGACCAAGTCACCATTGATGCCGCCAACGCAATCAAACAGCACGGCGTCGGCATTAAATGCGCGACCATCACACCCGATGAAAAACGCGTCGAAGAATTTGATTTAAAAACAATGTGGCGCTCACCCAACGGGACAATTCGCAACATCTTGGGCGGCACCGTCTTCCGCGAACCCATCACCATCAGCAACATCCCTAAATATGTCCCCGGATGGGAACAACCCATCGTCATTGGCCGTCATGCCTTTGGCGATCAGTACAAAGCCACCGATACAAAAATTCCAGGCCCTGGTAAATTAACCATGCGCTACGAACCCGAAGACGGCAGCGAAGCCCAAGAATGGGAAGTCTTCAATTTCCCTTCCTCAGGCGTTGCCATGGGCATGTATAATCTTGATGCCTCAATCGAAGGCTTTGCGCGCTCTTGCTTTAACTATGCGCTATCAAAAAATTACCCTTTATATATGTCGACAAAAAATACGATCCTTAAACAATATGACGGACGTTTCATCGAAATCTTTCAGCGTATCTACGACGAAGAATTCAAAGAGACCTTCAAAGCCAAAGACCTATGGTATGAGCATCGCTTAATTGACGATATGGTTGCCTTCGCGCTCAAAGGCAAAGGCGGAATCGTTTGGGCATGTAAAAACTATGACGGTGACGTACAGTCAGACATCGTCGCCCAAGGTTTTGGCTCACTTGGCCTCATGACATCTGTACTCCTCACCCCCGATGGTAAATGCGTCGAGGCCGAGGCCGCACACGGAACCGTCACACGTCATTACCGCTTGCACCAAGAAGGCAAACCAACATCAACCAATCCTATCGCATCGATTTTTGCATGGACACGCGGCCTAAAATATCGCGGCCAATTTGATAACAATCAGGCACTGATCGATTTTGCGGAAACGCTTGAACAGACTTGCATTCAAACCGTTGAAGACGGACACATGACCAAAGACCTAGCGCTGCTTGTTGGCGGCGAACAAGGATACCTCACCACGCAAGAATTCCTTGATGAAATCGTGAAAAAGCTTGAGCAAAATCTAAGTAAAGCCGCATGAAACGTCTCTTAATCGCCGCACTTTGCCTCATCAGCAGCGCCCATTCGTACGCGTACGACAAACCCTATATCGGGGAAGTACGCACCATCAATGCGGCGTACGACGACACGCTTTCTTACCTCGCCCGCGACTATAATTTAGGCTATCTCGAACTCCTCAGCGCCAATCAAAATGTCGATCCATGGATGCCAGGCGAGGGCACAGAAATCACATTACCTGCGCGCCATATTTTGCCCGATGCACCGCGCAAAGGCATCGTAATTAACTTGGCCGAAATGCGTTTATATGCCTATCTAGACTCCGATCTCGCGCCAGTGACATACCCGCTTGGCATCGGCCGCGAGGGGTTAGAAACCCCAACTGGACAAACGCATATTCGATATAAAATGGCAGGACCAACATGGCGCCCAACGGCGCGCATGCGCGAAGAAGACCCAAGCCTCCCTGCCGAGGTTGGCCCAGGATACGAAAACCCGCTGGGCACACATGCACTCTATTTAGGATGGCCCGAATATCTGATCCACGGGACAAATCGTCCATTTGGAATTGGCCGCCGCGTCAGCAGCGGATGCATCCGCATGTATCCCGAGGCAATCACAAAACTCTTCGAAATCATTGACACAGGTACGGCCGTGAATGTCATCGACCAACCTATCAAGGCCGCATGGATTGATGACACCTTATATATAGAGGCACATACAAATTCAAAACAATCCATCGAACGTGAAGACGGCAATACCATTACGCCATCACCGCTAACCTATGATGAAATACAATATATCAAACGCATCGCTGGCGATGAAGCAGGCACAATCGATTGGGACATCATTAACAAAATCGTACTCAAACGAAACGGCATGCCTATGCCCGCCCTCACCCGCAAAACAGACGCAAAAAAGGCCCCTCAAGCCGAGGAGCCTGAATCAAAAGACACTGAAAAAGATATCCTAACAACGGCGCAAAATGCGAACCGCCTGAATATCAATAATTAAAGGCTTTGCTCAATCCACGCCTTTAACTGGTCTTTTGGCAAACCGCCAATATGCGTATTAATTAAATCACCACCCTTAAACACCATCAAGGTTGGCACGCCGCGAATACCGTATTGCGATGGTGTTTCTGGTGCATCTTCGATGTTCACTTTGACAATTTTAACCTTATCGCCAAGCTCTGCACTCACCTGATCAATCACAGGAGAAAGCGCCTTACAAGGACCGCACCATTCTGCCCAGAAATCAACCAATACAGGCACATCAGATTCCAAAACCTCTGCTTTAAAATTATCGTCCGTTACATTATGTGCCATTACAAATCCTTCCTTCTTGTCATATCCACATTATTAATATAGTCAAAGCCACCCAATAAAAAAGCCCTCAACCACAATATTTTTTAATCGCCCACCTCAACGCTCACTGGCATCAACGCCGCCGTACGCGTCCACAAAATTGCCGCGTTAATTTTTTTATCAGGGTACATCATACGCACCGCCTGTGCATACGCGTTCATCTGCGCCGTATATAAAGGTGATAAATCTTTTGCATCATCGGGCGGATTGCTACCCGTTTTATAATCCAAAATCCAAACAGCTTCTTCACCAACATACAGACGGTCAATCACACCATTTAATGTACGCCCGTCTTGCATCTTTGCAACGATGGGAACCTCAGACAATCCTTGCGCATTAAAAAATGGTAAGGCTGCTTCATCATCCATGACCTGAAAAACCTCATGAATGATTCCCTCATGATCATCGCTTGGAATATTCACCAAAGACGATGATAAATAATGCGCGGCAGCAGTGCGGCGATTGCCTTCTGGCAAAACTGGCAAAATCTCAAGCAATTTATGAATAACATTACCGCGCTCGATCGCTTGACCACGATCAACAGGTGTATATTGATCATCAAAATTGGCCTCATCTGTACCTGCCTGAATATATAAATCATCATCCGCCCGTGATGGTGCAAATGGGCGCGGCGGCATTTCCTCAGGCTCTGCCTGCTGGCGCAGCCATTGCGGCATCTCCACGGCGTCCAAATCTCGCTCCTCAGAAAGCGCTCGTACGCGATCAGGTTTTCCCTCTTGATCTGTACTAACCCGCATCAGACCATTTTCATCTTGTACGCACCACGGATGATGCTCAAAGGCTTGCGCGACATAGGCATACCAACTTTTATCTGAAATCTTATTGGTTTTCTTCGTTAAGTATCCGCCAACATAAAGGCGATCTTCGGCGCGCGTCATCGCCACATACAGTAAACGTTTCTCTTCCTGCTCTGCCAGAATTTTTAATAGGGCTTTCTTTTCCTGATAAAGAAGATGCTCGCCGCCCTGATGCGAAGCCCAAATCGGCGCAATCAAATGCGTTTTATCTGGCCACAAAATTCGTTCATCAGGTTTGGGCGCGCCGCCGCCCGTACGCGCCGTATCAGGCAAAATAACAACGGGCGCCTGCAAACCTTTCGAGCCATGAACCGTCATAATGCGCACTTCGTTTTTAGCATGTTCGCTTTCGCGCTTAATCTCGGCAGAGCTTTGACGCATCCAATCCGCAAACAGTTGCAGCGCAGGAATATGCGAAGCCTCAAAATCCAAGGCCAAGTTTAAAAATTCCTGCAATGGATCAAGTACATCATCCCCCAACCTATTCTTCATCGCGGCAAGACCGCTCACTTCACTGGTAGGGCACGGATGAAAATAAATCTGATTAAAAAATTCAAACGGCCTATCAAAGCGTGCGCGCCGCAAAAACATACGCAAATAATCAACAACATCTTGATGCGTACTTTCGCGCAACGCTTTCCACAAGCTCCCTTCACGTCCGTACGCAATATCATATAATTGATCCTCGGTAAAACCAATCAAAGGCGAGCGCAATAACGTCGCCAAGTTCAAATCATCCTCTGGCAACAAACAAAAATCTAAGGCGCTCAGCATATCTTGGATAGATATCTCGCTCAGCAAAACCATCCTATCTGCGCCGCTAACGGGGATATTATGGCTTTTAAGCGCACGCATCAATTGGTGAACAAAGGCATTACGCGTACGCACCAAAATTAAAATATCGCGCGGCTGAATGGCACGCTCTCGCGATGGTAATTGCTCACCGCTATCCAGCCATGCACGCACCTGCGCCGCAGTATGACGTGCCATTTTCAATGACGCAGACTCATAATCCTGAATGGCAAATGGCGCTGACCATACATCATCCGCGTCTTGTTTCTCTTCCTCAAAAGCAGGCCAAATTTCTGCCAAACCTGCTTGACCGCGGCGATACGATGTATGTGATACGTCCTTTTCACTAACCCCTTCACGCATATAAGGCGCGGCAAAAACCTGATCAACCAAAGATAAAACTGCCTGCGTCGTACGGAACGAAATATCCAGATCTACATTTTCCCAATGCTGCTGGCTTTCCTGTACGCGCCGTTCAAGCAAATTGCGCATTTGTGAGAATTTCTCTGGCGAGGCACGCTGAAACCCGTAAATAGATTGCTTTTCATCCCCCACAACAAAAAGCGTACGTCCGCTCTCCTGATGTCCGCCTTCATATTCATAAAATTCCGAGCACAGCGCCTCAACAATTTGCCATTGCTCAGGGTTCGTATCTTGCGCCTCATCCACCAAAATATGGTCGATCCCTTGATCCAATTTATACAAAACCCAATCACTGCGCTGACGCAAAAGATCGAGTGTTTTTAAGATCTGATCATCAAAATCAAGCGCACCATGGCTTTGTTTAATCCCGCGATACTCAGATAAAATGGCCTCGCCCAAACGGAATAAATCCGCTGTTAAACGACAATTCCGTATTGTGTTCACACGATTACGTACACCCTGCAAACGTTCAGCCTCGATTTGCATACTCTCAATCGCACCGGGCAAGGCCTCTTCATTGGCCTTAGTAAAAAAGGTTTTCCGCACATCATACTTGGATGTCAAAAAGAGATCACAATACGCATCAAACATGTCAAAGCGCTCGGCCATATCATGACGTGATAAAAACTGGTCAAGCGTCCCGCCTTTCGCACGATCATTCGCATTTTTTGATGCGAGCAACGTACGGCAAATTTCCCGCAAGCGCTCGCTCTCAAAGGCTGCATCGTCAAGCGCGCTTTTGATCACAGCTTCTGGAACTTCATCCACGCCAATATTATGATCACGGCAAATGGCCTGATGCAAACCATCAATGCCAAATGTACGCCCCAAAATCGACGTCAGCATATTGCGCTCTTTTATAATGCCTGCGATAAGTTGCGCGAACTGATCTTGGTTAACCACGCGCGCCACCTCACCCAAAGCTTGCGCAAGGGGTGATGCTTTTTCCTTTGATGCTTGCTCGAAAACCCGATTAATCGCTTGATCAAGTAACGCCTCAGCCTCAGATCCTTCTAACATTTTCATGTTCGGGGAAATGCCCGCTTCCAAAGGAAAGCGCGCCAATACAGACTGACAAAATGAGTGAATCGTCATGATCTTTAATCCGCCTGGCAAATTAATCACTTTGTTAAAGAGCCCCCGCGCAACGGAAATTTGCTCCTCCGTGGGCGGCTTTCCGAATAATTGATCAAGCTCTTTTGACAAGGATTTTTCGCCTTCTGGCGCACTTAAGGGCAAAACAACCCACTCAGACAGTGTCTCTTGCACGCGCAAAATCATCTCGCCTGCGCCCGCCTTCGTAAATGTCAGACATAATATTTTCAGCGGATTACACCCAGATTGCCCATCATGCGACGGCAACAGCAACCTTAAAACACGATCCGTTAAAACCTTGGTCTTACCCGTACCCGCCGAAGCATTCACCCAAATATTATAAGAAGGATCCGCAGCGCGGCGCTGCTTAACATTAGGGTCTAAATCTCTAACACCCTGCGGCGAAATGCCCTGCTGCATCTTATTCGCCCCCATCAAAAGTCATGTCCATATCATCCTGATTAGACCATTCTGCAATGCGCGCTAGGTGCTCATAATCATTATAACGCAAACGATTTTGGGGATTAGGCAAGCTGGTATAAGGCGCCCCATCAACATTATATGCCGTAATCAAGCGCTGTAATTGTGTCTCGACTTTATCACACAAAGCCGTCAGATCATCGTTCAGTTCAATCCGTTTTCCTGATGATTGCCCTGAACTGATCACCCAATATCCCGCGTAATCCGCATCCAAAGCAGGCACATGCTCAAAGCCTCCATCACGCAAAATAATACCTTCTAATGGCAACTGAGGCAGATCACCCGCTTCTAATTTTGCCTTGGTGTAACTGCCAGATGTTTTATAATCAATCAGCGCGGCGCAATGCGGATCCTCGCGTGAAATATCGATACGATCGGCGCGCGCCGTTAATGTAAAATCATCGGCTTTACTTTGAATAACCGTATGACCAGTAACCTCAAAAAAGCCAGGTTTATATCGCTCCCGCCATGCCAATTCTTGCGTGACATAAACATCTAAAGCTTTCTCAAATTGTGGCTGCCAGAAAATCCATAAATGCGTATCTTCACAAAATTTATAAAAAGATTCTTCTGCAATCTGCATTAAAACCTGCAGGGCATTATCAGGAATTTCTTCAGCGTACTTACGGTTAAACTGATCCAAAATATCATGGACAATACTGCCGCGCATGGCCGCAATTTTTTCCTCGCACAAGGGCGGCAATTTAATCAATTTTAAAATCTGTGACGCATAAATACTGTATGGATCTTTCAGCCATGTTTCAATTTTTGTCACCGACAATTTCGTCGGCCGTACGCTTATATCTGGGGCGGGTGCGGGCTGTAAAAACGTAACTGGGTTGTGACGCACATCAAGATAATTTTTCCAAGACAAAACCGTGTTGTCATACGCACGCGATACATCCGCGCCGGCTATCTCGGCAAGAACATGTAACTTCTGCAGCCAACGACACGGCACCGAAGGACTACCACCTATGCGTGTAGAGCGAGTCATAACAACATGAGACTGACAAAACCCCTGAACAAAATCATGCGCCGATAGACTTAATGACTGATCACTGGTGGGCAAGCCAAACTGTTCTTGCATTGGTCGTGACATCCACGGATCAACAGAGTCATCTGCGGGCCACACACCTTCATTCAAGCCAGCCATCACAACAAGGTCTGCATCAATGACACGCGCCTCCATTTGGCCTAATATTTGTACGCGTGGATGTATGCCATAACGTTGCCGCAGAACGCCCGAAGAAAGCGCTATGTCAAATAAATGACAATAATCCGTCAGCGCAATATCACTAAACAATCCGCCAAGTTTCGAAAATTGATTCAGTGCATTATGAATATCGCGCCCATCTTCGACATTATAAACATGACCCAGCACATCAAAACCATCAAAAGACTCTATCGCAAATTCACCTAAATGCAGCGCCTGCGAAACAAAGAGATGAACCTTAACAAAATGACTAAAACCAGAGGATTGAACCGCACTTGACACTCCGTGAACCCACCTAACAAAGGGAATAAATTCCTGAAAGAAGCTTGTCACCACAGGTGAAACACCCTGTAGGGTCAGGCAATTTTCATCATAATCACGCACAAACGTAGACCAAGATAAATGACGATCATTTCTAAGCAATTGTTTTTCTAATTGACATATAATTTCAGCCTTGTCTGCAGGCGTATGTACAGTCATACACAATGAATTCTTAAGAACCGCCATCAAACGAACAGGGTCATATATATCTTTCATAAAATTTGCGACTAATGTCATATAAATCGCAAGAGAGCTTTTTGACAATGGCTGCCCCGCAGAGTCATCAAGGTTCACCCCCCAGCGCGCACATACATTCAGTACGCGCCGTGACAAGTTTCGATCGGGCGTAATTAAGATTGCTTTTTTATCTTTTCCCTCAAGAACAGACCGCAACCATAACGCGATTATTTCTGCTTCATCTTGCTGCGTTTCTGTTTCGTATATAGAAACATCGCTCAATCCAAATTGAAAATCATCTGCAGATACATGCTGTATGTTTTTCTCGCGCCAAGCCATCGTCCCATGATCATGCGCCATAATTTCACGCGCCAAAACATGACGCGCCTGCAATTTATTTTCATCATATCCATGAAAAACAGATGGCCATTTTTTGACCTGATCAGGCCGTACATTCATCCGCGAAAGCAGCTTTTTAAAACCACCTTGAGGGTGAGAAAAAGGCACCTCATCCCAGCGAGAAAAATCCTCGCCCAGATCAAAGCCAGGTAAAACCACTTGACCATTTGGAAGACCTGCAACGCATTTCAAAAATTCTGCCGTCGCAGGAATTGACCCTGTCGATCCCGCCGCGATAACACGATCACTTGCAGGATGCTTTGTCCAAAATTCGGTTAACCTGCGAATTAAAATATCACGGCGAAGCGCCGCATCGATGACGCCTTTTTCACGCAAAATTGCGGGCCAATATTCACTGAGAATTTTCAAGAAATCGAGTGTAATTTGCCAGTGCTTTGCAAAGTCTTCTGGGACAAGATTCACCAGATCAGATAAATCCAATCCCTCGGTATAGACCTGATCCATTAAATGAGCGAGCGCCCCTGCAAGCTCCATCGCTTGGCCTAACGTATCAGTACGACCAGGCACTTTTTGGATCAACTGCGCGAGAAGAGCCTGACGTTCAAGCGGATCAATCGCAGGCGGCACATCCAACAACAAATCACCATGTCCCGCCATCAATAAAGACAAATCATCTTCATCAAATGATCCAATCACATGAATACGCGGCAATAACAATGCACGCCCTTCTGCCAGTGATAAAAATGCGTCTTGCAGCGCGCGCGCCGCGCGGCGTGTTGGCAAAAACACCATCATACGCGCCAAGCCTGTTACATCATCGCCAGCTTCTTCAATCAACCCTTGCGCCAGCATACGCGAAAAAGGCAATCCTGCCTCAATCGAATAAACGTGCTGCGTGGCAAGGTGGCTCATGAAAACACCGCCTTCTCAACCGCCACCAAATCATCAGGCGTACTAATATGGTGCCAATCACCCTGATGAGGAAAGGCAAACAAACGCCCGTCTTTTTCGGCTTTATCAAGCAAATCTAAATAAGAAAACGCGCCTGATTGCACACCATCAAAAATGCGCGGATGGTTAATGCGCACACTGGTAAACATATGTGTACCCGTCTTATCAAGCGATCGACGAGCACGCCCATCGGCATCAATAAAGTAATCACCAACGCCTTGCGTAACCTTCATACTTTCCACTGGTTGGAGCGCGATCAGAATATCCATTGCCTCGGCGTCCCACATCTGTGCCATCTGATCCAAAAGCGTACTTTCAAACGGCACCCAAAATGCATCACCATTCACCACCCAAAAAGGCGCACCCTGAAAATCATCGATAACTTTTTGCAAGCCACCGCCCGTATCAAGAATATCCTCTTCAACCGATACGCATACACCCACATCCGTACGCGCACGTGCGTACGCCAAAATTTGCGCAGCCAAATAATGTGCGTTCATGCAAATTTTCTGTACGCCTGCTTGTTTCAAATGATCAATAATATAATCAACAATCGGACGGTCGCCGACCTGCACCAATGGTTTGGGCGTATGATCGGTCAACGGACGAAGGCGGGAACCGAATCCGGCCGCCATGATAAAAGCCTGCGTAGGTTTATCGTGCAAAGACATCCAAAAATAAAATCTATGTAATCAGAGCGAGAAATCGCCCGTCAGGGTAAAAATACGTTCATCACTATTGTGAATCTGCGCAATCGAAATGTCCACCATCGCAGGTGGTTTCATCCCCATCAATCTTTCAGGCCATTCGACCAGTGAAACGCCCTCGGTTAAGCTCTCTTCCCAGCCAAGCTCATACACCTCTTCAGGATCTTCCAAACGGTAAAGATCATAATGATAAAGCGCCCCAAACGGCGCGTCGTAATACTGTACCAAGGTAAAAGTCGGACTCGGCACATTCAGGGCATCATCACCCAAAACATGACGAATAAACGCCCGCGCAAAAACAGACTTTCCCATGCCCAAATCACCAGATAAACCGATCATCAGACCCGCACGATCCGAGCGCGCAGCAACAACCGCATCGGCCACGTGCTGTGCAAGGGCAATCGTTTCATCTTCATTTCGGGTGATAACTGTGCGCTGCGTCATGCTTTTTTCCATACTTTCTGATATAATAATAATATGAGACGAATTTCAAAATGTTTAATTGCCTGCGCGGCCATCTATGCAGGGTTTTCCCTCGCCCCACAAACCGCGCGCGCCCAAGACATCGTCTCGCAGCCGATATGCTTTAATGTAAAAAACGAGGCACCTTATAAAGTCTATGGCAGTTTTGTCACTGATTATTATACGCGCCCTGACGGCATTCGCGCGCGTCATAAATCGAATTTCCGCCTCGAAGAAGCCGGCGCAACCCATAAAGAAAAAGGATATCCAATTGACCGCGCCGAGTTTTGCACATTCGGCCCGTTTTATCCTGGCCGCAAATTAGAGCTCGTCATCAGAACGCTGGTACCAGTCTTTTCATGTAAAACGCGTATCGACCAAGGTGAAATTGTGATCCAAGGACACCGCAAACCAGAAGGCGGCACCGAAACTACAGCCAAATGCTTTGAGTAACGGCGCGCGCCCTTAAAAAATTTATAGATATATAACGCGAATTAATCATCGACCTTATCGGCCTTACCTTCGATAGCTTTTTGCTTGGACTTGCCTTTGGCCTTGTCCTCTTCTTTCGAGGTAATGTCAATTTTGCGCGCACTAGATTCCGGCACAACGCGGCGCAAATGAATATTCAAAAGTCCGCGTTCAAGACTGGCGCCCTGCACTTCAATCCCATCAGCCAAAATAAAGCTTCGCTGGAACTGACGCGCGGCAATACCACGATGCAAGAAAATGCGCTCGCCCTCGTCTTGTTGTTTGCCGCGAATAATCAACTGATTATGCTCGACCTCGACATCCAATTCATCCATTGAAAAGCCTGCAACCGCAAGCGTAATCAACAAACCATCTTCGCCAATTTGTTCGATATTATATGGGGGATAACCTTCATTCGCCGATTTGCGAACGCGGTCAAAAGTTTTTTCAAACTCGTCAAAGCCCAAGAAAAGCGGGCTATCAAATAAAGTTAAACGACCTGTAGTATTCATGGTTCAAGTCTCCTCTTGTTAAAATGAGCAAGTCTATCAATCAAGCGACCCAACAATAGGCATCGCTTATACATAAATATATAGAAAGGCTTTTGAAAAAATCAAGTCTTGGTGATTACGATTTCACAAACAAGCGATCACAATACCCGCAAACAACCTGATCTTGCCCGTCAAAGCTGTACCAGACTTGCGGATGACCAAGCGCACCGCCACCGCCATCGCACACAACTTCGTCCGCATCAGGTGATACGGTAACAATTTCACGCTCAATTTTTGCAGGAGTATCTGTGCTCATAAAACTTTACCATTCCTTAAACATTATGATGAAATATACTATAGTCATGTTTATGCGTAATGAAAAGACCGATCACAATGAAATCAACGATAGACTTTATCGATAATTCCGCCGCTACCGAGCAATTTATCTGTATCCATATTAATGCAACCGCCATTTTACCAAGCTGGCGCGATTCTATGCTGGCGCAAGATTGGCTTACGCCCGATGGCAAGCTTAAACCCGCCCAAGCGCTCAGCCCCAATGCGCAGGCACAGCGCCGCGAAATCGAAGAAGCCCTAGACCAAGGCAAACCTATTATGAAGCCTATCCTTGGCATCGGCATCATGGATAATGTTGAAATCGGGTCAGGCCGCGCAACACTGACCACATTATTATCACAAGGCGTCACGGTTATTCCCGTACACATCCATCAAAGCAACGAAAAAGAGTTTGAGCCTTATATGGCATAGCCACTCTTCCCTCATGGCGCGTAATATCCAAAAAATTCTGACGATCTTTGATCATCAGCCCTCTTGATATGCATTCAATGCGCACTACCTGGTAAACAAAATATCCGGAGATCTATATGCCCTATACAAAAATACTGTTAACGTTCCTCTTTATTTGTCTGGCAGGAACGCATTCACCCGCCATGTCCGCACAGGACGCCTCAACATCTGAACATCCGCTGCCGTCCAAACCAAAAGTCATTTTTTTTGATGTCAACGAAACACTACTCGACCTCGAAGCAATGCGACAATCCGTTGGCGCAGCCCTTGGCGGTCGCAATGATTTGTTACCCTTATGGTTCTCAACAATGCTCCATTATTCACTGGTTGATACCGTTACTGAACGCTATCACCATTTTGGTGAAATCGGCGTCAACGCCCTATTAATGGTTGCCAAAATCAACAACATTCCCTTAACGGCGGCCGATGCAAAACAAGCAATTATCACCCCTTTACAAAGCCTGCCGCCTCATCCTGATGTGAAAGAAGGCCTCCAAAGATTGAAAGACCAAGGCTATACCCTCGTCAGCTTAACCAATTCATCGAACAAAGGTGTACAAACACAATTTGAAAATGCTGGATTAACGCAGTTCTTTGATAAACGCCTCAGCATTGAAGATATTCAAACCTACAAACCGCATATATCCGCTTATACATGGGCGGCAAAAGAAATGAACATAGACCCTCAAGATGCCCTGATGGTCGCTGCGCATGGATGGGATACCGCAGGCGCCAAAGCCGCAGGCATGCAAGCCATATTTGTCGCACGCCCTGGCAAAGTCACATACCCATTAGCCATACCAGCCAACGGAACAGTCAGCACAATCACACAATTAGCTGACATGCTAGAGGCTCTGGATTAGTGCCACGCTCAGGATAACTAAGCATTAAAGCGCCATTTCGGCCCTTCGGGCGTATCCTCGACAACAACGTTCAAAGCGCTAAGCTCATCACGCAGTGCATCGGCCTTGGCCCAATCTTTATCTTGCTTGGCCTGATGACGCGCCGCGACCAATGCATCAATATCGCTATGATCACCGCTTGCGCCGCCCTTGGCGTAACCCAGCCATTCATCAGGATCCGATTGCAAAACGCCCAGCAATGCGCCCGCCTGAAGCAACGCCGCCTTATCCTGCGGCGCGCGCGTTTCTTGCGCTTTTTTCGCCAAGGCGCTCAACACAGACAAGGCCTTTGGCGTATTCAAATCATCACAAAGCGCCTGTAAAAACTCATCACCAAGCGTGGCATCGGGCGCATCAGCAACATCCGCCAAATCTTTCACCGTTTTATAAAGACGATCTAACGTCTTTTTATTTTGCTGAATTTTATCTTCCGACCAATCAAGTGGCTGGCGATAATGCGCAGATAACAACGTCAGGCGCAGTGCCTCACCCGGGAAATCTTCGATCAAATCATGGGCAAGCTTAAAATTGCCAAGTGATTTTGACATCTTTTCGCCGTCCACGGTGACAAAACCATTATGCACCCAATAACGGGCAAAACCGCCTTGATCATGCAGCTCACCATGCGCGCAGCAACTTTGCGCGATCTCATTTTCATGGTGCGGGAATTTCAAATCCGCGCCGCCGCCATGAATATCAAAAGGCAATCCCAAATGCTTTTCCGCCATGGCAGAACATTCAATATGCCAACCTGGACGGCCACGTCCCCACGGACTCTCCCAGCCGGGCTCATCCTCGGATGAAGGCTTCCACAAAACAAAATCTGCCGCATCCTTTTTGTACGAGGCCACCTCAACGCGCGCACCGGCAATTTGCTCGTCACGGCTGCGGCCTGATAGACCGCCATAGGCTGGGTAACTTGGCACATTAAATAAAACATGCCCATCCGCGGCGTACGCATGGTCGCGCTCAACCAGCTTTTCAATCAAATCAATCATCTCGCCGATATGCGTCGTCGCATGGGGCTGAATATCAGGAGCACTCACGCCAAGCGCCGCCATATCCTCGTTATATATACGCGTATATTTTTCGGTAATTGCGTTAATCGGCTCTCCGCTATCGCGCGCGGCCGCCATAATTTTATCGTCAACATCTGTAATGTTCGAAACATAAGTCACCTGCGGATACAGGTGGCGCAAAACCCGCACCAACAAATCAAACACAACCGCCATGCGTGCATTACCAATATGCGCGTAATTATAAACCGTCGGACCACAGGCATAAACGCGAATATCATCGGGATTAATTGGCTCAAAAATCTGTTTTTCGCGCGCCAAAGAATTATATAACTGCAATGCCATGGTCATTTACCTAAAGTCTGGGTGTTTTTTTACTGGAAAATATAGAAAAAAACCGCTAAGACCAAGGCCTAAATGAAAATATGAAGGATAAAAACAGTGTCTGACGTTATTAAGCGCCCTGATTTTACAAGCGAAAACCGCCCATCACGCCAAGAAGCCGAAAAAGCCGTTGAAACATTACTGCGTTATATTGGCGAAAACCCTGAGCGCACTGGCCTGATCGAAACACCTGCGCGCGTTGTGCGCTCATACGATGAATTTTTCAAAGGCTACGAACTAGATGCGCGCGATGAACTGCGCAAAACCTTCGAAGACATCACAGGCTTTGACGACATGGTTCTTGTTAAAGCAATTGATTTCGTTTCACACTGCGAACACCATATGGTGCCGATTATTGGCAAGGCGCATGTCGCCTATTGGCCTAATGAAAATGTTGTCGGCATTAGCAAACTTGCACGCGTCGTTGAAATCTTCGCCAAACGCTTAGTCTCACAAGAAAACATGACACGCGGCATCAGCGAAGCAATCGATGATGCGCTCGCACCCAAGGGCGTTGCCGTCATGATTGATGCAAATCACCAATGCATGTCAACGCGCGGCATCAATAAGGCCGCGTCCAGCACAGTCACCATGCACTTCACTGGCCTGTTCAAAGAAGACCGCGATGCACAGCGCCGCTTCATGGACATGATCACTGCATAAAACGCGGAGGCCTTATCTTATGTCTTGGCAGGTTTTATCCCATCCAGACATTCAGGCCTTCATCCGTAAACATGAAACCGCAGATGTCAAAACGCTTGCGCTAAAGCCGTGGCCAGACGATCACTGGCCCAAGGCAATTATCCTCGATCAAATCAAGGCACGCCAAAAGGCCGCAGTAAAAATGCCGCAATGGCATCAAGACCCTCACATCATTTTTCCGCCCGCCGATATTGTCGAGCAAGCCTCCTCAACCGCTACGGCGCTTTATAAAGGCAGCCTATTTTCAGGGGCATCCTGCGCAGATCTCACCGCAGGATGCGGAATGGACAGTTGGGCCTTTGGTCAAAGCTTTAAGACGCTCCACTGTGTCGAGCGCGATTCAAACGCCGCCCAGATGCTGGAACATAATTTTAAAACCCTGCGCCCACATGCCAAAATCCATAATGCCAGCGCCGAAGAATTTATAAAAACCATGCCGCATGTCGACCTTATTTATATCGACCCACAACGCCGAAATGACCAACGCCGCGGCATTTTTAAACTGGATGATTGCAGCCCTAATATCCTCGACCTTTTACCGCCCCTTAAAACACGTACAAACGATATTCTGATCAAAACATCACCTATGATAGATATCGACAGTACGTGCAAAATTTTAGAAAACGTACAAAACGTATATATCACGGAACATGAAGGTCAGTGTAAAGAAGCGCTCTTTCACATCAGTGCACAAACCACAACCACAGATCCGCAAATACACGCCGTACGACTCAATCATGATGGAACAGTGTACGACTCATTAAGTTTTCATAAAAAACATACAAATGCGCTCAATTTTAGTTACAAAAATCCGCAAAAATACCTTTACGAGCCCTCAGCCGCCTATCAAAAATCAGGCGCCATGCAGGCAATATCCGACAAATTTCCCGTGGCAAAAATCGCACCTGACACGCATCTCTTTACATCAGAAACACATATCGAAAACTTCCCAGGACGCACATTTGAAGTCACAGGTATGCACACCCCTCACAAGAAAAGCCTGCCCTTCAAAAAAGCCAATCTAACCGTTCGCAACTTCCCCAGCAGCGTCGAAGACTTAAGAAAAAAACTCAAACTCAGCGAAGGCGGCGAAGACTACCTTTTCGCATGCACACTAGAAAACAATGACAAAATCATCATCAGCACACGTAAAATCCTGTGACGCGCATACAAAAATAATTCAAAACTAATCTTTCCTCAGCCCCCTAAAAAAGTTTATGATATAAAGATAGACTTCTTAAGTGCCTTGCGATTCACAAAAAATACAAAAAAAATAAAACATGAAGCCATCACACAGAAACAATCAAGACCCTAAAGCCGCTATCCGCGCTGTAAGAAACGCGGATAAAACGCGCTCAGCACAAACATTTGCTTTAAAAGATACAAACGAAGCAAAAAAGTTCCGTATTTTACCATTGGCGGCTAAGCAAGTTTTCAAAAGCTGGCTTTTGTGGCGCATTGTTCTTGCCGTGTCATTTACAATTATATTTATACAGACGATTGTGCTTGGGCTTAATTTCAAACATGTACAAGGCGAAAAACTACATGAAATACAAAACATCGCCCAAGCCGCAATTGTGCCTCTCCTCAAAAGCCGTGAAGATATTTTAACGCCGCCAGAAAGTGTCAATGAAGCACCTGTTTTAGGATCTCCAACAGAAACATTACCAACGGCTCAGGATAATCCTCCGCCCGCACCTGAAATTGTGCAATCAGTGATCGACGCCAATAGCGCCGAGCAGCTCTTGCGAACAACCCTTATCAATGGCTTGAGCATTTACAAAAACGAGGCAAAGCTCGGCAATAAAAAACAAGCTCTTCCTCTTATTGAAAACCACGGGACAGCTGTTTCATTCAACAATCTTACTGCCAGCAACCTAAATCTAAAATTTTATGACACGCAGAAAAAGACCTATGACTTTATTCTTAATACAAGAGACCTCAATAAAGATTATGTGATCGCCATTTCTGCCGATGCATCGCATATCACGCCTTATCTGATTCAATATGCAATCAACACAATCATCATCAGCGTCTTGATGGCTGCGATTGTAACAATTATTTTGATCTTAACGCTCAGCCACTGGCTACTTGATCCGATTTTGTTCATGCAAAACAACTTACAAGAAGCATCTAAACACCCTGAACGTCCAAACGTCCCTGCATCCCCGTTCAACGCAGAAGATGAAATCGGCAATGCGATTGCCATTGCGCAGAACCTCATCAAGCAAAATGCGTTTAACTTGCAACAGATCAAAAGTTCGGCTGAAGATAAGATCTATAAACTGGCTTATTTTGACCCCCTGACAACACTGCCGAACCGCTCTTTCTTCCTGCAAAAGGTTGAGCGCGCAATCAAGCCAATGAGCGACCGCCCCGCTCAGAACTTTTTCGTTATCACCGTCGATCTTGATAACTTTAAGGACATCAACGATTCCATGGGCCATAACGTCGGCGATGCCATTTTGCGCGGCGTTGGTAAACGCCTAAAGGCTGGCCTGCCACAATACGCAACAGTGTCCCGCACAGGCGAGGATGAATTTGCGATTATGTTAGAAATCAAAACAGATTCAGAAACCACGGAAACTGTGGCAACCAAAATCCTCGACATCATCCGCAAAGAACCTTTCAAAGTCTTCAATGAAGATTTACAAGTCCGTGCCTCTGCCGGCGTTGTACGCTTCCCGCGCGACGGTAACGAAGGCGAACAACTTGTTAAAAATTCCGACATCGCGCTGAACCGCGCCAAAGAAGATGGCCGCAATACTTTCAAAGAATATTCCGCCGATTTCGAACGCGCCATTCAGGCACGCTTCCACATCCTTCGCGATCTACGTGATGCCATGGAAAATGATCAATTAGTGCTGTTCTACCAACCTCAGCTAGACCTGAAATCAGGCCGCATCATCGGCGCCGAGGCGCTGATCCGTTGGTATAAACCTGATGACAGCAAAGAAGGCGGAACATTTATCTCGCCAGGTGAATTTATCCCCGTTGCCGAACAATCAGGCTTGATCGTGCCTATGGGTGAATGGATTATCCGCCGCGCGTGCTTGGATGCGAAGGCATGGAACGATGAACACGGGTTTGATACGCGCGTTGCGGTGAACGTATCTGCGGCGCAATTCGCCCAAAGTGATATTACGGCCTACACCAAGAAAACCCTTGCAGAGATTGGCCTGCCACCTGAAAAAATCGAACTTGAGGTCACAGAAAGTGTCTTCATGGATGATATTAACCACACGATTCAAACGCTCAAAGACCTGCACACATTGGGCGTTGAGCTTGCGATTGATGACTTTGGCACAGGTTATTCGTCTTTATCTTATTTGCGTCAATTCCCAATTGACCGCCTTAAGATTGACCAATCCTTTATTCGTAACGCCCTCAACGATCCAGATGATGCATCGATTGCAAAAACGATTATCGCCCTTGGTCGCTCGCTTAACCTCAAAGTTATCGCGGAAGGCGTGGAAACACGTGAACACGAAAACTTCTTAATCAACGAAGGCTGTGACGAGGTTCAAGGTTTCCGCTACTCCAAGCCATTACCAAATGAGCGCTTTATCGAATTTTGCCGCGAGTATAACGGTGACCTGCGTAGCTTTAGCCAAATTTAAAACTGCCCTGCACCCACGTAAAATAACCCTCTTGCGCATCTGCTATATTGATCTTTCTGGCAGAAGGCTTTACCAATGCTCTCTATGACAGATACACCTTCAAACGCGCATACAGCGCTTCGCTTAAAGGCCGTACAACACGGCCCCCTCTCAGGCAATGCAAAAATTCCTGGCGACAAATCAATCTCGCACAGATCTTTGATGTTTGGCGCCCTTGCCGAAGGCGAAACGGTCATTCACGGCCTGCTGGAAGGGGAAGACGTTCACGCAACTGCCCAAGCCATGCGCGAGCTTGGCGCGCAAATTACCCGCGACGCGAACGGCACATGGCGCGCAAAAGGCGTTGGCATCGGCAATTTACAGCAACCCAAAACCAACCTTGAAATGGGCAATAGCGGCACATCAACGCGCCTGCTGATGGGGCTTGTAGCAACACATCCGATCACCGCCACATTTACAGGTGATGCCTCACTGACCAAACGCCCCATGGGACGCATTATCACGCCGCTTACCCCGATGGGCGCAACGTTCGAGGCCAGCGAAGGCGGCCGCCTGCCCCTGACTGTTCACGGCACCGATGAGGGCCAGCCAACCCATTACCACTTGCCGATTGCCTCGGCGCAGGTCAAATCCGCCATTATGCTCGCCGCGCTCAATACCGTGGGCACGACCACCATTATCGAAGATCACCCTACGCGCGATCACAGCGAAAATATGCTGCGTTACTTTGGCGCGGACATTAAAACAACCTCCCAAGAAGGCGGCGCAACCACCATTACAATCGAAGGCAAGCCTTCCCTAAAGGCGGGCACAATTAACGTACCCAGCGACCCTAGCTCTGCCGCGTTTCCTGTTGTTGCAGCCCTGATAAACCAAGGGTCAGAGATCACATGCAATCATATCGGGATGAGCCCAACACGCAACGGCATCTACACAACCTTGCAAGAAATGGGCGCCGATATTTCAATTGAAAACGCGCGCAGCGAGGGCGGCGAACCCATCGCCGATATCATCGTACGCGGCACAGCCACCCTGCGCGGCATTGACGTTCCCGCATCGCGCGTGCCTTCAATGATTGATGAATTTCCGATTTTGGCCATGGCTGCGGCCTGCGCCAAAGGAACAACGCGCATGACTGGTCTGGCAGAGCTTCGCGTCAAAGAAAGCGACCGCCTTTTGGTCGTTGCCGAAGGTCTAAAAGCATGCGGCGTTAATTTAGAAATGGGCGAAGACAGCCTAACCATCCACGGCACAGGCACGCCGCCACAAGGCGGTGCAACAATTGATGCACACCTAGATCACCGCATCGCGATGAGCTTCCTAATACTCAGCACCGTCACTGAAAAGCCCATCACGATCGACGATGCCAGCCCCATTAAAACCAGCTTCCCTGACTTTGTCGATTTGATGAACGGCCTAGGCGCGCGCATCGAAACCGATTAATTTTTGGGGGTTGCCCTAAAAACCGACCAAGGGGTATAATTAGGCACGCACACGATACGTGCGCCCTTAAATCCTGATCACTTCAATAAAGTTTCAAATATCATGGCTGGCTCTCAAGCAAATCAAAAACAAAACCCGACAAAGAAGAAAATTTTGCAACATGCAAAAACATTGCTGTGGCAACGCGGCTATGAAGGGATGTCTTTGAACGATTTGGTTGCCAAAGCCAAAATCAGTAAGGGCGGCCTGTTCCATTATTTCCCAAATAAAAAGGCCATCACGACAACCGTGCTGGAGCGCTATTTCATCAAGCATATTACAACCGTTTTGGAAAACCATATGCAAGGCGCGGAAAACGCGATGCAGGTCAAAGTGGCACTTTTAAACTGGTTAGAAGAAACCTATAAAAATTACGCCGAAAAAGACTTCAAAGAAGGCTGTATGCTGGGTAATTTTGCGCTTGAAACCGCAGACACCGAAGAAGACCTGCGCGAATTGATGAAAGCCATGTTCATCGCATGGGAAAATCAACTTGTATCTTACCTGCGTCCCCTCGCCCAAGATGGCAAGCTCTTAATGGACGCACGCCAATTTGCACGCCTTCTCATAGCGATGCTGGAAGGCATCACCATGACATGCAAAGTCCACCGCGACAACATTCGCGCCAGCCGTGATTTTCAAGCCGTCGCCGAATTTATCGAGCGCATGATCCGTGACTAACCCTGTCTCTGTCCCCTCACCAGAAAGCGGCATCCTCATCGGAAGTGATGGCATAGCGCGCTGCGCGTGGGCAGGAAATGACGCCGAATATATACGCTACCACGATGAAGAATGGGGGCGACCTGTTCACGACGATCAGCGACTGTTTGAAAAACTGTCCCTCGAAGGATTTCAATCAGGGCTCAGCTGGCTCACAATCTTGCGCAAGCGCGAAAATTTTCGCCGCGCTTTTGATCATTTTGACATCCATAAAATTGCCGCCTACCAAGATGATAAAGTTACAGAACTTTTAAACAATGCTGGCATTATCCGTCATCGCGGTAAAATCAACGCCGTCATCAATAACGCGGCCTGTGCAATAAAACTACAAGACGAATTCGGGTCACTGGATGCCTATTTCCAAAAATTCAAACCCGCGCATCACGCACCCCTAGAAACGCTTAGCCAAGCCAAAGCCCGCACAACCAGCCCGCAATCTATCGCCATGGCCAAAGACATGAAAAAACGCGGCTGGAAATTTATCGGCCCAACAACGGCCTATGCCTTTATGCAGGCCATGGGCCTGATCAACGATCACTTCACAGCATGCCACATGCATAAAAAAGTATAAAAACCCATCCGCGCATGATAAAATTATAAAAGTATGAGCAACCAAGACAACAAATCAAATGCCTCCCTCCTTGGCGCAACGCGTAGCCGTGCAAAATTCTCTGGCCATGACAATTCTTTGGGCGCGGCTGGCAAGCGCACATTATGCTGCGATCCTGATAATGCAGAAACCCTGCGCGGCCATAACCAAAGCGTTGCCATCAACCCGCATGATTATGGATTCGAAGAAATCCTCATCGGCGTTGAATGGGATCAAATCATCAAGCCTGCAGGCGGCCTTATGGGAAGCTTGTTCAAAAAAACACAAACCGTTGATATTGACCTAGATATTGGATGCCTTTACGAACTCGAAGACGGAACGCGCGGCGCGGTCCAAGCCTTTGGCGAAAAATGGGGTGCCTATGACGAGGCCCCATATATAGCCCTATCAGGTGATGAGCGCGAAGGCGATGAAGAAGGCTTTGATGAAGTCTTGCATGTCAAAGGTGAGTTTTGGAACAAAATTAAACGCATCCTTGTCTACCTCTATATATATGATGGCGCGTCCAATTGGGCAGAAATCAACCCGCGTGTCATGGTTGACATCCCCGGCAAAGAAGACCTTGTCGTGACGCTTGGCGCACATGATGATCACTTGCATTTATGTGCGGTCGGGTTATTAGAAAACGTTCGCGGTGGCATTCGCCTGACAAATAAAACAGAATACTTCCCAGGACACGAAGAAATGGATCGTGCCTTTGGTTTTGGACTTTCATGGGCAGACGGAGTAAAGCAATCATGACCGACATTCTCGATACGCGCTTTGAAGGGCGCGAAATGAAAATCAACCAAAACAATGTGTATTTAGGCGATGATATCAACCTTATCGCCAAGGAACCTGCACTCAAACAAATCAGCGTTGCCGTGGGCTGGGACAGCAAAGCCTTTGGCGGCATGGATGTCGATGTTGATATCAGTTTATTCTTGTTGGACCGCGATGACATGACCCGCGAAAATCAGGACTTCGTTTTTTACAACAACATGGAAGCCTATAACGGTGCAGTCAAACACGAAGGCGACAACCGCACCGGCGCAGGCGACGGCGATGATGAAACGATGCTGTTTGACCTGCACGGCATACCATTTGATGTGACGCGCATTGTCTTTGTCTACTCAATTTACCGCGGCAAAGAACGCGATCAAAATCTTGGCCTCGTCAAAAATTCATATATCCGCCTAAAAAACGCCGAAACCGACCACGAAATCGTGCGCTTTAATCTGGACGAGCATTTCAAAGACACCGAAGAAACCGCCGCCATCGTTGGTTCAATCAACCGCGAAGGCCCCAAATGGCACTTCACGCCGCGCATTGAAAAATTCACAGGCGGCCTTGCCGAAATTGCAACAAATTTTGGTTGCACCATCATCCGACAATAATCAAAAAACAAACCTCTAGGACGACAATAATGACACTAACACTTGAGCAAGCCACAAGCGCAATTTACGAATCCCTGCACGCAGACAATCAGGATATAGACCTGCATATCAATAATTTGAAAACCGCCATGAAATCAGAAGGCATCACCGAATTTGTGGCCGATCCTGATAAGCTCTCGCAGAATAATCGCGCTGGCCGTAAAATGATGCAAAGCTATTTTAAAAAGCGCGGCGTCAAAGTCACTTTTGCCGCATCATAAATTTAAATGCCTTTGTGCTGGCGCAAATAAATCTTCATCATTCACTTGCGTTACCTTTTCTTCGCGCTGAACCGGTAAATTCTTAAATATATGCATGGATAACGTGTCTGCAATATCATTGGCTTCTGCCTGATCAACGGATGCAACCTGAAAGCCCACCAACTTTTTTGCTTCAATCTCGCACACGCCTTCACGCGACTGATAAACGGGAATAACCATGACGCCCAGCGCTCCTACGTCGGTGACGCTGCGCTGAAAACATTGCCCTAGCTTTGCTTTTTGATCGGGGCTCAAAGCACTATCACGCGCACTTTTTACGGTTACATTATAAACATCACGCAACGCCATTTTGACACATCCATCTGTTTCATTAGAAATAAGAATATACGCATAAATAAATATTATGTCAAATGCATTCTACTGCGTAGCAAGCGCTGCGTTCACTTGCTCTAACAAGGCAGGTATCAGTTTTTCTGCTCCATAGTCAGATAAATGGTCATCATCACGGTACATAACCCCGCCTTCATCGACAAACTGGCACCGCCCTGTATCCTCGGCGCAAAAAACATCCGCACTTGAAACGCGGTAAAGCGATGGGTGCGCAACCTGATCAAAGGCATCAAAAACGCGGCGATTGCGATTGTGATATGCCTGCAAAGACGTCCCGTCCTTCGCATCATACCCATGCATCATCGCCTTGGCCAAATAATGCGGCACCGACCAGCCTGCCTCGGGAATAGGCTCAACCAACACAACATTCAAACCAGCATCACGCAAAGCATTTAAGCCAGACACATATCCGCGCGCGACGCGCTCAATGCGCTCCTCTGACGACCAGGGCGCAGGCGCATTACCTTTACGCGCAATCACATCAATATAAGATGGATCGCCTGCCTCAACGCCGCCTTCACCATTATCGAACCGCGCTCCTTCCAAATACATAGGAAACCGCCCTATCAATATCACTGTGCGAATACCTGCCGCGTACGCGTAATCAATCATAGAGCGATTATAGTCATCACAGAGATGCTGTTGATCGTAATCGGTGCGGTAAAAACCCACCAATGGCACGCAGCCAATATAGCTCACCGCATAACTGGAAATTCCTGCATCCTTCAAACGGGTACGCAGCACTGGCGCGATCACCTCCATATGACTATCCCCGATCAGCATCACTGAATGCGTTTCTTGATCGGCGCGCGTCCAGCAACCTGCCAACGGATGATCAAAATTATTTTGTCGTCCGCCGCGAAACGCTTTACGCGCCATGCCCAAACGGCACGACGGAGAAAAGCTTTTCACACTATGCGCCTGCGCATCCATACGCGCAATATCATCAGATACGCGCTGTGCAAATCCTTGGGACAAACTGCCCAATGCGCCAAACCCAATCATCGCCGCAAGCCCACATCCCGCAAAGATAAAGACCATCTTGCGCGGTGCCAGCATACCATCAGACTTACGAAATGGTTGCTCGACAAAGCGCCAGCTTAAACCCGCCAGAACAAAGGACAGGGCGATCAAGACCCCAAAAATTTCTGCACTCGGCGCCTCCATCATGCGCAGCCGCGCAAAGGCAAATAACGGTTGATGCCACAAATACGCCGAATAACTAATCAAACCAACACCAACGAATGGCTTAAGGCTCAATACCTTGGCAACAAACGTGCCGCGATGCGCACATAAAATCAGCAGCACTGTACCCCCAACAGGCAAAAGCGCATATAAACTCGGAAACGGCGTTGCCCGATCATAAAGCGCAACCGCCGCCAAAATAGCAGCCAACCCCAGCAGTGCCAAACCTTCGTGACCACGTGGCGCGCCCCGCTTTTGTAAAATAAAGGCCGCCAACGACCCCGCAAATAATTCCCACGCGCGGGTGGGCGCGAGATAAAAATTCGCATTGGCTTCGTGACGCCAGCCCCATTCCGCAAGCGCCAGACTGATCGCCGCAAAAAACGCGATCAGCCAAAATGTCGGCCGACGACCAAAGCGCCACGCCATGACTAAAAAGATCGGAAACAAAAGATAATATTGTTCTTCAACGGCCAAGCTCCACGTATGCAGCAATGGTTTTTCTTCGGCCACGGCCTCAAAATATCCGCTTTCTTTCCAAAATAAAATATTCGATGCAAACAGGCCAACCGCAACCAAACTATGCGAAAAATCCTGCATCTGCGACGGCAATAACCATGCCCATGCAAAAGGCAAACACACCGCAATCACACAAAACAGCGCCGGTAAAATGCGCCGTGCGCGGCGTTCATAAAAATGAGCAAGGCTAAAGCGCCCTGCCTCAATATCGTTCATTAAAATCGTGGTAATCAAATATCCGCTGATAACAAAAAAGACATCAACGCCAACAAAACCACCTGAAAAGGCCGAAAACCCTGCATGAAATAAAATCACTGGAATAACAGCCAGTGCCCGCAACCCATCAATCTCTGGACGGTATTGCATTCATCTTATTCCCACTCGATCGTGCCTGGCGGTTTTGATGTAATATCATAGGTCACGCGGTTAATGCCTTTAACCTCGTTAATGATGCGCGTTGATACGCGTCCAAGGAAGGAATGATCGAACGGATAATAATCCGCTGTCATACCGTCCGTTGATGTCACCGCACGCAGCGCGCACACATAATCATATGTGCGTGCATCGCCCATAACGCCAACTGTGCGCACCGGCAACAACACTGCAAAGGCCTGCCAAATATCATCATACAATCCCGCATTGCGGATCTCGTCCAAATACACAGTATCTGCCTTGCGCAGGATCTCAAGCTTCTCGCGCGTAATCTCGCCCGGCATACGGATCGCAAGACCAGGCCCTGGGAAGGGATGACGGCCGATAAAGTCCTCAGGCATGCCCAACGCACGGCCCAAATCACGCACTTCGTCCTTAAACAGTTCACGTAAAGGCTCAACCAGTTTCAAATTCATTTTCTCTGGCAAGCCGCCAACATTATGGTGCGATTTAATCGTTACACTTGGCCCGCCTGTAAACGACACGGATTCAATCACATCCGGGTAAAGCGTTCCTTGCGCCAAAAAGGCTGCATCGCCAACGCGCTTGGCACAATCATCAAAAACCTCGATGAACAAACGGCCAATTGTTTTACGCTTTGTTTCAGGATCTGTGACGCCCTCAAGTTGCCCCAAGAAAAGGTCACTTGCATCTTCATGGATCAATGGAATGTTATAATGCTCGCGGAACAGCGTCACGACTTGCTCGCTCTCACCAGCGCGCATCATGCCTGTATCCACATAAATACATGTCAGCTGATCGCCAATCGCCTCATGCAATAGTACCGCCGTAACAGAACTATCCACACCGCCAGACAGGCCGCAAATCACTTTTTTATCGCCAACTTTTGCGCGAATACGGGCAATCTCTTCCTCTTTAAACGAGGCCATCGTCCAGTCCCCAGCGCACCCACAAACATTGTGTGTAAAGTTGCGCAAAAGCTCGCGCCCGTCCAAAGTATGAACAACCTCTGGATGGAACTGCACCGCATAAAAATGACGCGCTGTATCTTCGATCATGGCAAAAGGCGCACCTTCTGATTTACCGATAATCTTAAAGCCCTCAGGCAATTTCGTTACGCGATCACCATGGCTCATCCAGACTTGTTCGCTGGCACCTTTTTTCCAGCTTCCCTCCAGAATATCACTGTCATCAACGGTTTCAACAAAGGCGCGGCCAAATTCACCGCTATGTCCGCCCTCAACTTCACCGCCAAGCTGCTTAACCATTGTTTGCTGACCATAACAGATACCAAAGACAGGAACGCCCATTGTAAAGACGCTGTCTGGCGCAGAGGGCGCATCCTTATCCGTCACAGAGCATGGCCCGCCAGAAAGAATAATGCCTTTAGGATTATACGCTTGAATGCGCTCATCAGTCGCCTGATTAAAGGGCCAAATCTCGCAATAAACGCCGCTTTCACGTACGCGGCGGGCAATCAGTTGTGTCACCTGAGAGCCAAAGTCAAGAATTAAAATGTGATCGTGTTTTTCAATAGATGTAGGTATAATATCGCTCATACGATTTTTTAGTCGAATTCATCGCAAAAAGAAAGAGCTTTTGATGACGAAACCGACGATTAGCTTCGAATTTTTCCCCGCCAAGACCAGTGACGGGCATAAATCCCTGCTAAAAACAGGTGAAATTTTATCAGAACTCACCCCATTATACCTGACCGTAACATACGGCGCGGGCGGTTCTACGCGTGAGGGGACGGTAAAAACCATCCTTGATATGCGCAAAAAAACAAGCGCCCCCATTGCCGCGCACCTCACCTTTATTAATACACCGATTGATGATCTGAAATCGTATGCCGATGACCTATGGAATCAAGGCATTCACCATATCATCGCCCTGCGCGGCGACATGCCCAGTGATCTGCAATGGCCACTAGACCCCGATAAAGACTATTTCCAGTTCACCAGTAACTTTGTCGAGGCCATAAAAAGCTGGCATGATTTCGAAGTCACCGTCGGTGCCTACCCTGAAAAACACCCCGACTCGCCTTCACTCGCGCTTGATATGATTGCCTTACAAAAGAAATGCGAGGCCGGCGCCGACCGTGCGATCAGCCAATTTTTCTTTGACAATCAGGTTTTCCTCACCTTTGCCGAGGTCTGCAAACACATGCAAATCGCCGCGCCGATCGTGCCAGGATTATTGCCAATCCATGATTTCCAATCCATGTGCGCCTTTGCTGAAAAATGTCACACAACCGTGCCGCCATGGCTGCGCGAGCGTTTTGAAAACTGTTCAAACCCAAAACAAACGGCCATCGATACGCTGTACGAACAGGCCAAAAACCTAATCGACCACGGCGTACCGCACCTGCATTTTTATACGCTCAATAAGGCGGATATTGTTTATGATGTCTGTAAAAAATTAGGATATTAACTAGGTAAACTTAATATGCGCTGGCCATGCGCGTCGCACGCGGATCTGTATGCAACCACCATGCCTGACGGTTAATCGAAAAAATCGGGCGGTAGCGTCCAGGCGCATCACCGCTCAAAGCTTGCTGGTTCTGGTTATCAAGCACAAGCGTACCTTGCTCGGTATAGACAATTAAAACAGCATGCGGAATATTCTTAATCTGATCTTGAACAATCGCAATGCGCAAACGGCTTTCAGGAACGCCCAGCATCTTTAAGGCCGTATATTTGGCAATCGCATAATCTTCGCAATCACCGCCGCGCTTCAAAAACTCAAGCGGCGTCGCCCAATAATCGGTCTTCCCCCAATTACGGCTGTCCGTAATATAAGGACGCGCATTCATAATCTGGTTTACCGCGCGCGCCATCTGGTCCAAAGACTGGCCCTGCAACGGGCGTAAACGTGTCTGTAATGTGATGATTTCTGGCGCTAGATTATCAGAGGATAATTGACGGTCAAAACGCGCGAACATGTCGCTCCACTTCGTAAAGGCGCGCAATTGTGACGAGCTTTTCTCGTCCGAGCCAAATAAATCAGGATACGCCGCAACCGATTGTAAATCTGCATTCACACTCGCCACGCGGATATAATCAGGAATATCACGTAAGTTCACGGCATACGCGCCGCCAACCTTCCAAAACAAGGTCACTAAAACGGCCAAGGTTAACGCCGCCAACGCAAACATTTTGAACAGATCACTGCGCACCGGCAATGCGCGTGCAAACACCGCATTGTGTAATCTGTATGTTTGATTGTGGCAATTCCCTGTCAAAGCCTAGTCCCCTTTATTTATATTGATTTACGCCCCTCTTTAACGTAAATATGAGCCATCAAAATATGTACTTCTCGACCCGTGGTATCTTCATTAAACGTTAAAAAGGTTGAGAAATTACTAACGCGGCACATTAAAACAGTAAAAAAGTAAAGAAATGACAGACCAACAAACACTCCAAACGATTTGCAATGCTATTCCCGAGAAAAACATTCTGATCATTGGCGATGTTATTTTAGACAGGTTTGTTTATGGATCAGTTGATCGCATTTCACCTGAAAGCCCCGTACCTGTACTTGCACGCAAGCGCGAACAACAAATGCTAGGCGGGGCAGGCAACAGTTTTGCCAACCTGATTGGACTGCAAACAAATGCCACGCTGCTGTCTGTGATTGGCGACGACGACGAAGGACAAAATGTCAAAGATTTACTCACCGCGTTAGGATCAAGCGATCAATTTATCGTACAAGACAAAACGCGCCCCACCAGTGTCAAAACACGGTTTTTAGCCGGTCATCAGCAGTTATTGCGAACAGACTTTGAAAAGACAGACCCCGTATCAGATGAAATTGCCGATCAAATTTTCACGCATTTTCAAACGCTCCTGCCGGCCCATCAGGCCATTATTTTATCAGACTATGGCAAGGGCGTACTGCGCGCAGACCTAATTACAAAGATCATCGACATGGCAAATGAAGCCAATGTACCGGTCATCGTTGACCCAAAAGGACAGGATTTTTCCATTTATCGCGGCGCGTTCACAATTACACCCAACCGCAAAGAATTATCCGATGCGACGCAAGGTCGTCCTACCAACACAGACGAAGAAGTCATCACTGCGGCGCGCTATCTGATTGACACATGCGGCCTGCAATCTGTGGTCGCCACACGATCACAAGACGGAATCAGTGTCATCCCATCACAAAGCGCACCCGTAACGCATGTACGTTCCTCCCAAGGCATCGAGGTCTTTGATGTTTCAGGTGCTGGCGATACCGTCATCGCAACCATCGCCGCAACCATCGCCGCCAATGGTAGCCTATCTGACGCAGCCCACCTTGCGAACATCGCCGGCAGCATCGCCGTAACCAAAGTGGGCACAACGCCTATTCGTCTGGAAGAAATCGCACAGGCACTGACCAACGAATCCTCATCCACGACCGAGCGCATGCGCCATGCGCCACTCCTCTCTGAGGAAAAAGCCTTGGAAGAGGTCAATCGCTGGCGTGCCCGCGGTTTAAAAGTCGGCTTCACCAACGGATGTTTCGACATCCTGCATGCCGGCCATGTGACCTATCTGGATGAAGCCCGCAATCGATGCGATCGATTGGTCCTTGCCCTCAATAGCGACAGCTCGGTCAAAGTCCTCAAAGGCCCAACCCGTCCTATCCATGACGAACAAGCCCGCGCAACAGTCCTTGGCGCATTGGCCGCCGTGGATATGGTTGTTTTGTTTGGCGCTGAAAAACATGGCGACGATAACACAGCATGCGCGCTGCTGGATTACCTCAAGCCAGATATGTATTTCAAAGGCGGCGACTATACCGTTGACCAAATCCCCGAGGCCCCAACCGTACAAGCCTACGGCGGCAGCGTCGAAGTATTGCAAATCGTCGAAGGTTACAGCACAACCAAAGCCATCGAAAAAAGCAAAACCGCATAAACCTGTCTACAGGACGGCGCGCTCATAATAAAAGACTCTATACCTGCCTTTGAAAAATGACTATAATCCAAGTTCAAACGCGGATTCACTCATATCATTGGCAGGCTATGCGCAAACATCTTTTCATTCTTGGTCTTACTCTTTCAACGCTAACGTTTTTAAGCGCATGCAATTTGCATCGTAATAATGCACTCACGCCACCTGCCTTTAAATATCACTCAGATGAATTTAAATCTGCTGGCGGAGAAAAACCACGCGACATCGGCTACACCTATAGCGCGAACATCAATGACAAATCGCTTGAGATCTGGTCGAACATTGCCGAAACCTTAGTCACACAAATGGAAGAAGACTTTCACATCAAAAAGCAGGGCATCTATCCCGCCCCCCACGCGCGCGCAAATCTGTTCATCAATAGCTACCAATTCGCACTGCACCGCGAGCTTTTACGCCGCGGCTATACGTTGCAAGATAAAAACGCTGACGTATATCACCTATACTACGCCGCCAAACCAGCAAAAAAACAAGAAAGCGATATCTTTAAGAATGTCGATTTAACGCTAACACTGGTGAAAGATAAAAAAATCCTCAGCCAGACAACCCTCAATGAAATGTTGCCTAAATTTTATAATAACTTCTCGACCGAGCATGATTATTTGCTGCACCTGCGCAACCTGGAAATCAACGACACGCCGGATAAATTTACCGAGTACCCAGCGCCCTCACAATATGATCTGCACGTCGAGCGCACAGACAGCAAAGCCAAACCATTTTATGATCGCGATGAAAGAACGGCAAACCTCCACGGCAAACCTGAACGCAGCGCCCCTCTTCCGATCAACCCAATGCCGATGAGCAAAGAAACGCCATACTATCCACCAGCCCCCAACAGCGGCCCTTACCCGCCCGAAGAATATAGATAAGGCCACAACCATGCATGCCAAAAAAGCTTTGATCCTCACACTGTCCGCTGGCGCACTCTTACAAGGCTGCGCCATGAGCGCCGCTCAGATCAAAAACAAAGGGCTGGAATTCATCCACGGCAAGCACATCAACCTGATCGAGAAAAATTATGCTGCGGCTGATTATCTCGTTCAACAAGCTGGCAATAACCTAAAACGTGATCAACTCATTAAGGCCATCAAGCTTATCGATGCGGATGCACCGCAACTGTCTTCTGATATCGCAAGCATCACAACCGAACAAATCGGCCAGCGCTTCGTTCAATTAGGATACCGCGTTGATATCTCAGAAGTTGCCGATAAATCCGACACCAGTTTCGCCCAATCGCCTGAGCAATATAACGCGCCAGACAATATTGTCGGCGGAACCTACACGCATGACGATGACAGCTTCACCATTCACCTGCGCATGACAAAGGTTAAAACAGGCAATGTCTTCGCGACATACAGCTACACTATGCCCATGACAAAACAAATCCGCGATCTAGCCGAACCTAAGGCGCAGATTATGTCGATCGATTCGAATTGGGATCAATAAACGCACGTGCGGCGCAAATCCGCACGCACATGAAACACTCATCAGAACAAGAAAATTAAGGGGCGATCGTGATGCATTCACGAATATACGCGCACGCCGCATACGCATCATGGGCGCTATATCCGCTCAAACGCGCGCGATATAATTCTGACCCCGCAACAGAAAGCGGCACGACCAAAGGCTCGGCGCGTTTATAATAAGGTGGCAATTGCTTAACCGCCTTACGAATAGCGCGCATTGTCTGACTTTGGCTTTGGAACGCACCCACCTGAATCGCCCAAGACTTATCGATATCATCGCTAAAATCAGCGCTGCCTTGCTCGATCACATTCGTACGCAGGCGCTGTTTTGCTGCAGGCGCAGGGATGGCATCAACGCCGCGCGCGACATCACCGGCTGCAGGTGCAATCGACGCAACATCCAAAGACGCCATCATCATCTCAGCTGGCTTTTTGTCCGGCGCAGGGATCTCTGCGCTCGCCGTGCGAACACGTGGCAATCGGCGGAACCCGTCATCTAACAAACGCGCCATATGCGCATTGCGTGATCGTGACGTCTTGCCGCCAAAGACCACGCCAATAATGCGGCGGTCATTACGCACCGCAGACGCAATCAAGTTAAAGCCCGAGGCACTAATATACCCTGTCTTCATACCATCCATCCCGCGATAGCTATTCATCAGGCGGTTGTGATTGCGGTATGTCTTTCCCTTATATTCAAAAGACGTGCGGCTGTAAAAACTGTAATAATCAGGATAGGTGTTAATCACATAGCGCGCCATCAACGCCATATCACGCGCCGTGCTGACTTGCTTGCGGTGATGCAAACCTGACGCATTCATAAATAACGTGCGATCCATACCAAGCTGACGCGCGCGCAATGTCATCATCCGCGCAAAGTTACGCTCGCTCCCGCCGATATGCTCGGCCACGGCCACGGCAATATCATTGGCAGATTTTGTCGCCAGCGCCTGAATAGCATCACGCACCTTAATGCGCGACCCTGCAGGCAAACCTAATTTACTTGGCACCATACTCGCCGCATGATGCGAAATATAAATATCATCACCCATACGGATTTTGCCTTTTTTCAATCCTTCAAAAACCATCATCAACGTCATGACCTTCGTCAAAGATGCAGGGTGCAGTTTTTTATTCGCATAACGCTCATGCAGGACAACGCCCGTATCGGCATCCATTACAAATGACGCATACAAAGGATTCGCCCGCGCAGGCGCCGCCTGAAAACACACAGACAAAACCAACGCACAAAGAAAGAAAAGACGCAAGCAATGCGTCATCACAGAATGCTTTAAAAAATTGTGTTCGTTCACTAAAGAACCCCTATTAACAGGCTATAAATATGACAGGTAAATTACAGACAATTTAGATCGTAAATTTATTATAGAAATACACTACAACACCCAGCGCACTTTGTCCATAAATTGCCAACATTTTGCTGCATTATTCCATAGCTTTTTTAAATAAAAATTTTCCTGTAAAAAACTTTTGTGCAGCGCAAAAAAAACTTGACGCACTTTTACAATCAGTGGTAGGTGTATAGATAAGTTCATTAACACTTGAGTACACTAAACTTTAAACTAGTTTTAATAAAGGAACGATGTTCCTTGGAAACGGAAAAGAAGATTAGGCTATGGCTAAAAAAGCAAGTAGAACCAAATCAGCAACAACCAAATTGGAAGTTGTGAAAAGCACAAAAACAGCGTCACCTAAAAAAGCGAAGGCGACAAGCCCTGCTGATTACTTCACGCCGTTTTTCAAACTACCCCCCGCACCTATGACCAAACTATTGGAGGAAACCATGACTAAGAGCACTGCTCAATTCGACAAAATTGCACAAGAAGCCACGGCCGCTAGCCGCGAAAGCTTCGAGGCATTCACAAAATCATACGGCATCTTGACTAAAGGCTACGAAAGCATCGTACGCACATCAGTCGAGCTAAGCCAGTCTGCTGCTGAAAAGCAAGCTGCTTACGCAAAAGAAGCGCTAAGCTGCAAGACACTGAACGAATTTGCTGAAATCCAAAACAAAATCGCACAGTCAAACTTTGATGATTTCATGTCTAGCATGACAAAACTTTCTGAAATCAGCACAAAAGTAATGACTGAAAGCGCTGAGCCATTGAACGAGCAAATCAACAAAGCTGTTCAAAAAATGAGCGTTGCTGCATAAGAAAACTGCATACAATCGTCTTTCAAAAAGGCCTTTGCGAACACACCTCGCGAAGGCCTTTTTTACACGGCAATTTTCAAAAATTGACCCCCTACAAAAAACTGTTATATTACATTGCGTAACAACACTGTTAAACCGAAGCCACCATGACGAACGACGATAACAACGATCCAAACTTTTCACCCGATCGGGAAGAATCTCCTGATACAGGGGTCTTGCTGAAATCGCGTCCGCGCACACAAAAACCCGCCATGTACAAGGTCATCATCCTCAACGATGACTACACGCCGATGGAATTTGTCGTCCACGTCTTAGAAAAATTCTTTAACAAAAACCGCCAAGAAGCCACCGACATCATGATGCATGTCCACCGTAAGGGCGTTGGCATTTGCGGCATCTATACCTATGAAATTGCAGAAACCAAAGTGACGCAAGTTATGGACTTTGCCCGCGCAAACGAACAGCCCCTGCAATGCACGATGGAAAAAGAATAACCCGCAGCGCGCACATCTGCGTCGATCATTGACAGCGCACCCCCGATTAAGCGACAATAAAAGATGAACATGATCCAAATCGGAGCCTCATCCCCATGCTATCGCGCAACCTAGAACAAACACTGCACCGCGCCCTCGAACACGCCTCCGAGCGCAACCACGAATTTGCTACGCTCGAACATTTACTCCTTGCCCTGACCGATGACCAAGACGCTATCGCCGTCCTGCGATCATGCGGCATTTCCTTGGACGATTTGCGCGATCAACTGGCGCAATATCTGGAAAATGAACTTGGCGGCCTTATCAACGAAGAGGCCGACGAAGCAAAACCAACCACCGCCTTCCAACGCGTATTACAGCGCGCCGCCATTCACGTGCAATCCTCTGGCCGCGAAGAAGTCACTGGCGCAAATGTCCTTGTCGCCCTGTTTTCCGAGCGCGAAAGCCACGCCGTTTACTTCCTGCAAGAACAAGATATGACACGCTTTGACGCCGTGAATTATATCTCGCACGGCATTGCCAAAGTCACCAATAACGAGGCCGGCAAAGCAATCCCTGACCCTGCTGAATCTTTCGATGACGACGCCAGCATCAAAACAGGCGCAGATGCCATTGATGCCTATTGCGTTAACCTCAACGACAAAGCACACGCCGGAAAAATTGACCCCCTCATCGGCCGCGATAAAGAGGTCGAGCGCACCATTCAAATTCTGTGCCGCAGATCAAAAAACAACCCGCTTTATGTTGGTGATCCGGGCGTAGGCAAAACCGCTATCGCCGAAGGTCTCGCCAAACGCATCATCGATCAAGACGTTCCTGCCGTTTTGCACGACGCCGTGATCTTCTCGCTAGATATGGGTGCGCTGCTTGCGGGGACGCGTTATCGCGGCGATTTCGAAGAACGCCTTAAACTGGTCTTACGCGAAATCGCAGAAATACCAGGCGCAATTTTATTCATCGATGAGATTCACACCATCATCGGCGCAGGCGCAACCAGCGGCGGCGCAATGGACGCATCAAACTTACTCAAACCCGCACTCGCCAGCGGCGAGCTACGCTGCATGGGCTCAACCACCTATAAAGAGTACCGCAACTATTTTGAAAAAGACCGCGCGCTTGTCCGCCGCTTCCAAAAAATTGACGTGCCCGAGCCCAGCATCGAAGACGCGGTTAAAATCCTGACTGGCCTGCGTCCCAAATATGGCGAGCATCACAACATCACCTATACTGATGACGCCATCCGCGCGGCGGTTGAGCTTTCTGCGCAATATATCGGCGATCGCAAACTGCCCGATAAGGCCATCGACATTATTGATGAAGTCGGCGCGGCGCAAATGCTCGTCCCCGAGGAGCAACGCAAAAAAATCATCACCAAAGACGACATCGAAGATGTGATCGCCGCGATTGCCCGCATCCCTGCCAAAAGCCTCAACGCAAGCGACAAAGACGTCCTGCGCAATCTAGAGCGTGACTTAAAAACAATGGTCTACGACCAAGACCCAGCCATCGACATTTTATGCGATTCCATCAAAATGGCGCGCGCAGGTCTGCGTGATCCGGACAAGCCTATTGGCTCGTACCTGTTTGCTGGCCCAACGGGCGTTGGTAAAACTGAAATCGCGCGGCAACTATCTAAAACATTAGGCATAGAACTGGCGCGCTTTGACATGTCAGAATACATGGAAGCCCACGCCGTATCACGCCTGATTGGTACGCCGCCAGGCTATGTTGGATTTGAACAAGGCGGTTTACTGACCGATAAAATTGACCAAAACCCGCATTGCGTTTTGCTGCTTGATGAGATCGAAAAGGCACATCCTGATATCTATAATATTTTGCTGCAAGTAATGGACTACGGCAAGCTCACCGATAATAACGGTAAAACGATCGACTTCCGCAACTGCATCTTGATCATGACCACCAACGCGGGAGCCACGCAAATTGCCAAAGCGCCCATCGGTTTTGGACGTGATCTGGGCGACGAAGCCGAAGGCTACGCCGATAATGAAATATTGATGCGCACCTTTACGCCTGAATTCAGAAACCGTTTGGACGCCATCGTGCCATTTGGCAACCTGAAACCTGAAACCATGGAAAAGGTCGTCGACAAATTTATCATCCAATTGGAAGGACAACTGGCCGACCGCAATATTTCCATCACCCTATCCGAAGATGCCCGCCAGCATCTTGCGCATTTAGGATACGACCCTGCCATGGGCGCACGCCCGCTGGCGCGCATTATCCAAGAAAAGGTCAAACGCCCCCTTGCCGAGGAAATTTTATTCGGAAAACTTGAGCAAGGCGGCGCGGTCGAAGTCACCCTAAACGGCGGCGACCTATCCTTCGCGTACGAAGCCCCACCCGCAGAAAACAGCAGCGAAACCCCGCCCGTATCCGAGCAAATCGATAATTAGACAAAAAAATCTCTTTTTATTTCATTTCTGGATATTTTTATGCCATAAAACAGAACATTGCTTGGGTAAAAGCCAAACAATCACTTGCGATTAAAATGAATTCTGGCACTATAGAATGTGCTGTTTTGAATAAAAGGTAGGAGTAACATGTATCAAGACGAAAACTGGAATGCGGTCGAAGGCGACGAACTAACAGGATTTCTTGATCAAATCGACGATATCGATGGTAAGTACAAGGTCAGCACCGCGACAACCAAAGTCAGCTGGCGCATGCTTCCATTCTACGAATCTGTTGCTCTGATCCGCGTGCAGGACCCTAACTGGGTAAAACCAAATCTGGTTGTTTACTACCTAACAGATCAAGGTAACCTGTTCCGCCTCAACGGTACATCTCCACCAATTCACGAAGTGAATGCCAAGGCTCCGATCAAAGTGACCGAAGAAAACGTGCTCGAATACTTGCGCTTTTTCTGCTTCTTCGTACGCGGTGAAGAAGGCCCATTTTACATCGCCGAAAGCATGGATGATCCAAACATCCCAACAGATATGGACGAAACAACACAATCAGTCATCGAAGGCACTGTGCGCCCAGCATCATACGAAGGCAAAAACGACCAAGGTCATATGCTGTGTAACGCTGTTGTTTTCTATTCAAACGCACTGTTTTATGCTGATTTCGCGGTACAACCATCAGGCATGATTGAAATGTTGGATGACGAGCCTATCGCCTCTGACCTACCATCACGCGTCGATCAGCCCGTTGCATAACGCCCTGCGCAAGAAAATTGCCATTATTCGTTTGACAACCCGTCTTTAATCCGCTAAAAAGCGGCACTTAAGATTAATGAAGTGAGATAAAAAATGAAACGCACATTTCAACCTAGTGTTCTTGTTCGTAAACGCCGTCACGGTTTTCGCTCTCGTATGGCGACAAAAAACGGCCGCAATGTATTGGCATCTCGCCGCGCTAAAGGGCGAAAGCGTCTAAGCGCCTAATTAAGGATACGCCCATGTGTTCTACACTGGGAGACAAAAATCAATCAATCAGCTCGTTGAAAAACAGAGCTGATTTTTTACGCCTAAACAAAAGCGGTAAAAAATGGATTGCCAAAAATCTTATCATTCAAGCCGATGAAGGCACTGGCGAAGGCCGCCTGCGTTACGGCATTACCGTTACCAAAAAAACCTATAAATCCGCAGTAAAACGCAACCGCATCAAACGCCGCTTGCGGGCGCTGGCAAATGATATTTTGAAAAACAAGGCCATCAAAAACAAAGACTACGTTCTCATCGGCCGCCCCAGCACACTGGACGCGCCATATCAAACCCTTGAAAAAGACCTGATTTGGTGCCTAAAACGCATGGAATGTCATGCTTAAAACCCTCGCTAAACTGCCAGTTCATTTCTACAAGGCCTGCATTTCACCGTTCTTCCCGCCCTCATGCCGTTTTACCCCGACATGCTCGACCTATGCGCTTGATGCCATTGAAAAACACGGCGCGGGCAAAGGTTTATGGCTGGCTATAAAACGTATTATCAAATGCGGCCCATGGCACCACGGCCCATTCCACGACCCCGTGCCCGAAAAAGATGAGACAAATCCATCACAGACCCGCAAATAATTGCTTTTCCAAGGCTGGGGAATTGATTAAGCCGCGCCCATAGGCTATAAAAACGCAAACGAAAAGTAAGAAATAGGACACAATTTATGGCGACAAACCAAAACAACCAGATGAACCCGTCTGACAGCCGCAATCTGATTATTTTTATGGTCATCTCTGCGCTTTTATACTTCGCCTATGACACCTATATCATGCGCCCGCATCAAGAAGCCATGCGCCAAGCCCGCATCGAGGCAGCCAAGCTACAGCAAGCCAACCAATCCTCTGACGCAGCGCTAAGTACTTTATCTGACACGGCAAAGTCAAACGCGCCCAAAGATATCCCTTCACTCCTTCAGAAGACCACCAACATCACCATCCAAAATGATAAAATTTCAGGGTCACTGTCAACGACTGGTGGAAGCCTCAACTATATTCAGCTCAATGACTATTTTGAAACACTGGAACAAAACGACAAAATTACCCTCCTCGCCCCGAAAGGCAGTCAGCACGCCCGTACAGTAGAATATGGCTGGGTATCAGCAGATAGCTCTCTAAAATTACCCTCAAACAAAACGCGCTGGTCAGTTGCAGGGGAACAAACCACACTCGCCCCTGGCAAGCCTGTCGTCTTATATTGGAATAACGGACAGGGCGTGCGCTTTGATCGCATTTTCACACTCGATGAAAACTACGTGATCACTGTCGATCAGAAAGTCACAAATAACGCAGATCATAACATCAGCCTTCACCCCTATGGCTTAGTGAGCCAGCGCGGCATTTCACCCCACTTCGAGGGACGCTCAATCTCACACGAAGGGCCGATTGCCTATATCGGTGATAAACTCCACAAACAAAAATACAAAGATTTGCGCAAAAAACGCCAGATCAGCGAAAATGCTGCAACAGGTTGGATCGGTATTACAGATAAATATTGGCTAACCGCCCTTATGCCGCCACAAGGGCAAAATATTAAATACCGCTTTAATTACAGCGGCACACCGCCAAAGAAAAAAGAAACGGATACTGGCCTCTATCAAACTGACTTCACTGGCTCGGCCCTAACCCTTGCGCCAGGGCAAAGCGGCTCCGTACAAAGCCATGTCTTCACAGGCCCAAAACGTGTTTTGATGCTGAAAGACTACAGCAAAACCCTTGGCGTCGATAAATTAGATCTAGCCATCGATTTTGGAATGTTCTGGTTCCTGACCATTCCATTTTTCTATGCACTGCATTACCTAGGCCTCTTAATCGGCAATATGGGCCTCGCCATTATCGCCCTAACTATCATTATTCGTACAATGGCATCACCTTTGACATACAAGTCATATTCTTCATTTGCCAAAATGAAAAAGGTCATGCCGAAAGTTAAAGCGCTTCAAGAAAAATACGGCGACGATGAGAAGCAAAAACTACAGCAAGACATGATTGCCCTGTATCAACGCGAAGGCGTCAACCCAATGGCGGGTTGCTTCCCTATTTTGCTACAGATTCCAATCTTCTTCGCATTTTATAAAATTCTCTTCATTACATTAGAAGTGCGCCATCAACCATTTTACGGCTGGATCAAAGATCTATCTGCACCTGATCCAACAAACCTGTTTACGCTCTTTGGTTTAATTGACTGGGATCCACCATCATTGCTGCATGTTGGTATTTGGCCATGCCTTATGCTCGTTGCCATGCAAATCCAGCGCATGCTCAGCCCACCACCCGTTGACAAAATTCAGCGCGATATGATGCGCCTGTTCCCAATCATCATGACATTCATTATGGCGAAATTTGCGTCAGGCCTTGTCATCTATTGGACAGTCAGCGCCTTTTTCGGCAACATCCAGCAAATTGTCATTATGCGCAAAATGGGCGTCCCTATTCACCTATTCGGCGAAAGCCATGACGATGAAGATGACAAAAATGCTGCACCCGCAAGCGCAGCAAAATCAGACGCGGCTGACATCGAAGATGCTGATTATGAAGTCATCGAAAACATCAAACCGCCTAAGCCAAAGAAAAAGAAGAAAAAGTAATCATGTCTGATACGCCTGAAGAATACGACATCGAAGCAGGAAATCGCCTGTTCAGCGGCACATGCGATTTTATCCTCGGCGTGGCAGAGCTCAAACAACTTCCAGACGATCAGCTCAACGAGGTCGCCTTCGCAGGACGTTCAAACGTTGGCAAATCATCCCTGATTAACGCCATCACTGGCCGTACATCTTTGGCGCGCACATCACACACGCCTGGCCGCACGCAACAACTGAACTATTTCAATGTTGCCAAGCAAATGTACATGGTTGATATGCCAGGATATGGTTATGCCCAAGTGTCCAAATCCACGCGCAACGAATGGCATAAACTCATCCGCAGTTACCTTCGTGGCCGCGCTAATTTACGCTGTGTGATGATCTTAATCGACTCGCGCCATGGCCTAAAAGAATCTGATATCGAATTGATGAAAATGTTGGATGAAACCGCCGTTTCATACCGCATCATCCTAACAAAAACCGATAAAATTAAAAATGACGAGCGCGAAAAACGCCTTAAATCGATTACAGATGTTCTGAAAAAACATGCCGCAGCGCACCCGATTGTCACCCTGACCAGCGCCCATAAAAAAGCCGGCATCGAAGAGCTCCGCGCAATCATCGCCAGCTATATCTAAAAATAGGAAAAAATAGCCTCTTGCCATGAAACAATTTTCAAAAACGCTCCATTTTTTCTTTACATCTTATCCAGCAGAAACATATCTGGTAGTTATATTATTGGCGCTTGCAGGAATTGCTGAAGCTTTTGGAGTCGCTGCATTCTTACCCTTCTTGCAAATTGTCCTAGAGGGAAGCGTCAATATCGATGAAATCCCTGACGGGACAATCAAAAATTTTATCATCAATAACAATATCATACTTAATTTTCAAACAGTTGGCGGCTTTATTGCAGCTGCCATTGCTCTCAAAGCTTTTATCCTATGGAGCGCACTACGCAAGGTCAGTAAAATTGTCGCACACATATCTGCAGATCTTCGTGATCGCCTCATGCAAGCACTTTTAAAGGCTAACTGGAGCTATTATATCAAGAGCGCAATGGGCGTTAGCCTCAATGCGCTCGTTCTTGAGACGTTTAAGTCATCAATGGCATTTTTATTTGCTGCACGTTTTATGGCTGCCAGTGTTCAATTCCTTGTCTACGCCATAAGCGCCTTCATCTTATCTTGGAAAGTTTTTATTGGCACAGTTTTAATTGGCAGCATCATCGTAATAATGTTATGGGCTCTTGTTAAGCGCGCGAACAAAGCAGGCAATGATCAGACGGATTTAAGTAAAAATATGCTTGTGCAAATGGCTGACATGCTTACTGGCATCAAGCCACTACGTGCGATGGCCTTAGAAAATAAATTCATGAGCATTTTATCCAGTCACTCAAATGACTTAGAAAAAGCGCAATCGTCTGAGCTCATTTCAACCCAATCCATGCGCGTCATATATGAGCCACTCATGGTCGCTATGGCCATTGTAGGGCTATTCATTACATTAAAGTTCGGAGATCTTTCAAGCAGCGAGCTGCCTGTAATGGGCATTATTTTCATTCGTCTCCTCACCAGCATGAATGTTATGCAAGGCGAATATCAAAAATTAATGGTACAACAAAGCGCCCTTTGGTCCTTAATTAAAACGATCAAAACAACCGAAGACGCTGACAGTGCCTGGCCCGGAACTGAGGCGCCTCCACAAAAAATTGAAAAAATTGATCTAGAAAACATTAGTTTTTCTCATGATGATACAAACATCATTCAAAATGCCACAATCTCGTTCTCACCCAAAACTATGACAGCAATCATTGGCGAGTCTGGCTCTGGGAAAACAACAATTCTGGACCTGATCAGTGGTTTTTATACACCTCAACAAGGCTCCGTACGACTGAATGCCACTAATATACAAAACCTAGACATTATAAAATGGCGTGAACATCTGGGTTTCGTCCCACAGGAAGTCTTTTTATTTAATGACACAATTGCTGAAAATATCCGTGTAGGCCGTAAAGACTTAAGCGATGATGCCCTCTGGCAAGCACTTGATAGGGCAGGCGCTAAAGATTTTGTGACGAACCAGCCGAATGGGCTTAACTCTATGGTTGGAGAAAATGGCCGTATGCTCTCAGGCGGCCAGCGTCAACGCATCGCTATTGCACGCGCTATCGTTCATAACCCTGAAGTCCTCCTTCTAGATGAGGCAACTAGTGCGCTTGATCATGAAACAGAAGAAAGACTGCTTGGAACATTGCGCAACCTTGCGAAAAGCATTACGATCATTTTTGTTTCGCACAATAAGGATGTCCAAAAATACGCTGATAGCGTCTATAAAATTAAAAACGGCAATATAGATAAGATTGAATTTTAAAGGATTACACCGTGAGAAAAGCTAAAAAAGTCCTCGTAACAGGCGCAGATGGTTTCATTGGATCACACCTAACAGAGCTACTTGTAAAATCAGGATACGATGTTCGCGCCTTTGTCTTGTACAACTCTTTCAATAGCTGGGGATGGCTTGATCATGCACCAAAAGAGATAACTGATAATCTCGATATCTTCTCTGGTGACATTCGTGACCCTCATGGCGTACGCCAAGCAATGGAAGGATGCGATGCGGTTCTTCATCTTGCTGCACTAATTGCTATCCCATATTCATATCATTCCCCTGATACTTACGTGGACACAAACATTAAAGGTACCTTAAACATTGTACAAGCAGCGCGGGATCTAGGCGTTGAACGTGTTGTCTGCACGTCTACCTCTGAAGTATATGGCACTGCATTATTCGCACCAATCACTGAAGAACATCCTATGCAACCTCAATCACCATACAGCGCAACAAAAATTGGCGCTGATGCTATTGCACTGTCGTTTTACAAGTCATTTGATACCCCTGTATCAATTTTACGTCCATTTAACACATACGGCCCTCGCCAATCATGTCGAGCGGTTATTCCAACAATTGTTGCACAAATTGCTGCAGGAAAGCGTACAATATCTCTGGGCGCTCTACACCCCACTCGTGATTTTTCTTTCGTAACCGACACCGCATCAGGCTTTATACAGGCTTTAAATTGCGATGCACTCGTTGGTGAAACTGTCAATATAGGTAGTAATTTTGAAATCAGTATCGGCGATCTCGTTCAAATGATTGCAGATGTTATGGGGGCAGATATTACTATAGAGTGCGAAAAGCAACGCATGCGCCCAGATAAAAGTGAAGTCGAGCGCCTACTTGCCGATACACAGAAAGCACAAAAAATCATGGAGTGGAAACCAGCTTACGGTGGTCTAGATGGACTTCGTCGCGGCATTACTGAGACAGCAGAGTGGTTCCAAAACCCAGAAAATATCAAACTTTATAAAACAGACCGCTATAATATTTAATGACAAACACTCCCGCTGATACGATTATTAATGTTCTTGACCAGGTCATTCAAAGTGCCGATAAACCTGCTCATTTACACGAGCCTCGTTTCAACGGAAATGAGTGGCAGTATGTCAAAGAATGCCTAGATACAGGATGGGTGTCATCTGTAGGAAGTTATGTCAATCTTTTCGAAGAAAAGCTAGCTGAAAAATGCGGGGTCTCACACGCAATCTTAACTGTAAACGGTACGGCCGCACTACATACAGCGCTTATACTGATGGGCGTCAAATCTGGGGACGAAGTCATCATCCCCACACTCACATTCATTGCCACAGCAAATGCCGTTACATATTGCGGCGCAACGCCACATTTCGTTGACAGCGATGCACATACGCTTGGAATTGATGCAGTCAAACTAGATAATTATCTTGCCCAAAACACGATGCAAAGCAACGGCAACCTTATCAACAAAAACACAGGAAAACGCATTGCAGCCATCGTACCAGTGCATATTTTCGGACATGCCTGCAATATGGTCACGTTATCAACAGTAGCCAACAAATATAATCTGCCGATCATTAGCGATGCCGCAGAAGCACTTGGCAGTTTCTATCACAATAAACCTTTAGCATCCTATGGCGATATATCTGCCGTTTCTTTTAACGGAAACAAGGTCATAACAACTGGCGGCGGCGGCGCTATATTAACCAATGACGACAAAATTGCTGCACATGCAAAACACATTACAACAACTGCTAAAGTGCCTCATAAATGGGATTTTGTACATGATGAAATTGGCTACAACTATCGTATGCCAAATTTGAATGCTGCGCTAGGGTGTGCGCAACTAGAACAATTAGATACGTTCGTCGAGAGTAAGCGCCGCTTAGCCGAGCGATACATAGAGAAATTCTCAGAAAATGATGCCGTTCGCTTTATACAAGAGCCAGAAGGATGCCGCAGCAACTATTGGCTGTGCGCTATACAAATACACGACGCGAACAAACGGAATGAAACCTTGCAGTCTTTGCACGACAATGGTTACATATGCAGACCCATCTGGAAGCTTATGCATACCCTACCTATGTTCCAAAATTGCCCACGAATGGATCTCGCGATTGCAGGACAACTTGAGCAAACAATCATTAATCTGCCCTCCAGTGTAAAATTAGGCCTGACGCAATGACACATATAACCGTTATAACTGGCGGTCGCGCGGATTGGGGATTACTATCACCTGTATGCCGCGCCATAGAAAATGACCCCAACTTCACGTTGCGCATTGTCGCATGCGGGCAGCATCTTATGGCCAATGCTACGAGTTTGGCCGCAATAAAAAATGACGGCTTTAGTGTTAACGCCACTATCGACATGGGTTTAACACAAGCTGATAAAGCCAGGGATATTACTATAGCGCTCGGGAAAGGCATCACGGGTTTTGCTCAAGAATTTGATGAACACCGCCCTGACTTATTGCTTATCTTGGGTGATCGCTATGAAATTATGGGCGCTGTCCAAGCTGCCCTAATAGCGAAAGTTCCTGTCGCACATTTATGTGGAGGCGACATTACCGAAGGAGCAATCGATGATGCAATACGTCATGCTATGACAAAGATGTCACATCTGCATTTCACAACGAACGAAGATGCAAAAAAACGCGTTATACAGTTAGGCGAAACCCCAAACACAGTTCATAATGTTGGCAACCCCGGCCTTGATCACATTCACACGATAGAAAAAATGGATCGTGATACCTTTTTCAAATCTATCAATTTTACACCGAACATATACAATCTATTAGTCACCTTTCATCCGGTCACGTTAGAACAAAATTCCCTCGAACAATGTCAAAACATGCTTGATGCTTTGGCTATGCTAAAAAATGATACAAACATAATTCTAACAGGCAGTAACGCTGATCCAGAAGGCATGCAAATCACACAAATGGCCAAAGATTTTGCTGCGCACAATCAAAACAGTATCTTCATTGAATCCTTAGGATCAAAAAGATATCTCAACGCATTGCGACACGTAAACGCAATGGTTGGAAATTCATCATCCGGCCTATATGAAGCGCCCAGCTTTGGCATCCCTACTGTTAATATTGGTACGCGTCAACAAGGACGTATAAAAGCCTCAACCGTTATCGATTGCATTCCGGAAAAAGATGCAATATTCAGCGCACTACAACAGGCCATGCAAACGCCAAAAGTCACGCCATGCAATCCATATGGCGACGGCAATACTGCACAGCGAATCTTAGATATTCTAAAAGAAACAAATATTTCACCTCAATTGTGTAATAAGGTATTCTTATCCTATGACATCCTCTAAAACTCTTATCATCGCTGAAGCAGGCGTCAATCATAACGGTGATATCAATCGTGCCTTCGACCTCATTGATATTGCGGCAGAAGCAGGCGCAGATATTGTAAAATTTCAGAGCTTCCGAGCAGATAAGCTTGCGAGTAAAAATGCTCCAAAGGCTGATTATCAAATTAAAAATTCTGACCAAGGAACTGATGAAAGTCAGTATGACATGCTGAAACGTCTGGAGCTATCAGAGCGGGACCATGCTGCGCTCATAGCACATTGCAAAAAACGCAATATAGCCTTCCTCTCAACACCATTTGATATTGATGGCCTGCATATGTTGGTCGATAAATTTGGAATCACTACCATTAAACTGGGTTCTAGCGAACTAACAAACGGCCCAATATTATTGGCCGCCGCACAAACGGGCCATAAGGTTATCTTCTCAACCGGAATGGGAAGCCTGAATGAAATCAAAGAAGCCTTAAATATACTAGCCTACGGTTACCTGAATAAGACACCACCAAGCAGCCGGTCAGACTTCCAGAACATGCTGAACGATGCCGCCGCTCTGGAAGTTTTAAGAGAAAAAGTTACGGTATTGCACTGTAATACCGCATACCCTACGCCTTTAGAAGATGTTAATTTAAAGGCAATGCGTACGATTTCTGACACCTTTGGTGTGCCCACTGGTTATTCAGACCATACCATGGGCATTGATATTCCCTTGGCCGCCGTTGTAATGGGCGCAACTGTCATCGAAAAACATTTCACCCAGGATCGTACATTACCCGGACCAGACCATAAAGCCTCCCTGCAGCCTGATGAACTTAAAGCCATGATCACCGCTGTTCGTGAAGCAGAAAGGCTCATCGAAAATAATCGTAATGTCGAACTTGCAGAAATATTAAAACGTCCAAATATCCAAAAAGCACTTGGCAACGGCCTCAAGGAACCGAGTGCTTCAGAAAAAATTAATGCACATATGGCGCGTAAAAGCATCATGGCCGCTCGTCATATTCCAGCCGGCGCAACTCTAGGCGCCAATGATATCGCAATTAAACGTCCTGCTAGCGGCGCTTCACCCATGGAATATTGGGACATTTTAAACAAAATCGTTGATCAAACCTATGAAACCGATCAACCTCTTTTTATTTCAACCTAAAAAGGCATACACTAATAATATGATTACAATCGGTTATTTTGGAGATGGGCCTTGGGCCTCACTTGCCATCTCACACATCGTTGCACAACCCGATAAATTTAAAATTGCATTTATTACGCCGCGATTTGATACGCAAGACCCAGAATTAAAGAAATGGGCAGACAAGCTTAATATCCCCTTCCTGCCTCATGCGAATATCAACGCCCCAGATTTCATTGAAGGTATAGCACAATTCAACTGCGACGTTCTTGTGTCAATGTCATTCAACCAAATTCTGAAAAAAGACATTATTAGCGCCGCACCGCTTGGATTTATTAACTGCCATGCCGGAGCCTTACCTTTCTACCGTGGCCGCAACCCGTTGAATTGGGCCTTGATCAACGGAGAAACAGAATTTGGCGTCACAGTGCATTACATCGACGAAGGCATTGATACTGGTGACATCATCACACAAAACATGATGCCTATCACGCAAAATGATACATACGCAGACCTGCTAAACAAAGCGCATAACGCTTGTGCTGACACATTAATCGAAGCACTAAATGATGTTGCTGATAATAACGTAAATCCGAAAAAACAAACCGACATACATCCCGTAGGTTTTTATTGCGGCCGTAGACGTATTGGCGATGAAAACATCTTGCTAAACCAAAGCAGTCAAGACCTACACAACTTCATCCGCGCCATATCCCAACCAGGCCCATGTGCGCGCGCAATCATAGATAATAATGAAATCGCGATTTTAGAATCAAGGTTAATCGCTGATGCGCCCGTTTATAAAGCGAAAATTGGCGAAATCGTCGGACGAACAGCAGAAGGCATTATCCTCAAGACCGCTGACACCACCTTACTCATTACTAAAGTTGCATTTATCAAAGAAAACGACCACATTGAAGAACCGTTTATGCCGCAATGGCCGATTGGCAAACGTTTACAAGAAAAATAACACAGACGACGCACATGACACACCAATACAAAGATACCTTTCTAACCCAAAGCAGTACGATTATCGAAGCCTTGAAAATTATTGACCTGGCTGCTTTGCAAATCGTATTAATCGTCAATGACGACTGCAAGCTCATTGGGACGATCACTGATGGTGATATACGACGTGCAATTCTCAACGGAGTTCAATTAACTGACACCGTCGATAAGGTGATGAATACCTCTCCCAAAACAGCTACACAAAACGATGATACGGCTAGCCTAAAATCTATTATGCACACACAGCAAATTCATCGCCTGCCTATTTTAGATGAGCATGGCTGTGTGGTCGATCTTGCTTGCATCGAGGACTTCACTGATAACGCCGAAAAAGAACATAAAAATTATGCTGATATTAGTATTGTTCTTATGCTTGGAGGTCTAGGCACGCGTTTAATGCCGCTCACCGAAAACTTGCCAAAACCTATGATCGAAGTCGGCGGCAAACCGCTATTGGAAACAATTGTCACACACCTACGCGATCAAGGGTTTAAAAACTTTTATTTCTCGGTGAATTACAAGGCTGAGATTATCGAAGATTACTTCAAAGATGGGCGCGATTTTGGTGTAAAAATTTCCTATTTATATGAAGATAAGCGTATGGGGACCGCAGGTGCGCTCAGCCTCATCCCGGATCAGCCCAAAGGTCCGCTCATCGTTATGAATGGAGACATCTTAACAAACAACAACTTTGCCCATTTAGTCGACTTTCACAAACAAACAAATGCTATGGCAACAATGTGCGTGCGTGAATATCAACAACAAGTACCTTATGGCGTAGTCCGCACCAAAGGGACAAAGCTAGACACAATCGTCGAAAAACCTTCGCAAACATATTTTGTGAACGCAGGCATCTATATCTTAAACCCGACAGTTCTAGAACATGTTCCTAAAGATCAATATCTAGACATGCCAACGTTATTCACACAATTAGAAGCGGAAAATTATGAATCGTCCGTATTCCCGATCCGAGAATACTGGCTTGATATCGGTAATCCACAAGACCTTGAAAAAGGGCGCGCCGAATATCATCAAATTTTCAGCGACAAAAAGGCATAAAACGATGACCAATATTCTCATCTGTGGTTTTGGATCAATCGGGCAGAAGCACGCAAAAAATCTAACTGACATGGGAGCAAGTCTTCGAATTTGGCGTCATCGTCAAGATCAAAAAGAAGCCATCATTGATGCAGGGTATGAGTTCGAGCCTTCATTAGAAAATGGCCTAGATTGGGCGGATGCCGCCATCATTGCCACCGCAACAGATCAGCACATCGCCCCCGCCACATTAGCCGCACAAAAAAATGTTCCCTATTATATGGAAAAGCCCGTTAGCCTCAACACAAATGGGTTGCAGGAACTAGAACAAAACAGCCGTAATCTACCCATTGAAATTGGCTGCCAATTACGCCACCACCCTTCTTTAGTCGCCCTTAAACATCAACTCACACACCACGAATACGGAAAAGTGTTATCGTTTCAAGCGTGGGTTGGACAACGACTTGACGAATGGCGACCCGGAAGTGATTACCGTAAATGTTACAGCGCCGATACTACTCGTGGTGGTGGAGCGCTGTTTGATCTCGTCCATGAAATTGATCTGATGACATGGCTTGTTGGGCCCATGGACAGTGTCTACGCAGATTTACGTCACAATAGCGACCTCGACATGAACGCAGAAGATCTTGCCAACATTATCCTAAGCGCAGACAACAAGGCTGCAGGAACAGTTCAGCTCGACATGCTAAGTCCTGCATATAGACGCGGCCTACAAATCATATGCGAAAAATGTGTTTACACCTTCGACATGAAAGAGGGGATCTTATGGCGTAAAATCGGATCAGATGACGTACAATGCATCGCCAAACCGGATAAAAACTTTCAACCCGCAGATATGCTAAAAAACGCGGTAGAATATTTTATAAATCGCGTTAAAGATCCAACAATCGCACCGCGTTGCGGACTTGAAGATGGTATTCATGATCTGCATATCTTGTTAGCAGCAAAGCAATCAAATTCTAATAAAACCCAAGAAAAAATAAGGAAAACCCTATGACTGAAAAGATCCTAGGCGTCATTTGTGCACGAGGCGGCAGTACAGGTGTTCCAGGCAAAAACATTATGCCCATTGCAGGCAAGCCACTCATAGGTTGGGCCGTTGAAACTGCATTATCCGATCCACGCATCACAGATGTTGTCATCTCAACCGACGACAAAAAAATTGCTGATGTTGCACAAAGCTTCGGCGCAAAAATTCCTTTTCTACGCCCAGCAGATCTCGCAACGTCCGCTGCAGGTAAATTTGGCGTGTGGAAACACGCCCTAACTACCTGCGAAGACCTCTATAACATGCAATATGATGCCTTCATCGATATTGATTGCACCACGCCCTTACTCGACACCCAAGATCTGAACGGAATTATTGATCAATTCGAGCAAGAGCAAAGTAAAATAGATGGCATATTTACAGTGTCCCCATCTCACAGAAATCCTTATTTCAACCTTGTTGAAGAAGATGATAAAGGCCTGCTTCATCTTAGCAAATCATTGGATACAAAGGTCGAAGCACGGCAAGCAGCACCAACAACATGGGACATTGTTGCAGGTTTTTATATTTTTAACGCTGAATATATCAGAACCAATAGTTACTTGCTTAATGGTCGCATGAAAGGTTATGAAGTACCTAAGGAAAAAAGCTTTGATATCGACGAGCCTTTTGATGCGATGCTCGTCAACTGGCTAATGGAAGAAAAACACGGCAAGCAAAATTATGTCCCACATTCAGATTAAAGACAAACGTATTCTCTTAATTGGTGCAACGGGTGTCCTTGGAAAATGCTATAGCGAAACCCTCATCAAAGAAGGTGCTCGCCTCATCATGGTTGATCGCCCTCAAAGCAACGTCCTAGAATTGGCAAAAGAGCTTGGCGCTAAAGCAATCACAATGGATATCGGCGATGAACAGCAGGTGGTTGATGGCATTGAAAAAGCCGCTAAAATCTACGGTGGCTTTGATGGCGTTATTAATAACGCCGCGATCACTGGTGATGTCCTAAAAAACATGGGTGAAGCCTTTGCCCCATTTGAAGAATATCCCTTAGATCTGTGGCAAAAAACATTAGATATCAATCTAACAGGGTCCTTTTTGATAGCACGCGAAGCTGGACGCATTATGAAAGAATCTGGAAAAGGCGGAAGCCTGATTAATGTCTCAAGCATATATGGTGTTATGGGACCTGATCACCGTATTTATGAAGATGTCGACTTCGCAAGTTTTGTCGGCTATTCAGCTTCAAAATCAGGCATTCTAGGTCTAACCCAATGGCTTGCCACATGGTGGGCAAAAGATAACATTCGCGTCAATTGCCTTGTTCCTGGCGGCGTATATAATGGTCAGAACGAAACATTCCATCAAGCCTATAATAACCGCATCCCCCTAGGGCGAATGGCCAAGCCAGATGATATGGTCGGCATGGTCATTTATCTTCTTAGCGATGCGTCTGATTATTGCACTGGCGGCATATACAACGTAGACGGAGGATTAGGGGCATGGTAGAGCAAAAAGACCGCCACAATGTTCGCCTCATCGCGCGTCTGGATATCAAGGGCCCAAACCTCATCAAGGCCATAAACCTTGAAGGCATCCGTGTTATTGGCGATCCAAACGAACATGCACGCCGCTACTACGAACAAGGCGCAGATGAGCTGATCTATATGGACATGGTCGCCAGCCTGTATGGCCGCAACAATTTACACGATATTGTGAAAGCCACGTCAAACAATATCTTTGTTCCTATAACTGTAGGCGGCGGCGTCCGATCGGTCGATGATGCAGAAGCACTTCTTTTTGCCGGCGCAGATAAAGTTGCAGTCAATACTGCCGCAACCCAGAACCCTACACTTATCACAGACATTTCACGCCGATTTGGCGCTCAATGCATGGTGCTATCCATCGAAGCAAAAAAAATGCCTGATGGACAATGGCGCGTTTATGTTGATTGTGGTCGCGAAGATACAGGCATGGACGCAATCGCCTGGGCAAAACAAGGTGTTGCCAATGGCGCAGGCGAAATATTACTCACCTCAATTGACCATGAAGGTACACGCAAAGGTTTTGATACAGAACTGACCAAGCTCATCGCAGCAGAGGTGCCAGTTCCCGTCATCGCAAGCGGCGGCTTTGGTAAAACACAAGATATCGTGGATGTTGTCAGTAATGCAGATGCAGATGGCGTAGCCATCGCCGATGCGTTACATTACGGCCGCATGACCTTACCAGAAATCAGAAACGAAGCCATACAACAGAATATCCCCATGAGGTCTATCATCGCATGAGTAAAGTCACTCTAATTCACTATGATATCGGCAATCTCCTTAGCGTGGAACGCGCCTTACATCATCTAGGTGCTGATTTTACTATTGCTAAAACGCCTGAACAAATTGAAAACGCAGATAAACTTATCCTGCCTGGTGTTGGTGCCTTTTCCAGCTGCGTTAACGAGGTCAAAAATCGTGGCTTTGAAGCACCTATTAAGCAAGCAGTCGATAGTGGAAAATATTTATTGGGTATTTGCGTAGGCATGCAAATGCTCTTTGAAACGAGCGAAGAATTTGGCACACATCAAGGGCTGGGCTTCATTGAGGGACATGTGAAAGCCATTCCTGCAGAAAATACGTCTGGCCAACCACATAAAATTCCTCATATTGCTTGGACATCGCTGCAGCCCCCTGCACAAAACCCTGCAGCATGGGATGACCCTCTTCTCTCTGGCATCACACCCAATGCAGAAGTCTATTTTGTTCATTCTTTTACCGCTCACCCCGACCACGCTCAAAACCGCGTTGCCGATTCATACTATGGGGGCAATCCTATTGCCTCAATTGTGAAGCAAGACAATGTATATGGTACGCAATTCCACCCAGAAAAAAGTGGTGCAATTGGCCTAAAAATTCTAGAGAATTTTTTAAAGCTCTAAGTATTATCCAAATGCGGCTGGTCCGGCTTGCTGGTTACGTTTTGTTGTGACTGCAAAAGATTTGCCTGCTCTAAACGCTGGTCCGTATCCAAGGCGAACCGACCAAATCTCTGAATTCCTGCCTCAGGCGGCACTGTATCAGGGTCCCACGATGCGAGCTTACCATAATTGCTCAATAATGCGTTTGCATTATAAGCATTAACAGCCGCAGAAAATTCATCTTGTGACAATGGTATATCCGCGCGACTATTATAGGCTTCCAAAAAAGTTTTCAAATACGCGTGATCGTCTTCTGCACCTACGCCCTCAGCTTTCCCTAGGATCGCGCGGTACATCAAAGTTCCCGCATCATATCCTTTTGGAAATTTAGACATAGTAACTGTTTCATTATCCATAATATGAACGCCTTTAGGCATACCGTCCGCCAATCTTTTCATCAAAAAATTAGCGTCAATCATAACACCATGCACATAATCAAGGGCATCAGGCTGCTCAAGAACATCTCCATACTTAGATGCAATATCAATAATTCTTTGCGCCTCAGACTCGGCAAAGAACTTTTTGGTCAGATCTAACGCCTGACGACGCCCCTCCTCAGTGCGTAGATAACGCGCACCTCTCAAAGCGTCGACACTAAAATCACCTGCATTTGTCTCGAAATTATCATCAAGCTCTTGCTTTAACGCGGGGGGGTAAGGCCTGCATTGCATTGGTAAAACGCGCAACAGCATATGCCATAAACTGAACTTCTGTATGCGTTGGCGGCTCAACAATATGCTCCCCCACAACAAATGACGTTGCAGAAACACAGTGATTATCAATATTCAAAACAGGATCCCCGCCAGAGAAAAGACGAACATCTGAAACGCTCATGCCGTCACGTCCTAAACAATGCTCATTCACTGCCTCAAATATCTTAGCAGATAAAACAGCGGTTTCAGGCATGATTTCTTTCTTTACACGCAAGACCACACTATCAAGATCGCCATCTGCCCTTATAAAACGAACGCAGTACGTTCCCTGCAAGTCAACAGCCTCCGGGCGACATACATCATAGTCCATAAGGCTATGAATCTTTAATGGCTCTAAATCGGGATATAACGCATAAAAACTATTCGCAGCAATCTCATAGCGATCACCTGTTGTATCAACCTGAAAAATATCATTTTCATTACCTAGACCTAAACCCGCATGCGAAGGTAAATTACGATTAACATTAGCTACTTTTGTGTCGCCCTTAAACATCAAATAAATCCTTTACATTGAACTATCAAAGCGCAAGGTAATATTTTACATACAAAGAGTCAAACATAGAAGGGCCTAGCTTGATTTACACAGAAGAACTTGCTAGAAGATAGCAGCTTGTATTTCCAGCCTGACAAACAAAAAGAGTGACCCATGCAAACAGTCAAAACAATTGACGCCCAAATCAATGAATTAGAACAAGATGTAATTTTTTGCACACGCTGTGTAACATCAAAGAAGGTGAATGGAAACTGAAACATCCGGTGAGGTAGCTTATGGCCAATTTAATTCATGACCCTACATATGTTCGCAAACAGGTCCTTAAACACTTAGGGCTACTGCATGATGTATCTGAAAACGATGTGTCTATAATAGACGCTGTCATGCCAAAAACCATAAAACGAGTTGAAAGATGCTGGTCTGAAATTGCTAATAAATATTACCAATCAGAGGATACAAGCACATTAAACATAGATAACTCAAACCAATACACACAGTTTTTATTATTATTGGCAAATGAGCTCAGCATATCTCATCACAAAAAATTAGCCGATAAATTTTTTGCCCTTAATAAAATGATAAATAGCTGCGATATCTATCATGAAGTCGCATTACCTGATAGCTTTTATGTGAATCACTCTATTGGCATCATAGTCGGTCGTGCATCTTTAGGAAATAGGCTATTTCTATCGCAAAATTGCACAATCGGCGGCAACCCTGGTAGCCCTTTATACCCTAATCTAGGCCACGATAATTATTTAATGGCAAATGCAACAATCGTAGGTGATGTAGTAACTGGTGATCGCGTAATTTTTGCTGCGGGCAGCTATGCAAAAAATATCAGTATACCTTCTAACAGCATTGTGTTTGGACAAGCCCCAAATAATGTCATTAAACCTTTAGAAGCAGAATCTTTCAAAAAAGCCAGCCCCTTTAAATAAAAAGTAAAAGACTTTGACCATGACAAACGAACCCCCAAAATGGCTAATATTCCCACTAGAAATTGTTGAGCGCGAACTAAATGGTAAATTATTGATTTGCAACGAAGCCATTAAAAATGGATGGAATTGCATTATTGGTACAGAGCAAGAAATAGTAAAATCCTTGGAGTTTCTACCGACGGGTCTTTTCTTCTTAAAAAGCGCACTACACCATGAAGTTCCCTACATCAAAAACTTGCAAAAGAAAGGCAATAAAGTTGTCTGCCTTGATGAAGAAGGTCTCGTTCAAAACAATATAGAATATCTCGTCTCTGCACGCTCAACACCAGAAACAATCAAAGCACTAGACGCCTGTTTATTTTGGGGTTCAGTTCAAAAAGAAGCTTACAAAAACGCCTATCCCGATTATACGGAAAAGTTTCACGTCACATCAAATCCACGTATCGATATTTGGGATAAAGAAAAATATCATGAAATTTATCAAGAGACTATTACCGATATTCACGATAGATTTGGCGAGTATTTTATCATCCCAACAAGCTTTGGATCTTATAACCATGCCATGGGTAAAGACGGTGCAATGGATATCTATAAAGCGGGACATTTCATTACCAAAGATTCCGTTGCATTCTTTGAAAGCTATGAGGAATATGCGAAAAACATTTACTATGGGTTCGTTGATATCATTGATCCTCTTAGCAAAAAATTTCCAAATACAAATATCATTGTTCGCCCACACCCCTCTGAAAACCGTGATCCATGGGATGAACTAGCTAAAAATTATAGTAACGTCCATGTAGTTTTTGAAGGCAGCGTAACGCCCTGGCTAATTGGTGCTAAGGCTATTCTCCATTGTGGTAGCACAACTGCTGTCGAGGCTCACCTGCAAGGAAAACCCGTCATATCTTATTGTCGTGGCTTTAATGACCCTGAGTATGCCCTAGAAGTTCCATCAAAGGTCTCAATTAATGTAACCAGCGATAAGGACGTCCTTGATCTCCTAGATAAAGTCAACAACGGAGAAAACATCAATGACTTATACCCAGAAGTCCAAAAAGGACATGACTGGCTAAAAGGATGGGCCGATAGCATCGATTCTTATGAATCTACACAAAAAATTATCAGCTTATTTAATAAACTTAACGTAGAGCCATGTTCTTATAAATTACAAGAAATCAAAAACTTGCCACGATTAAATTGGGCTTCATTTAAAGCCTTTATATGGTTCTGCCTACAACCATTAGGTCACATACCTATCATCAAGAATCTTTTGCCATTCAAAATTAAATTTGGAATCAAAACACAAAAATATAACAAGAAAAAAATCAACAATATTAACCCTGATGAAGTAAAAGCCTTCTTGCAGATTACAAATAAAATCAATCAGACCCCTCTAGTCGAAACGCATATCTTACGTAAAAATATTATTGCTCTAACCGCGTCTCACGATTAAGATTCTCATGCGATTTGATGCCTTATATTTTCTGTTCTTTTTTGCAATTGTTTACGGCCTCTCGAAAATACCGCGAATAGGTCCCGCAGTATATATCCTTGCCAGTTTCCTGTTTTATATTGTTGCCGGCTGGCAAGATCTAGCGCTCATCATCACAATGATTATCTTCAACTATGGGGCTTCATTCTATGTAAGTCGAAGTAAAATTGTGTTTTCAACAACCGTCGCCATAAACCTTGCCACATTGCTCTATTTTAAATATAGCAGCTTCCTGGGCAGTTCCCTTGGAGCCAATGAAATTTTTAATACGCAAATTATTATCCCTTTAGGGATATCTTTTTATGTCTTTCAGATGATCGCGTATCAGGTCGACATCGTCCGCGGAACCTGCAGGCAGATAACCTCTTTTCCTCGGTTCTATTTATTCGTCGCCTTTTTCCCACAACTGATTGCAGGGCCTATTGTACGTGCAAACGATATCTCAAACCAAATCAACAGGCTGTTTAAAAAAGGACAGCGTAACAACACCATCATCTCTCTAGGGCTGGGGTTATGCTTACTAGGACTTGTCAAAAAAGTTATCTTATCAGACTCGCTAGCTCCTATCGTTGACTCAAATTTTTCTACCATGCCAGACACCGCACTAGCCGCATGGCAGGGCGTACTAACATTTACCTTTCAGATCTATTATGATTTTTCTGGCTATTCGGATATTGCATTAGGGCTAGGATATCTCCTCGGCATTCGACTGCCGATCAACTTTAAACAACCATATCTCGCCAAAAGCCCGCAAGAATTTTGGCAGCGATGGCATATAACCCTGTCACAATGGGTGCGTGATTATTTATATATTCCTCTAGGCGGAAATAAAATCAAAGGCCCAATAAAGCAACTAACTGCCTTAATCTTGGTTATGACATTAATGGGGCTATGGCATGGTGCAAACTGGACTTTCGCTGCATGGGGCGCCTCTTGGGGCGTTGCCATATTACTGTGGCGAATAGGCGCACCTTTTTTCAATAAACGGCCTCTCGTTTCATGGCTAGGAACATTGCTAGTTACAGTAATACTATGGGTGTTTTTCCGCGCTCCTAATATGGGTTTTGCATTAGACTATTTGCAAATCATGTTCACGCCGTCTACCCTCAATATGAACAATCTCTCTTGGATATGGTCTGGCATGATAGTATTAGGTGGTTTGCATTTACTGGAAGGCAGATACTACAATCTTAAAGGCATCAAGCTTATGAAGAAAATCAACCAACCTTTTTGTTGGGGTATCCTAATCGGTTTATGTTTTACAATTCTCTTGCTACCAAAAGCCCTCGACAATCCATTCATTTACTTTAGGTTTTAAACATGTTGTTCCGCGCATTTAAAAAAACATGCTTATTTTGTTGCGGCTTAATCTGCGCAGCATTTCTCTTTGAAGCTGTCCTTAGATGCATTGAACTAACACCAGCCTGGAAAACCTTACCCGTTGCAGAGGTATCGTTATACGGACCAGATGCCAAAACCGCCTATACCCATCGTAAGAATGTAAAAGGCATATGGACAACAGAAAACAGGGCAAAAATCTCCACGAATGAATTCGCTATTCGTTCAAATGGGCGCCATAATTTTACCAAAAATCCTGATGCAAAGAATATAGGTATAATTGGCAACTCAATCATTGAGGCCCTGCAAGTGGCCGACATAGATACCTTTGTTTCTCAAACTGAAGAAATATTACGCTCCCGCATTAACAGCATTAACGTGCACAATTTAGGCCTATCTGGCACCACCCCTGTCATAGAATTAGAGCGCAGCAAATATTTCACAGAGCTATTAGACCTCGATACACTTATAATCATCAACAGTCCTGCAAATTTGACACATCGTATAGAGTATTCACAAGGAGGCTCCTTGCCCTTCTATACAATGGATGAAATCGGCAACATTCGTATTAACCGTAAGTACCTTAAATCACGAGGGTACAAAATCAGAACATCAATAATCGGCGATGCCTTTTACTTCTTAATGAACCATTCAAAACTCTTTACAGTACTCAACAACCGTATGAATCGGGGACTCCTCGATGAACTCCAAATAAATAAAGTGCAACAAACTGCTCACTCTTCTGAAAATACAAACACATGCCCAAACGAAGCAATAGAGAGCTTGAAAATACTCAGTCAAACACAAGATAACAATTCTCAAAGAACCCATGCCCTCATCAATCATTTATTGGGGCAATACAGCGCCCTTCAAAACAGAACCGGAGTAAAAATCATCTATGCCTTCTATGACAATTGGAAAAGCTGTCCAAAAACATTAACCCAAAGCGCGCACACAGCGCTAATTGCGATGCTTGAGAACAATAATATTGAATATTACGACCTAAAATCTGATCTAAAATCACATCTGCCCCCAAATATAACGCTACAAGATTTACGAGGATTTGCCTCACCTAAAGGGCATCTGAATTACACAGGACACCAAGTCTTTAGCTCAACGCTTAGCAACTACATAATAAATAATTACAGCAATGAATAACGTAAAAATTAACGCTGAACCATGTGCAAAATTTTAACAAAATGACGGAAAACAGCTTTTTGCTCGAACATGTCATTCAGCAATGATTTTTTATGGCTCGCCTTACCTGGCTTAACCTGCTCCATCGCCTGCACAAATTCATGCATACTGTCTACGACGCGCACTGCACCTTTGGGCGAGTGATCACGAATATAAGCAATGCCGCCAGATTCACGCGTTGCAATAACAGGAACGCCGCACGCAAGGGATTCTAAAACCACATTAGGCAATCCTTCATACCGCGATGGCATCAAAAAACAATCTGCCTGTAAATAATGTTGCCACGGCGGCCGCACAAGACCCGGCATAAAAACTTTATCTTCAAAACCATGTTTACGAATTAAGCTTTCGAGATGCTCACGCTCATCGCCTTCACCTAAAATCGTCAAAGTCCAATCATATGGCAGGCTTAAACGCGGCAAATATTCAATAAGACGATCAAAACCCTTTTGACGGCCCAACCGCCCCACAGCCAAGAAATGAACTGATTTATGATGCGCAGCATCTTTCTTTGATAGGGCTTCATAACAGGCACGAATAGTTTTCGTGTTCACTGGATTATTCAGCACAAAAAAGTTCTTGGATGACATGCGCAAAACATCACGAAATTCATCAAAAATAATTTGCGAAGGCGACAAAACCGCATCTGCCGCAGGATATAAAATCTGATACATCAACTTAATCAGCCACGATGTCTTTTTATACTTATTAAACAAAAAAGACGGCGTAATGGCTTCGCGCACGATAAATTTCGTTTTTTGAAAAAACGGGCGCATCGTCAATAAAACAAAATTCATATGCGCCATCGTAGAAATCACCACATCAGGTTTCTCGCGGCGTAAATGTTGGAACAGTCCCGTCCAACCCAGCGCTAAATGCTTTTGCTTAAGCGTGCAAAAATCAATGTCCTGATCAATCAAATCATGTAAATCGCCTTTATCACTCACTGACACAAGGCAAGGCGCATAACGATCACGATCAAGACCATTCATCAAGGTAATCATGACGCGCTCTGCCCCGCCTGCTGTCAAAGCTGGCAAAACAAACATAATCTTTGTTTTATTAAAATCAGGCATCCCTGGCACACATCACTCTAAAATTATTTTACTATCAATCGTGCAGATAAGTTTAGGGCGTAATGCATAAATTGCAAACCAGAAAAAACGTGCATAGCGCCGCATATCCTATATAATTACCGCTTATAGGGAAAATACCATGATTCACAATCTACTCTTCATCATCATAGGCCTTGGCTTTGGCGCGGCATTAACCGCGGCGATTATGTTCCGCAGACAAATTGCGCTTGAACGGCAAAATGCCGACCTATCCGCACAAGTCAGCGCAGGCAAGAATGCTCTCGACAGTGCGACGCAAGCCCTTGACGCACGCTTTAAGGCTACCGCGCAAGAGGCGCTTAGCAAAACAAGCGAACAGTTTATGCAACTGGCGCAGGAAAAATTTAAAAACGCCCAGCAAGACGGCGCCCATGATCTGGATAAACGCCAGCGCGCTATCGATGAAATGATAAAACCCGTGCATAAACATCTCGAGGCACTCAACCAAGCACTTGAACAAGTCAAAGGCACAGATCAAGCCATTCGCAATGATTTACAAACGCTTAACCGTGAAACCGCCCGGTTGGTTGGGGCACTCCGTGATCCTGCCGCCCAAGGCAAATGGGGTGAATTTATCCTCGAAGGCTTGCTAGAAAAATCTGGCCTGATTAAGGGCGTTCACTATGACACGCAGGTCTCTATGCACGCGGAAGGATCACGCCAACGCCCTGACGCCGTCATCCATATGCAAGATGGCTTTAACATTATTATTGATGCCAAAGCGCCCTTAAACGAATTCACGCAGCGCCTTGATACCAATCTCAGCGAAGAAGAATACCAAACGATCATGAAAAACATTGCCCGCCAAGTGCGCGAGCATGTCAAAGCACTTGGCAAAAAAGGATATTGGGAAAACATCGACAGCCCCGATTTCACCGTCATGTTCCTGCCGTCCGAGCATTTATATTCCCTTGCCTTGCGCGCCGACCCTGAAATTGTTGATTTCGCCGCGCAGCAAAACATCATTATTGCCTCCCCTACATTATTAATGTCCCTGATCCGCGTTGTCGGGATGAGCTGGCGTCAGATGGAACTTGCCCAAAACGCGCAAGAAATCTCTGAACGCGGGTACGAGCTTTACAAACGTATGCTCACCTTCACTGGGCACATGGAAAAAGTCGGCAAAAATATTGGCGCAGCCCTGCGCGGGTATAATGATGCCATCGGCTCGTTCGAGCGCTCAGTCCTGCCAGCAGCGCGCAAATTCAAGGACTTGCAAGGCTCCACCGCATCCACAGCAGAGATAACGCTCAGCGAACAAAGCAATGAAATCCCGCGCGCGCTTCAGCTCACCGACGAAGACCATGACGAGAAAAAAGCAAATGAAGCTTGATTTAACCCCTAAAAAACCATAGCTAATACACTCATGAGCACTTTATACGACATTATTAACGTTCCGCATCCGTCACTTAAGGCCGTCGCAAACCCCATCGACAGCGTCACAAATGACATCCGCAAACAAATGGACACAATGCTGGCCACGATGTATGACGCGCCTGGCATCGGCCTTGCCGCCAATCAGGTTGATATCCTCAACCGCGTTCTTGTGATGGATCTGGCAGGCACAGATGAAAAGAAAAACCCCATCTGCATGGCCAATCCAGAAATCATTTACGAATCCGAAGAGATGAGCGTCATGGAAGAGGGCTGCCTATCCATCCCGCATCAAGCCGCCGAGGTCGAGCGCCCAGCCATCGTACGCGTTAAATATTTGGATTATAACGGCAACCCTGCCGAGCTTGAGGCCGAAGGCCTGCTTTCACATTGCGTCCAGCATGAGATCGATCATCTAAACGGCACACTGTTTATTGATTATCTCTCGTCACTGAAACGCAACATGATCTTGAAAAAGGTCGAAAAACTAAAGAAACAAAACTTAATATAGGAACGCCGCGCGCATGACGAAGACACTTCGCATCGGTTTCATGGGAACACCTGATTTTGCGCGCATCGCTCTTGAGGCTATTGCGCAATCGGGGCACGAAATCGTATGCGTCTACTCGCAGCCTCCTCGCCCCAAAGGTCGCGGCCACAAAACAATCCCGTCACCCGTGCACAGTTTTGCTGCGGACCATAACATTGCTGTTTTCACGCCAATCAACTTCAAAGACCAAGCCGATATTGACGCCTTTAAGGCACATAATCTGGATATTGCGATTGTCGCCGCATACGGCCTGATCCTGCCACAAAGCATTCTAGACGCACCAAAATATGGCTGCGTGAACATTCACGGATCGCTTTTACCGCGCTGGCGTGGCGCCGCACCGATTCAGCGCGCGATTTGGGCGGGTGATGAAGAAAGCGGCATTTGCCTAATGCAAATGGAGGCTGGCCTTGATACCGGCCCTGTGATTGCATCCCAATCATGTCCCATCACACCGCAAACAACGGCAAATGATTTACATGATACGCTTGCCAGCATGGGCGCACAAATGACCGCCGAACTCCTAGAAACTTTGGCGGATACGGGCACTATGCCACAGGCGACGCCCCAAGATGATGCGCAATCAACTTACGCAAAAATGCTGCACAAAAATCACGGTCAAATCAACTGGCAACACACCGCAGGCGAAATTGATCGCCAAGTGCGCGCCCTAAACCCTTGGCCGGGCACATGGGCCACCATCAAAGACGACCGTATAAAAATTATTGCTGCCGCGCCAGCCGCAGAAAATGCTGCAGCCCCACAAAATTTAGAAATCGGCACAATCCTTGATAAACAAGGCCATATCCTGTGCGGCAATGATACTATTTTGCACCTCAAACAAGTACAGCCTGCTGGCAAAAAAGCCATGGATTTCACGGCAGCCCTAAACGGCGGGTATCTAGCGGTCGGAGATCGGCTTTCATGAGTGATCTAACCCGTTACCGCATGACCGTCGAGTATAAAGGCACTGATTACTCAGGCTGGCAGCGGCAAAAGCATGTACCCTCTATCCAGCAAAGCATAGAAGAGGCCATCACCAAATTCTCTGGCCAAAACATCACCATTCATGCCGCTGGCCGCACCGATGCAGGCGTCCACGCGACAGGTCAGGTTATTCACTTTGACCTCGCCCCAACCAAAAAGCCGATGGACGCGTTCGAAGTCACCAAAGCCATCAACGCCCACTTGCGCCCAGCGCCTATCGTCATCACACATGGCGAGGTTGCGCGCGCAGACTTCCACGCCCGCTTTGACGCCACCAATAAGCTCTACCGCTATCGCATCGTTAATCGCGCATGCCCACTGGGGTTAGAGAAAAATTTGGCATGGGTTCAATATAAACCCCTGAATGTCCAAGCCATGCACGAAGCCGCACAATACTTAATCGGCAAGCATGACTTCACCAGCTTCCGCGCCGCAGAATGCCAAGCAAATTCACCCATCCGCACGCTCGACCGCCTCAGCGTCACTGCCCGCCCTTATGATAATCATGGCGGCACTGAAATCTGGATCGAGGCCGAAGCACAATCCTTTTTGCACCATCAAATCCGTAATTTTGCCGGAACCTTGCAAATGGTCGGCGAAGGCAAATGGAAGCCGTCAGATATTAAAACCGCGCTCGAGGCCAAAAACCGCGCCGCCGCAGGCCCCACCGCTCCACCAGATGGCCTTTATTTAATGCGCATCGACTACCCATAAAAAAAATCGCATAAAAAGCTTGCGCAATTTTCAAAAGAGGCGTAAACCCATTTTCAATAATATTGAAACAAAAATTCGCGGGTGTGTTTAAAATGCGAGAACAATATAAAAAACCGGTTCACCTTTTCCGAGGCCATATCCGGAACATTATCAAGAAATTCATTCATCACGACGGAATTACTGTAGATCCCGAAACCGGGATTATGCATATGCCACAAGGCGCAGCGCGCCTCTATTACAACGAGCCCACCCATTCGGTGGGTTTAATTTTTTCCAAAGACAGCCACAACCTTACAGGCGAAATCACGGATGCTAAATTAAAGCGGTGCTATCACATCGCAGACTACCCTTTAGAAGGCGAACCTGATGATTTTGAACGCTATCAAAATTTAGAAGCTATCCAAAACGACTTAATCGCCGATCTAGATGCCTTGCTCGTCAAACATAAAGACCGCATGACCAAGCACTTTACACTATACGAAGTGCGTCAATCACACCAATCCGAAGCCATGAAAAATGCAGGCCTGAATATTGACAGCGACACCTACATTTTCACCAATAATAACTACATCTATACAGTTAACCGTAATAAACAAAATAAATGGGAAGTACGCATTAGCGTATCTACACGCCGCGCAGACGGCAGTTTTGTTCCATTTAACCTGACAGACACAGGACTCAAAGCTTTCTTTAATAAAACATCATCGCGCGTCGCCACAACAAATACACTCGACGAGGCAATGGATGAACTCGACCAACACTGGGGTCTTGTTGCATCCAACACCTGGGATGAGGGCAATGCCTATGACGTGGTTGACAAAAAATTCAAACTGACTGCCAGCTTTAAACTCCGCACGAATAAAATCGTAGCAAGCCTCCCTAAACGCTTATTCACCACAGGCGCAACTGGTACAACTGTCGGCCTCATCAGTGCAAAATACACACTTCCCGCCGCTCTTGTCGCGGCAGGGTCACATACATTATATGATATGGCCTTTGATGAGGTTTACGAAGAAGGCAACCATCGTCTTAAGAGATCACAAAATAAAACATTAGATGATTACGGTCTGGGCGAAAACCGCACCGATTATTTCCGCATTCAAACCAAAGAAGAAATCGCAAAATTACTTGCGCATATCGATCCGCTGCGCCTGCCAGCGCGCGGCATGGCATGGGTTGATTTCAATGATCTCAACTTGCTAAGCAACGGTATGAAGCAAGGTAAATACACCAAAGCCGGCACACTGGAAGAGCTTACAACCTATATGCATCAGCGCGGTATCTCATCACGGTGCTGTTTCTATGATGACAATACGGTTGTGCACCGCTTCCAAAACGGTGTTATGCGCGTGCAGCAATATGACCGCGCAACACAATCTTATAACATCTATGCGCAATACCGTCCCGAACTTTGCAAAAACAAAAATGTTGCCCTGCCTAAGTTTTACGCCGATCAATTCAAAGACGATAAAATTATCGCCTTCCAATTTAAAAAGAGTCCCGAAACTTTTGCTAAGGGGCTTCAAGGGCGCACGCGCTTCCTCGACAAACACGCCGCGGTCGAGGAGATCTATCACAATGTCGATATCCGTACATTGGATGATGCGGGGCAAAGTGCATACGAAATCATTGAAAATCTAGAAAAAACCTTTGGCCTACAAGACTGTGAATACGCGCCGGGCAAATTTACAACGCCGGCCCCACCGTCCGAGCGCAATCTTGGCAAGCTAGGCCGCGATAAAGGATATGAATATGCATATTTGCGCAACCCAGGCCTTGAAGGCGAAGAAGAAGCGCTAGCCGCTCTCATCGCCCAACGTCATCGCGAAGCAAATTACCGCGCCGCCGCCCAAAATACATATGATTGCCTGCCGCACGACCAAATCGCAACCTATGAACACGCCTATACCCGGATGTAAATACACTGTGGCAAAAAACAGTTTCTAAAATACATAATAAGCCATAAACTAGAAACAAAGGCACTTTGTAATCTAGGGGCAAGTATATTGAACTGTTTAATGGGACACATGATCATCATTACATTATCTACATGGCAAACACTAATATCAGGAATGCTAGCGCTATTAGCCGCGTACCTCACGATTAGAACCATGAATAAAAATCACCATGACTTACTTGAAAGAAAAAGACTAGCTTTTAAAGGAAACTTACATCTCATAGCTACGCAACTTTGTTCTATATACGAAAAGCATTATATCGAAATAGAAAACGCGCTTATCGATGAAAAAAGCGCAGTAAACATAAGTTTTCCGGAAAAAGAAATTCAATCTTTATTACAAGGCATCGAATTTCTAGATAATTCATCTGCTCAGTATATCGATAAATTTATTGAACTAAACCAAGTTTTCTATGCCCGCCTCAAACGCAATCAAGCGCTTGGATATGAAAAAGTTATAGATCTTTTAGAGCTATACGCTTTAGTTGAAAATTTTTTCGATTACTCTCGTGGAGAAACTTCATCTTTAATATACCAAAGAATTAAAAATGCTAAGCTGCACTCAACATTCAGGGTCTTAGAGGGTGTGCAACGCCCTCTTGGAACAGCTAGACACCTAAATGACGCTTATATAAAAAAAGTGGCCGACACCATAAATCAGCTTAGGCCGACATAAGACTACTCGGCCGCTTGCGGCGTTTCGTCTTTATCTTTAACCCCGTCAGGGTTGGCTGCAACGAAGTCACGCACTTCTTGTGTGATTTTCATGCTGCAGAATTTCGGACCACACATACTGCAAAAACTTGCAACTTTATGGCCCTCGGCAGGCAATGTTTCATCGTGATATTCACGCGCCGTATCTGGATCAAGCGACAAGTTAAATTGATCAACCCAGCGGAAATCAAAACGTGCATGGCTAAGCGCATCATCACGGCGTTGCGCACCCGGATGACCTTTCGCCAAATCCGCAGCATGCGCAGCAATTTTATACGTAATCACGCCTTCTTTAACGTCATCACGGTTTGGCAGGCCAAGATGCTCCTTCGGTGTTACATAACACAGCATCGCACATCCATACCAACCAATCATCGCCGCGCCAATGCCCGATGTAATATGGTCATAACCCGGCGCAATGTCCGTTGTCAGTGGGCCAAGCGTATAAAATGGCGCCTCATGGCAATGCTCAAGCTGCTTATCCATGTTTTCCTTGATCAGGTGCATCGGCACATGTCCCGGCCCTTCGATCATCACCTGAACATCATGCTTCCACGCAATTTTTGTCAGCTCACCCAGCGTTTCAAGCTCGGCAAACTGCGCCTTGTCATTCGCGTCTGCAATCGAACCCGGACGCAAGCCATCACCCAAAGAAAACGACACGTCATAAGCCTTCATAATTTCGCAGATCTCTTCGAAATGCGTGTAAAGGAAGCTCTCGCGGTGGTGGTGCATACACCATTTCGCCATAATCGAACCACCGCGTGATACGATGCCCGTCACACGATCGGCCGTATATTGAATATATGGCAAGCGCACGCCCGCATGAATTGTAAAGTAATCAACGCCTTGTTCAGCCTGTTCAATCAGCGTATCGCGGAAAATTTCCCATGTCAGGTCTTCGGCAATGCCGTTCACTTTTTCAAGCGCCTGATAAATGGGCACTGTACCGATTGGCACAGGCGAATTACGAATGATCCATTCACGCGTATCGTGGATATCCTTACCCGTAGACAGATCCATCACAGTATCGGCGCCCCAACGGATCGACCACACCATTTTGTCAACTTCCTCGCCGATTGATGACGTCACAGCCGAATTACCAATATTGGCATTAATCTTCACAAGGAAATTACGGCCAATAATCATCGGCTCAAGCTCGGTATGGTTGATATTCGCAGGAATAATTGCGCGACCTTCGGCGATTTCCTTACGTACAAATTCACCTGTAATCAATTTTGGTAAATTCGCGCCAAAGCTCTCACCATATTGTGCGCTTTCATGCGCATCAATGCGGGCCTGATTTTCACGTACAGCGATATATTCCATCTCAGGCGTTACAATGCCTTTGCGGGCATAATGCATTTGCGTCACATTGTGACCATCCTTGGCGCGCAATGGCTTTTCAGGACTGGCGGGGAATTTTTCATGGCTGACCTTGCGGCGCGCCATTTGTGCCTCGTCCTTATAACCATTATCCATTGGCTGCACCATGCGGCCTTCGACTTCTTCAACATCGCCGCGCTCCATCACCCATTTCAGGCGTGTCTTCGGCAATCCGCGCATAATATCAAGCTCAATCGTTTCATCTGTATACGGGCCAGACGTGTCATAGACCGTAAGGCTCTCGCCGTTCGTCAGTGCGATTTCACGCATGGGAACCTTCAGGTCACCCACATATGTTTTCTGACTCGCAGGCAAAGCCCCGCGCGTCACATGAAGCGTTGATGGGCACACATGTTTTGCTGCGCCATTTTGTGCATCAGAATTACAAGCCATAATAAAAATCCTTTTAAGGTAATATGTTTCAGTTTTTACAGATAATATGTGTCTTTTGACATGTCGCGAATCTCAAGCGTCACCGCGCAAGCAGGCAGTGAACTTGCAACCGCTTCTTTCATCGCCGCAAAGATCGGATCGCCATATGATTTCTTGGTGGCGACATCACGCCCCTCCAGCAGCAACAATGTTGCATGCATCATATGGCCATTATGCTGCGCCTCGCCGACAACGGCATACGGCAAAGCAACGCCGCGCGTTTTAATGCGCACCTTATCAATGCCTGCATCTGCCAGAGCATTATGCATCGCATGTAAAAGTTCGGGAATTTCGACATGATCACCAACATCTGCCGAATACTCAAGTATAATATGAGGCATCTTACGTTCCTTTTCCTGCGCCGGTGCTAGCCGACAGGTTCCAAGGGTCTAATCTCAGCCGCCCTTTACACAACGCAAAAGCAGCACCCCTAAGGTTTCAACAATGTCTGCACTTTTGCATATTTACACTAATTGTCAAGCACGATTAAATGCACTATATAATCATGCCATGGATAATCAGATGAAAAAACGTATCGTGCGCATTGCGCTTCTTGCCATTATTGCCTTAGGGATCAGCCTTGCGCTGGTCATCAGCAAAAACCAAAACCCCACCCCAAAAACCGAGAAAAATGTCGCAGGCATTTCCATCGGCGGCGCCTATGATTTGGTTGACCACACTGGCGCGCCGCGTACAAACGCGGATTTTCAGGGCGATTATAAACTGATCTATTTTGGCTTCACATACTGTCCTGCCATCTGCCCGACAGAGCTTCAAAAGATCACCGCGACGCTGAAAACGCTGCCCTCGGACCTGGCAGAGAAAATTCAGCCGCTCTTTATCACTATCGACCCCGAGCGCGATACAGTTGACGTCATGCGCGACTACATCACACTTTTCCACGAAAAGTTTATTGGCCTAACAGGCAATGTTGACCAAATTGATGCGATTAAAAAGAATTACCGCATCTACGCACAAAAAGTGCAAGACGACACCATGACTGAATACACCATGGATCACTCAAGCTATATCTACCTCATGAGCCCAGATGACGAACTGATCAGCATCTATCGCACCAAAGATACTGCGGCCGATATGGCAGCGGACATCGCAAATCACATCAAATAAAAAAGGGGCCTCATCATAGGCCCCCTTCGTCAATCACGCCGCCAACCAAACAGGCGACTAATCTTCCAACAAGCTATTTAGCTTCATCGCAAGGCCCATATTGCCCTGCACTTTTAACTTGCCCATCATATAGGCCATCGTTGGATCTTGCGTGCCCTCAACAATGCCCTTAAATACATCCATCGAACACGACAGCACCGTATCAGCATCCTCATCAGCGTTACTCACCACAGGCGGGTTTTGCGTTGCATCCACCAAAACGCAACCATCTTCACCAAAATCTAACTTAATGCGCGCTTCAATAGGCGCAGACAGTGATAATTTCTTTTGAATTTCCGATGTAATTTTTTCCAATGACATACAAGGCCCTCTTTCATTTCTTAAAGCAAAAATAATCGTCAAAAAGTTATACAGTGTTTTTTAGGGGATTGCACCCGCCTTAGCATTGTTAAGCCAACGCACCGGTGGTACGATCCGAAATTATAGATCTATTTTAACAAAAAAATTCAGGCGATGATCCGTCAAAAGATAAATAAAACCATAAGATACGCTGGGGCAATTGCCGCGCTATGCCTGTTTACAGGACAGGACGCGCTTGCGAATCCTATGTACTTTTATCCGGCCGAAACATGGCAGATCACCCATACAAACCTGACATGCCGCATCAAAAACCAGTTTAATAACGGGTTCATCATCACAATCGAAGATAAGAAAAACGGCACGCAAAACTTCTTGTCCAATTTAACGCTAAACTTCCGCCAGCCTGTTTTTACCAGTGGTAAAATCTACAATGCGTCAGTTGCATTTGGCGAAGATGCGCCGCAATTATTGCAAGTCCATGCGATCGATCAGGAAACCCTGTCTATTCCTCTTGGCAATTATACAGACATGATGGATAAGGCCCTAAAATCGCCGACCTTAAAATTTGCGATCGAAGGCAATGACTTTAATTTCTCGATGGTTGGCCTGCAGCAAAGCGTGAAAAACTTTGCAGCGTGCACCGGTGAAAGTGCGCCTCAACCAGCCGCGGCACCACCTTCTCAAACGCCTTTTAACCCGCATGCAGACCTCTACAGCCAGATTCAGGCACAAACAGGCACACCATTGCCAACAGCAGCGCGCCCAACAACGGTTGTGCCAACACATCCTGCACCCGCGCCTGTCAAAGCAAAGCCTGCACCTGCAAAGGCCTCAACGGCCAATGCACAGCCGCAAAAATTGCCTGATCACTTATACGCACAAATCAAAGCACAAACAGCCCCTGAAGGCACTGATGCACAAAATCAGCCTAAAAACCTGATCACGCCGCCAAGCCAAAAACCAAGCACAGCCGCACAAGAGGCCGCTAATCTTGAGCCAATCTATGGCGATGAAACCGACACAATTAAAACAATGCCAATCCTTAATACAAGCGATTGGAATCTTGAAAAAGCAACGATGCGCTTCCAAGAAGCCGAGCGCCAACTCACTGCACTCGGCCAAAAACTGCAAAAAGAACGCGCACAATGCAAAATCGAGAAAAAAGAACTTGAAGCCCTCCTCTTCGACCCGCAGCTAACCAGCGAACAACAACTCGCAAAACTCTCCAGCCTGGAGGAAGAGCTAAAACGCACAAAAATTGAGATGCAAAATCAAAAAGTGCGCTATGAAGAACGCATCAAGATACTGGAAAATCAGTTAAATTCATTTTAATCGAAAAAAGCACTTGTCCACTTTTTCAAGTTGAAGTATCGTCCGGCCTATACCCTTTCTAAGGGCCCGTAGCTCAGCTGGGAGAGCGTTGCAATGGCATTGCAAAGGTCGTCGGTTCGATCCCGATCGGGTCCACCATTTCCATCATTATGTGACAAAAAGAGAATATTAAGCGGTTATAAACGTTCGCCTTCAAAACGCGATGTCGGGCAAATCTTTAAATAATCTAAAACGCGGCCGCGCTGAATCGGTTTTCCTACAAAACCTGCTGCGCCTCTCTCGGATGCTTCTAAAATTTTCGGTGCCACACTGTCAGAACTAAACACGACAATATAAGCGCACGGATTATAATTGAGAATCCTGGTGAGATTCTCTAGCCCATTAACCCCGGGCATATGAATATCCAAGAAAACCATATCAGGCAGATGACTTTTATAAGCCTCTAAAACATCACACCCTTTTTGTACGTCAAATACCTCGGCATATTCTTCGAGGATTTTACGCATAACTCTGGTGACCATCGTATCGTCATCCGCGATTAACACCTTCGTTTTTTCTTGTTGTTCGCAAATGCTATAATCATCAACAAAACTGCTCTCAGGCTTCATGTAAATATCGCGCAAATAATCAAGCGCGTCTAATGTAACAACACGGAAATTTAAGAAGCAAAAATCTTGTGGTAGCTGCTTTTGCAGCTCTTTTCGCGCCAGCGCATAATTGTGAATTTTATTGCTACGCACCAATGCATAAATACGAAAGTAACCAGCATTAAAAACAATGCCAGGGTGGCCATTATAAACATCCATCAACTTCGCTATAATTTCATCATACGGTAGGATGCATTCAGGCGTAATAGCAATTGAAATCATTTGCCATTGATCTATACTCTCTTTAACGAGGGGCAGGTAAGAGTCTAACTCTTCCTGATTGTTTTTAAATAGGGGCTTCATAAAACCTCATGATGGTTAAACGCAAACAGTGCGGGAAGTATTCATCATTCACGCAATGAAGTAAAGGTAAGTAGCACCAGATAAGTCTCACTCTCCTCAAGTTTATATTAAAAAAACTTAATAAAAGATTAAAACTATGGCTGAAGAAAAGCAACACATCGAAAATACACAAAACGACTCATCAAATGTACTGCAAGAACATTTGGAATACACACAATGGATTGCTAAGTGTGTGCACGCCGAGATCACCGAGCTGGACAGCTATATCCAAGAAAAAACAAAGGATTTAGTCCATAAATTTCAAAATATCGCCAAAGATGCTATTCAGCAAGATCAATCCTCAAAAACAGCTGAGGAGCAAAACTCAAAAAACATCATGATATCTGGCCGTAAATTTTCATACAGCGAAGCCACGGTCGAGCTAAAGCGTCTAACAGATGGCCTTGTCGCAGACAGCGTTTTGACATACGAACGCACCTTATTGCGCAAGAAAATCGAAGAAATGATCATTGCCCTCTTTGATCACGCTAATAACTCGACATCTTTTACCGAACAAACGAAAAGCTCGGTCGATAAAATCAAGAAAACAGTCATGGAAATCATCATGGCATTCCAGTTTCAGGATTTTGTTAAACAACGCCTGCAACACACGCAAATTGCCCTCAATGCGCTTAGCACGAAGACTGAAGACCTTATCAAAGAAATGGAAGCCAATGGCACTGAAAAGGCAAATGTGCCGAAAGAAGAAGCCCAAGCCTTGCTAGATCAATTTTCATTATCAAAAGTCCAAGAGAGATTTATTGCTTATCTCGGCGACAATGGCGGCGATGCCGTTTCAATGAGCATCGAAAATGATGATGAAGACGATATTGAGCTTTTCTAAGCAGGCTGATTGAGAACAGCGCTAATTTGCTCAAGGCTCAACTCTTGCTCAATCGCTCCGGCTTCAAACGCGGCTTTTGGCATGCCATAGACAAGGCAACTTTTTTCATTTTCACCCAGCGTCCTCGCACCTTGCTTACGCAACATCTGCAAACCCGCCGCACCATCATTACCCATGCCTGACAGCACAACGCCCATAAAAGGCAAACTATCTAACGCAGCAAGCGATTCAAAAAGATAATCCGCTGATGCCACAAAGCCATTGCGCGCTGGTGCCTGTAATAAATAGGCATGCAGTTCATTCCCCAATTGCCGCACCTGTAAATGACGCTGATTATCGGCAATATAAATATGATTGGGCTGCAAGGCCTCACGATGCGTCGCAGCCTTAACAGTGATATGCGCGGGCGCAAGCTCTTGTAAACGCTCGACTAAATTCTGCACATAGATATGATTAATATGCTGCACGATTAAAATAGGCGGCAAGGCCATGCGAATATTAGAAATCAAATACCGTAATCTCTCGATACCGCCTGTCGAGGACGCAATGCCAATACAGGCATACTGTTTCACTGCTGCATTGGCCACTTGCCCCGCATAACGTGATTGATTATGCTGCAACCTTCCATGCGCAGCAAAATTAGACCCCTTAACCATATTCAGCTTGCTAACCAGAGCACTTGAAAAAATCTTTAAGCTCTCAGCGCCTATCGCCTGATTATCCGGTTTGGCAATATAATCAACGGCCCCAAACTCCAATGCCCGCAACGTCACATCAGCCCCGCGCTGCGTCAAAGTGGACACCATCACTACGGGCATCGGCCGCAATTTCATAATTTTCTCTAGAAATTCAAGGCCATTCATGCGCGGCATTTCAACATCCAAGGTAATCACATCTGGATTTTTCGCCTTAATCATTTCGCGCGCTTCAAAAGGATCACCTGCTTGCCCAACCACGCGCATACCTGGCGTTTCATCAACAACAGATTGGATAATTTGTCGAATTAAGGGGCTGTCATCTACAATGCCAACCTTCAGATCCTGTATCATCTTAGAACAATTCTACATCGCTATCATTGTTAACTTGGGTAATTTTCTCCATAACCTTAATCTCATTTTCGGCAATGCGGTCAATATCTTTGCGCTCCCCAATACTGCGTAATAACACCTTACCAGTCATTGGAAAAAAAATCACCCGGCGACCATTTAGACCGCCAACATCTTCGCTTTCAACGCGCAAATTCTCGCGCTTGAAAAATTTATGGGCGAAATCAACATTCTTGCGTCCCACGTCCTGTGACAAGCCATTAAGAACCTTTGCACCACCGAAAATCTTAATCATCAATCCGTTTTTTGCTGCGCCTTTATTATATAACGAGTTCAGCAACGTTTCTATCGCCGCACTACCGTAACGAAATGATTCAGAATAACGGGTATCTTCACCTTCGGGTGCTTGCGGCAACAAAAAGTGATTCATACCGCCAATTTTCGCATAACGATCAAACGCGCATACAGATAAACACGACCCAAGCGTCGTTGAAAAGGCGATATCCTTTTGACGCGTCCAATGATACACACCCGCCATCACAGAAACTAAATGCGTATCCAGCGCCTGATCATAATAACCATCACCACGAATAGATTCTCGAACTGTTTGCACGCAATATTCCCTTACTTAATCAGATTTTTGGTAGATTGTCTGACCGCAGACCTTATACCCCTTGTTTTCCATCACAGAATGCTCGGAGTGCCCCAAATACAAAAAGCCACCTGGCTTTAAATATGAAAGCATCTTGCCGATATATTCTTGCTGTTTCGCGCGGTCAAAATAAATCAATACATTACGGCAAAAAATGGCATCAAACTGCCGTGACATCGGCCATGACGCCGTATTAAAATTCAAATAATTATAGGCCACCATCTGCCGTAAATAGGGCTTAATCGTATAAACATCTTCTCCGTCTTCTTCAGACAGAATAAAGTGTTTCTTCAGCACACTTGGGGTCATCCCCTTTAAGGTTTTATCGTGATACGCCCCCATCCGCGCCCGCGCCAACGCCAATGTATCAATATCCGTTGCCAAAATGCGTGCATCCGCCCGCAGCTTTAATTCTTGCATCACATCATACAAAACCATCGCCATCGAATAGGGCTCTGCACCAATAGAACACGCCGCCGACCACACCCGAATGCGGCGTCCATCACGCGCCTGCAATAAGTCTGCCATATACCCGCGAAAATGATCAAAGTGATGGTTTTCACGAAAGAAGTGAGTCACATTGGTCGTCAACGCATTGACCAAATTGACCATTTCTTCCTGCGTTGAATCATTCCTTAATCGCGATACATATTGATCAAAGCCTGATAAGCTCAGCTCTTTAATGCGCTTATTGATGCGGTTTTCAACCATCTGCTTCTTACGATCAGCCAACGTTATACCGGCCACGTCATACAGATACGATCGAATGTAATCAAAATGCTCGTGGCTGAATTGCACCTGCGAGGTCATTTACGCCCCCTCGCAGCCTAAAATTCTTTCCAGTCCGCATCATTATCCGCATCATTGGCGGTTACTTTCGCGCCACTTGCCCCGCCAGAGGCCGCGACTTTCTTTTCAAGGCGTGACGTTTCTGCAACAACGCTCAAGCGCGGCTTATCCAAACTAGACTTTGATCCAACAGGCGTAATCTTCACATCTGAATCATCCAGTTTAAAGAACGAAACCATCTCAGATAGCTCCATAGATTTCTCTAACATCAACTGCGATCCATTGCGACTTTGTTGTGCCATGGCTGCATTTTGCTGCGTCATGCTGTCCATCTCCATAACGGCCTGATTCAGCTCATCCAAACTTGTTGCTTGCTCGGAGCTGGCATTTGCAATTTGTCCAATCGTATCAGCCACGCCATCAATCGCGTCATAGATTTGTTGCAACGAACCCACAGCTGTCTGAACAAGATCAACACCTTCGCTGACCTGCTTAGAACTGCCATCGATCAACTCTTTAATATCTTTCGAAGATTGAGCCGAACGTTGCGCCAATGTACGAACCTCTTGCGCGACAACCGCAAAACCGCGCCCTGCATCACCTGCGCGCGCTGCCTCGACAGCGGCATTAAGTGCAAGTAAGTTTGTCTGGAATGCGATCTCATCAATGACATTAATAATGTCCGTAATTTGCTTGGACGACTCATTGATTTTCTCCATCGCATGACCAGCATCATTTGCGACTTGTGATCCACGCTCTGCAATTTTACGTGTTGAAATTGCAGAATCATTCACTTCCTTGGCATTGTCGGCATTCGCCTTAACCGTAGATGTCAGCTCTTCCATAGATGCGGCTGTTTCCTCAAGCGTTGATGCTTGTTGCTCCGCACGGTTAGCAAGGCCATTTGAACTTTCAGCCATCTCATTAGAATTACTGCTAACGTCAATAGAGATATTTTTAATGCGGCCAACGATACTGCTCAATTTCTCGGCGGTTGCGTTGTAATCATCTTTCAACTGCTTAAAGATACCATTGTAATCGGCGTCAATACGTGACGTCAGGTTACCTGCCGCAAGTGCATTCAAATTCACAGCCAAATCATTCGCGACATCTTGCATAACCTTTGCAAGATTGTTGATGCCTTCGCTGACCTCAAGGAAGAAACCTTCTTTGCCGTCCAAGATAATCCGGTTATCCAAATCACCCGATGACGCAGCGTCAATCATCGTCTTAATTTCATCTGCAATGGCAAGTTCCGCTGTACGGTCAATCCATTCAATGGTTGTACCCAGGCGTTGACCAGACTTAGAAAATGATGGGTTGGCAAACAAATCAAACGTACGTCCCGCAACGCTAATGCGCGTTGAATAACTGGTTTGCAACGCACCAAGCAATTGACGCTGATGCGAAGGGTTCGCGTGGAACTGATCAATATTCTGACCGATCAAGTTACCCACGTTAAAGTTAGGCAAGACCTGCTTCAGATCAGATTCTGCATTACGCAGCATCTTTTCCTGCGATTTGTTCATAAAGGTAATATTCAAATCAGGATCCGCCATCATAATATTAGATGAGGCATTAGTCATACCACCTAACGCACGCGACGCATGTACATGATCTTCTCGCAATACGACAAGCGCACGTGCTATATCACCAATTTGGTCTTGTAAATCGGCATAAGGAATTTCTTCTTGCATATCACCGTCTGCAACTTTACGGACAGACGCGGTAATCGCCATAACGGGCTGCAAGATTAACTTGGCTACTAATCCTGATAGAACAATCGCAATCAACACAACAACCGCGTTTGCAATCATCGTCTTGTCACGCACATCCAACAACAATGCATCAAGCGCTTTTTCTTCTTCTAACAGGCGATTGGCAAGCGTTGCCTGATTACCGTAAACACTTTGCTCTTGCAATTCCTCAATCGTTGATTTCAGTTCTAACATGCCCTCATGAATATGTTGCATGCCCATAAACGATAGCCCTGAAATCAGTGCAATCAATACAACCATAGCAAAAAAACCTGTTCGTATTTTTGCTGTTAACGTCATTTTTTCGATAAATTTCATCATTGTCTTAAGCCTCCTGCATTGGGGCAGAAAGCCCCTGTTTATCAATTGATTTTACTAAGTCACCGTCAAATAATTTGCTGACATTCACCAATGCCACCATGCGTTCATCCGTGGCCACCAACCCATCAACATATTGAATATCAATCATCAAATTGCCGACTGGTGGTGGTTGAATTTGCGCCGCATCGATCGTCAAAATATCCGAAATTGCATCAACCAACAGGCCGATTGTGCGGTTGTGAAGCTGCACCATAATCACGACATGGCGCTCGGTAACATCTGTTGGCTGACCGCCAAAACGTGCGCGCAAATCAAAGACTGGTACAATATTCCCGCGTAAATTTGTCACACCTTTGACAAAGCTGGGCATATTGGGAAGAGGCGTTGTTTTCATCCAGCCGCGAATTTCCTGAACAGTTAAAATTGGCGTGCCATACTCTTCTTGGTCAATCGTAAAAGTAATATATTGCTTATCCGCATCCACCGATTGTGACAGCAATGCATCATTTGCATTCATATCACTGGCAGGAAGGTCAGCCAGCGCTTCTTCAAATAAGCCGACCTCATCGTCATCATCAATCTGAACACTCATTACAGACTCCTTCTTCTTGTTCTATGGCGACGCCTTGATCAAGGGCCTCTTTCTTGCTTAGCGCGTGATTGAGAACTTCTTGTTTCAAATCAATTTTTGCGCGCATATCGCTAAGCCCCGGCACATCCAAAATCAATGCAACATCGCCGTTACCCAAAATTGTTGCGGCAGATATGCCATCAACGGCGCTAAAGTTTGTTTCAAGGCTTTTGATCACAACTTGTTGCTGGCCCAAGACATCATCGACCATCACCGCAACGCGCTGACCGTCATCACCCTCAAGCAAAATTAACAAGGCCTCGTTAATGTCTAAAATCGCATCATCAATATGAAAGACATCGCACAATGGAATAACGCGCACATATTCTCCGCGCGCCTGAATGATATTAACGCCCTCGGTTAATTTACTAATTGCATCTGAATTGGGCTGAAAGCTCTCGACGATATTTACCGTCGGCAAAACAAAGCGCTGAGAGCCAACAGAAACAACCATGCCGTCCATCACCGCCAGCGTTAAAGGCAACGACAAAGTCATTTTGCACCCCTCACCTGGCACAGAGGACACCGTAATGCGGCCGCCCATATCAGAAACATTGCGCTTAACAACGTCCATACCAACGCCGCGCCCTGATACTTCTGAAACGCTTTCCGCCGTAGAAAATCCTGGCTTGAAAATCAAATTATCAATCTCATGCGGCGTCAAGGTGGCCTCGGGCGTGACAATTCCTTGTTTAAGGGCCTTTGCCCACACCGCATCACGGTTAACGCCCTTACCATCATCTTCAATCTCAATAATAATGCGGCCAGATTTATGGCGCGCCGACAAATGAATTGTCCCGTGGCTGGTCTTGCCTGCGGCAACACGATCAGCAGGTTTTTCAACGCCATGATCAACTGAATTTCTGATCATATGCGTCAAAGGATCAATCAAATTTTCTAAAACTGTTTTATCCACCTCGGTTTCTTCGCCAGAAGTTGTAATACGAATATCTTTCCCGCATATCGCAGAAACTTCCCGCACAATCCGCGGCATCCGTGTAAAGACTGACTTAATCGGCTGCGCCCGCACAGCCATAACACTTTCTTGTAAATCACGCATATGGCGCGCTAAATTTTCAACGCCCTCGCCTATTTTACCGCCAACCTCAATCGGTAACCAGCGCACTTGCTCTTGCAGCATTGATTGCGCAATAACCATCTCACCCACCAAATTAACAAGGCTATCAATGCGCTCTAAATCTACGCGAATAGAGGCTGATCCACTTGATTTCGTCGCTTGTACTGCCTTCTTCGCGGCAGGCTCTTTTGCAGGCTTCGCTGCCGCAACCAATGGCACCTCAGGTGCAACAGGCACATCCGCCTGTGAAACATCAACAGGCTCTTCAAAGGGCTCGATAGTGAGGTCACATAAATCTTCCACAAAATCGAAGACCTCAACAATTTCATCACGCGGCGCTTCGGTATGCAGCGTAATGTCCCAGCCCAAATAGCAATCTTCAACATGATCGGCAGTTAAATCAGAAAAGGATGGCAAGTGATCAAGATCAACGTCGACATCCAACTCACCTAGATCCTGTAAGGCGCGCAGCAGGAATAAAGGCTCATTCCCTGTTTTTAATAGGCCTTTATGCGGCATAAAATGAATACGCCACGCCTTAACGCCGGCAATGTCAGCAAAATTACCCGCATCCGTACTGGCCAATGGGTCTGCAACAACCGCGCCAGATCCTGCAACAATTTTTTCCAGCGCTGCAAGAACATCCTGACCTAGATCGCTTGGTATCTCTTCATCATTTTGCTCACGCGAGAGCATATCCGCAACAATATCGTTCGCATGCAAAAATAAAGTGCACATTTCGCGATCAGGTGATAACGCGCCCTCGCGCACTAAATCCAGTGTTGTTTCAAACTGATGTGCAAAGCCTACAATCGTATCAAAGCCAAACGCACCTGCGCCGCCTTTGATAGAATGAATCGCGCGAAAGACCTGATTGACCACGCCATCATCCGCGCCGCCATCCAGCATCACTGTTAAACCTTCTTCAGCTTCCTGAATACGGTCTTCACATTCTTCGAAATATGTCTGTTTAAATTGATCAAACACGATCAATACCTTTGCACGTTAAAATAAAAGGTTACCCAGCAACTTTTTTTACGACCGATAATAATTTGTCAGGATTAAACGGCTTCACAATCCACCCCGTTGCCCCTGCTGCACGTCCGGCTTCTTTCTTTTCGCGATCCGCCTCGGTTGTCAGCATCAAAATTGGAGTACTTTTATATGTCGCCATCGCCCGCAATTCGCGGATCAAGGTCAAGCCATCCATATTAGGCATATTCAAATCCGTAATCACAACATTAGCCGCCTGCCCAGACAACATCGTCAAAGCTTGCTGTCCGTCCTCGGCTTCGATGACGTTATAGCCAGCCTCACGCAACGTGTACCCAACCATGTCCAGCATGGTTCTTGAATCATCAACTATCGCAACAGTTATCGGCATTTATCTTTCCTTTCACTCAGCATATTGCCCTAAACCCAAATCAATCATGGCGTCCTTTAAAGATGCCGACAAAGAGACCTGCAACGCGGAACTGTCCGCAGCCTCACACTCACGCAGCGCAGACACCAAAATCTGAAAACAGCTCAGAGAAGCACGCTGCACTTCTGATAAATCCAATACATAAGAAGAGTTTTCTTCGAGACCGCGCGCAATCACATCGCGCAGCACAACCGCGTCATGAAGTTCTAGAACGTCTGAAAAAACATCCGCAGTCATATTACTCCCTTTCACACACGCCAGATAAAATCCAGCAAGCCCACAATACAATGAAAACGCAAAAAATTAAACAACACTATCCCAATGCATACTATTGAAGGAAAACCTAAATGTCGCATAGACCTTCTTTCTGCAAATAAATTTTAACTTGATCATACTCTTCCGTTATCGCTTTTAAAATTTTTGCGCGGTCTTCGGCGCTATGGCTCTCCATGTCCTGCGCCTGCGCGCAATACAGGCGCATTGTGTCTGCACCTACGCCGCCCGCAGTACCCTTGAGCGCATGCGAAATTTCGACCCAATCATGCGAAGAACCATCTACACAATGCTCTGTTAAAGCCTCAATTTGCGCGGCGCCTTGGCTGACAAATAATGCAACCATTTCGCGAATAAATTCTTCATCTCCCATTGCGTTATCACGTAAAGCAGTTAAATCCGCGGGGACACGTTCATGCACAGTGGGCTGACTTTTTTCTGTTTCATCAAAGAAGGCATACTCATCAACGCAATCAAAATCGACCCAGCGCGATAGCTTCTTTTTAAATAAATCCAGTTCAAACGGCTTGCCTATATATTCATCCATGCCGATTTCGAAACAATGCTCGATATCTTTTTGCATCACATTCGCCGTCATCGCGATGATAGGGATTTTATGCTTTTTTAATCGTGACATTTGACGAATTGCCTGCGTCGCCTCATAGCCATTCATCACAGGCATGTGACAATCCATTAACACCAAATCAAAATCATTATGCGTCACAGCATCCACCGCATCCGCGCCATTTTCTACAATGGTGTAATGTTCAATGCCCAAGTTGAAAAACAGCTTCTTCATAAACGCGATATTCATCTTCTGATCTTCTGCCAGCAAAATTTTCACGTCTGTTGCATAATGTCTAAAATATTCTTGTTGCCCATCGTCAGGTAAAATCTGTGGCAGTGCGTCAAGCTCTGGCATCTTGGAAATTTGCTCAAAAGGCACTTCAAACCAGAATGTTGAGCCAAGGCCACGAATACTTTTCACGCCAATCTGACCATCCATCATGTCAACCAATTGACGTGTAATTGCCAGTCCCAAACCTGTACCGCCATACTTGCGCGTTGTCGATGTATCGCCTTGCGTGAATTTCTCAAAAATCTTATCAATGCGGTCCTCGGAAATCCCAATGCCTGTATCAATAACCTCAAGGCGCACATTAATCTGACTATACGGATTTTGCTCTGCGCTCATAACGACCTGGATCGAGCCTTCTTCGGTATAACGAATAGCATTATTCACCAAATTAATTAAAATCCGTGAAAAACGCAGAGGGTCACCCAAAACATAACACGGTGACGGTGCCTTATTTTCAAAAGCTAAAACTAAGTTCTTTTTACTCGCCAGTGGCTTAAGCGCATCAAATGTTCTCTCAATCGTTTTATTCACATCAAAGGCGATATATTCTAGGTGCGTTTCACCTGCCTCAATCTTAGATAAATCCAAGATATCATTCACAATTTTCAGCAGATTTTCTGACGAAACATCAATGATGTCGAACATCTCAGATTGCTCTGAATCAATGTCGCGCGTTTTCAAAAGCTGAACAATGCCAATGATACTATTGAGAGGCGTGCGAAGCTCGTGGCTCATATTCGCAAGGAATTCAGTCTTCGCCATATTGGCCGCATCTGCTTCATCCTTCGCACTGGAAAGCTCATCCGCCTGCGTGCGCAATAACATCTCTGCACGCTCGCGCTCGACCATAATGCCATCAAAAGATCGCGCAAAATCTCCAATTTCATCTTTGCGCTTTAAAAAAGGCACATTAAACAAATTACGCACGCCATATTGCGTGTTCAAATAAGATGTTAACACCTGTAATGGATTAATCGTACCAAGCCACAGCCAAAATCCAATCCACGCATACACCGCCATCGCAACAAGCAAGGTTACATACATATACGCACGCAAATTCAAAATTTGATGTTTTAAATTATCACGTTCTTGCAAAAAATGTGCTTCGATGATGACCGTCATGTCGTCTAGGTAGGCAAACAAGCTTTCTGACGCAGGCCTCACACGCGCAGCATAAAGAGTACTGGCCTCCATTTGGGCGAAATTTTGCATAAGCAAATAAAGCTTCTCCTGACGTTTATCGAGAAACGCCATATTGGCATGTAAATGCTGCACAATATCGGCAAACAAATGAGGGTCATGTGTCTCAAAATATTGAATATGTTCTGCAACAAGATCCTCCAAATCATCAAGATCACTCTTCTTTTGTTCCAGAACCTCAAGATCCAAAATCGAAAGCATCGCCGAAAGGCCGCTGGTATATTGCACAATATCAATTTTAATATCGGTATGAGCATCTTTGTAAAGATGCTCTTGCTGCGTGACATCAAAAATCATGCGGCGCACGCGCTCAATTTCAAAAGATGACATCAAAACTGTCGTAACAAAAAGCGCCGACATAACCAAAAAAGAAATAATAATTTTTTGAGATATACGCAGCATTACTTCGCTAAAATCTCCTTCAAATAGGAAATCAGCACATCCGCACTTTCTGGCGTATTCTCAACGCGCGTAACAAAGTATAAATGTTGTGTCGCATCCAAATCTGGGACGTCAACAATCTTTGCGCGGCGCATTTGCTCGTCAGGCGTTGCATTACTAACAAAGCCAAACGCGTTCTTATCTTGCGACACAACCAGTGCAACTTGCGGCGCATTTTGCATCACTGTTTTATGCGCAACAAAAGGGGATCCATCAGTAACATGCGTCTCAACCCAACGATACATCCCACCGGTGGGGTGTTCCGTCACCACGCGAATATCACCCAGCGCCTGTGAACGCAAATCTGGCCATTGTGCAATCTTACCGGTTAGAATATCGCGCACTTGCGCGCGTGATAAATGATCCAAAGGATTATCAGGGTGCACAATAAAGACAACTTTGGACTGCGCAATAGGATGGACAATGAAATCATCGGGATTAAGCTGCTCTTCGCCCATCGTATTTAATTTGGCTACCAACGATCCCAAATCTGATGAAATCATCGCAATATCTGCACGCCCCTGCGCAAGCGCCATAATACCGCGCCCCGAGCTTGATGGAATAACATCAAACATAATGCCACTATTGTTCTGATATTCTTCTTTTTTGTGCCAAAAAATATGATTGGAAACGGTACTAGACCCCACAATCAATAAGTCGCGCGCCTGCGCCGAAGCAACAATAAGAATCTGGCTAACGAAAACACATATAATAAAACGACAAATCTGATAGAACATCATCACAAAACCCCAAAGCACACGCCTATAAAATAGAGCATTTCATCCAAAATCACAGCAGCTTTTTTAAAACCCGTTAAAACACTGAAATACTTAGAAAAAATAGACGCTCAACATTCTATAATATGCAAAAACGGTAAAGATTATCTAAACACTGCGTACTTTTCTATTTACAATTGATGATGATCAATTGCATATAACCCGCAGTTCATTATAAAATAAATACTATGATTAAAGCGTTCTCTAAAATTGATTTTGCCGCCCTAAAAGGCAAGTTTAAAAAACCTTCGAAAAACCTTTTCTGGGCATGGATTGCGTATCAAGCAGTCAAGGGGACCTTAACAACATCGCTGATTTGGGCGCCATTGATCTATACATGGCTCCACACGCACAGCTAGCACCACCTTAAACTGCCTGCATAGATAATGGCTCGTTACGGTTAGCCGCAGACACCAAACACCCTAACATACGCTGCATGCGGCTTGGCTCTGCGATCGGCGCGCTGGCGAACTGATTACAGAAAACTTCGGCAATCATGTGATGCGTGTGTGCCTGCGATTTCAACAAAGCGCATAAACGCATCGCAAGCGGATCTTTGGCAGCAAAGAAATTCACCGCCAAATCCAATAATTCTTCAACGTAACTTAAATCTTCTGCAATGCTCGACATACTATCCAGCGTCGCAGGACATGATGTATCCGCCGACAAAGGCGATGTTAAAAATCCCGATGCGCGCGCCTCAACAATGCGCATGCACTCTAAAACAGATGCCTTTAAAATAGGAGAAGCCTTAATGTAAGGGCGAATAATCATGCGAAATGATAAGGCAATGCTCAAAAGCGCCGCGTCTGGCTTTTGATCGCTGATGAGAGAGCTCAGAGCATAATCACTGCTTTCATACGACACATGGCCATTTAAAATTTCTGCCACAACCACTGGCGCCTGAAGTTCATTAAGTAATTTTGCTGTCATTTCGTTTTTCATCTCAACACCTTAGCCTGTTCTATTTATGTGTTTATTATTTGTTGAGTCCCATTCTTAAAGCATAAAAGTAAACCAATTATTAACGCGGCTTGTTTTTCTATTAAACCTATGGTTTCATTATAAAAATTTTTACACACAAAGCTGACTTTATGGTATCGCGCGTTCAAACCGTTACATTTCAAGGCATCACTGTTAAACCCGTCGATGTCGAGGTTCAAATCACGAACGGTCTGCCCTCTTTCACCATTGTTGGCCTGCCGGACAAAGCCGTCGCAGAAAGTAAAGAGCGCGTGCGCGCAGCGCTCCATGCGCTTGGCATGGGATTACCGCCAAAGAAGCTCACCGTTAATCTTGCCCCCGCAGATCTTGCCAAAGAAGGCAGTCACTTTGACCTGCCTATTGCGCTAGGCGTGCTGGCTGCGATGGGCATTTTAGATCAAGAAGATCTAAGCAACGCCATCACTCTGGGCGAGCTATCCTTAGATGGGAAACTGCGCGGCGTCAGCGGCATCCTCCCCGCTGCCATGCACGCGGCAACATCCGGCCTAGACTTTATTTGTCCTTCCGCCTGCGCCGCCGAAGCAACATGGGCCCCTGATCTGGAAATTTTAGCCGCCGATACGTTACTGCAGCTCATGAACCATTTTAAAGGCAGTCAAATTTTATCCCCGCCCGAAATACAAACCCGCGCCATAACGACCCAAGCCAAACCTCTACATGATATGGCCGCAATCAAGGGCCAAGAAAGCGCGAAGCGCGCGCTGGAAATTGCGGCGGCGGGTGGCCACCATATGTTAATGATTGGCCCGCCCGGATCAGGGAAATCAATGCTGTCTAAGGCGTTGCCTGGTATATTACCGCCTCTTTCGCCGCGCGAGGCGCTCGACATATCCATGATCCATTCACTTGCAGGGATGCTGCCAGAATCTGGCCTTTTAACCCAGCGCCCTTTCCGTGATCCGCATCACTCTGCCTCATTACCTGCACTGGTCGGGGGCGGCCACAAAGTGAAACCCGGCGAAATATCCCTCGCCCATCATGGCGTCCTCTTTTTAGATGAGCTTCCTGAATTTGCACGCGCAACTTTAGAATCACTGCGCCAGCCCTTAGAAAATGGTGAGGCCACAATCGCCCGCGCAAACCAGCATGTTTGCTATCCCGCACAATTTCAGCTCATCGCTGCAATGAACCCATGCAAATGCGGCCACCTTGGCGACCCCAGTTTAGAATGCACCAAAGTGCCGCGATGCGCCGCCGATTATCAATCCAAAATATCAGGCCCTATGCTCGACCGATTTGATCTTATCATTGATGTGCCTGCGGTTTCATTTCTTGACCTCAAACAAGGCGCGTCTGAAAACTCTGAGGCCATTGCGGCGCGCGTGCAAACGGCGCGTGACATCCAAACGCAGCGCGCCCAAGACCATCAGGCCAACAGCACAACAAACGCCCGCGCAGACGGAGAATTCCTCGAAGCCATCTGTCCACTTGCAGACGATGCACAGCAATTATTAGACCAAGTTTTTGCCAAACATAAATTTTCCGCGCGCGGATATTTTCGTATTTTACGCGTTGCGCGAACGATTGCAGACCTCGACAATCATACAACTGTCATCTCAAAAATACATATGGCAGAGGCCCTAAGCTACCGCAGAACAAGCCTCTAAACACGGCGCATCGCCATATCAATATCGTTTAAATCAATGTTTTTAAGACAGTTTTTATTGGTGATTAAAATCCAATATATCATTAACTATATATTAACTTAGTTCTGTTAAAACAAGGACTTAAGCAAAACCGCGTAACGTTTTATTAAGACTTCTCCCTCATAATTATAGAAAATAATAATGACTTATGGGGTAGGGCAGTGTCCTTAATCAAAGAAATATCAAGTAAACCAGTATCAAGCCGCATCGCAAAAGGTGCGCTTTCACAAGGCTTTGGCCAGTGCAGCGCCGGCCTTAGCCAAGGTTTTGACATCTATAGTATCTCCCCAGACGCCAGCCAATCACCAAGCAACGGCCAAGGAACAGTCATTGGAACACTTGCAGGAAACTTTAACCTAAGCGTATCAGCCAGCAGCATCACAAGCGTTGATTCTACAAAAGGCGGATCAATGAGCGCCGCACAAAGCGTAAAAGCACAAACCAAAGCCGTGACACAACAAACATCGATGGTCAAAGGCATCTGCACCAACGTTATCCAACAAGCGCAGCGCGAAGTCCACGCCTGCGTAAAAGAGCAAGGCATGTCAGGTCAGCCCCTCTTCGCGCAAAGCACATCATCAGAAGTCGATTTATTTACAAGCGCGGCGCTTGGCGGCGTTTCCGCAGAAATGATGAACTTACTTGGCGCATGCCAAAACATTAAATCTGTTTCTGGCGCTGACCGCAAGGCGATGATGGATCAACTTAAAGATGCATTAGTCACGCGCTCTAGCCCAAGCCCTCAAGTAAGCCTCGCCCAACAATCAAAAAACCAGCCCAAGCCTGAAACCTTTGACTGGCAAGAATTTTTTGACAACGGATTTGAATTAGATGACATCATGAATGTCGATCCAAATTATCCCCTACCGCGCGAGCTATATAAAGAATTCCATGATGCAAATGACATTGAAGTTGGCATGAAACAAGAGTTTGCCAACGCTGTTCAAGCTGAAGAGCGCGCCATGAAAGATCCGAACACAGATCCGTCATATTTTGCACGCTCAACCGCCGCAAGCCTTGCAAGCATCAATCAAGTCACTGTACCTGATGCACAATTAGACGAGCGCATCGTCGCCGCGGTCAACAAATTAAACCCTCCGCTAGAGTGGGCCAAAGCTGCATCGCCAAACAGTGCAATGGGTATGAACGTATAAAAAACATCCATTTAATAACGCAATTAAGGATTGCATATAAAAACAATACAGTTACAATGTTTGTGCATAGCAGTATTAAACATGCTGTAAATTAAATAATAAAAACAAAAAGATCGGGACGACAAAGGCGTGCATTACAACCACCCTAAAGACAAAGCAGATAGCTTTTCGGCGCAGGCGCTTGAGAAGATCAAGGCGTGCGACTTGCCGCTGGTCCCAGGCATTTATGAAATGTGGTACGTACATTTTGCTGGCTCTAATCCTGAGCTTTCACATGCCATCGAACTCATCGATATTAACGAAGAATTAGATTTCACGTATGAGGCATGCGCCGAATTATACGACAAATTCCTAAACAACGAAGAAGAAGTCGCCAATGTCCGCGAGGCAGGCAGCCAAATTCAAACAACCATTAAGGATGTAAATGCCCTTGTAAATGACGTCAAAGACGTCACATCACAATATAACGGCACACTCGAGGACATCAGCAGTAAACTCGAAGGCAATGACTATTCAACGGATGAAGTCAAAGATTTGCTCAAGACGATTGCACTGGACACCAACGTCATTCTTGAAAAAAACAAAAAACTCGAACAAGAGCTTGGCAAACAAGCGCAAGTCATGATGGGCTTGCAGCGCGATCTTGATCGCGTCCGTCAAGAAGCCATGACAGACGGCCTAACCAATGTTGCCAACCGTAAGGCGTTCGACATTCAGCTCAATAAAATGATCGAAGCCCACGAATCGAATGCAGAGCAAACATTCTCACTAATATTAATGGACATCGACCACTTCAAAAGCTTCAACGACAATTATGGTCACCAAATCGGTGACCAGGTCTTGCGCCTTGTTGCAAAAACACTGCTCGACGGCGTTAAGGGCCGCGACTTTGTTGCGCGTTATGGCGGTGAAGAATTTGCATTGTTATTGCCCAACACCAATCAACACGCTGGTCAACGTCTTGCAGACGAACTGCGCGAGGCCGTTGCCAACAAACAGGTTGTGAACCGTAATTCTGGCAAAAAACTAGGGCGCATTACTTTATCAGGCGGTATCACCGAATTTTATGGCGGCGACACCGTTGATGATATCATCGAACGCGCAGATAACGCCCTGTACGAGGCCAAAAACAAAGGCCGCAACATGATCTGTTTGGCCAAAGTGAAAATTGCACGCTAATCGCGCTTGCAAAATCAGATATTCACTTGCTTTAACGCGGCAATCCCCTTTATCTTGCACTTATGAACGCACATTCCGCACCGATTGATAATCAGCCTCCCTATTTACAAGGCCTGAACCCTGAACAAGGGCGCGCCGTAGAAACCCTCGATGGCCCCGTTTTGGTCTTGGCGGGCGCAGGCACAGGCAAAACGCGCGTCCTCACAACGCGCCTTGCGCATTTGCTGGAAACGGGCACGGCGTTCCCATCGCAAATTATGGCTGTGACCTTTACAAACAAGGCCGCCCAAGAAATGAAAGAACGCGTCAGCGCCATAATGGGCGGCATGTCCGTCGAAGGATGGTGGCTTGGCACATTTCACGCACTTGCCGCGCGCATACTGCGTCGTCACGCCGACCTTGTTGGCCTAAACAGTAACTTCACAATCCTTGATCCCGATGATCAAATTCGCCTGCTCAAACAAATCATGGAAGTCCACAATATCGACACAAAAAAGTGGGCACCCAAGGCCATGATATCTGTCATTGATCGCTGGAAAGACCGTGCGCTGACCGCAGAAACAGTCGATCAAGACGAAGCCGGTGATCTGGCAGACGGCAAACTGCGCGCCGTTTACAAGGCCTACCAACAACGCCTGAAAGAAATTAACGCCTGCGATTTTGCAGATCTGCTATTACACTGCATTCATATCTTTAAAAACCCAGAAAACAAAATGATCCTCGAAGAGTATCATCGCCGTTTTCGTTATATTATGGTGGACGAATACCAAGACACCAACGTCGCGCAATATCTGTGGCTACGCTTACTGGCGCAGGGATCAAAAAATATTTGCTGCGTAGGCGATGATGACCAGTCTATTTATGGCTGGCGCGGCGCCGAGGTTGGCAACATCCTACGCTTTGAACAAGACTTCCCTGGCGCGGCGATTATCAGACTGGAACAAAATTATCGCTCGACAAACAATATCCTGCGCGCCGCAGGCAGCGTTATCGCCAATAACAGCGACCGCCTAGGAAAAGAGCTATGGTCGGAAGCAGGCGATGGTGAAAAAATAACTGTCATGGGCCTGTGGGACGGCGACGCCGAAGCGCGCTGGATCGGTGAAGAAATCGAACAAATGCAGCGCAAAGGCAACGCACTTGGCGACATGGCGATCTTGGTGCGGGCAGGCTTTCAAACCCGTGAATTTGAAGAACGCTTCATCAAGCTTGGCATCGCCTACAAGGTTATCGGCGGACAACGCTTTTACGAGCGCTCTGAAATTCGTGATGCGCTGGCCTATCTGCGTGCCACCGTGCAGCCCCACGATGATCTCGCGTTAGAACGCATCATCAACAAGCCCAAACGCTCAATTGGTAATCAATCCATCCAAAAACTTTACGCCCATGCACGCCGCCATAATATGAGCCTGCATGACGCCATCATCGACCTTACCCAAACGGATGAACTGACAACGCGCCTGCGCGGGTCACTCATGCGCGTGATGGATGACTTTAACCGCTGGCGATCGCTGCTCGATCAAATGGATCATGCCGAGTTGACCGCGCAAATCCTAGAAGACAGCGGCTATATGGCCATGTGGAAGGCAGATAAATCACCAGACGCACCCGGGCGCATTGAAAACCTGAAGGAACTTGTTTCCGGCATGCAGGAATTTGACAACATGGCGGACTTTCTTGAACATGTCGCCCTGGTCTTTGAAAATCAACAAGCCTCAGAAGAAGACTGCGTCACCATTATGACGCTGCACGGCGCTAAAGGTCTGGAATTTAATACTGTTTTCTTGCCCGGTTGGGAAGAAGGTTTATTCCCGTCACAACGCACGATGGATGAAAATGGCCTCAAAGGCCTAGAAGAAGAACGCCGCCTTGCCTATGTTGGCATTACGCGCGCACGCAAAAAAGCCTATATTTCATACGTCGGCAACCGCCGCATGTACGGAAATTATGTGGCCTCTATCCCCTCGCGCTTTATCGAGGAACTCCCCGAAGCCAATATCGACCGCGCCAGCGACATCGGCATCTCGCAAAGCGGGCGATCATCGCACTGGGATTCTAGTGGATTTGGCGGTGCACATTACCACAGCACCACAAAAAAACCGACCACCCGATCTTCATCGCTAACGCAGCAAACACGCAGCGAAACGGGCGATATACTCACACGCGGCGACCGCGTTTTTCACACAAAATTTGGCTATGGGAAAATCATCAATATCGAAGGCCATAAACTGGACATTAAATTTGAAACCAGTGGCCTGAAACGCGTCATGGACAGTTTCGTCACCAAAGAAGATTGCCTCTAGACTTCGGCGCGGCTCAGCACTAAAATTACAACCAGTCATAGCGATTATTACAAGGATTTCATCACATGCAAAAAACGGCTGTTATCTTCGGGGGAACCGGTTTTGTCGGACGCAATATTGTTAAGGCTCTGGCTCAGCGCGGCATGCGCATCAAAATCGCCACCCGCGTTCCAGAAGCTGCCTTTTTCCTAAAGCCCCTAGGCGATATCGGTCAAATCGTGCCTGTTGCCTATGATCCAGCGGATTATAACACCATTGCCGAGCTTATCTCTGGCGCAGATTATGTTTTCAACTGCGTTGGCATCTTGTTTGAAAAGCCAGGCAAACAATCCTTCACACACATTCACGCAGAACTGCCTGAATCCATTGCCACAGCCGCCGCAATCAGTAACGTAAAACGCCTTGTTCACATCTCGGCGCTTGGCATTGATACATCATCATCCAATTACGCCGCCAGTAAATTAGACGGCGAAAAACGCGTCCTCAAGGCATTTCCAAACGCAACTATTCTGCGCCCAAGCATCATTTTCGGGAAAGATGATGACTTCTTCAATAAATTTGCGAAAATCGCGCAAGTCGCGCCGTTCCTACCACTTATCGGCGGTGGCCAAACAAAATTCCAGCCCATTTACATCGAAGACGTTGTAAAAGCCGCACTTCAGGCAATTGACATGCCCACCAGCGATAAAACTTCCCCGCTTGGTAAAGCATACGAACTTGGCGGCGCTGAAGTTTTCACTTTCAAGCAAATCTTTGAAAAGCTTTTGCATTACACAGGCCTACAACGCTGCCTTGTGCCTTTGCCATTTGAAATTGCAAAAATGCAGGCATCAATCCTCAGCCTCTTGCCAAAACCACTGCTGACAAAAGATCAAGTTGAAAGCCTCAAATCAGATAACATCGTTGGCAAAAAGGCGCTGACGCTGTCTGATTTGAACATTCAGCCCACATCACTGGATATTGTTTTACCAACATATTTGACCACATACCGTCCAGGTGGTCGTTTTTCGGCGTAACCCGCCCAAAGGAAGGACTTTTATGCGCCTGCGCATCACGTACGTACTGTTTTTTATCTGCGCTATGCTAACCAGCATAGCAAGCGTTTCAGCCACACTGCCATCACAAAAAGTCGGCATCGCAGTTGTTGTCAATGATGGCGCAATTTCCTACATGGACATTCAAAGCCGCTTAGCCTTGATTATCGCCTCTTCGGGTCTGCCAGATAACAATCAAACACGCCAAAAATTATTGCCGCAGGTCGTCAATATGTTGATCGAAGAAGCCGTCCAAATGCAAGAGGCCGAACGTTTAGACATTCTTGTAACCGAACAAGAAATCGATGCTGGCTTTAACGATCTCGCAAAAACCAACAACATGACATCCCAACAATTCGAGCAACTGCTAGAGGGCAAAAACGTCCCTGTCATCAGCTTGCGCAAACAAATCAAGGCACGCCTCGCATGGCAAAAAGTGTTCTCATCTGACCTGCGCCGCAACGTGCGCGTCAGTAACAGTGATATCGAAAGCCAGCTTCAGCGCATGCAAGACCATATCGGCCAGACAGAGTATCTCTTGTCCGAGATTTTCTTACCCGTCGATACAGTCACCGACGACAAGGCCGTCAAAAAACTTGCGCAGCAAGTCGTTACCGACATTTCAAACAAGCGCGCACCATTTGCGGCTGTCGCACAGCAAATCTCCAAAGCACCAGGCGCGCAAACAGGCGGCGCATTAGGCTGGGTTCCTGAAAATCAGCTAGAACCAGAAGTACGCAGCGTCGTCAGCACAATGGCAAGCAAATCACTCACACACCCCATTCGCACACTTGATGGCTATCATATTTTTTATCTCAGCGATAAACGTACAATCACCGCAGATAAAATCCCCTCGCGTGATGAAGTTGCAAATATGCTAACCATGGACCGCGCCGAACGCATTAGCCGCAATCGCCTCAATGCCCTCAAGCATGGCGCATTCATCGATAACCGTATAGAAATGCGCTAAGATGGCTTTTGATCGTGACACCCTTCCCCCGCTGCGCGATGTCATCACACAAAACAATTTACGCGCCGAGAAAAAGTTTGGTCAAAACTTTCTGCTCGATGGCAATATCACCGACAAAATCGTTCGCCATGCGGGCTACCTAAGCGATAAAAACTGCTTTGAAATCGGCCCCGGACCAGGTGGTCTAACGCGGTCCATTTTACATGCAAATCCTGTATCCCTAACCGCGATCGAATTCGATCCGCGTGCGATTACCACCCTGCAAGGCTTAAAACAGGCCGCTGGCGAAGATCTGTCTTTGATCGAAGGCGATGCACTAAAAATAAACCTGATGGATTTAAGCGCCGCCCCGCGCGCCATCATTGCAAATCTGCCCTATAACATTGCAACGCCTTTATTGATAGGCTGGCTTAGCCAGATTGCCGATCATGGCGCCCAAGCCTTTGAAACAATGACATTAATGTTTCAAAAAGAAGTAACCGACCGCATAGTCGCCTCTGCAGGTGATAAAACATATGGGCGCTTGTCCGTCCTGTGCCAATGGCTATGCAACGTGCAACAGGTTTATGTCCTCCCCGCCGAGGCTTTTACCCCACCGCCCAAAGTCAAATCGGCAATCGTTCATTTCAAAACCAAAGCCAAACAGCCCAGCGCGCCAGATTTTAAAGTGATGGAATCACTCACCGAGGCAGCCTTTGGCCAGCGCCGTAAAATGGTCAGGTCTAGTTTAAAGAAATATAGCGCCGCGTTAGAGGCCTGCGGCATTGACCCAACCATGCGCGCAGAGAACATTACTGTCGAAGATTATATCAAAATGGCGCAGTTTATCACAGACAACCCCAAAGCCGCCGAAACGCCTTAAAGGCCACTCATCAGGCCGCGGACAAAATCAGACAACCCCTTAATGCGGCGGCGTTTCACGCGCTCTCCGTCCAAAATCGTCTGAGCATCCGCAATCGCCGTATCAATATTTTCATTGATAATCACATAGTCATACTCCGCATAATGAGAAATCTCATCCGTCGCTTTGGACATGCGGTGGCGAATTTGTTCTTCTGTCTCGCGCGTATCGCGTGAACGGCTGCGTAAACGTCCCTCAAGAATTTGACGTGACGGCGGCAAAATAAAGACGGTCACAACATCGTCGCTGGCAATTTCCCGCATTTGCTGCGTGCCTTGCCAATCAATGTCAAAAATAACATCACGCCCTTCTTGTAGCGCCTTTTCAACCGGCGCGCGCGGCGTACCATAGTAATGCTCAAAAACTTTGGCGTGCTCAAGCATATCGCCGCGATCGATCATATCGCGAAACTCATCAATCGATACAAAATAATAATCCTGTCCATGCACTTCGCCGGCGCGGCGCGGGCGCGTCGTTGCTGACACAGAAATCTGCATATCTGGGTTTTTCTCAAGCAACGCCCGCGTAATCGTCGTTTTGCCTGCCCCCGATGGAGAGGACATAATATACATCAAACCGCGGCGCGTTAAATTTTCCAACTTTAATTCCTTACACATTCTTCACATGGATACATAATTACCCAGTATCGTAACGTCATCGGCTTCGCGGTCAAGCTCTTTCCCTACTGGCTTGATAAAATACCTCAATTTGATATAGTCGCTACCAGACCACGGTTATTTTATTTCATAAAACAAGGCAAAACAATAATGAAACGGTTTTTTTTCCTTCTGGCGCTCTTTTTCTGTACTGCGACGCTCGGCGCACCGGCGCACGCTTTATTTGGCGGCGGATCCGATGATGAAGCAACATCGCCCCGTAAGTTAATGACATCATGCGGCAGCCCGGGGGAAGTATGCTCGGACGGCACGCAATTTGGTGGCCTGCTATGCCCCGAAGAAGAAAAAAACTTAAATAGCTGCAAACTCTTATTCGTGCCGCCATACGACCAAGCCATTTTAACAACATGGAAGCGTAAAAACCATAAAGACGACATCAAGCACGATTCAGAGCACGACGGAGCCAGCAACCAAGGGCAAGCCAATCCGCCAAAAGACTTTCCTGCCTTACAAAAATGTGGAGATCTTGTCTATGCAGGTCACTCTGACTGGTACTTACCTGCGAAAAAAGAGCTTGCAAAAATGTTTGAAAACCGCGGAAAAATTGGCAATTTCTCGTCTCAAAATTACTGGACATCTAGCGAGCATAGCGACAAGTTCGTATGGGTGCAAAGCTTCGCAAGCGGCGCACAAAATAAACAAAGCAAAAATCAAAAGCTGTATGTACGCTGCGTACGCAGTGAAGCCATCAATGAAAACGACAACGATTAAGCAAAATAAAGCTTTCCTTTTTCCCGTAAAAGCACTAAAGCTTGCCTGCTAATTAGATTATGAAAGAACGGCCCATGAGCAAGAAACTACGCAATATCGCGATCATCGCACACGTTGACCACGGTAAAACAACCCTGATCGACTCTATTATGAAACAAAGCGGTATGTTCCGCGAAAATCAGGCCGTTGATGAACGCGTGATGGACTCGGGCGATCTTGAAAAAGAACGCGGCATTACTATTCTTGCAAAACCTACCTCGATTCAGTGGGAAGGCACACGCATTAACATTATCGACACACCAGGACACGCCGATTTCGGCGGCGAGGTTGAGCGCGTATTGCACATGGCTGACGGCGTTATTTTGCTGACCGACGCTGCGGAAGGCCCAATGCCACAAACAAAATTCGTACTTGGCAAGGCCTTGGCGCAAGGTTTGCGCCCAATCGTCATCATCAACAAAGTTGACCGCCCAGACGGCCGCCCAGAAGAAGTCATCGACGAAGTCTTCGACCTGTTCGTATCTTTGGACGCCACTGACGAGCAATTAGACTTCCCAGTACTCTATGCATCAGGCCGTGATGGATGGTGTACACGCGAATTGGATGATCCACGCGAAAACTTGCACCCGCTTCTAGACCTCGTGCTTGAGCACGTACCAGAACCAACTGTCGAAGAAGGCAAGCCATTTGCGATGCTAGCAACTTTGCTGGACTCTGATCCATTTCTTGGTCGTTGTTTGACTGGCCGCGTCCTGCACGGCAGCGCCAAAGTCAACGACACTGTAAAGGCGATGAACCTAGACGGTAAACAAGTCGAAGCAGGTCGCCTGACAAAATTACTCATGTTTGATGGCACCGATCGCGTTCCCGTAACAGAAGTACACGCAGGCGACATCATCTGTATCGCAGGCCTAACAGAGGCCTCAGTATCAGATACAATTTGTAACCCTTCCGTGACCGAGCCTTTGAAATCGACACCGATTGATCCGCCAACAATGTCGGTAACAATCACAGTCAACGATTCACCATTTGCTGGCCGTGAAGGTAAAAAAGTAACATCAACAATGATCCGCGAACGCTTGCTTGCCGAAGCAGAGGTTAACGTTGCCATTACATTCGAAGAAAGCGACAGCAAAGACGCCTTTGAAATTGGTGGTCGCGGCGAATTGCAACTGGGCGTATTGATCGAACAAATGCGCCGCGAAGGGTTCGAGCTGACCGTATCACGTCCTCAGGTCGTACTCAGCGAAGAAAACGGCCAAAAAATGGAGCCAATCGAGGAAGTCATTATCGACGTTGACGAAGAATATTCATCAAGCGTTGTTGACGCGATGAACCGCCGCAAGGCCGACATGACAGACATGCGCTCAAGCGGCGCTGGCAAAACGCGCATTACATTCCTTGCGCCATCACGTGGTTTGATCGGCTACCAAAGCCGTTTCCTAACACAAACACGCGGCACAGGCGTAATGAACCGTTTGTTCCATTCTTACGCACCATACAAAGGTGAAATCGAACAACGCCGTAACGGTGCGCTGATCTCAACTGAAACAGGCACAGCCGTCGCCTTTGCGATTTTCAACTTGCAAGATCGCGGCGTGATGTTCATCGAACACCAAACACCTGTGTATCAAGGCATGATCGTCGGCGAACATAACCGTGACAACGATCTGGAAATCAACGTGCTAAAAGGTAAAAAGCTAACCAACATGCGCGCTTCTGGATCTGATGATGCGGTGATTTTGACGCCAGCCAAGAAAATGTCGCTCGAGGACATGATGGCCTACATCAATGATGATGAACTGCTAGAAGTCACACCAGAGAGCCTGCGTCTGCGCAAAAAGTTCCTTTGCCCGCACGAGCGCAAAAAGGCCAGCCGCGCAGCGGGTTAATCATTAAACCAACAGCGCAACGCCCGATAATAAGGTTACTGCAACAAAGGCACGCTTGATCCAGGCGTTGCCTTTGAGCGTATTAAAATGCGCGCCCAAATACCCCCCGATAAACGAGCCTGCCAATAAAACAGGCACCCAAGGCCAGTGTACTGGCGCGCCCATCGCCACCAACGCAAGCCCACCTGTTAAATTCCAGCAAAGCCCAACCAGCGTCATCGTATATGCTACGGCGCGGCGGTAATCCATACCAAACCACATAATTAAAAACAGCGTCACAAACAGACCTGACCCCGCAGTTAACGACCCATTTAATGCGCCCAGGCAAAAGATCGCCAAACCGCCCAGCATCCGGCCCTTTAAATCACGGTTTTTCGGCGTATAGTCCTGGCCGAAATCCTTTTTGAAAAACGAATACAGCCCCAGCGCAATAATCAAAAACGCCAGCGTCGGGCGCGCAATCTCATCAGGAACGCGCAAAATAGCATACGCCCCCACAAGCACGCCCATGAGACCGCATATCAAAATAAAACCTGCAAAGCGCACGTCTAAAATGCTTTTATCCTGACCAAAGCGTGACACAGCACCTAAACCCAGCGCAAATGTCACAATCTTATGCGTGGCCAAGGCGGTTGAAAACGGCAGCCCCATCAATAAAATCGCTGGCAACTGCACTAACCCTGATCCGCCGCCTGCAAACGCAGACATCGCATTGGCAAGAATAGATGCAAGCAAAAGAAAAAACTGTTCAAACATAACGGGAAACTTAACCTAGACAAATAACGCAACAAAGAAGGCGAGTATATACCACCCACTCCCGCGCATCACCAAGATAAAATTAAAAGACACAATGCACCACAACGACCTAATTTTATATCAACTCTTGCCCCTGCGCCCTAAAATAGATTATACACCACCCTGATAAACTTTTAAAACAAGGCAAAATCATGGCTGGCGGCGCAAATACACCTATCGAACAGACACAACATACGAATGCTTTCAGTAAATATAAAACTGAAATCCTGTCGGGTTTAACTGTTGCACTTGCCCTCGTCCCCGAGGCTGTTGCCTTTGCCTTTGTCGCGCACGTACATCCGCTCGTCGGTTTGTACGCGGCCTTTATCGTTGGCCTGATCACCGCAGTGTTTGGCGGTCGCCCAGGTATGATTTCTGGTGCGACAGGTGCGCTGGCCGTTGTCATGGTCGAACTTGTCATGCATCACGGCGTTGAATATCTGTTCCCAACAGTCATCTTAATGGGCCTTTTACAAATTTTTGCAGGCATCATGCGCTGGGGTAAATTTATTCGCATGGTGCCGCACCCTGTTATGCTTGGTTTTGTAAACGGCCTTGCCATTGTTATTTTCCTTGCCCAAATGACACAGTTTAAAACCGCTGCCCCTGATGGCACGATGGTGTGGCTGGGCGATACAAAAATGATGTATATGCTTGGCCTAGTTGCGCTGACAATGGGCATTATCTGGATTGGCCCGCGCGTCATTAAATTTATCCCTGCGCCGCTGCTTGCGATTGCAAGCGTATCGCTGCTGGTAATTGGTTTGGATATTGATGTACCGCGCGTTGGTGATATGGCATCAATTAAAGGCGGCTTACCTGAATTTATGCTGCCGGCCGTGCCTATGAATTTAGAAACCCTTTATATCATCCTGCCCTACGCCGTGATCCTCGCCGCCGTTGGTTTGATTGAATCCCTACTCACGCTGAATTTGGTTGCCGACATGACCGAAACCAGCAAAGCCGGCACATCACAAGAATGTCTTGCTCAGGGCGCGGCCAACGTTGTCACAGGCTTTTTCGGCGGCATGGGCGGTTGCGCGATGATCGGGCAAAGCATGATTAACGTCAAATCTGGCGGTCGCACGCGCGTTGCAGGCATTGCCGCATCGCTCTTCTTACTTGCCTTTATCCTATGGGCTTCTGGCCTGATCGAGCAAATTCCTCTGGCCGCACTGGTTGGCGTGATGTTCATGGTCGTCATCGGCACCTTTGCATGGGATAGCCTAAAAATTCTGCACCGCGTCCCTAAAGAAGACGCCTTCGTGATTATCCTTGTGACGGCTGTTACTGTTTACAGTGACCTTGCCATCGCCGTAATTGTCGGCGTGATTGTCTCAGCCCTTGTCTTCGCATGGAAGGCCGCCAAACGTATTGATGTTCAAGGCCACCTAACAGACGCGGGTCATAAAATCTATAAGGTACAAGGCTACCTCTTCTTCGCCAGCGTCACCGATTTCCAAGATTACTTTACCGCAAAAGATGATCCCGATGATGTTGTCGTCGACTTCGCGAACAGCCGCGTTTGGGACCACTCTGCCCTTGAGGCGCTCGACACCCTTGCCGAACGTTACCAAGCCCGCGGAAAAAAGCTTCACCTACGTCATCTTAGCGCGGATTGTAAAAAGCTCCTCCACCAAGCAGGCAGCGCCGTCGAGCAAGTCGAAAGCGAAGACCCGAAATACGGTATCGCTGCCGATTACGCGATGGATTAAGCAAATCCAAGAAGTTGACATAATAGAAATTGCGTCTTATAACGCCTTTAATAATAAATGAGGGCAATATGAGAATTAAAGGCGCATTCAAAAAATCTGATAAACCGCATGAACGCGATCAAAGATCACTATCACAGCGCGTTAATCTGGCGGCAAATAAAACATGTAATCAACTACCGCGCGTAATCAGCTATCCAAAAAATGATCGGTTGTAATGATACGGCCGGTCTTACGAGGCCTTCATCTCTTCAAGCTCTAACCAGCGCGTTTCATAACGATCAAGCTTCGCTTCGGCATCTGCCAAGGCTTGCGTAACGCTGTGGAACCCATCGGGATCGCGTTGGTAGAAATCCGCATCTAATAATTGCTCGTTAAACGCGGCGACCTCGCCCTGAGCTTTTTCAATTTTATCTGGCAACTGCCCTAATTCCCGCTCTAGCTTATAACTTAACTTCTTCGCCTGTTTCTTTGGCGCAGGTGCGCTATCCTCGCCAGATTGCTGCACATTTTGCTGCACGCTTTCATCCTTAGTCTTTGACGGTTTTGCTGCAGGCTTTGCACTGTCATTTTCTTTATCACGCATGGCAATATAATCAGTATACCCGCCGACACAGCTTTGCACTTTGCCCTCGCCTTCAAAGGCTAAAATCTTCGTAACCGTTTGATCCAGAAAATCACGATCATGCGATACAATGATTAATGTGCCTTGATACTGGATCAAAATTTCCTCCAGCATATCCAGCGTATCCATATCCAAATCATTTGTTGGTTCATCCAAAATCAAACATGTTTGCGGATTGGCCAAAATCTTCGCCAGCATCAGGCGGTTTTTCTGCCCGCCGCTAAGCTGAGAAACCTTGTCGTATGACCGCGCAGGATCAAACAAAAAGTCCTTCAAATATCCGCAGACATGGCGCTGCTTGCCCATCACATTGATGTAATCATTACCCGCAGGCGCCAGCACCTTTCGCAGTGTATCCTCTGGGTTGAGATCACTGCGCTTTTGGTCAAAGTAAGAAAATTCAAGTTCCTTACGGCGTTTAACGCGGCCTTGGTCGGGATCAATTTGCCCCATCAATAATTTCAAAAAGGTACTTTTACCCGAACCATTTTTCCCAAGGATACCGATGCGCTCCCCGCGCTGAATACGCAGCGAAAACCCTTTTAAAATAGGAATGACTTTGTGGTCTTCCTCAAAGGTTTTATGGACATTATAAAACTCTGCAACGATTTTAGAATTTTCTTCAATCCCCTTGGGCGTTTCCATTTTAATTTTGTTCGTCGCCTTACGGTACGAGCTCTCATCCGCTTTGAGCTGATCGCGCATTTCCTTGACCAGCTCTAGCCTGCGCATATTACGTTTACGCCGTGCCTTCACACCGCGCGACGCCCACTCGACCTCTTGAGCGACAATGCTTTTACGGTTTCTAAGCTCGCGCTCTTCTTGCTCAAGCAGCATCGTCGACCATTCCTCGAAGTGGCCAAAGCCGCGCGGGCATACTTTCAAATCACCGCGATCCAACCAGAAAATTTGATTGGTAATATTCGCAAGAAATGTCCGGTCGTGTGACACGCATAAAAGCGTCCCGCGATAAGCCTTCAAATACCCCTCTAACCACTCAATCACTTCTAGGTCCAAATGGTTTGTTGGCTCATCCAGCAGCAAAATATCTGGCTCTTCCACCAAGGCGCGTGCAAGCCCCGCGCGGCGCAACTGTCCACCCGAGAGGCGCGTTAACATTGCCTGCGGATCAATCTGCAGCGCATCTGTGACAATATCCACCTTGTAAGCATGAAGCTCACGCTCTTCTTCAGGGATTTCTTGAATCACATAATCATAAATGCTCTGCCCCTCTTTTGGGATGACCTCTTGCTGCAAATAACCAATAGACAGGCCCTGCTCTTCCCAGCGCTCTCCTTCGTCTAAATCCTGACGACCAGTGATAATGTTCATCAGGGTTGATTTACCTGCGCCATTCTTCCCGACAAGCGCAATGCGCGCGCCCTTATGAATGTTAAAGGACAGATTTTCAAACACGGGCACGTCACTATAACGCACCATGGCATCCTTCACGGATAGAGCGAGTGGTGGTGGCATGATAGCTCCTTATGCCTTTCCGAAAAACGCAGCATAAATCTCGGGCTTAAAGCCCAAAGTTATGTGCGCATCATTGATTAATAATGGACGTTTTACCAAAGATGGGTTTTCCATCGCCGCGCTCATCGCAGCCTCATCATCCATTTGCGCCTTAACCGCATCAGGTAATTGTCGCCACGTCGTGCCGCGGCGGTTAATAACGTTATCCCACCCATGTTGCGCAATTGCCGCGCGCAGCACTTCTGCATCCGCGCCTGCCTTTTTGTAATCAATAAAATCATAGGCAACACCATGATCATTCAACCATGTCATCGCCTTTTTCATCGTATCGCAATTTTTGATGCCATATATTTTTACCATGGCTTTATCCTTATTATTTAAACATTTTGGCCAGCAACATATCCTGATGACCACGCCCACTGAAAGTTATATCCGCCTAAATGGCCTGTCACATCGACAACCTCACCTATGAAATACAATCCCTTATGCGTTTTAGTCTCCATGGTTTTAGAGGATAAACACTGCGTGTCAACTCCTCCTAAGGTCACCTCGGCCGTCCGGTATCCTTCAGTGCCAGAAGGCACAATATTCCACGCATTAATATGCGCAGCAATTTTTTGCAGCATTTTATGCGGCAAATCCGCCAAACGCCCCTTAGCGCCCGCAATATCACACAATCCATGCGCCAATTTCTTCGGCAACATTTCAGTCAAAACAGTTTGAATTTCCTGCTTTGGCGTTTTGTCTTTACGCGCCTTTAAAACCGCAAAAACATCTGTATCAGGGGCCAAGTTGATCGTAATCGCCTGTCCATCACGCCAATAGGATGAAATTTGCAAAATCGAAGGACCACTCAGACCGCGATGCGTAAATAATAATCCCTCACGGAACGATGTTTTTCCGCACGCAACAATCGCATCGACGCTCACCCCGCTAAGCGTCTTGCAAAAGGCCAGCATATCATCTTGAAAGGTGAGGGGCACCAAACCCGCGCGCGGGGGAATAATGCTCAGGCCGAATTGCTCGGCAATCTTATATCCAAACGGCGTTGCACCAATTTTAGGGATCGACAAGCCGCCGGTTGCAATCACCAATGACGGCGCATGATAGGCGCCTAAATTTGTGCGCACAAAATAAAGATCATCTTCATATAAGACTCTCTCAACTTGCGTTTTCATCTGGATAGTCACGCCTGCATCCTCGCAAAGGGTTACCATCATATCGATAATTTGCTGCGCACTTTTATCGCAAAAAAGCTGCCCTAACGTTTTCTCGTGATAGGCAATGTTATGCGCATCCACCATCGCGATAAAATCATGCTGCGTATACTGGCGCAAAGCCGATTTAAAAAAATGCGGATTTTGCGATAAATAGGCCTGCGGTCCTGCGCCTAGATTTGTAAAATTACATCGCCCCCCGCCAGAGATACGAATTTTCTCGGCAATTTTGGCGCTATGATCAATGAGCAGCGTTCGCTTACCACGCTGACCTGCCTGCGCCGCGCACATCAGCCCCGCCGCACCGGCGCCAATGACAATAACATCATAACTATGATCGGTTGGGTGCTGGCTCAAGATTTTGAAACCATTGGGCCAACAGGTTCACCGCCTAAAATATGCATGTGGAAATGCGGCACTTCTTGACCGCCATGGTCGCCCGTATTAGCGATACAGCGAAACCCTGCGTCAGTTAAGCCTTCTTGCGCGGTAATTGTCGCAATTGCTTTATAAAACGCGCTAACCTCGTCAGGGGATCCCTTTGCACCAAAATCATCAATCGATACATACGCGCCCTTTGGAATGACCAAGATATGTACGGGCGCTTGCGGCGCGATATCACGAAAAGCCAAAACATAATCATCCTCATAAACAGTGTTATTCGGGATTTCTCCGCGCAGGATTTTGGCAAAGATATTCTGGTTATCGTAAATTGGCATTGATTTTCTCCTACAACGCTTTTATATAATGCGCATGATTATAAACATGCTCAAAGCAAAAATCCACCGCGCAAAGGTGACACAAGCCGACCTTCATTACGTTGGCTCGATCACTGTTGACCGCGATTTGCTGGACGCGGCAGGCATTTTAATTAACGAACAAGTTGATGTCCTGAACATCACAAACGGCAACCGTTTCACGACATACGCCATCGAAGGCCCGCGCGGAAGCGGCATTATCGGCATTAACGGCGCAGCCGCCCATTTGGCGCAACCTGATGATCTGGTCATTATCTGCGCCTATGCGGGGATGAGCGAAGACGAAGCCAAAAAGCATCAGCCCACCGTCATCATTACAAACGACGACAACAAAATCGCCGAAACACGGTAAATAAATCCAGATAATCCAATGTTAAGAACTGCGCGAGGCCTTTTCCGCGTGACCAGATGTGCCCATACGGCGCTGAAGGATCTTAAGAATCGCATCTGGCGCAATGCCCTGATCTGCCCACAAAACCATCAGGTGAAACAGTAAATCTGCTGACTCCTCGGCCAAGGCACGCTTATCACCTTTGACGGCTTCGATAATCGTTTCAACGGCTTCTTCGCCGACTTTTTCAGCGATTTTCGCCGTACCTTTTGCGTACAGGCTGGAAACGTATGATTCATCAGGGCTTGAAGCCTTTCTAGCCTCAAGAACGGTAAATAATTCCTGTAAAATTGCTTCGTTTGTCATGATTTCCCCTTAAACACGTACAGCCACGCCCGCCGCTTCCATCGCGGCTTTGGCCTGTGCAATTGTATAATCGCCAAAATGGAAGATAGACGCCGCTAAAACCGCGCTTGCCCCGCCATCGCGCACACCTTCGACCAAGTGGTCTAACGTTCCAACGCCGCCAGATGCGATCACCGGGATGCCAACTGCATCACTGACCGCGCGCGTTAAGGGCAAATTAAATCCTGCGCGCGTACCGTCACGATCCATAGAAGTTAATAAAATTTCGCCCGCGCCGTAATCTGCCATTTTCACGGCCCATTCCACCGCATCCAGACCAGTTGGATTGCGTCCGCCATGGGTATAAATCTCCCACCCAGCGCTGCCATCAGCCTTACCCTTGGCATCAACCGCAACCACAATAGCCTGCGACCCGCATTTCTCGGCAGCTTCGCGCACGAACTCAGGATTCTTAACAGCCGCCGAATTAATCGCAACCTTATCCGCGCCCGCATCCAGCAACGCACGAATATCGTCCAGCGTCCGCACACCGCCGCCAACCGTCAAAGGAATAAATACCTCGGCCGCGACATCACGCACTACGTCCAAAATCGTGCCGCGCCCTTCATGTGTGGCTGTAATATCCAAAAAGCAAAGCTCGTCCGCGCCTGCCGCGCCATAAACGCGCGCCTGTGCAACCGGATCACCCGCATCAACGATATCAACAAAATTAATGCCTTTGACCACACGGCCGTTATCGACATCTAAACAAGGAATAATGCGATTTTTTAACATGTCCCTATCAGAGCCGTTTCATTGCCGTTTGTCAAACGATCAATAAGGGAAAATCATGCATAATCTTTGGGAATAAAGCATGGACGCGGCTGCTCTTCATGCAAGCGTTCTGCTAATTCAAGCTCAGCTGCATGGTCACCATAGGCACGATCATGATCAGCTTGCAAAAGGGCAATGTCATCCTCATGCAAGCCAGATACGTATGGCGCAAAAGCTTCTTCAAATGACAGGCCAACTTCATGATGTTCTGAACCAAGGCTATCTTCTAAAACCGCTAAATACGCATGTGCAACAGGCGTAAAGTCAGCCCATTCTTTTTCAACATAACGCTTTTCAATCTGCGGCAGAAGTTTCTCTAAAATATGATGCTGGTCAGACCCGACCGTTTCCGCAGCGCCCAGCACATCATCCACACGCTGTTTAAAATGAAACAAGCGCATATTACTTTTACGCGCACTTGCGTCTGCAAAATCTTTGATAGTCATTTTTACACCCTCGACTAATATCTATTTTTAATTATAAAACGCTCCAAATGAACAAAACGTTTATTTTTGAAAATTACGCCACAATTTTCAGTGCTTCTACAGGATCTAATTGCCCTTCATATAAAGCACGTCCAACCACGACGCCGTTTAAATGATGCTCGGCCGCAGATTTCTGCACACCGCGCAAATCATCCAGTGACCCAACACCGCCAGATGCGATCACAGGAATACTTGTTGCTTCGGCCAGAGCGCATGTGCGTTCAAGATTCACGCCTTCACCCGTACCGTCACGATCAATATCAGTATAAATAATTGCCGAAACGCCCACATCTTCAAAGGCGTGCGCCAAATCAACATCACGCATATCGGATTCTTCAACCCAGCCCTCAACGGCCACCATGCCTTTACGTGCATCAATGCCAACCACAATTTGATCTGGGAAAAGCTGACACGCCTTTTTCACAAGGTCAGGATCGCGCACGGCAACTGTGCCCAGGATAACGCGGCTCACCCCTTCGGAAAGCCAGTGCTCAATCTGCGCGAGCGAACGAATGCCCCCGCCCAACTGCACAGGCACATCAACCGACGATAAAATAGATTTTACTGCGCTGTAATTAACGGGCTTACCATCAACGGCACCGTTCAAATCAACAACATGGATCCACGAAAACCCCGTACGCGCCCAAGTCACCGCCTGATCCGCAGGGTTTTCATTGTACACAACATCGCGGTTCATATCGCCCTTATACAGGCGCACACAATGACCGTCTTTCAAATCAATTGCAGGATAAATAATCATAAGAAAGGCTTATAAAGCAGCCCTAAGATTCTGACAAGTCCTTATAATAATAAAAGCCTTTCAGCGTTTTTCCATCGACTTTTGCATAGGAAGGATGCTCGCCAATGCGTTTGTATCCGTGGCTTTCATACAGGGAAATTGCCGCGCTCATGGTTTCGCGTACGTCCAAATTAATAACCGATACATCATGCGATAGTGCTTGCGCCTCAACTGCATCAAGCAACCGATCAGACAGGGCAAAGCCCCGCGCCCAAGGCGCCACAAAATGCGTTGTCAAATGTGCGCTGTGTGATTGTGCCTGATTGTTGTGCGGCGGCAAGACCAATTGGCATGTGCCGCAAATAACGCCATCTAAACGCGCGACAAATAAAAGGCGCGCTGGCATCACAACAACGCCCTGCCAAAAGCGCTCTAAAATCTCGCGCGCTGGCAGGTCTAACCATCCAAAACCACCGCCCGCTTCAATCGCGGCGTCAGTCGCATCGCATAAATCATTTAAATCACTCGGTGATAATTCAGTTAAAAGCTCCACCGTCGCACTTGGCGGTGAAGGTTGCGCTAACGTTTGTTCATTCATCCTAAGAAAACCTCGCTTATCACCTCATCATACCATGAAGGCCAAAGCCAAAAGAAGAAAAAGCCACGACGCAGCGCAACAAAGCGCCCTAAATCGTCCAGCGCAAAAAGTTCCCGATCAGGCGCAAACCCGCTTCGGCGCTTTTTTCTGGGTGGAACTGAACGCCGACAATATTATCTTTTGCAACCGCGCCAACGATTGATCCGCCATAATCACAAGACAACAATAGGGCCTGCGAATCGGCAAGATGCATCTGATATGAATGCACAAAATAAAAATGATCGCCGTCTTGAATGCCGTCTAAAACAGGGTGGTCTTGGTGATGCAGAATATCGTTCCATCCCATATGCGGTATTTTTAAAGACGCATCACTTGGCTGAATGGCCTCAACCGTCGCATCCAGCCATCCTAAACCCTGATGATTGCCATGCTCATGGCCTTCACGTGCAAGTAATTGCATGCCAACGCAGATCCCTAAAAACGGGACTTTCTTTTGCAAAACGGCATCTTCCAGTGCTGGCAGCATGCCAGATTTTTGCAAACCAGACATACAATCCCCAAACGCGCCTTGCCCAGGCAAAACCAAATGTGATGCGCGCGCAATATCCTCGGCCTTATTGGAAATCACCACATCCAAATCCAAGCCTGCCTCATCCGCCGCGTGCTGACATGCCTTTTGCGCAGAGCGCAAATTGCCGCAGCCATAATCAATAATCATAATAAATTCTTTTGTCATGACTTGGTTTTCGGTTTATAAAGCCCCTTTGTCAATCCTAAAAACATGATGATAAAAACCATGACAATCAATTTCTATCGCTGGAACGAAACCGATGACGCCACCAAGCAGCGCATCATGCGCCGCGCGCAGGCCAATATTGATGACGCCATCAAGGCCGTCGGCCCCATTATCCAAGACGTAAAACGGCGCGGCGATGACGCCCTGCGCGACTATGCCAAAAAATTCGATGGCGCGCACATCACCAATATCAAAGCCACCGAAGAAGAATTCGACCGCGCCGAGGCCGCACTGGACGATGACCTAAAGGCTGCAATCCAGCATTGTGCCAAAAACGTACAAACTTTCCATGAAGAGCAAATGCGCCGCGCTGAAAAAGACGCACACTGGATGATTGAAATCGAAGCCGGCGTCATGGCGGGCGAGCAAATCAACCCAATCGATTCCGTGGGCCTGTATGTGCCGCGCGGTAAAGGCGCATTCCCCAGCGCAATGTATATGCTGGCCATTCCTGCAAAAATTGCAGGCGTGCCCAATATCGCTATTACAACGCCGCCCACCCCAGACGGCAGCGCCGATGACGCCAGCCTATATACCGCACGCCTTTGCGGCATTGATACCGTCTACAAGGTCGGTGGCGCTCAGGCCATAGCTGCCCTTGCTTACGGCACACAGACCATAACGCCGGTTAAAAAGACTCTCGGCCCTGGAAGCCCATATGTCGCCGCGGCAAAACGCTATCTATCTGACATCATTGATCCGGGCATGCCCGCCGGCCCATCGGAAAGCATCATCTTGTGTGATGAAACCGCAGACCCGCACAACACATGCCTTGATGTCCTCAACGAAGCCGAACACGGCAAGGATAGCGCCGCGCTCTTGATTACGCATGATGAAAAATTGGCAACCTATGTACGTGATAATTTACCCAAAATTATCGCTGACTTGCCACAACCTCACCAAGATATCTGCACCCACGTGATGAGCGATTATGGCGCAATCATCCTTACAGAAAGCCTAGACCAATCGGTCGCCCTATCTAACGCTTATGCCGCAGAACACCTGCATTTAAAGGTCAAAGACGCGGATAAAATTGCCGCCCAAATCAAACATGCGGGCGAAATTTTAATTGGCGAGCTTACACCATCATCACTTGGCAATTACGGCATTGGTGTCAACCACGTTTTGCCAACTGGCGGATGGGCACATACATATTCGTGTACGTCTGTTTGGGACTTTTTAAAACGCACATCAATCTCGCGCGTTGACCGTCAGGGATTTGATGCACTGAAACATTCGGTTACAACCCTCACTGATTACGAGAATTTCCCCGCGCACGGTGATGTCCTTAGAAAACGCAATCTATGACGCAAATTATCTCAACCGCCGAAGATGCCCTGCCCACCAGCCCGCAAAACCTGATGGATACTTTGCGCGACCTTGGCATTGATTTTAAATTTTACGAACACGAAGCCGTCTTCAGCGTAGAAGAAAGCAGCAAAATCAAACTCGACATGCCGGGCACGCATTGCCGTAACCTGTTTTTGCGTGACAAGAAAAAGAAAATGTTTCTGGTTGTCCTTGCTAATGAAACGCAAGTGAACTTAAAACAATTGGAAACCACGCTAGAATGCGGACGCTTATCCTTTGGTTCGGCTGATCGTTTATGGAAATATCTGGGCGTAAAGCCTGGATCAGTCTGCCCTTTCGCGGCAATCAATGACACAGACCATTCGGTCGAAATAATACTAGACGCAGATATGATGAGCGCCGATCTCGTAAATTATCATCCGCTGCTCAACACTATGACGGTTGGCCTGACGCCAAGCGACCTGCTACGCTTTTTCGCGCATACAGGTCACAGCCCCAAAATCAAAGATTTAAAAGAAAGCGCATAGCGCGCCAAAGCTTACGCCCCTGAAAGCGCGCCCTTCGTGCTCGGCAAGGCGTCTGATGCGCGGCTATCGACTTCCACCGCCATGCGCAGCGCCTTGGCAAGTGCCTTAAAGATGCTTTCAATAATGTGGTGATTATTTGTGCCTTCAAGACTGTGAACATGCAGGGTTAGGCCTGCTGCGCTAGACAGCGCTTGGAAGAACTCTTGGAATAGCTCCGTATCCATGTCACCTAAACGATCTTGTGAAAACGCCGCCTTCCATACAAGGAATGGGCGCCCCGAAAAATCAAGTGCAACGCGGCTCAATGCCTCATCCATTGCGATATAGGCATGGCCATAACGACGAATGCCAATCTTGTCACCAACCGCCTGCTTCAGTGCCGTACCCAGCGCCCAGCCAATATCCTCAACCGTATGGTGCGCATCAATGTGCAAATCACCGTCAGCCTTAATCTGCATATCAATCAGGGAGTGTTTCGCAAGTTGATCAAGCATATGGTCGAAAAACCCAACGCCCGTTTCAATCGTGCGCGCGCCGCTCCCATCCAGATTAACGCTAACGCTAATCGCTGTTTCATTGGTTTTGCGTTCTAATTTTGCTGTTCTATCCGCCATTGTCGATATCCAAATTTCTTAATTAAACAAACAGGTTATACCCTATGCCTCATCTTATAGCAAAATTTTCTGCCCCTGTCTTTGCATTAAAGGCAGAAAATACAGCAATTAGCGGTTGTATCCCCCTGAGAAAAGGAGTATCAACAGCCCCAAAATATATAAAAAATAGACCAAAGGGTGAATATTATGAATTTAACAGCAGATTACCTGCACGCCGCACGGATCAGTTTTGGCGAGGGCATGCAAACAATCAAAAGCAACACAAAATCGTTTGCAACGGCAGCTTTTTTAATAGCCTCTGTCGGCATCGTTCCAGACGAAGAGGCCTCAACACCACAAAGTCATCCAATCACATCATATGAAGCGTATGAAACGCAATACCCGCACGAACAGCCTGCTTATGAAGAGATGATCATCCGGGGAAATGGCATGGAGACAACCATTCAGCCAAGTGGCTTACCTTACATATATGCAACCACGCCGCGCTAATCCCTTGACTTGGTATGCTGTGTGATCCATATCTTACAGCTATGAGCTATGATCCACATAAAGACTATGCCAACGCCAGCCTCTGGCGCGGCACAACCATTGTTTCCATCCGCAAAGACGGCGATGTTGTTATCGCCGGTGATGGACAGGTTTCCATGGGGCACACAGTCCTGAAAAATAACGCGCGCAAGGTTCGTCGCCTCGGCAAGAACGAGGAAATTATCGCGGGCTTTGCTGGCGCAACGGCCGATGCCTTCACATTGTTTGAACGGCTTGAGGCCAAGTTAGACGCCCACCCTGGTCAATTAACCCGCGCATGTGTCGAGCTTGCCAAAGACTGGCGCACCGATAAATATTTACGCAAACTCGAAGCCCTCATGGCCGTATGCGACAAAGAAACTTCGCTTATCCTGACAGGTAACGGCGACGTGGTCGAACCCCAAGACGGTATTATCGCGATTGGATCTGGCGGGAACTATGCTCTTGCCGCCGCCCGCGCCCTGCTAGGCAACGAAAAAGCCACCGCCGATATGAGCGCCGAGGACATCGCCCGCCAATCCCTAAAAATTGCGGCCGATATTTGCGTATATACCAACGAAAACATCACACTTGAAAAACTGTAAAAGACGATAAAATCATGAAAGAAGCAAGCAACGCTATTCTTGAAATCCCTTCATTCAGCCCCCGCGAAACCGTTGGTGAGCTTGACAGACACATCATCGGCCAAAATGCAGCCAAACGGTCGGTCGCCATTGCCCTGCGCAATCGCTGGCGCCGCCGTCAATTGGATGCAGACATGCAGGCAGAAATCTATCCAAAGAACATTTTGATGGTCGGCCCAACAGGCGTGGGTAAAACGGAAATTGCGCGCCGCCTTGCTAAACTTGCACAAGCGCCCTTCGTCAAAGTCGAAGCCACCCGCTTTACCGAGGTCGGCTATGTCGGCAAAGACGTTGAATCCATCATCCGTGACCTGACAGAAACCGCCATTCACATGACACGCGAGAAAATGCGCGCCACCGTAAACGCACAGGCCGAATTAGACGCGGAAGAGCGTGTATTAGACGCACTGGTCGGTAAAACAGCTAGCGACGCAACGCGCGAAAACTTCCGCAAGAAGCTACGCGATGGTGAGCTGAACGACCGCGAGATCGAGCTTGAACTTGTCGATAATTCCAACCCAATGGGCGATATGTTTGATATCCCTGGCATGCCAGGCGCATCAATGGGCATGGTGTCCATGGGCGACATCATGGGCAAAGCCTTTGGCGAGCGTAAAAAACTTAAGAAAATGAGCGTCGAAGAAAGCTATGGCGTTCTTATCCAAGAAGAAGCTGATAAGCTCCTCGATGAAGAAAAGCTTATCGAAATTGCGCTTGAACTTGTTCAGCAAAATGGCATCGTCTTCCTTGATGAAATTGACAAAATCGCCACAGGCGCAGCCAATAACCGCGGCGATGTCAGCCGCGAAGGCGTGCAGCGCGACTTGCTCCCCCTCATCGAGGGCACAACCGTCAGCACAAAGCACGGCCTTGTGAAAACAGATCATATCCTTTTCATCGCCAGCGGCGCATTCCACTATGCTAAGCCCTCAGATTTGCTAGCAGAGCTTCAAGGTCGCTTGCCAATCCGCGTTGAACTAGAAGCCCTGACAGAAGCAGATTTCCGCCGCATCCTTGGCGAAACCGAAGCCAGCCTTATCAAGCAATATACCGCCTTGATCGGCACAGAAAATGTCACGCTTACCTTCGAAGACGCGGCCCTTGATGAGATCGCCAAGCTATCATTCGAAATCAACGAACGCGTCGAAAACATCGGTGCGCGCCGTTTGCATACCGTCATGGAAAAATTATTGGAAGAAATCAGCTTCACCGCAACGGACAAAGGCGGCGAAACCATCACCATTACCGCCGATTATGTCCGCGACAATGTTGAAACACTCGCCAAAGCAGCCGACCTCAGCAAATTCATCCTATAATTGACATAAAAATAAAATCTTTCTATAGTCTGTGCCTGTTTACAGTATATGTTTAGGCTTTGCACTATGGTTAAATTAGACTTTCCGCGTTACATCAACGCTTTAAACACCAATCCACCTGGGAACCCTGAAGTATGGAAAGCACTGGTCAATCAAACTGATCACTTTGCGTATGACACATCCCTCAACGACAAAGGCGGCCCTTTTGGCGCCTCTCTATGGCTTTACAACACGCAAACAGATGACTATGTCTGCGTCGGAACAGCAGATACATTTCAAGATTCAAACGCCGTGCTTTCAAAAGGCCGTGCAAGCGCGCACGCAGAAGCAGAAAACCTATCGGCCGACAAAAAAGAAAGCGTTATTAACTTCCTAACGAAAACAAACGATAAAAACTGGGTTCTTGTGCAAGTTTCTAGCGGTGAAAGCTGTCCGAGTTGTCGATCTAAACAGGTTTTATTTGCAAATGAGCTCATCGAAAAGGGGCTTATTAAAGAACAAGACGGCTTTTTTGTTATTTTCAAGGCTACATATGGCCAAACATTTACAGACGCGGGTTTTAACGATGCGCCCTATGATCAAACATTGAGGGCTATTAATAAGCTAGGCATTTTAAAAGAGCCAAGCAAAGGCCTAACCTCACTGGACGATGCCGTTACCAATGATCCTGCGCTCAATACTGAGCGTACATCTGGCAATCTTATTCTAACGCCAGTTCAAAACTTAAACACACCTGAAACCCCGGCAATAGTAAAAGATCTGTTTGATTGCTATGGCAGCACACCTTTTGCCGTTATTACCGAGCCTAATGGCAACCTAATAACACAAAGCGCAGATACAAGAAGCATAACGCAAAGTATTGATGAACCAGAAAAAACAGCTATTGTCTCCGCGCTCTATAAGGCCGCAGCACATAATAAAGCACAAAATAAAGACCAGCCCTGGAATTTACAGGGGGCCAAGTTGTACACCAATATCACCGATATTGGACCCTTAGCTTATACCGAATCCCTTTGGTATAACCTGTCTGAAATTAACCTACTGCCCGATTATTCAAGTGAGGTTATAAACGAGCAGGCACAAGAACTGTCAGGTACAACAAACACTGATTTATTTTTGCAAGTCACCGCAGAATACAATGTCACAGGGTCGCCTTTAACCGTTATCTTTAACGGAAATGAAGAGCAAGCAAGCATAGCGCACCTATTATGGCGCGCAAAAACGGCACGAGAAGCACTTGAACGTCAACAAAGCACCCTGATGAAGAGTATCGGCACTGAAAAGATCACCTATATAGATGGCAGTTCCGATGTATTAAAAAACATTATAAATCACAACGAACGCGATAGCCACTATAACGGCAAAACAGCAGACCCCACCCCTGAATAATGACAAGCCTTAACGCCCGTCGAACACATAAATCGCATCACCCTGCAGGGTTTGGTATTCATTTGTGCTGGAATCAAAGGTTACGACGCCGTCTTCATCAGCTGTGTAGCTTGTATAGGGCTCTTGTTTTTCGCCAATTTTATCTAAAATAATGCCATTGGCGCCCATCTTAGCCGCTTGCTTCTTCAATTCTTCGGTCGCGCGGTTCAGGGCATCTTGCTGCGAAAACAGGCTTTCGGCCTCGGACTTTACAATGCCGACATATTCAAAATGAACGCTGGGCTCGAAACGATAGATTTTAACACCTGACGGATCAATCGGATCACGCGCCGTGCCCGTCAAGAGGGCAGAGCCCGTTGAACATCCCGCCAACACAAATAGCGCTAAGGCTGAAACAAAACGCCGCAACGCCATATTTATTGGAACCCTTCCACTTGGTCGGCTGTGCCAACGGCTGTGCAATTAATTGAGCGCTCAATGCGGCGGATCAAACCAGATAATACTTTACCCGCGCCAAGCTCAACCATATCGGTCACGCCCTGATCTTTCATCCAAAGAACACTCTCGCGCCAGCGCACCATGCCTGTGACTTGCTCAACCAAAAGCTTGCGAATAACCTCTGGATCGCTTTCGTCCTGCGCTGTGACGTTTGCAACCACTGGCACAACAGGGGCGCTGATCGCTGTTTCAGCAAGCGCCGCGCGCATCGCTTCGGCCGCAGGTGACATCATTGAACAATGGAAAGGGGCGCTTACTGGAAGCTCGACCGCCTTTTTCGCACCTTTTTCAGTCGCCAGTGCTACAGCCGCCTTCACACCGGCAACGCTGCCGCTGACAACGACCTGACCGACTGAGTTATCATTAGCCGACTGACAAATGCCGCTCTCATTGGCTTCTTGTGCGATGGCTTGCACCTCTTCAAGGCTTAGCCCCAAAATCGCCGCCATAGAGCCTTCGCCCACTGGCACGGCTTTTTGCATGGCCTCACCGCGCAAACGAAGCAAGCGCGCCGTATCTTCCAATTTCAGCGCGCCCGCGGCTGTCAGCGCCGCATACTCGCCAAGGCTATGCCCTGCAACGAACGCCGCATGCTCGGCAATCGAAATGCCTTTGGTCTTCAAAACCTCAGCCACCGCAACAGACACCGCCATCAAGGCAGGCTGCGTATTGGCTGTTAGGTTTAATTGATCGGCGTCACCATCAAACATAAGCGCGCTCAGTTTCTCGCCCAAGGCATCATCAACCGCATCAAAGACGGCCTTGGCCTCGGCATAGTTTTCTGCCAAATCTTTGCCCATGCCGATGAACTGAGATCCTTGTCCAGGGAAAATAAAAGCGCGCGTCATATCAAATCCTTTTCTTGTAAAGTATCGCAAACAAGCCTAATGCCCGAAAACGATTCATTTTTACTTGCTTTTCTCACGATAATATGTGATATGCAAGGCCTATTAACAGTAAACCTCGCTAATTCAATGGTGAATTGGCTTTAACCGAGAGGATAAAACATGCCTTACTATGAAACCGTGTTTATCGCACGGCAGGATCTGTCTGAGTCTCAAGTATCTGAACTCACAGAACAAATGTCGAAAGTTATCACTGATAACGGCGGCAAAATCCACAAAACTGAAAACTGGGGTCTTCGCAAGTTTGCTTACAAAATGAACAAAGCAAGCAAAGGCCACTATGTTTTGCTAGAAACTGATGCACCTTCAGAAGCAATTACTGAAATGGAACGTCAGATGCGCTTGAACGAAGACGTCGTTCGTTTGCAAACAATCCGCGAAGATGAACTTTCATCTGGTCCTTCTGTCATCATGGACAAAGGTCGCGATGAAGACAACAAATCACATGACAGAAAGGCAGCATAATCATGGCATTCCGTCGCAGAAAAACATGCCCATTTACAGGGCCAGGTGCTCAAGAAATTGATTGGAAAGATGTAAGAACACTTTCTCGTTTCATTTCAGAAAAAGGCAAGATCGTACCACGCCGCATTTCATTCGTTTCTCACAAGAAACAACGTGAATTGGCAAAAGCCATCAAGCGCGCACGCTTTATGGGCCTTCTTCCTTACGTTAACACAGAGTTGGATGGCGGCCGTAAGCGCTAGTCCCCGACTGAGAGAAAGGAACATAAAACATGTCTACACAAGTTATTTTGTTAGAACGCGTTGAGAAATTGGGCAACATGGGCGAAATCGTCTCTGTTAAGCCTGGCTTTGCACGCAACTACTTGCTACCACAAAAGAAAGCCTTACGTGCCAGCAAAGCAAACATCGCTTACTTTGAAACGCAGAAAAAGCAACTTGAAGCTGATAACGCTGCACGCCGTAAGGACGCAGAAAAAGAAGCAAAAGCTTTGGAAAACCTAACGGTAACAATGATCCGTCAGGCATCTGAATCAGGTCAGCTATACGGTTCTGTTACAGCGCGCGATATTGCTGATGTTGTTGGCGAAACTGCTAAAACAACAATTGCACGCACTGCTATTCAACTAAACCAAAACTTCAAGGAAACAGGCTTGTTCCCAATTGAAGTTATGCTTCACCCAGAAGTAAAAGTTGAAGTAACAATCAACATCGCACGCAACGAAGAAGAAGCAAAAATTCAGCTTGAAACTGGTGTTTCTGCTTCTACAGCTGGCGCAATGCAAGAAGCTGAAGAAGTTGATACAGAAGCACAACTAAGCGCAGCTTTGACTGAAGATGCTTTGAAAGCTGAACAAGAAAAAGCAGCAGCAGAAGCTGAAGAAGCGGCTGAAGCTGAGAAAAAAGCAGCTGAAAAAGCGGCAAAGAAAGCTGAAAAAGCGGCAGCAAAACAAGCTGACGAAGAAGAAGCTGAAGTTTCTGAAGAAGCAAGCGAAGAAACAGCAGAAGAAGCATAAGCTTCCCTACTGGACGATAAAGATACAAAAAGGGCGCCATAACGGCGCCTTTTTTAATGACTAAATAAAATATGATAACTTAATCGCGTAATTTCATCGGCGCGTCATCTTCTTGCACACGAGCCGATACGGCGCTGCCCTTCATCAAGGCAATCAAATGGTCTAATTGTGACAAGCCTTTAAACGCAATGCGCACCGTACCATCAGAATGTGATCCGCCCTGCATATCCAGCGTCACGGCCATGCCCAGTTGATCGCTGAGTTCTTTTTCAAGCGCAAGAAGATCCGCATCTTTTTCCTTCATCGTAAATGAAACTTGCTTGGTTTTACCACCACCTGTCTTCGCACTATCGGCTGTCTTACCCGAATCATTCAGTGCACTGACATAGCGCTCAACAGCGCGAACGCTCATGCCCTCGGCCATAATCTTTTCAGCCAGCGGCAACGGCTCATCAAACGTAATCAGTGAACGCACATGCCCCGCAGATAAATCACCATGACGCACTAAATCAAGCACAGGCTCAGGCAGGGTCAGCATGCGCGTCATATTCGCGATGTGCGATCGGCTGCGCCCTAGGGCCTCTGCCAATTGGTTTTGCGTGTAATTATGGTCTTGGATCAAACGTTGATAGGCAAGCGCCTCTTCAACCGGGTTAAGATCTTCACGCTGCAAGTTTTCAATAAGGGCAATTTGCATTGCCTGTTCATCTTCAAGCTCACGAATAACGACCGGCACTTCATGCAATTGCGCCTTTTGCGCCGCGCGCCAGCGGCGCTCACCCGCGATAATCTCATAACGATCAGGGATAATCTCATCTGTGACGACATCACGCTTTTGACGCACCAAAAGTGGCTGCAGGATGCCGTGCGCTTCGATTGATTTCGCCAAAGTCTGAAGCGCATCTTCATCAAAATCCATACGTGGCTGCGACACACCAGGCTCTAATTGCTCAATGCCAAGGCGCTGCAAGCCGATCTTTGTAGGCATTTCAACATCAGACGCGCTATCTGCGCTAGACTGCGCCGTCGGCGCTCCGCCCAAAGCAACTTCACCATCATCTGATAAAATGCTTACAAGCTCTTCATCATCTTCAAACAGCGCATTTAAACCGCGCCCTAAGCCTCTTGGCTTTGCTTTTTTCGTCATAGTGTCCTCACTATCTTTCGTCATATTTTATATAATGTTTCACGTGAATCTTCTTCGATTGCCGCGCTTTTAAGCAACCAATGCCTGCACGGCCGTTTTCTCGCGCTTAATCACCTCTTTGGCAAGATCAATATACGCTTTTGCCCCTGGGCAGCGCATATCATAAACAATGGCTGGCAAACCATAGGATGGCGCCTCAGACAACCGGACATTGCGCGGAATCACTGTTTTGTAGACACGGTCACCCATAAATTCACGCACATCTTCTTCGACCAAGCGCGATAAGTTATTGCGGCGATCAACCATAGTCAAAACAACGCCCTGAATTTCAAGAGTCGGGTTAAAGCGCTTGCGCACGCGCTCGACCGTCTTAAGTAAATGACTTAGACCCTCAAGAGCATAAAACTCGCACTGAAGTGGCACAATCAAACCATGCGACGCGACAAGCGCATTTAACGTCAATAAATTCAATGAAGGCGGGCAATCGAAAATAACGTAATCATACGCGCCAGCTTGCTCAACTGCTGCCTTAAGGCGGTACTCGCGATTTTCCGACGTCACAAGCTCAATCTCAGCGCCTGACAGGTGAACAGATGACGGGATCAAAGACAAATTAGGCACCTTTGTTTCAACAACTGCCTCTGAAATAGGCACTGCATCGAACAAAACATCATAAACACTCTCACGGATCACAGACCTGCGAACACCAAGGCCCGTCGTTGCATTCCCCTGAGGATCAAGATCAATAAGCAGAACCTTTTTACGCGCCGCGCTAAGCGCCGTTGCAAGATTAACAGCAGTTGTCGTTTTACCAACACCGCCCTTTTGATTGACTACGGCAAGAACGCGGGTCTCCGCACCAGATAAACTATGCACAGGCAATTCTCCTTATTGAATGAATACCTTAATGTCGCATATCGATATTTTGATTCAAAGAAAAAGAGTCTTATTTGAAGGACTTACACACATTTTTTATACGCAAAATACGTGATGACGGGTCTGTAATACTCGGCGCTTCATCGCACTCAAATGTAAATTCCTGCCGCGCCGCTTCTATTTCTTCTTCGTACCGCGCGCCCTTCAACAAAACAAATTCGGCTTCAATACCTGATGGATACGCCTCATGCGCAAAAGACAAAATATCACCAAGCGCCGCAAAGCCACGCGCCGTAATATAATCGGGCGTTATTTCAGATAATACACTTTCAACGCGCTCATTGTGGACATGCACATTGCCAAGCGAAGATTCACGTGAAACAGTGCGCAAAAACTGACATTTGCGCATATCCGAATCGACCAAATGCACTTGCAAATCAGGACGGCACATCGCGACAACCAACCCCGCAAAGCCGCCGCCACTGCCAAGATCCACAATGACTGCGGGCGAATCAGATGGCAAATGCGCAAGCACCTGAACGGAATCAACAAAATGACGGCGCCATGCATCATTCATACTTTTAGGACTAACAAGATTGATCGCGCGTTGCCATTTGAACAGCAACTTATGATAACCAACCATCAAATCGAAGGATTCACGTGAAACACCATAAGGCGCAACATCTTCATAATCTGGCGCAGAACTATGCAGTGCCATACGACTTCCCGCTCTGCTTATTATGCTCGCCCTTTTTCACAAAACGCAGCAGCGCCACAATCGCCGCAGGCGTCACGCCCGGAATACGTGCGGCCGCGCCCAATGTTTCAGGCTTCGCCATCTCTAACTTCTGCCGCACCTCATTAGACAATGACCCAACTTGCGCATAATCAAAATCAACCGGCAATTTTAAGGCCTCATCCTTTTTAAAGGCCGCAATATCCGCCTCATGGCGATCCATATACCCCGCATAAATCGCATCAATTTCTATTTGCTCACGGATCACAGGATCAATATCGCTCATCTCAGGCCATAAGTCTGTCAGCTGATCCCACGTCACATTTGGATAGGCCAGCAAATCACTTAGACTGCGGCGAACGCCATCTTGATTAACCTTCACGCCATGCTTGATTAAAACATTTGGTGTTTCGGCTTTGGATTTTGCAAAAGCGCGCCCCGCTTCTAAGGCTGTCTTTTTCTGCGTCCAATGCGCTTGACGCTCGGCCCCAACACATCCGATATCAATGCCACGATCCGTCAAACGTTGATCGGCATTATCGGCGCGTAAACGCAAACGATACTCAGCGCGGCTTGTGAACATGCGGTATGGCTCTGGCGCGCCGCGCGTAATCAAATCGTCAATAAGCACGCCTATATACGCCTCTGAGCGATCTAGCACAAATGTTTCACGTGAAACACCATCTGAGCTACGCGCGTTCAGCGCCGCATTAACGCCCGCCATCAGGCCTTGCGCAGCCGCTTCTTCATACCCAGTT
>DKAJ01000009.1:132584-166716 GCA_002448815.1 Micavibrio sp. UBA6929
GCTTCTTCATACCCAGTTGTACCGTTAATCTGCCCCGCCAGATAAAGACCGCTCAAAGCCTTTAGCTCAAGCGTAGCCTTAAGCGCGCGCGGGTCGACATAATCATATTCAATCGCATAACCATATTCCTCGATCTCAACATTTTCTAATCCCTTGATCGAGCGTATATACGCATCTTGCACCTCAATCGGCAAGGATGTCGAAATGCCGTTTGGATACACCGTATCTGTATCCAAACCTTCAGGCTCTAAAAACACTTGATGGCGATCTTTATCCGCAAAACGTGTCACTTTATCTTCGATGGACGGACAATAGCGCGGCCCAAGCCCCGTAATATTGCCCGAATACATCGCCGATCGCCCAATATTATCTTGGATAATCTGATGCGTTTCTGGGTTTGTATAGGTAATAAAGCATGAAATCTGGCGCGGCGTTATGCCCTCGCCCAAATCTGAAAAAGCACGCAGGGGCGTATCACCCGGCTGCTCATCACAAGCATCCCAATCAATCGTCTTGCCGTTCAAACGCGCAGGCGTTCCTGTTTTCAGACGCCCCAGCGGTAAATCAAGAGATTCAAGCGTTTCTGCAAGCCCCACCGAAGGCCCTTCACCAATCCGACCAGCTGGAATCATTTCTTCACCACGGTGAATAACCCCGCGCAAGAATGTGCCTGTTGTAATGACAACCGCCTTGGCACGCAAAGTACGCCCATCCTCGGTCACAAGGCCTGCGCACACGCCATCTTCTATAATTAAATCATGGGCCGCGCCTTCGACTAAAGACAAATTATCATACGACCCGAGCATATCTTGCATAGCCGCCTTATACAGCGCGCGATCCGTCTGCGCACGCGGGCCGCGCACTGCTGGGCCTTTTGAAGCATTTAAAAGGCGATACTGAATGCACGCCTGATCTGTTACGCGCGCCATAATCCCGTCAAGCGCATCAATTTCTTTGACAAGATGCCCTTTACCAAGCCCGCCAATCGCAGGGTTACACGACATCGCGCCAATCGTATCAAGCTTATGCGTCAAGAGCGCGGTCTTTGCGCCCATGCGCGCAGCCGCAGCAGCCGATTCGCACCCAGCGTGACCTCCACCAATAACAATGACGTCAAAATCATTCATCTTAAAAACCATCGCGCCGCATAAATAAAACACAGCAATACATAAATTGATACTAAGGCGCGTTTATAACCCAATTAACACGAAAATTACCAGAAATCTTTTGCATTACCCATATACTTTGCATAAGAATAAAAGAAAAATATAAAACAGGGACATAAAAATATGGACGATAACTGCCAAAAACGCTTTCGCTTATTAGAAGCATGGGAACAAACATTTCCAGGTATCATTCCCGGTGAAAAAAGCCTTAATCACCCTCTTATCGACCAAATAGGACAGCCCTCTAAAGGTGAGATGCTCGCGCTATTTCTAGGAGCCGCGCTCAATCTACCGCGCGCAGAAATGGAAGAACTGAAACAAGACGCCGCAAAAACTTTGCGCAAATGTCTCAGCGAAATTAACGATCCTACTGATCCACAGGCTCAAAACCTCAAAAATGTCCTCGAACAAAAAGATGACTGGATACGCAAAATGCGCTTATACGTTAAGCAAGCTGGCGTGCTAAAAGAAACATCTGAACCCCTTGATGCCCTAACGGCGCACACAAGAACACAAGCAAGCGCACCAACCCAAAAGCCAGCAAACTACCTGTAGCGCTATTTGCCAATACAAAAATCGCGGAAAATAACGTCCAGCAAGTCTTCTACATCAACGCGCCCTGTAATGCGCCCGATATAGCGCACTGCCAAACGCAAATCTTCGGCCGCCAATTCAGGTAAGCGATTTTGCGCGCATGCCGCGACAATATGGCTTTGCGCTTGTTCTAATGCCGTGCGGTGACGTTGACGCGTCAGGGAAGGTGCCTCGCGCTGGCCAATCATTTTTTCTAAATGCTCAGACATCCGCGCAAGCAGCGTATCCAGCCCCTGACCGGACTTTACAGAAATAAAAATCGCATCCTTTGCGATGGCATCAGGCAAAACCAACCGATTGGACTCTTCAATTTTATTCACCACAACAAGGGTGCGCGCATCACAAAGCGCAAGGCTATCCTCGTTCGCGTGCACCTCTGTGCCGTCAAAAACGACCATCTTCAAATCCGCGCCGCGCGCGCGATCTAATGCGCGTTTAATGCCTTCGCTTTCAATAAGGTCCTGCGCATCATCGCTTTGTGCGATTTGCTCGGGCCGCAGACCTGCCGTATCGGCCATAATCACAGGATATCCGCCAACATCAAGATGAACTTCGATAATATCGCGCGTTGTGCCCGCCATCGATGAAACAATGGCGACATCACGCTGCGCCAAGGCGTTGACCAAACTGGATTTCCCTGCATTGGGCGCGCCAATCACCGCCACGTGAATCCCATCGCGCAAACGCTCCCCACGGTTATTATCATCCAAATGATCGTCAATCGCGTCTGCTAATTGCGTTAATTGCGGCAAAAGTTGCGGCAAAATGCCCTCTGGCATGTCTTCATCGGGAAACTCTAAATCGGCCTCGACATGGGCAAGTGCGCGCTTAAGCTGATCCGTCCAATCTTCATACAAAGAAGATAACTGACCGTTCATTTGCGCCAAAGCCTGCGCACGCTGCATCTGTGTTTCCGCATGAATCAAATCTGCGACGGCCTCGGCCTCGGTCAAATCCATTTTGCCATGCTCGAACGCGCGGCGGGTAAATTCACCAGGTTCAGCCATGCGCGCGCCTTGCATCGATGCAAGCGCATCCATCAAATCACGCAAAACTGCGGGCGATCCATGTGGCTGAATTTCAACAACATCTTCGCCGGTGAAACTGCTAGGCGCGGCAAAATAAAGCACCAGCGCCTGATCCAGCAAAGTCCGACCAGATGGAATCTTTTCTTCATGTTCACGTGAATCATATAGATTGCACAAATACGCGCGGCGCGGCGTAAATTCACTGCGCCCTGTGAGAGCACAAAGCATGGGCAAAGCCTGCGCACCTGAAATGCGCACAACCGCAACCCCAGATCGTCCAGGCGGCGTCGCCAGTGCAAAAATCGTATCCGATGACATTATTTCTTGGCGGCGTTTTTCTCAGAAGACGAAGCTGAGCTTGAAGATTTAGACGAAGAGGATGATGCAGAAGGGCCCGTTTTATTCATGCCGCCCATCTGGTTCCAAAACATTTTTTGAACTTCGCCCCATCCCTGCATCGTTGCAGGCAGCCATGTTTTCAACATTGTCTCGGGGTCGAGTGAACGCATATTTTCACGCATCTGATTTTCCAGCTCTTTCATCAAAGCCTCTTGCATAGGCGCCACATCAGGCAATCCTAAAAATCGGCGCGCTTCATCAGGTGTGCATTCCACGTCAAACGTAACTTTCATTGACTAAACTTCCTTAAATGTGAGTGCTAAGTCTTTGTTGTAAGGTCTTATGAATAAAAACACAATGAATTTAAATAGGGGCAGGCAAGCCTATTCGTTATAATGGCGCGTTTCATGTGCGTATTTCTGCGGCGCACGTTCATCAGGCACATCCGGCGCAGCGCCCAGATCTGCAAAAGAAACAAGCGCCAGCGCATCATCATCGGCGCCGCCCCACAAGCCTTGTTGGTCGCCTTGCTCTTTTTGATCAAAGGCCGTGGCTTGGCTGTCCTGCGGCGCAGAATCGCCAAATTCCTGATCAATCACTGCGCCAACCAATGGGAACACCGCGCCAAGCGGCCCCGTAAATGCCATTCCGCCAACCATTTGCGAGATCGGCTTAATCGTATCACCCGTGACCGAGCGATAAATCGACCCCACAACAGGAATATGCTGAAGCGGGTTAACCATATCCAATAAATCCAAAAAGCCAAAGGAATCCTCGGCAACCTCGCCGTCCTGCGCATTATCGCTGGCGCTGACCATATCAATTTGATCATCGGCGACTGCGCCCTCGGCGGCCAGCGCACGCGCAAAATCAGATGAGGCATCATCACCTTCAACACCAGACAAGCGATCTTGCACCGCCTGCATGGCAAGATTTGCCTCTTGAGCGCGCGGCACATTTTGCCACACGGCAATGCGCCCCGCCGTCCGATCATTTTCGGCGTAGGTCAAGCGGCGCTGAAACGCCTTGCTTTCCAAGGCATTATCACGCGCAGCGTGCAAAATTCCTGACTGTGATGAGATATCCAAATTGTTATCCTTCATCAAAAAATATCTAACGTCACCCAAGAAATTTGCAAAGATTATGCCAAAACCCGCGCCACGCCTTGAAATGTATTTGTCAGGCAGCGCAAAGCTTCTTATGATGTTCTTCATGAACAGCATCTCAATCCACTGCGACAACGCGCCGCTGCGCCGTAATATTCAAGCACTTTTAATCCATTATGGATTTGATGCGCTGTGCCACATCACAGATAATCCTGATACGATCACGGATGATATGCCCTCAATTTGGATTGACCACCCAGCGCCCGAAACATTTAAACAGGCCCGTACCCTTGGCGCGCCCATGCGCATCGGCCACTTGTTTGATTGCATTGAAAACATCGCACGCGAAGTCCACGATAATCGCACCGTTACCATTGGCCCATATACGTTAAATGCATCCGAAAACTTCCTCAACCATGCCAAAGATAACGCGCCGCACATTACATTAACCGACACCGAAAAGCGTTTGCTCATTTTACTGGCCGAAAATAAAGGGCGCGCCATTGGACGCGAAGACCTGCTGCGTGAAATTTGGGGATACCGCCCCGATTTAGACACGCATACCGCCGAAACGCATATTTATCGCCTGCGTCAAAAAATCGAAGCTGATCCATCCAGTCCAAAAATCTTACTCACGAAAAATGATGGATATATGCTGGCATGAGCAAAGATAAATCCAAAACGCCGCGCCTGAACAAAGAAGACATTAATCTTTGGAAGATAATCACTCGCGACGTCAAACGCCTAACCGGACGCGATTATATTGACCCTGAAAAAGCGCAGCATAAACCCGCAGCACAGCTTAAAAAGCCTGTAACAACAGGGGCGAGGCCCTCTGCGCCGATTAAAAATGCTGCGCCTTCTGGCCTGCAAAAAAATATGGACAGGCGCACCGAAGACAGACTGCGCAAAGGCAAAATAAAACCCGAAGCACGCCTTGATTTACATGGCATGACCCAAACCCAAGCCCACGCGCAGCTCAATAGCTTTATTCAGCAAGCCTGGAAAACAAAGAAGCGCTGCGTTCTGATTATCACCGGCAAGGGAGAGCCGCGATTATCCCCCGAAAACCGCGCCAACGAAGATGCCGCCGATCAACACTGGACTGACAGCAAACCTGGCGTATTGCGCCGCCGCACGCCCGATTGGCTGGACGCGCCAATATTGCATCCTTATGTCTTAAAATATGTCACCGCACAGCCCAAAGACGGCGGAGCAGGGGCCTTATACGTGTATTTGCGCAAAAATAAAGAAACGTGATTATTTCACGTGAATCACGTCCTGAAACGTGTCCTGCGCGATAATATTGCCCTGATCATCACGGCGCGCAATCGTAACTTGCGCCTTATATTCACCAGCGTGCAGCTTATATAATTGCGTTTTGCGCCCTGCATAATAATAATTAGGCCGCTTTTTATTTTGCTGCATCGTGAAATCATACTGGTGAAATTTGTATCCATTAGGTCCTGTAATATAAATACGCACAACATCCCCTTCAACCGAGTGATATGTCGCAAACCAAAACACCATTGATGGCGCATCTAAGGGTATAAAGTCAGGTTTTTGATATTCACCGCGCCGCAGCTTTGTAAAATCAGGGACATCAATATCAAAACCACTATCAAAAACGGTAAAGGGCGCATATTCAATCGGGTCTGACCACAGGCTTTGCTGATGCAAATTACATCCTGTTTCCTTAACCAAACCCGTATAGGGGTCAATATATTGTCCCTTTTTTAACAAGGCAAAATGCAAATGAGGAAACTCGGAATATCCAGACTCACCCACCTGCGCCAGCACATCACCTGCATTCACGTGCTGATCAGGTTTCACAACAATGGAATTATTCTTTAAATGACAATAAAGACTTTGCCAGCCATCTTCATGCTCGACCAGAACGCCATTACCGCATTCTTTACCAGACTTTTTAATAGCTTCGAATTCATCTTCAGTTTTAATGGCATCGCTTTCACCATTGCGCACGCGTAAAACTTTCCCAGCGCGCGCAGCCAGCACATTCACCCCGCGCTGCATATCACGGCGGTTCACAACCGCAAAATCTGTGCCCTTATGGCCATCATATGTCTTGCGGCCGCATTCAAAATCCGCATGGCCATCACCGCCTTGCTGATCGACATAGTTCACCGCAAAGCAATCAACATTCAAATCACACGCCACAGGAAAATCAAACGTAACGGGGCCAACATGGCTCATACCACCTTGATCCTCTGACGCTTCTTGCGCCAAAGCCACGCCATACGTCAAAAAAATCACTGTCAAAAAAGTCAAAGCTAAACGCATAACTACCCCATAACACTCTTTTTTCATCCTAACATACGCGGCCAAGTTGGCACAATCCTTGCGTTTTACAAAACTATGAAACAATATTTTATTAAATGTTGAAGTGTGATATGATGAAAGTGTCATATCTTAATAGATCATTAACTATAATAGTTTAGTTTCATACCTATAAACCTTATATTTTAAACAAGCCCATGAAACACGGAAAAGACAAAAAGAATAAACACGATCAAGACACTGAAAACAGTGTCAACGAAATCTATGGCAACGATGGATCTAATATTCTATGGGGAAATGGTGCGTCTACGTTTTATGCAGGCGGCGGGCATGATCTAGTGTACGCGGATGACGAAGATGACACTATATATGGTGAAGATGGCAATGATATACTCTGGGGCCGCGATGGCGATGACCATATCGAAGGAGGCTCTGGCCTAGATATCCTTTATGGCGGTAAAGGCAATGATACGCTAATCGGTGGAGATGACAAAGATTGGCTGCATGGCAGTCACGGTAATGACATCTTATCCGGCGGCAATGGCGATGACAGGCTGTATGGCAACAACGATGATGATATCCTTAATGGTGACGCAGGCGATGATTGGCTTTTCGGTGGCAATGGCAACGACACACTAAGCGCAGGCGATGGTACAGATTATCTGTATGGCGCTAATGGAGATGACACATTATACGGCGGTAATGGCGTTAATTCGCTCTACGGTGGAAACGGTCAAGACATCCTTCACAGCGGCGAAGGCAGTGATGAGCTATATGGCAACAACGACGATGATAGCTTTTACGGCAGTGAAGGCAACGATATCATTAACGGCGGTAATGGTGATGACACTCTGTACTATTCTGATGACATCTTTGATTTCGACATCAGCCAAGACAACAAAGGCAACATAATCTTAACGCACCGCGCGCAGGACTGGGTCGATACCATTTCAAACGTCGAATATTTCTACTTTGACAATCAATTCTATACACTCGAAGACGTTTTAAATTACGAGCCCATATATCTGGAGGAAATGCTTGTACGCCTAAGATGGAATAACGACAGCACAAATTATGAAGTGACATCTAATCAAATCAGTGAAGACTCTGTTGACGGCGCCGAAGCTGGTTATATCTCAACACAAGAAAATCTGATCCATATCACACGAACAGAAAACAGCATCATCGTTGATATTGAAACGGTGAATAACACCCCCGACGATGTACATGTCTATGGCGCGGTAACAGGTGATACCATGACTGTTAACAACAATAACAGCGCAACAACAGTCTATGTTTATGGCGATGACGGTGATGATACAATTACGCTGAATACCACGTCTAAAGGTAAAGTCTTTGCTGGTCAGGGTGATGATGTTCTTCATGCATCTGCGCAAAGCGACTACCTCAGTGGCGATGAAGGCAATGATATCATTCATGGCTATGGTGGTGATGATACTTTGCTGGGCGGCGCCGGCGACGATACTCTTTATGCAGGTGCTGACAATGACCATATCGAAGGCGGTCAGGGTAATGACCTCATATTCGGCGAAGCCGGCGATGATAACCTATATGGCCAAGACGGCAACGATACAATCAATGGTGAAGACGGCAATGATATTGTCTATGGTCACGCTGGTACAGACACACTTGATGGCGGCGCAGGCAACGACACCATGCGCGGCGGAAACGACGATGACATCTTATATGGTCAAAATGGCGCCGACACCCTTTACGGTGATGACGGCAACGATATTGTCGATGGTGGCGATGGCGATGATATTCTATCGGGCGGCGCAGGCAACGATAAGCTTTATGGCGGCACAGGCGATGATATCCTATCAGGCGGGGCTGGCTCTGATTCTATCTACGGAAACGGCAGCCATGACACGCTATACGGCCAAGGCGGCAATGATAAACTAAACGGCGGTGGCGGAAACGACACGTTGTATGGCGGCAATGGTCATGATTACCTCTATGGCCATAACGGCCATGACACTTTGCACGGCGAAACCGGCGATGATGTCTTGCACGGCGAAGCGGGCAACGATACCGTCAACGGTGGTGCAGGCAATGACTGGGTCTTTGGTAATGCTGATGATGATACGCTATATGGCGGGACTGGCGACGATTACCTATACGGCGAAGAAGGCAATGACATTCTGATCGGCGATGATGGATTCGATGTCCTCAGCGGCGGCGTAGGCCAAGACACATACTATTTTAACGCGATCAATGATACGGCAGACCGCATTATGGACTTTGCCATAGGCGTGAACGGAGACATCTTAAATATTACAGATATCCTTGATGGATTTGATGCCGCACAAAGCGATATCAATGATTTCGTCTTCATGAAAGTACGCCATTCAAATCTTACAGATATCTATATCGATCAAAACGGCACTACTGATGGCGCAAATTGGGAGCATATCGCCCTCATCCGTGATGATCTGCGTGGCTCCACAGTGGATAGCCTCTTACTGGACGGCAATCTGGTTGCCGATGACAGCCTAGGCCTATAAGACCTGTGCATACCCTGATATTTTTGGCAAATAACGCTTGCTTTTCGCATATTTTTCAGCCAATTTAACAAAATCCCAATACGATACGAACAGTATAAAATAGTTTGAAAGGAAAGAGCTATGGAAAATACTGCACTTGAACAGAGCGAGAGCCCTGCGCGCAAAGGTCGCCCAAGAAGCGAAAAGTCGAAAAAATCGATTTTAAAGGCAACAAACAGCCTTCTTTTACACATGTCAGTCCAAGAGCTGAGCATCGAAGCCATTGCCAAAAAGGCAAAGGTTGGCAAAACAACCATTTATCGCTGGTGGCCGAACAAAACCGCCGTGATTATGGAGGCTCTGTCAAACCAGCCAGGCATGCAAACACCATTGCCAACACCGCGCAATAACGCCGAAGCCATCCAAATGCAGCTTGAAAAGCTCATCCGCCTTCTGCACAGCAAAAACGGTGAAACCATTGCGCAGCTTTTCGCCGAAGCGCAATCTGATGAAAAAGCGCAGGCCATTTTTGAAAACAATTTCTTAACGCCCCTAATCGACGCCATGGAATACAGCATCGAACAAGGCCAAAAGGATGGCGAGTTTGCTGATCGCTATGATGTGAAATCAGTCGTTGATATTCTATGCGGCCCAATTTTCTTCCGCCTCATGGCACATCCTGCCGATTTCAACGAAAGCTTCATGAAGTCATATCCAAAAGAAGCACTGCGTTTAATCAGCGCTTAACAAATTAATACCTGTTAAAAGTATTATTGAAAATAGGGGCCTTTACGAAGGCCCTTTTTTACGTCCGCACGCCTGACTCACAGCCACTTTCAAAAAAATTCACTTTTTTGCGCATTTTCTGCAATCGGGAAAGGTTCTGTTAAGAATTACCAGTCCATAATAGACACATAAAGAAATGATCTTGTCTCTGGGGGACCAAGGGAAAAACACTAAAACATCGGACATAGAACAATGAGCACAACAACAACAGACACACACACAAATGTTTCAAACAGCCTGCCTGCAGCGCGCGTGTCATATACACTTAATAATACGCAGCCAGTCATCTGCACCATTATCGATTCACAGCCATTGTTCTACATGGATCATGAAGAGGCCGACACAGACCTTCATGCAGACGATCTAAGCGATGCTGATCTTGCCTACGTCAACAGCGAAATTAATACACTTCAAAAAGAGCTCAACACGCTGGAAAAATTCTCGGCGCAATATACGCTTTCAACTGATGAATATATCGCAGTGTTCGACAGCGCGAAAAACAGCATCCTTGGCACAAGCTCGGCGCCAAAAACATCCATTGATACAGTGATTGAAATTTTGGGTCAAAGCCGCGCCGCGCAAAGCTATCTTGATCATGCCAAAGAACACGGCCTAGAAATCATCGCTGACACACATATTCACGCTGCGCTTTATGATCGTGCGCATAATAAAATTCGTATTAACCCGAACCTATCCGAAGCCAATCAAGTTCTTCTTGCCCTGCACGAGCTACGCCGTCACTGGCAACACAGAAATGGTGCGCTTTTAAACCCAATGCACTTCCACCCGGAAAATGCCATCCTGATTAACCGCATTCAAAAGGCAGACTTGATTGCATCAACACTGCGCGGCGCTTGGGAATTGCAATTATCTGGATACAAAGATGCATGGCAGAAAATTGAAAATTCAGGCTACTCTGATTTGGGTCGCGCCTTCACACGCGAAGCATATTCAGATTTCCGCACGATCAACAACGGTATGGCCGTCACAGCAGCCTTCGAAGCATGGTTCCTGTCCGAGCGTTGCCGCGCAACTGATAAACAGTTGATCCGCCAGATGCTTGCAGACAATCAAGGTTATGTCTTTGACATCGACAATGATCACGCTGCCCTAACACCGACACTTATTGCCGCCCTAGGTAACATGCCATACGGCAAAAATTACCTCGCGCAGCATATCGACACGATCATGAATGATCCAATCTTTACCGAGGTACGTGACCGCTCGAACGCGAATTTCCTATGGTTTATCAAATTTGAACGCTCTTTCCGTGAAACGGAACGCGACTTGCAATCAGAATTCTCATCTGTTGCCGAATATTCATACGGCACTTCACCTAATAACCAACAAGGTCAAAACGATGAGAAAAAAGTTGTTGTCCTCTATGACGGATCAAACCAACCAGCACGCCAATCAGATTCCGGCCGTTTACTCGGACCAGAAAACGGCCAGCCTGCACAAGCCGGAGCAGATATTATCTACTTGCGCCGCGCACCGTCAGAAAGCATCTAACAACAACACGCCACGATGCTCGGTCGTCTATACGCATGAGGACAAAACAGTGAAATCATTTACCAACGCAAAAAATGCTAAAACGCGTGCCGCGCAAAAGGCATCCTTTGATTTTACATTAGAACAATCAAACCAAAATGGCATTCCTTTGGATGATGTGAACGAGTATCTGACATACCTAAGCGACTGCGGCGAAGATGATGCCGCCACGCTTGAGCCTGAATACACGCTCATCATGCAAACAATTGCCGCGGCCCTGCAAAGCCCAATGGCAACAGCGCTCTTTGAAGAAGCCGCCAAAGACGGCTGGGCGATCGACATTCAAGATTTAGACGATCTGGACTTCCACCTGGATGTGCCAGAAAAATGTATCACGTTAAATTCACATGGCCTTGCGCCATCATCCTTGCAAAAATCACGTTACTTCCGCGGCGGCATGATCATGGCCTTCGTGCGTTCATTGCGCGATATCTGGCAAGAAAAACGCCACGGCGGATTTGAAACCCATTTCAACCCTCAGCACGTTATGTTGCTCGAGCGTATTCGCGCCGCAGATTGTGAAACAATGCTGGTGGTGATCGCTTGGGAAATTGAACAGGCAGGCACGCCAGATTTGTGGCGTCACCTCATCGGATCCAGCGAAGGCGACATGGCCATGGCCTTTACCGCAATGCTGGAAAGACAAAAGCACAATACATGCGTTTATGACGCAATGAACGCCGCATTTAAACAATGGTTTTTATCTGATGAGCGCATCAACATTTGTGATCATGAAACACTGGAATATCTAGATAACATTATCACAACGGAAGGCAAAGAAGCCTTTGGAACCACAGATTTAAACGCATCTGACATTGAAATGATTGCATATTTGCCAAACCACTTCGCATATCTGCAAGGGCTGGGTGAGGGCATCTTAAATAACGCCCTTTACACAGGCATGAATGACATCATCAACCAAAGTCACCTAATGCACATTATGGAAGATATGCAATCTGTTCAAGTTGCTGGCATTGCCTTCCGCGATGCGGAGCTTGCCGCGAAAATTTTCCCACAAGGCACCGCAAAAACATCAATCGATGCATAAAGTGCTAGGCGCTGGGCAATATTTTCTTTAAAACGGTCTTATGGTTAGAAGACGGCGCAAAACATCGTCCAGCGACGAAGTACATAAATTCCATTTACACCTTGTATCCGATGCCACAGGAACAACCTTGCTGGGGCTTGCCCGCGCATGCACCGCGCAGTTCGAAGGCATCGACCCAGTTCAGAAATTCTGGCCCCTTATCCGCACCCAGCGTCAGCTTGAGCGCGTCATCAAAAAGATCGAAGATAATCCTGGCCCCGTTATTTTTACCATGGTTGATAATAACCTGCGTAAACGTTTGCAAGAACGTTGCGAGGAACTTGGCATTCCTGCCGTGCCTGTTCTTGACCCCATTATTCGCAGTTTTTCATCCTATCTAGGTCTGCACGCCAAGGGTATTCCGGGACTGCAACACGCCATGGATGACACCTATTTCCGCCGCGTCGAAGCCGTCGATTTCGCCATGCGCTTTGATGATGGCAAACACATGGAAAGCGGCCTGCCCGAAGCTGATGTTATCTTGGTCGGTGTATCGCGCACATCAAAAACACCAACCAGCATCTTTCTAGCGCGGCGTGGCATTAAATGCGCGAATATTCCCCTTGTCCCCGGCGTCCCCGTTGACGAGGAAAAATTTTCATACGAACACCCGCTATATGTTGGTTTGGTCACATCACCAAAGCGCCTTGTGCAAATTCGCCGTAACCGCCTGAATGCCAATGGCGAAGGCCACAGCCTCATCGAAGATAACGATTATTTAGACCACGAAAAAATCGAAGACGAAGTGCGCAGCGCCCGTAAAATTTTCTCGCGTCATGGCTGGCCCGTCATTGACGTCACCAAACGATCCATCGAAGAAACAGCCGCCGAAATTCTGGCACTCTTGCAAAATCGCGGCGATAACGAGAAATCTTCATGAGCCCATTACCAAACATCATCCTTGCCTCGCAAAGCAAGGGGCGCATTGAAATGTTGCAAAATGCAGGTTTGCACATCACCGCAATCCCAGCGCATATTGATGAGCAAACCATCATCACTGATCTGATCGCGCATGAAGAAACCTTTGATGAAATCGCGCAAACACTGGCTGATGAAAAGGCACTTGCCATCAGCCGCGATCACCCCGGCGCGCTGATTATCGGGTCAGACCAAATTTTAGAATTTCACGGCCATATCCTAAGTAAGGCAAAATCCGATGACCAAGCCATCAGCCGCCTAAAAGAAATGGTCGGCGATACGCATCATTTAATCTCGGCCGTGAGTATTGCCCTTGATGGTGAAATTATTTGGCAGGCTTGCGATCATGCAGCGCTTAGCATGCATCACGATTTGGACGACGCCTTTTTTGATCGTTACAAGGCGCGCGCAGGCAAGGCACTAACCGCATCGGTTGGTGGCTATTGGCTAGAAGATATAGGAAGCTGGCTTTTCGAGGCCATCGACGGCAATTACTTCACAATCCTTGGCATGCCGCTTTTGCCTTTGCTTGCATATCTGCGTGCCCATCACGGCGCGGTTTTCAGCGGCGAGGACACATAACCATGGCGCATATTAAAACAGGCGTCATCGGCCACCCCATTAGCCACAGTAAATCACCGCTGATCCATAATTTCTGGATCAAGCACCACAATCTTGATGGCCATTACGAGGCCATTGATATCCCGCCCGAAAATCTGCCCAGCGCCCTGCCGCGCTTGTTAAAAGATGACGGCTATACCGGATTTAACCTGACCATCCCGCATAAAGAAATCGCCATGGATATCTGCGATGAAATCGACCCTATCGGTCAAGCCATTGGCGCAGTAAATACCGTGCATTTGCGCGAAGATGGCAAAATTTTTGGCACAAACACAGATGCCTTTGGTTTTATCTATAATATCAAACAACAATTTCCCGATTATGATTTCACGCGCGGCCCTGCGATTGTCTTGGGTGCAGGCGGCGCGGCAAAGGCCATTATTCACGGATTACTGCAAGAAAATGTACCCCAAATTATTGTGCTAAACCGCACACTTGGCAAAGCCGAAGCCCTTGCCAATGTTGATCCAAAAGTAACAGCGCGCCCATGGGATGATCGCCATGATATTTTATCAAACGCCGCATTGGTGGTGAACACAACCGCGCTGGGCATGGCTGGTAAGCCGCCCCTTGATTTGGCGCTTGATAAACTGCCAACTTCTGCATTGGTCAGTGACATTGTCTATGCGCCGCTTATGACAGATTTACTGACGCACGCAAAAGCGCGCGGCAATGATATTGTCACAGGCATTGGCATGTTACTGCATCAGGCGCGCCCATCGTTTAAATTATGGTACGGCGCTATGCCCGCCGTCACCCAAGACTTAGAGGATCTAGTGCTATGATAATTATCGGCCTGACGGGATCCATTGGCATGGGTAAATCAACCTGCGGCGCGATGCTGGAACAATGCGGCGTTCCTGTCCATGAATCCGATCACGCCGTACATGATTTATTGTCAGGCGATGATGAAACAATCAGCGCCGTTATCGATGCATTTCCATCGCTCTCGCGGCCAATTAACCGCGCGGATTTAGGCGCAATCATTTTCCATGATAAAGCCAAGTGCGAAGTGTTAGAGCGCATTTTACACCCGCGCGTTCAAAATCGGCAAAATGCCTTTATCAAAACCCAGCGCGGCAAAGGTCTTAAAATTGTGGCGCTGGATATTCCACTTTTGTTTGAAACAGGCGCAGAAACGCGCACAGATTATACCGCCGTTGCCAGTGCTCCCTTTCATATTCAATCAACCCGCGTTTTAAACCGCCCAGGCATGACCGAAGATAAATTTGCAAATATCCTTGCGCGTCAAATGCCTGATAACGAAAAAAGAAAGCGCGCCGATTTCATTTTGCCAACAGGTCTAGGCAAAGCCGAAACAATGAAAGCTATCAAAAAAATGCTAGCTGCGATAAAAGAAGATCATCATGCTAGAAGTCGTTCTTGATACCGAAACAACAGGAATGGATCCAACAAGTGGTGATCGCTTGTTGGAAATCGGCTGTGTCGAGCTAAAAAACCATATGCCGACAGGGCGCACACTTCAGATTTATATCAATCCAGAGCGCGATATCCCCGCCGAAGCCACCGCAGTTCACGGTATCACCGAAGAATTCATCGCCGATAAACCCGTATTTTCCGAAGTCTATATGGATTTCATTGATTTCATCGGCAGCAGTAAGCTCATCATCCATAACGCCGAATTCGATATGAAATTCCTGAACTGGGAGCTCAAAAACCTAGGGCATCCCGGCCTGAAGTGGAGCCGCGTTATCGATACCCTTGCTATGGCGCGCAAAAAATTCCCAGGATCACCCGCAAATCTGGATGCGCTGTGTCGCCGTTTTGAAATCGATAACAGCAGCCGTACATATCACGGCGCGTTATTAGACTCCGAACTTTTGGCAGAAGTGTATCTTGAGCTTATCGGCGGACGTCAGCACGGCATGGGCTTGGCAGATAAAAACGCCTCCAATAAAAATAATGATAAACATGCCCGCCTTAGCGGTAAAAACAATCGCCCCGTGCGCGAGGCACGACCACACAGCGCCAGCGAAGAAGAACTAAAAAATCATACTGAAATGCTAGGCAAGCTAAAAGACGCGCTATGGCTGCGCGGCGCTGATTCAGGCGACTAAAATAATCCGTTTAATAACCGATAACATCATCCAAAATTGGCATATCTTCGATCAACATTTCTTCGTTGCCCATATTTACCGTGCCATCAGATGTGATTGTAATTTTCGCCTTAAATAGACCTGTTTTAAACACCATAAACGCATTCACCAAATAAGATCGATCTTTCTTGGCTTCCAATAAAGTTAAAGGCTCTATCATCTTGGAAATAACTTCGCGCGCGTTTGGCGGCGGATTTTCGCGCCATGCAATATCATCAATATTTTCAATGACCAAAAAACGACCATGCGCGCCAGAAACATGCGCAAAGAAAAAGCGTAAATATTCAAAGACATTGATATCATCCAACATCAACGGAATAGATTTATTTAATCCATAAATAAATTCATTCGTATAATCGACAATATGATGCGTTCCATCAGTTTCGTTATAAACTACGTAATGACGGCGCAAAGGATGAACTGAATGATCTGAAATCTCTAACAGCACATAACCATGATAAAACGACAAATCAGCCATCATAATTGTTGTGTTATCGGCGCTGTAGGCTTGGTCACCTAATGTCGGGTTAACATGTGACAAAATGCCTGCAATGTCTTCACTTTCAACCTTTGTAAACTCTTCATAAAACATAAAATAAATACCTGACTGATAAAAACGACATACTGCGATATGCCTATGTATAAAAATAGGAACGAATCTGGGAGAAGCCTGTGAACAATTCTGTGCATGAACTTACCCTCATTCCACGCAGGATTCATTATACGTGTTATCCTCATGAGGAAAAGACAAAAAAGAAATTCACATGCTCTCTTGAAACATAAAAAGGGACTCGGCTAAAACACTAATGATTTTACTCTTCGGCCAAATGTGTATAACTAAAGGATAAAATTTAATCCCCGTTATCCATAGGCCCTACTAATATCTAAAACCTATACTAAAATAAAAAAGAATTATTTATATATGAAAGATCTTCTTGAAACGCTTAAAGGCAACCAACCGTCTAGCACCCCATTATGGCTAATGCGCCAGGCAGGTCGTTATCTTCCTGAATATCGCGAGCTTCGCGCCCAAAAGGGCGGTTTTCTAGAAATGGCATTTGACCCTAAGGCAGCATGCGAAGTGACAATGCAGCCTATTCGCCGTTTTGGCATGGATGGCGCGATTATCTTTTCTGATATCCTTACGATCCCTTATGCGCTTGGCCAAGGGTTAGAATTTGCAAAAGGCGAGGGACCAAAGCTCCCCCCGATTAGCACAAAATCCGAAATCGAAGCCTTAGGCTATGATCAGTTCGATCAAAAGATGCAGCCCGTCTATGATGCGATTACCCTGACTAAGCAACAACTTGCTGCAGAAAATTTTGACCATGTCACATTGCTTGGCTTTGCCGGTGCGCCGTGGACAATCGCAACCTACATGATCGAAGGTGGTGGCTCGAAAGATTATATCAACGTAAAAACCATGGCCTACGCGCAGCCAGACCTTTTCCAAGAGCTAATCAATCTGATAACCGAGGCAACAAGCCGCTATCTGATTAATCAAATCAAGGCAGGTGCAGATGTTGTAAAAATATTCGATAGCTGGGCAGGGGTGCTTGATGAAGACCAGTTCAAGAAATGGGCAATTAACCCTGTGAAACAAATTGTGCAGGCGATTAAGTCTGAATTTCCTGATGTTCCGGTTATCGGCTTTCCACGCGGCGCAGGTTTAAACTATCCGCGTTATGCGCAAGAAACAGGCGTTGACTGCTGTGCTTTCGACAGCATGATTTCACTCGACTGGATTGCCGAAAACTTACAACCAATTTGCTGCGTTCAGGGAAATCTTGACCCTGCAATTCTGCGCGCCGGCGGCGAATGCTTGGAACAAAATACAAAAAACATCTTGAAAAAAATGGCAGCAAAACCATTTATTTTTAACTTGGGTCACGGAATTAACAAAGAAACCCCGCCCGAGCATGTTGCGCAGTTAATGCGAATCGTGAAAGAGTACAAACCTTAACCGAAAAAGAGAAAATTTATGGCTGACAAAAAGCAAAAAATCGCTGTCGTTGTCTTCAATCTGGGTGGTCCAGATGCGCCCGAGGCTGTGCGCCCATTCCTGTTAAATTTCTTTATGGATCCAAATATTATCCGTCTTCCGGTTCCTTTTCGCTGCTTTATCGCTAGCATGATCGCCAATAAGCGCAGTAAAGCCGAAGCGCGCGAAAGCTATGATGAGCTTGGTGGATCATCACCGCTGTTGGAAAACTCAAAACAGCAAGCCGCCGCGTTAGAAAACTATCTGAACGCCGATAAAGATAATAAAAACATCGAATATAAAAGCTTTATCTGCATGCGTTATTGGCATCCAATGTCTGCGCAAGTCGTGCGCGAAGTGCGTGATTGGGGGGCGGATAAGGTGATCTTCTTGCCGCTATACCCGCAATTTTCTACCACCACCACATGGTCATCACTGGAAAACTGGGACAAGCACGCAAAAGAAGCAGGCTATCTTGGCGTCGAGCGTTCCATGATTTGCTGTTACCCATTTAATCAGGGCTTTATCGAGGCCTCGGCTGAAAATATTCATGCCAAATACCAAGAAGCCGTGAAAAATGGCCATGATAATATTCGTGTTTTGTTTTCTGCGCATGGCTTGCCAGAAGATGTGATCAAAGACGGCGACCCATACCAGTGGCAGTGCGAGCAAAGCGCACAAAAAATCGCGACCTTGATCGAGGAAAAATATGGCATTGATTTGCTTGAGTGGCGCATCTGTTATCAAAGCCGCGTCGGTCCGAAAAAATGGATCGGCCCCAGCACTGAAGAAGCCCTTGAACAAGCTGCTCATGATGGAAAATCAGTTTTGATTTACCCGCACGCCTTTACCCAAGAACATGTTGAAACCTTGGTAGAATTAGACGTCGAATACAAGGAAGAAGCCGATAAAATGGGCCTTGAAGGATATTACCGCGCCGAAACTGTTGGCACGCATCCATCCTTTATCGCAGGACTTGGCGAAATGGTAAAAGACCACATCGGTCAGCAAACTATTCAGGCTGATGGCGGTAAACTTTTATGCCCCGAGCAATATGATCGTTGCTGTCAGCGCGCCTATAAAAAACCAGAAGGCGTGCCAGAATGCACCCTTTGCACATCAGAAACTGATGCAACATCATCACCGCAAAAGGCCGCATAATCATGCAAGATTTCCTAGGGCAATATTATCTGGTTATCAAATCACTGCACATCATTGCGATTATCTCATGGATGGCAGGATTGCTTTATTTACCGCGTTTGTTTGTGTATCACGTTGATGCCAAAGATCAGGCGTCCGAGATGCTCAAAATCATGGAACGCCGCCTTCTAAAATTCATCATGAACCCCGCATCGATTGCATCATGGATGTTTGGCGGTATGATGCTTTACGCAAACCCAGGCCTAATGTCACAACCATGGATGCACGCAAAACTGCTTTGCGTTGTTTTGATGACAGGTATGCATCACGGCATGATGAAATGGGTGAAGGTTTTTGCGGCTGATGAAAACACGCGCAGTGATAAATTCTACCGCATCATGAACGAGGTTCCAACAATCCTGATGATTGCAATTGTGATCCTTGCAGTGGCAGAACCCTTTTAATTTATTTTCCAAAATTAAAATTATATGTTGACTCTATGCGCGTATAGAGATAGAAAAATCATGTCTAAAGCTTGAATCCAAAAATTATTGGGTACTACTGATTGCAGTTTTTTGAAAACTGCGTGGAAGTAAAGCGCATAAAGCGCAATAATTTTTAAGGGTAAATTTATTTTAAACTAAAATTTTCTAATCACTGATGGCTGGCGGCCATTCCCTATAACCTAAGCTCCGCTATAATGAGATAATTCATGAAATTACAAGAACTTAAAAACCGTTCACCTGCTGAACTGCTGGCATTCGCAGAAGAATTAGAAGTCGAAAACTGCAGTTCAATGCGCAAACAAGACATGATGTTTGCAATTTTAAAACAACTGGCCGAGCAAAATATTGATATCTCTGGTGTTGGCGTTTTAGAAGTTTTGCAAGATGGTTTTGGTTTCTTGCGTTCTGCCGAAGAAAACTACCTTCCTGGCCCTGATGATATTTATGTATCGCCTGCGCAAGTACGCCGTTTTGGTCTGCGCACAGGTGACATCATCGAAGGCGATATTCGCGCCCCAAAGGATAGCGAACGTTATTTCGCCCTGACACGTTTGAACACAATTAACGGCGATGTTCCTGATAAGATCCGTCACCGCATTAACTTTGATAACTTAACGCCCCTGTACCCTGAGCGTAAAGTTAAACTGGAACTGGATGATCCAACCAAAAAAGATAATCTTCAGCGCGTTATCGAATTAACAGCGCCGATTGGTTTTGGTCAGCGTGCCTTGATTGTTGCGCCGCCAAGAACTGGTAAAACAGTGATGCTGCAAAATATTGCGCATTCTATTGAAACAAACCACCCTGATGCTTATCTGATCGTTCTGTTGATTGACGAACGTCCAGAGGAAGTAACAGACATGGCACGCTCGGTGCGCGGTGAAGTTGTTTCTTCTACATTTGATGAGCCTGCCTCACGTCACGTTCAAGTGGCTGAAATGGTAATGGAAAAGGCCAAGCGTCTGGTTGAACAAAAACGTGATGTTGTGATCTTGCTAGACTCCATCACACGTCTTGCGCGTGCGTACAACACTGTTGTGCCAAGCTCGGGTAAAGTTCTAACAGGTGGTGTCGATGCGAACGCCCTGCAACGTCCAAAACGTTTCTTTGGTGCGGCGCGTAACATCGAACAAGGCGGATCATTGACAATTATCGCCACGGCATTGATCGATACCGGATCACGTATGGACGAAGTTATCTTTGAGGAATTCAAAGGGACAGGTAACTCTGAAATTGTTCTGGATCGTAAGATTTCTGATAAACGTGTCTTCCCTGCGATTGATATTCAAAAATCAGGTACACGTAAAGAAGACCTATTGGTCAGCAAAGATATGCTGCAAAAAATGTGGGTCTTGCGCCGTATTCTCAATCCTATGGGCACGGTGGATGCGATTGAATTCTTACTTGGTAAGATGAAGCAAACGAAGAACAATGATGAGTTCTTCCAAAGTATGAACCAGTAAATAATCTGCGCATAACAGATATATAAGAATAAGCATTAAAAAAAGGGGCGCCGATTTGGCAGCCCCTTTTTCTTATATGTTTTTTAATGCAGGAATGAATTACTGCTGCATATGCTCAAGCAAGGCTTGTGTAATCTGTCCATTTACAGGCAAGTCATACGCTTTTTGATAGGCGCGCACTGCATCCTCGGTCAATGGGCCTGATCGACCATCAATAGGACCTGGATAAAGGTCTAGGGCTTCAAGTTCGCTTTGCACCGCGCTAATCAGATCAATGCGGCTGGATGTATCAGCGGCGCTTGTGCTGGTAGAGGCTTTCACAGTGCTTGCCGCCGCGTCAGAAGCACTGAGCCCAGAAACAGGAATAATATCATTCGCAGGCGCGGCAGGTTTTTCAGATGCCTTTGCTGCCTTATTCATCGCCGGGTATGATTTTTTGACATCCTCAACAATGCGGTCAATTTCCGCGCGATCAATGCCCAAAGATTCAACAAGTTGATTAAGCGCTGTTTGTGCCTCGGGCAAGTTATAATCAGCAGCAATTTTATACCACATCAATGCTTCACCCGGTTTTGCCGAGCCCAGCAATCCGTTTTCGTAAATCAAACCCAGATTATATGCGGCCTCGACCGTGCCATTGGCGGCGGCCTGTTCAAAATGCAAAGTTGCCTTAAACGGATCATAATCAACGCCAACACCTTCGATATAGGCAATGCCCAAATTATATGCGGCCTCAGGATGGCCTTGTTCGGCGGCCACGCTGTACCATTTTACGGCTTGCTCTAAACTGGCTTTAACGCCTAGACCTTGGTGGTATAAAACGCCCATATTATAAGCCGCATTCGCAACACCATTTTGCGCGGCGCGATCAAACCAGTAAGCGGCGCGCGCGTAATCTTGCTTCACACCATTTTGCCCCACCACATAAAGAGCAGCCAAATCATGCTGTGCATCGGCGTTGCCTTGGATGGCAAGTGCTTCAAGTGTTTTAAAATCTTGTGGCAGGCTGGCATTTGTGTTGCCTGCATCATCTGCTTGCGTTGATGGTGCCAAAGCTTGCTGATCATTGTGCAGCTTTGGAATGCTTAGCGCGGCGCCCTGATCTTGACCAGGTGCCATATCATTTAAGATTGCCGCCGCTGCATCAGGATCTGCATCCATTAATTGGCTCAGGTCATTTTGCTGCGTTTGTGTTGGAATATTAGGATTGTTCAAAGACAGGGGCGCAAACTCGCTGACATTCTTCGAGACATTCCAATTTTGCACGGCAGAGGTTTCACCACCTTGCGTGCCCAAAGATTGTGTAGAAGCAGTGCCTTGCTGCGTGCTCGCCTCAGGCGCGTACTGATATGCAGGCATATTTGTGCTTGGCATTTGTTGCGCACTGATCCACCAGCCACTGACCACTAAAACCAAGCCACCAAAGACTGCAACAGGCATTGGAATATTTAGTGCCTTTTGCCATACATCCAGCGCCTTTTCAGACCAGTTTTCTGGCAACGCAAATTTTGGCGTGCTTGCAGGCTCGTCATCAGGGCTTTTGTCGATCAAGTAATGCGGAACATGCAAGCCTTCACCTTGACCGGCGGTGCTGGCATCTTCAAGGGCGGGCTGCATATGTGCGCCGCTATTGATCATCAATACTGTTTCTTCCAATTTTTCTAATTTGCGCATAAAGCGCGCGCGATCATTGCGCTCTTGCTCGATCAATGCGGTAAAGCGCTCCTCATGATCCAGCGCAGATTTCATTTGTCCTTGCAGTTCATCTTGGCGTGCTTCTGTTGTATCAAGGCGATCAGTAATTTCCTTCACACGGGAAAGACCACTTTCCAAAGAGGACGCATATTGCTTTTGCTGACGCTCAAGATCAGCTGTCTTTTTCGACATCGCCAGACTGACTTGCTTGTGCGATTCCGCCTTATCCAATAAATCAGAAAGGTTACGGTCATTGCGCTCGGTACGGTTTTCTAATTTTTCATACAGGCGGCGCGTTTCGTCCAGTTGCTTTGTCAGATCAGAAGGGATGGCTGCATTTTCAGGCAAGGCTTGCATTTTGTTTTGCAGCGTTTGAAAGGCCTTTTCAGTTTCGCCTGACTTTTTCTCGAGCGTATCGATCATCTGACGATAGGCTTTCAGCTCTTGGCGCATGCTATTGCGCTCAATCTGTGTGAGTTTCAGTTTCTCATTCAGGGATTTTAAAAGTGCTAAGACCTGATACTGAGATTGCGGCGTATCAGGCGTTTTTTCTGCAATTTCAGGGCGTTGTTTAAGAACTTTTCCTGTCAGCGGACTTGTTAATTCTGGTGCTTTACGGCGTGATCCGCGATCCGCATCGTTAGAAGCACTTTTTGCACCAGAAAAGAAAACACGTCCCTCAGCTGTACGCTTGAATTCCATAAATAGACCCTTAATTGCTTGATTATGAAGCGGAGTATAATGGATTTTGTAAAATAGATACAAGAAATTTGTAAAATTATTATAGAAATAATGGTGATTAGTCGCATAAAGACTTTCCTATTTAAAAAAACACCTTACATTAGGGTGACGATGACGATTATTACAGGCTCTCAGCGCGCACCGCGCATTACCGGAATTGATATGATGCGCGGCTATTATGCGGGTATGGGCGATGACCCATGCCTGTTCGGCGCCGAGATTGAATTTGCCCTGTGCCGTCAGAATGATCTGATGCCGCCAAGCTCCTCGGAAAACAAAGCCTTATTTAGCGCGATGGAAAAAGAAGGGTGGGGCATCCGCCACGAACCCCCAACCAGCGCCATTGAAATTGCTACGCCTGCCTTCGCCCTTAACGATCTTAAGGGCTTGATGTCACACGTGAATCAGGGAACGCAAACTTTGTTTCAGCAAGCCGTCGATCATGGATTTATGCTCTCACCTTACGGGCAGTTCCCGCATATCCCGCTTGATGCCTTGCAAGTCGTTAATCTAGAGCGCTATCAAACATTTTTCGCCCCGCCCCGCGATGACATGACCGAAGTGTTTCGCTTTTTTAACAGCTGTATGAATATTCAAATATCGCTGGGTTACCGCGATCCTGATCATTTGCTGCGCATTATTCGCATGGCTACCGCGCTGGAACCTGTGATGTTCCTGTCCTTCGACAGTTCATGCGGATACACCGAAGGCCACAAAATCAATCACATCCATAATATCGCCCAAAAGGTAAAGATGGGCGTGAACACGGGCATTCCTGATTTTTACTATACCGCGAAAAATGGCGCAGAATTTGTTGACGCGCATATAGATTATACGCTCAACCACCCGCATGTGTTTGCGGCCTTTAATGATGAAGGGCACTTGAAAAAATTGCCCCTTGGCCAGTGGCGCAGTTTCAGTGAAATGGAAGCGCAAGGCCTTGGTCCGCAAAATATGACGAATTACCTGCAAGCACAAAGTGAAAGCTGGCGCCGGGCATGTAACGTGGCAACCATTGTGAATGACGCTGGCGAGGTTGTGAACCACCGCGCCGAGATTTGCGCCTTCCAAAATGGCCTGCTGCACCAGCGCACCAGCGCTATTATCCTTGGCTACCTAATCGGATACGATGATGCATTTTATGCGCAAACGGCAGAACTGCTGAAACGTTTTGGCATCGACCTTGAGGACATGAGCGCAAGCAAAACCTTGATGGAGGCCAACTTTAACGCGGCCTGTTACCACGATAACCACTATCACGAGGTCGCATTTGGTCATGCGTCTATGAAGGATTTTATCAGCGAATTTGCCGATCTCATTGAGGCTGCGGCAGATCGCCACGGCGTCCACGCGGATATTCAGGCCTTGCTTCACATTATGCGCGCCGGGCGTCCCGATTGGCTGGTGTACCGCACCGAAATGCCAAGCCTAGAAGACACCGTGCAATATTTACGCGACTTCCCAAAAATGGCGGCGGATAATCCTGATATGATTGGCGGAAATGTCTGCGCGGATCAGCTTTTTACAAGCGGTAAAATGCAATCAAAAAGCTTGGTTTCAAAGTGATCATTGTAAATGGCGTTCAGGCGTTGCAACGACCCAACAGAGCCTACATTAATTTCTGTCAGATACGGCCCAATGAGATCCAGACCCACAAAAATCAATCCGCGCTCAACCAGTAACGGCGCAATGTCGCGGCAAAGCTTTAATTCATCTTCCGTGGGTTCATAGGCTAAATCCTGACTGTCGCGGTAAATGCGAAAATCTTCTTCCGGCACGGATTTCAGCGCGCCTACAACCTCGCCATTAAATAAAACAATGCGTTTATTACCTTCGCGGATTTGCGGCAAAAACGGTTGCAACATGATTGGCTCGGCCATGGCGTCAACCATGCTCATAATGGCATCAATGCTGGATACGCGTTCAATCCCGTGGCCTTTAAATCCGTATAAAGGCTTGGCAACGACATCGTTATTTTGCTCGCTTAAAAAGGCAGCTAAATGATCGCGATCACGGCTGATAAGGGTCGGCGCCATATAATCCTGACAATCAAAGATAGATAACTTATCAGGCATATCGCGGATCCATCGCGGATGGTTCACCATCAAAACGTCATGCTCTAATCGCTCAAGCAAATATGTATTGGTGATATAGGCCATATCAAAGGGCGGGTCTTGGCGGAAAAACAGGACATCCAAATCATGCAGGTCTAACACCATGTCGTCTTGTTGCACGATGTTCTCGCCGTCAAAGGCCATCAGGCGCGCACGCGTAAACAGGCGACCTTGTGTATTCATACTGACATCTTCGGGGATGAAGTGATAGGCTTCAAACCCGCGGCGCAGTGCCTCTTCAATCAGCAACAGCGTATTATCATAGCCAGGCTTTGCCATAGCCAGCGGAAACATTTGAAATCCAATCTTCATGCATATAGACCTAGCATAACTTTGCCTAAAAACAAGGAAGGAATTGATTATTCCATGCCATTGCTTACAATTTAAATCATGAAAATATCTGCGCGCGAAATTGAAGGCTTTGTTAAAAACCCGTCCAAGGCGGCGCGCGTCATTTTGATTTATGGCCCAGATAGCGGCCTGATGAAAGAACGCACAAAGGCCATTGGCCTCACAGTGGTCAGTGATTTAAATGATCCCTTTAATGTGGCGGCGCTGGACAGTGCAACCTTGCAAGATGACCCCGCGCGCCTCAGCGACGAAGCCAACGCCATGTCGATGATGGGCGGTGACCGATTAGTGCGCATTCAAGGCGGCAGTGATAAGCTCACCACCCTCATCAAAGCCTACCTAGAAAACCCCAGCGATAGCGCCCTTGTTGTGATCGAAGCCGATGACTTGGCCGCGCGTTCATCGCTGCGCAAATTGTGCGAAGGTGCAAAAAATGCGGCCGCTGTGCCATGCTATGTCGAAGATGAGCGTGGCCTTGCGCGCTTTATCCGTGATTTCGTCGGACAAGAAGGCATGCAAATTGAACCTGACGCGGTGAATTGGCTGTCCAGTAATATTCAGGGCGACCGTGCCCGCGCACGCAGCGAAGTAGAAAAACTCGTCCTGTATAAAGGGCGCAATGAAGGCATGATTATTGGCCTTGATGATGTGCTGGCGATTTGCGGGGCAAATGGCGCGGTGAATATGGATGATCTTGTGCACGCCGTTGGCCTTGGCCAAGCGCAACAAGCCCTGCAGCACTGGAATAAATTAACCGAAGAGGGAATTTCCTTTATCGTGATGGTGCGCAGTTTGCAAAATCACTTTAAACGCCTGCATCAGGCACGTTATGCGCTCGACCACGGCAGCCCCGCCGACCAAGCGATGAAAAGCCTGAGCCCGCCCGTCTTTTTCAAATACCAAGGCGCATTCCGCACGCAGCTTCAGCGCTGGCGCTTTGCAACCTTGCAAAAGGTACTGGAAAAACTGATGCTGCTGGAAGCCGATTGCAAAAAAACAGGCGCGCCGGTGGATACGCTGTGCGCACAAACTATTTTAGGCTTATCAAAGATGCGCGGTTAAATCTGCGCTTGCTCTCGTTCATACATACGAAGATAAGGAATAATCAATGCAATACCGTAAACTGGGAAAAACCAATCTGGATGTCAGTCTGATTTGTTTGGGCACAATGACATGGGGACGGCAAAACACCCAAGACGAAGGTTTCGCGCAAATGGATTACGCGCGCGAACGTGGCATCAATTTCTTTGACACGGCCGAGCTTTATGCAGTGCCGCCAAATGCGGAAACATACGGCAAGACCGAAACAATTATTGGCAATTGGTTTGCTGCGCGTAAAAACCGCGAAGATGTGATTTTGGCCACAAAAATTGCAGGTGCGCGTGCCTCATGGATCCGCGACGGCGCAATGATTAACCGTCAGGGCATTATGGAGGCGGTCGAAGGGTCGCTAAAGCGTCTGCAAACAGATTATATTGATTTGTATCAACTGCACTGGCCGAACCGCGATTCTTATGCCTTTCAATCGCATTGGGGTTTCGCGCCTGATTTCGATCCCGCCGCCGAGGAAGCCAACTTCACCGAGGTTCTTGAAACATTGGATGAATGCGTTAAGGCAGGGAAAATCCGCCATGTTGGCCTGTCCAATGAAACCGCGTGGGGCACGATGAAATATCTGCAACTGGCAGAAAAACATAATTTGCCGCGCATGGTATCTATTCAAAATGAATACAGTCTTTTAAACCGCCTGTTTGATACCGATATGCATGAAATTGCACGCGCGGAAAAGGTTGGCTTGCTGGCTTGGTCGCCGCTTGCCACGGGTATGCTCAGTGGTAAATATCTTGATGGGGCGCGTCCACAAGGGTCGCGCTGGTCAATCGAGCATCGCGGTATCGCCCGTGATACGCAAAACGCGCAAAACGCAGTGCGCTCTTATATGGCGATTGCGCAAAAGCATGGCTTGGATGTCTGCCAAATGGCGCTAGCCTTTGTGAATAGCCGCCCGTTTGTCACCGCAAACATCATTGGCGCAACGTCTATGGATCAATTAAAGACCAATATCGATTCGGTTGATGTGACCTTATCTGGCGAAGTTCTGGCCGATATCGAAGAAGTGTACCGTACATGTCCATGGCCGTATTAGGCAGCCAATAAGGCGTTTGCGATTCTATCCACACCCGTCCACAGGCGGCTTGTGTAATTATTTCACCCTTTTTTACATGCACCTGATATATCTGCGCTTATGAACGATTCACATTTACTCAGTAACGCCGTGCCTTATAACCAAGACGGATCGCCCGAAGGGAATAACCCTCACTACCGCAGCTTGCCGCATAACCAAGACGCCGAGCAAGGCTTGCTTGGTGCGCTTTTGGTTGATAACCGCGCGGTTGAGCGCGTTTCTGAAATCGTTCAAGCGCCGCATTTCTATGTGCCCGTGCATCAGCGCATTTACGAGGCCATCATTAAAATGACCGAGCGCGGGCAAGAAGCCTCGCCCGTGACATTGAAAAACTATTTCGATGAAGACCCTGACTTGGAAGAACTTGGCGGCGCGTCTTATCTGGCGGAGCTTGCCGCATCTGTTTTAACGGTCGTCAATGTCGAAGATTATGCGCGCCGTTTGTATGATCTTTTCATGCGCCGCGAACTGATTTCACTGGGCGAGGGCGTCGTTAACGATTCCTACAGTCACACACTAGACAGTGATGCGGAAAAAATTATTGAAACGGCAGAATCGCAATTATTCTCTCTCGCCGAAAGTGGCAGCGGCAGCGGCGGTTTCGTAACCTTGCGCGATTCAGTTGTCATTGCCATTGAGCATGCGGAAAAGGCTTTTAACGCTGATGACGGCCTGACAGGCGTAACCAGTGGCTTGATCGACGTTGATAAGAAATTGGGCGGCTTCCAGAAGTCTGACTTGCTTATCCTCGCGGGTCGTCCGTCGATGGGTAAAACGGCGCTTGCCACCACATGGGCATATAACGCGGCGAAGGCTTACGCACAAAGCGGCGGCAAAGAAGGCGCAGTCACGGCGTTTTTCTCGCTCGAGATGTCGGCAGATCAGCTCGCCGGACGTATTTTGGCTATTGAATCAGGTGTATCAGGTGATGCCATTCGTAAAGGAACAATCCAGCAAAGCGACTTCCGTTCTTTTGTTGAAGCCTCACAAATGATGTCACAAGTGCCGCTTTATATTGATGATACGCCTGCCTTGTCGATTGGCGCGGTCAGAACGCGCGCACGCCGCCTCAAACGTCAACACGGCCTTGGTCTTTTGGTGGTCGATTACCTTCAGCTTTTGCGCGGATCAGGATCACGCCAGTCCAGCGAAAACCGCGTTCTTGAGGTCTCTGAAATTACCCGTGGTCTAAAAGCTATCGCGAAAGAATTACAAATCCCCGTAATCGCCCTGTCGCAGCTTTCCCGCGCGGTCGAGCAACGTGAAGACAAGCGCCCGCAATTATCAGACTTGCGTGAATCTGGATCGATCGAGCAAGACGCCGACGTTGTGATGTTCGTTTATCGTGAGGAATATTACCTCGCCCGAACCGAGCCCGAGGTCGGCACCGACAAGCATATGGACTGGCAAGATAAAATGGACCGCGCCCATAATGTTGGTGAATGTATTGTTGCCAAGGCACGTCACGGTCCTATTGGCGGGGTACGCATGCACTTTGATTCCAACCTCACCAAGTTTAGTGATCTGGAAGAAAGCCGCCTTAGCGCCGAGTATTAATTTAATCAATCATGCGCCAAAGCTGCTCTTGCGCGGGGCGTGTGATATCCTCGATCATTGTGATCTCATCATCAGAAAAATCATTGTGATAATAGGTCGGGCGTTTAAGGCGCGCGGCCCAGTGTGCCCCTATATTTTCTGCGTCACTTGGCGGCAGCATACAAAATTCACTGATACGTGATAAACTTGCCTTTGGGTCATCGCATAATGTCTCGTGCGTTATCAGGCAACATTGCGCGCGTAAATCCGCATCATCGTCCAGCATCTGCGCAATATGCATGTGATATAAACGCCAGTAATGCGCGTAGGCCTGCACAATGTCGCCCGCATGCCACAGTGCAATAACCTCATCAATCCCTTCAAAGGCAATCGGCCGGAAATCCTGCCCAAATTCGAAATGTCCGTTTCGCCGCATATAGCGCGCACTGGCAGGATCAGCCTTTTGCGCATCACTGATCAGGCGGTGTTGCTTGATGAGGGAGTAAATATGCGCCGCCGGATCACGCAGCGGCACAATAAAACGCGCATCAGGAAACAAGCTGCGCGCATAAGGCAGGCGTGCAATCAGGTTATTATTCTTGGCTAGATAGCGTGTGCCTTTACGCAAATACAGCAGTTTTTTGATGCTGTTTTGATAATGCGCGGAAAAGGCCTCATCGCTATGGGGCGCATTAAGGATAGGCATTCTATCCGCGCTGGGCGGGTAAAAGGCCGTCCATAAAATTTCTTCCAAGGCCTCGGGACTGCGCAGGGAAATATCAATGCCGTCTTGATGGGTGCGCTGTTTTTTGCGGGTGCTGGTCGGCACGGCAAGGCGCACAATATTCCAAAAATAATTGGCATGAATAAACGGATAATCACGATATTGAAAACTGCTGGTGACAGATGCATCGTTCAGCGCCTCAAGGATAACGGTGCTGCCCGCGCGCGCCATGCCTGTCACAAAAATGGGCTTATCAATCGTAATATCGGCGATATCATAGGTCAGCAAATGACTTTCCAAACGCCCCAGCGCCAAAAGCCAGTCACTTGGTTTATCAAGGACTGATCCCATCCAATCTAAATAAAAGGGAACGCGCGTCATAGAGATGATTATGCCTGTTTTTGTCGTTGGCGGTATGATAAAAAAGAAAACATGCGCATTTCGCGCAGTCCTCAAAGATAAGCTCATAATATGATAAAAGATTTTAAAGCACTTTTAACTGTTTTTCTGATTTTTTTGGTGTTTGTTGTTGGCGCGGTTGCCCAATCCCAAGAAGATACATGGCTGCATGCGGCAGTTAAGCCTTTTGTGCAGGTCGCGGGTGCGGTCGGATATTTTATAAACTTTCAACAGCATGCCGACGCGATACGCTGGACCAACCCAGCGCCCGAACAAACGGATCTGCGCTCTAGCTATAGCGCCGCCCACGATAAGGCGCCGATTTTATACCTGACAACGCAAGACACCACCGCGCGCCTCATCGACCGTACAGGTCAGGTTTTGCATACATGGCCGTTTCAATTCGATAAGGCGTGGAGCAATCAAAACCATGTTTTATACCCCTCTGACCTGCCGAACGAGGCCTTTTATCTGCGTGATTTTCATTTAGATGATAATGGCGATTTAACCACCTTGGTCAGTGTTGCCGGCGTCACCCCATGGGGCGCAGGACTTGTGAAAATGGATAAGGACGCCAATGTTATTTGGACATATACAGGTCATATCAATAATGACTTTGAACAAACGGCAAATGGTACGATTTACGCGGTCGAACATATCATTCGCAGTGATGCACCAGGTGATTACGCCATGCCATATCTGCCGTTTTTGGAAGATAATATCTCGATCATTAATGCAAACGATGGCAGCCTTGAAAAACGGATTTCGTTGATTGATGCGATTTTAAATTCGCCTTACCGCGATATGCTGCACCAATTACAGTTCAGCCCCGACGACGACCCCACACATTCCAATTCCATCGAAGTCATCGAAAAAAGTCATCCTGATGTGTGGTGGCTGCAAAAAGGGATGCTGCTGATTTCAGTGCGTGATCTCAATGCGCTGGTCGTGCTTGACCCGCAGACCGAGCAAATCGTCTATGCCGTGTCATTGCCGTTGCGCCATCAGCATGACGTCGATTATCTGGATAATGGTCATATCCTGATGTTCGATAACCAAGGCAGTTTTAAAGAGGGCGGCTATTCACGCATCTATGAATTTGACCCAAAAGACATGGCGCAAGTCTGGACATTCGAGGGCAGCCAGTCTGCGCCGTTTCATACCGAATTTTTCGGCACGCAAGAACGCCTTGCAAATGGGAATACCTTAATTATCGATGCCGAGCATGGCCGCATTTTTGAGGTCACAACAAACAAGGAAATTGTCTGGGATTATTACGCACCCCTAACCCAAACAATAAAGGGCACAGAATATATCGCCACAATCACACATGCCCAAACCGTTGCGCATACGGATCAATGGCTGCATAATCAGGCGACAAGCGAAGGACAATAAGTATGCCGATTTTCTTTATCTTTGTTATCACGTGCATGTGCATAAGCGCCCCTGCACTTGCCTATATCGGGCCGGGATTAGGCGTCGCCGCAGTATGGATGGCTTTCGGCCCCGTTGCAGGAATTGGTCTGATCGTGGCCATCGTTGCATATTTCCCTGCGCGCTTTTTCTGGAAGAAATGGCAATATAAGCGCAAAGCCGCCGCCGAGACCAAATCTGGCGATCAGGCGCAATAAGGAAAACCTCATGCAAAAAGATGCGCTGGGACGGTTAACGATTGATACAAAGGCGCTGCGCAGTAATTACCGTTTGCTGCAAGATAAGGTCGGCGCGACTGTCCGTGTCAGCGCCGTGGTCAAGGCCAATGCATACGGTCTTGGCGCAGTGCATATTGCAAAATACCTCAAGGAAGAAGGCTGCGTAGATTTCTTTGTCGCCAACTGGCAAGAAGGCCAAAAACTGCGCGCGGCGCATCCTGATATTAATATTATGGTGCTAAACGGGTTTTACCCTGATGTTGGCGAGATCTATTTAAATGATACCCTCATCCCTGTTTTGGACTCGCGCGATGAAATCACATCTTATGGCGCGTTTGCCCGAAAGGTGGGGCGTCAATTACCTGCGATGATCCACTGTAATACAGGCATGAACCGTCTTGGTATGGATATGCCCCTTGTGCATGAGATTGCGGGTGATCCCGCCATGATGGCAGGCATTGATCTGATCTGCGTGATGAGCCACCTTGCATGCGCGGATGAAAAGGATCACCCGTTAAATGAGCATCAGCGCGCTGCCTTTGCCGAAATTGCCGCCTTGTTCCCCAATGTGCCAAAGGCACTGGCGAATTCATCAGGCATCTTTTTAGGATCAGATTATCACCATGACATGGTGCGCCCCGGTATGGCGCTGTATGGTTTAAATCCTGTGCCCTATGCCGATAAAAACCCCATGGCGCCAGTCATTACCCTTGATCTGCCAGTGATCTGCAAGCGCAGCACCCCATCAGGCGCGGCAATAGGCTATGGCGCGGCGCATATCTTTGCCCAAGAAACATGCGTCGCCACGCTCAGCGGCGGATACGCAGACGGCATTTTTCGCAGCCTGTCAAATAAAGGCGCGTTATATTGGCGCGGTGTGCGTTGCCCTATTATTGGGCGCATTTCCATGGACATGTTAAGCGTTGATTTGTCCGCCGTGCCCAATGAACAAAGACCAGAAATCGGCGATCGGCTCGAGCTTATTGGCCCGCACCAAAGCGCCGCCGATATCGGTGATCTCATCGAAGGCTCGTTTGATTATGAAGTGCTTACATCCTTAAGCCCACGTTATGAGCGTATTTATACCCATTGAAGGTTAGCGCGGATCTGATGGATCGCTAAGCCATGGCGGCAGCGGCATTTGGTTTGGTCGCTTAATATGTGCGATCGGATCAGGGGGATTATCCAGTAATGATTGCGCATTCATCCCGTCATAAATATGCGATAAGGTCCATTCCTTTTTTTCACCCTCGATCATATAAAAATCCAGATTACCGGGCGTATTTATTTGTTTCCATGAATCCAAATCGTATAAATGGAACCAATGCATGACCAAGGCTTTCATCACCGCGCCATGGGCAATGATAACATGTGTATCTTCGCCTTCATTAACATCATTTTGAAGAGTCGTACTCATAAAAAGGCGCACATCACGCACGACATCACGCGGCGCATCGCCCAGCATAGTACGGCTAGTAAACGCGTCCCCATCATAAAGGCGCTTGGAAAATTCAGAAAAAATCTGAGCAA
>DKAJ01000009.1:167010-171135 GCA_002448815.1 Micavibrio sp. UBA6929
AAATTCAGAAAAAATCTGAGCAAGCCCACGTTTAATTGGATTTTTAATTGTATCGATATAGGGCAAAAAACCAAAGCTTTGCTCATTCAACAGCGTATCAATGTGCCAGCGCTTGGTTTTCCAACTGAGATCTTCGCCGAAATAATCGCCAATTCCCTCGGCGATGCCGGAATATGATTGCTGGGCGCGTAAAAACTGGCTGCTCCAAAATAAAGGAGGCGTTTGAATGTCGAAATGCTCAAAGGCCTCGCGCATAAACTGTCCGCATAAAAGGGTCAGATGTGCATAATCCGGATCAATCGGCACGCGGGCATCACTGAATTTTGAATAATTCAGTGAATCTTTCTGCCCCATAGAGGGCGCATGTCGTCCAATCAAAATGCGCATGACTTATGTCAATACGCTATGGGGCGCTTCACTGTCAACTTCTAATAACATATCCATATACCATATATTGATGACAAGGTTCTCACATCGTTGAGCGAGCGTTATGAGCGTATTTACCAAGATTAAGCCTTTATTAAATTTCTGGGCGTAAAGTGCCTATATAAAAGCCATCCAAGAAGAAAAGATCATGGCAGAAGGCATTACTGAAGAAGACTTTATTGGCACGAATATCACACCCGAAGAATTTCGGCGCGATCTTGATCGTCTTGATGCGATGCAAGAGCATCTTGAAACCGTTTTAAATGACGGTGATTTTACACGTAATGAGCGTCCAGCAGAGCTATTCAGCGCAATGTATAAAATGGATCTGCTAATGGGTGAGATCAACACAAAATATCAAGCGCCCGAAGCCGGCGATCTGATATATTCACTAACAGACCTGACCATTTTTGATACGGGATTGTATGAAGATTTGCGTGACCAATATATGGAAGCATCTCAAAAAGCCGTATCTCAAGAAGATCAATATTATCAAAAAATTGAAGAGCTACGCGTTAAATATCAAGTAGCTCAAAACACCCATGGCTTAACAGATGAAGAACGGCTTAACCGCATCGAAGGCTTTATGAAGCCTTATGCGGATTTTATTGTGCCTTATGTTGGCATGGAAAATGGACAGCAAGCCTTAGAAGAAATAAAGAGGCTAATCGGCATACCGCCTAAAGGGTTTCTCGGCGATTATCGCGAGCTGAAAGCAGGACAACTTAAAGACCTTGCAGATAAAGCTGATACCTATCGCATTGAAGACGCGCGCCTTGAATTCATAAATGAAGGACAGGCAGATTATAGTGAAATCGATGTAAGGTTTCACTATCTATCTGAGCGTGACCGCATGCTCAGTGAGGCGCTGGAGGAGTATTATGATTTTGAAAGTAATGTGTTTACCAAAGACGATGATTTACTGTACTACGAAAATATAGCTACATACTCCAAAGCCTATTTGGTTCAGCAACTGGATATAACTTATGACGAACAAGCCTTGTTGGCAGAAGAAAAACAAGGCGGTTTAACAGCGCAGCACAAAGCCGCAGCCGATTATAATGTAAATGCCCAAAAGCCAGAAGCAGCAGAAGAATTCGATCAAGAGGCGCACGACCCAAATGCAACTTACCTGATTCAAAATAAGCCTGCCTAATACACCGCAGCATAGATTTTCCCGTTCAAGGCATTCTTGGGTATACAAAACTATGATACACTAATAATAGAATGTATGACGTACTTGTAATCGGTGGTGGCATAAACGGTGCAGGCATCGCGCGCGACGCGGCGGGGCGGGGCTTATCCGTTTTATTAGTCGAACAAGGCGACCTTGCGCAGGCAACATCATCAGCCAGTACCAAGTTAATCCACGGCGGTCTGCGCTATCTTGAGCAGTATGATTTTAAACTGGTCGCCGAGGCACTGGCCGAGCGCGAACGCTTGTTAAAATCCGCATCCCATATTATTTGGCCACTGAAATTTGTTATTCCACATGAACCGCATTTACGCCCGCGCTGGATGATCCGTGCAGGATTGTGGCTGTATGATATGTTGGGCGGACGGCGTACAATTCTGCCTTCCTCGCGGGCCTTTAAATTGACCAATGGCAAATATGGCGCGCCGTTGCAAGGCCGGCATCGTTATGGTTTTTGCTATGCTGATTGTTGGGTTGATGATGCGCGCCTGGTGGTGACAAATGCGCTGGATGCGCTGGCAAAAGGCGCGGTGATTAAAACGCGCACGGCCTGCACCCAGCTCAGCGCCCATGAACACGAAGATAAATGGCGTGCCTCTTTAAAAGATATGAACACAGGCGCCGAAACAACGATCGAAGCGCGCACTGTGATTAACGCGGCGGGGCCATGGGTGCGCCGTTTACTGGACCACAATGATTTGGCACATGAAAAGACGTATGATCTGCGCCTGTCCAAGGGCAGTCACATTATCGTGCCGCGCCTTTATGAAGGCGATCATGCCTATTTATTGCAACAACCAGATGGACGGATCGTCTTCACCATCCCGTACGAGCATAACTACACCATGATCGGCACAACAGATGTCGACTATCAGGGTGATCCCAACGCCGCGCAGATTAACGATGATGAAATTGACTATCTATGCGAAGCCGCCTCGCGCAGTTTAAACGCATCGGTAAAGCCCGCTGATATCATCCATACTTTCAGCGGCGTACGCGGCTTGCTGGACAGTGGCGATGATAATCTGTCCGAGGTCACGCGCGATTATAAGCTTGACCTTGATACGTCGCGCGGCGTGGGCATTTTGAATATCTTTGGCGGCAAAATCACAACATACCGTAAACTGGCCGAGCATGCGGTGAATAAAATTGCGCCGCTTTTGGATAATAAACATGGCCCATGGACCAAAGGCGCCACAATGGCAGGCGGCGATATTGCTGGCGCAGATTTTATCGGCTTTTTTGACCGGCTCAGCGATCAATATGACTGGCTTGATGTGAAAGTTTTATATCGCCTTGCGCGGCAATACGGATCACGCATTAACCGCATCCTAGGCGATGCACAAGGCGTGCGGGATCTGGGCACGCATTTCGGCGATCATGTCTACGAGGCCGAGATCAAATATCTGGTTGATTTCGAATGGGCACAAACCGCCGAGGATATTTTATGGCGCCGCACGAAATTACTTTTGCATACCTCGCCTGAAACGCAAAAGGCAATTGCTGATTATCTAAGCAAGCGTAATGAAGAGGCCGCAGCATGAGCACGCCCTTAATCCTTGCCATCGATCAAGGCACCACCAGCAGCCGCGCCATCATCTTTGATGATAAGGCCAATATGCTGCATATCGCGCAAAAGGAATTGCCGCAACATTTCCCGCATCCTGGTTGGGTCGAACATAATGCAAATGACATCTGGCGTGATACGCTGGCCACCGCGCGCCAAGTGGTGGAGAAGGCAGGCGGCGCATCGAAAATCGCGGCGATCGGGATCACCAATCAACGGGAAACGACCATTTTGTGGGATAAGCGCACAGGCACGCCCATTCACCGCGCCATTGTCTGGCAAGACCGCCGCACGGCATCATTTTGTAATGATATCCGCGCCAGTAGTAAAAATATCGCCGCGCTGGAAGATAAGATTGCGCGCACGACAGGTCTTTTGTTAGATCCCTATTTTTCCAACAGTAAAATATGCTGGATCCTTGATCATGTCGCAGGCGCGCGTGATCTGGCCGAGGCTGGACATCTGGCCTTTGGCACAGTCGAAAGCTTTCTGGTGTGGAACCTGACAGGCGGTAAAGAGCATATCAGCGATGTGACCAATGCGGCGCGCACAGGGCTGTATGATATTGTGAAGAATTGCTGGGATGATGAGCTGATAGATCTGTACGATATTCCCAAATCCATTTTACCAACCGTCAAAGACAGCGTATGTGAATTCGGCAAAACAGACCCTGATATCTTCGGCGCGCCTATTGTCATTGGCGGCATTGCAGGCGATCAAAATGCCGCAACATTTGGACAATGCTGCTTTGACGAGGGGATGATCAAATCAACCTATGGCACGGGATGTTTTGCGCTGATGAATATCGGCACGACATTCAAGAAAAGCGATAATAAATTACTGACCACACCAGCCTACCGCCTAAACGGTGAAACGACATATGCGCTGGAGGGATCAATTTTCATGGCAGGCGCGATAATCCAGTGGCTGCGCGATG
>DKAJ01000009.1:171432-275385 GCA_002448815.1 Micavibrio sp. UBA6929
ATAATCCAGTGGCTGCGCGATGAATTACAAATCATTAAACATGCCGCCGATACCGAAGACCTTGCCCAATCTGTGCATGATAATGACGGCGTTTATCTGGTGCCTGCCTTTACAGGATTGGGCGCGCCGCACTGGCAGCCTGAGGCCAAGGCCGCCATTTTTGGATTAACGCGAGGATCGGGTCGGGCTTTGCTCTCACGCGCCGCGCTCGAGGCGCAGGCCTACCAAACCATGGATTTATTCGCCGCGATGCAAAGCGATTCTGGCATCGAAACCGAAGTGCTGCGCGTTGATGGCGGCCTGGTTGCCAACAATTTTATGTGCCAGTTTTTGGCGGATATTACCCGCGTTGAAATCGATGTGCCTGTGAACAAGGAAACGACGGCGCTGGGCGCTGCGTTTTTGGCAGGGCTTCATGCAGGCATTTACCAAGACTTAGATGACTTGCGTAAAACATGGCGGATGTCCCATCAATTCACGCCGAAAATGCACGCGGACAACGCCACAACATACTATGCCCAGTGGCAACATTATGTGCGCTGCGTGATTGATTCTGTATCACAGTCTTAAGAGCGTATTTTCACGCGAAACTCACATGCAAATGTAATATATTTACATAAAAAAGAAACTTTCTTGCATTTTATATTTCTAATTGTTAGGTTTTGTTACCAAAGCATAATGTGATCAACCATAGGAAAAAGGAGAGAGCTATCACACATACAATCAATAAGGATGATGCCTATATTTTAGCAGTCGATTTAGATGGAACATTTCTAGAAAGCGCAGATAGGCAAAAAGATGAGCTCTATAATTTTCTAAACAACAACGACAACATTATTTTGGTTTTCAATACAGGCCGTAATACCGAGCTTATCTTGCCGGTTTTAGATGACCTCTTTATCCCGACCCCGCACTATATCATCGGCGATGTGGGTGCAACGGTCATAACCGGCGACACACAGCAACACGTTCAGCCGCTTCAGCAGGAAATTTCAAATCGCTGGCGTGAGACGCTTAAAGATATTTCAGACATCAAAGAACTGACGCAGCTTAACCGCCAAGAGCAGCCTCAAGAGCGCCGCATGTCTTTTTATGTCGAGCCTGACAACAAACCAGAGGCCATCATTGAAAAGCTGGGGCAGCGCAATTGCGATGTCCTATATTCAAACGGCATTTATTTGGACATTCTGGCAACGGACGTCAATAAAGGATCAACTTTGCGCGCTTTGGTGGATCATTTAGGCATTGATCATGACCGCGTTATCGTGGCGGGTGACACAATGAACGATTTCAGCATGTATCAAACAGGCTATAAAGGCGTTGTGCTGAACAATTCTGAAGAGCCGCTAAAGCAAGCTGCAAAAGACTTGGATAATGCTTATTATTCTGATGCTCCTGGCACAGACGGAATTTTCGAAGCCTTGCATCACTTTGGCGTGACAGAGAAAACTCAAAAAGACAAACAGCCTAAAATACAGTATGGCAATTCTGACCTTGTCATGGTGTATCACCGCTTGCCTTATAAAGAGGTCAAGGAAGACGGTAAAACGGTGCGCCAAAAACATAGCAGCCCAAACGGCATCTTGCCGACATTGCTGGGCTTTTTCAGTAATGCGCAGAAAGGATCATGGGTGGCATGGTCATTGTCTGATACGCGCACGCCAGAGAATTTCGAGGAACATGTCGAAGTCGATAAAGAAAAATACGAAAATCTTCAGGTCTGCCGCATCCCATTAACGCAAGAAGATGTACGCATTTTCTATGAGGTTTTCTCAAAAGAATCATTTTGGCTATTGCTGCACTCTTTCCATGAAAAGGCGATCTTTAATCACAAGCATTGGGATCACTTTTTGGAAATCAATAGAATTTTCGCGGAAAAGGCTGCGCAGGAAGCCGCAGAAAATGCAACCGTATGGATCCATGATTATAACCTATGGATGGTTCCGGGCTTTTTGCGACAAATGCGCCCAGATGTTAAAATCGCCTTTTATCACCATACGCCATTCCCGTCTGCGGACATCTTTAACATGATCCCTTGGCGCCGTGATATCATCAACTCATTGCTGCAATGTGATTATGTTGGTTTCCACATTCCCCAATATGTCGATAACTTTACAAATGTTGTGCGGTCAAATTATCCGACAACTGTAAATGAAAAGACCGAGGCTTCGCCGCGCTTTAAAACCTATGGCTGCGCGATTGGCGTAGACCGTTATGTGTCGTCACTGACAACAGACCTCAACACGGTGCGTATGGGCGCGCACCCGGTTGGGATTAACTGTGACTATATCGAAGAATTGGCGCAATCAGAAAAGGTCAAAGCCCTGCGCGCCAAAATCAAGGACGAGGTTGGCGATAGTCAATGTATCATTTCCATTGAACGCACCGACTACACTAAAGGCCCCGTTGATAAGCTCAAAGGTCTTGAGAAGTTCTTGGAAGATCACCCTGAAATGCGCGGTAAAGTCTCTTTGATTATGGTGTGTACGCCGCCCGCAAAAGGGATGAAAATCTATGACGAAATTGCGCAAGATATCGCCTATAACGTTGGCGTGATTAACGGAAAATATGGCAGTTACGAATGGACACCTATTCACTTTGTAAACCGTATGATCCCGTTTGAGGACGTGATTGCATACTACGCTGCGGCTGATGTGGGTTGGGTGACGCCGCTTCGTGATGGGCTGAACCTTGTGGCCAAAGAATATGTGATGGCAAATCAGGCCTCAGGCAAATCAGGCGCCTTGGTCTTGTCAGAATTTGCAGGTGCGGCGGTTGAACTGCACGGTGCATTTTTGGTTAATCCATATGATAAGGCCGATATGTCGGATGTCTTATATCGCGCCCTTACCGCAGATGAAGCCGACAAAGATTCCCGTCTTCAGCGCATGACACGCATCATTAAAAAGCATGATGTCGCCGCATGGGGACGTGACTTTTTGGCCGATGTGAATGGCGAGAAAATTCAAGACGAATTCCCAGATAGCACATATATACGCGCGGCTTAGGCGCGGCGTTGCTTGCGCGGTTATGTTTTAATCGCGCAGGCGATATCCTGTTTTGAAAATCCACGCAACGATGCCGATACATGCGCTTAGGAACACAAGGATCATGATAATGCTGGTGTGAATGGCAACATCCGCGCTTTCATAAAAGCTCCACCGGAAGCCGCTAATCAAATAGACAACAGGGTTAAGCAAAGAAACCTTTTGCCAAAACTCAGGCAACATATTGATCGAATAAAAACTGCCCCCCAAAAATGTCAGCGGCGTAATCACCAATAATGGAATGATCTGCAATTTTTCAAATCCATCGGCGATAATGCCAATGATAAATCCAAACATACTAAACGTCACACTGGTCATGATCAGGAAGAACAGCATCCAAAACGGGTGCGCGATGTTCAAATCAATGAAAAAACTGGATGTGATTAAAACAATCGTGGCGACAATCAGGGATTTACTGGCCGCGCCGCCAACATACCCGATGATGACCTCAATAAAGGAAAGGGGCGCGGATAAAATTTCGTAAATCGTGCCTGAATAACGGGGAAAATAAATGCCAAAAGACGCATTTGAAACGCTCTGGCTCAGCACCGTCAGCATAATCAAGCCCGGCACGATAAAGGCACCATAGCTGACCCCGTCAATATCAGTGATACGTGACCCAATGGCTGAACCAAACACAATAAAATACAGCATCGTCGATAAAACAGGCGATGCAATAGTCTGCCCAATCGTGCGAAAGGCACGGTGCATTTCATATTTATAAATGGCTGCGATACCGCGAATATTCATTCCTGACCTACCAATTCAATAAAGATTTCCTCAAGCGAACTTTGGCGCGTATTAAAGTCTTTGCACTTAATGCCCAAACCGCGCAACTGATCCAGCAAACTCACAACGCCGTTATCCTGCATCGCGGGGTCGTATGTGTAAATAATTTGATACCCATCATTGGCAAGCTTTAGGTTAAATCCATCCAATGACGACGGCGTGCAATCCAAAGGGTTATAAAGCTCAAGGACTAGCTCTTTCTTGCCGAGCTTTTTCATCAGGGATGTTTTTTCCTCGGTCATGAACAAGTTGCCCTTGCTGATAAAGCCAATGCGATCCGCCATTTCCTCGGCTTCTTCCAGATAGTGCGTCGTCAAAATAATCGTAACGCCAGTTTCCTGCAATTTACGTACCTGTGCCCACATTGATTTGCGCAGCTCAACATCCACACCTGCGGTAGGCTCATCCAAAAACAAAATATCAGGCTCGTGCGCTAAGGCCTTGGCAATCAGGACGCGGCGCTTCATCCCGCCAGATAATTTGCGTACTTGCGTGTCCTTTTTATCAAATAAAGAAAGCCTTTTCAGCACATCTTCAATATGGGCGGGATTATCTTTCTTGCCAAAAAGGCCGCGGCTGAACGTGACGGTATTCCAAACTGTTTCAAAGGAATCCACTGTCAGTTCTTGAGGAACCAATCCAATGCGCGCACGCGTTTGCTTATACTCTTTGATTGTGTCGTGGCCAAATACGGAAATATGACCGCCAGTTGGCGATACGATGCCGCAGATCGATCCGATCAGCGTTGTCTTGCCCGCACCATTGGGGCCAAGCAGGGCAAAAATCTCGCCTTTATTGATCTCAAGATTAACCTTATCCAAGGCGGTAAAGCCGTTGTCATAGGTCTTATCAAGATTTTGTATGGATATTACTGTTTCAGCCATGTGTCTGCGCGCTAGTTTCTTATTGTTCTTTAAAATATCAGGGCACTAGATAGTGTATTTCTTTTCATGGTCAAGCAACCATTTTTTACGCTTTATGCCGCCTGCATATCCGCTGAGGCGGCCATCTGATCCAATGATGCGGTGACAGGGGATCAGCAAGGCGATCTGATTCATACTATTGGCGCGTGCAACGGCGCGCACGGCGCTGGGTTTTCCAAGAGCCTCTGCTTGCTGCGCATAGCTGTGCGTTTGCCCGTAAGGTACGGCGCATAATGCCTGCATCGCAGTGCGTTGAAAAGATGACCCATAAATGCGCAAAGGGGTTTCAAAATGATGACACGCGCCCGCGAAATAGGCGTCAAGATCACCTTGCAAACCTTTTAATAAAGGCGTGTCCCTGTCGTGCAGGATCATGCCCGTGCGGATGACGCGGTTGAGCTGTCGGTCAAAATGCGTGCGATCCGTAAATTCCAGAAAATGCAGCGCCTTGTCATCGGCAATCGCAACCATATCGCCTAAGGGCGTTGATAGAACGGCGCGATAATATTGTTCGGGCGATAACGACATAACGGCATTCTAATACAGCGCAGCGCAAAAAACGACAAACATATTCTTAGCCCTTGCTAAACTTTGATCCCTGCACTAACTTATTGCAAGCACAAACACTACAAAAAGGTAATCAAAATGCGATATGTAATAATGTGTTTAATATGCGTAATGCTAGGCGCGTTGCCAGCAACAGCCGCCGATAAAATGAAGGTCGTGACCAGCTTTACGATCATTGCAGATATGGCGCAAAATGTCGCAGGCGACGCAGCCATTGTAAAATCGATTACGAAACCTGGCGCAGAAATCCATGATTATCAACCCACGCCTAAAGACATTATCAAGGCGCAAGATGCTGACCTCATTTTATGGAACGGATTAAATCTAGAGCGATGGTTCAAACGCTTTTTGCTGGATGTGCAGGGCGTGCCCAATATTGTCGTATCACAAGGCATTCAGCCTGTATCAATTTATGAAGGGCCCTATGAAGGTAAGCCTAATCCGCATGCTTGGATGTCGGTTGAAAATGCGTTGGTTTATGTTGAAAATATTCGTAAGGCCTTTGTGCAAGCCGATCCTGAAAACGCAGATATATATAATGCCAATGCCGCCCGTTATGCCGCGCAGTTAAGCGCCATTAAAACGGATTTGATGGCGCGTATGAATAAGATCCCTGCACAGCAACGCTACCTCGTCACCAGCGAGGGCGCGTTTAGTTATCTCGCCAAAGATTTCAACCTGACCGAGGTATATCTGTGGCCGATTAACGCAGACAGACAAGGTACCCCGCAACAAGTGCGCCATGTCATTGATGTTGTGCGTGCCAATAATGTGCCTGTGGTCTTTAGTGAAAGTACAATTTCAGATAAATCCGCAAAGCAGGTCGCCAAAGAAACCGGCGCATTATACGGGGGCGTTTTGTATGTCGATTCCCTAAGCCGCGCAAATGGCAAAGTGCCGACTTATTTAGATTTACTGCGCGTTACCACGCAAACGATTGCAGATGGTTTCGACCGCGCACAACAAAAAGGGCAATAACATGACAGGGCAAGATGTGATCAAAATAACAGATCTTAGCGTGACATATTCAAATGGTCACTGCGCCTTGGACGGCGTGAATATTACGCTGCATACGGGGACGATTTGTGGTTTGGTCGGCGTCAATGGCGCGGGCAAATCAACGCTGTTTAAATCGATTATGGGCTTTGTAAAACCATCACAGGGTAGCGTAAAAATCCATGGCGATATTGCACAAAAGGCGCTTAAAAAAAATCGCGTAGCATATGTACCGCAAACCGAAGAGGTCGACTGGAACTTTCCTGTTTTGGTCAAAGACGTTGTGATGATGGGGCGCTATGGTCACATGGGATTTATGCGCATCGCATCCAAGGCGGATCATGTCGCCGTTGAAAACGCATTAGAGCGCGTAGGCATGCGCGCCTATGAAAACCGCCAAATCGGCGAGCTTAGCGGTGGCCAGAAAAAGCGCGTATTTGTCGCGCGCGCGCTTGCACAGGGCGGCGATATTATCCTGCTAGACGAGCCCTTTACAGGCGTTGATATTAAAACAGAAGATTCCCTTATCGCCTTGTTTCATGATCTTGCCAATGAAGGCCGCCTGATTTTGGTATCGACACATAATCTGGGCAGTGTCCCGCATTTCTGTGATGAGGTGATCTTGATCAATAAAACGGTTCAGGCTTATGGCCCTGTTGAAACAACCTTTACGCAGGAAAATCTGGCAAAGACATTTGGCGGCATGTTGCGCCATCATCGCCTTATTGGGGATGACTTGCATGATGACGAAGACCCGCGCGGCCTGACAGTTCTCACAGATGACGAGCGCCCATTGGTGTTATATGGCGAAGAAGGCGGAGAGCAAATTCGCAAGCTCAATAAAAAGGGACGAAAACGCACAACATGATAGATCTGCTGTTACAGCCATTTTCGTATGATTACATGGTCAAGGCAATTCTCATCAGTGCCTTGGTTGGTGGCGTGTGTGCATTCTTGTCTGCCTTTTTAATATTAAAGGGGTGGTCATTAATGGGGGATGCTCTGGCGCATGCAATCGTACCAGGCGTAGTGCTGGCATATATTTTGGCATTGCCGTATGCAGTGGGCGCATTTTTCGCAGGGCTGCTTGCCGCAGGCAGTATGGCGGCGGTAAAGCATAAAACGGCCCTGCGCGAAGATACGGTGATTGGGCTTATCTTTACGACCTTTTTTGCGCTGGGTTTGCTTTTGGTGTCCATCAATCCAACGGCGGTCAATATACAGGCTGTTATTCTAGGGAATATTTTGGCGATATCGCAAAGCGATATGGTGCAAGTCACCATCATATCAGTGATTTGCTTTGCGGTCTTGGCGCTGAAATGGCGCGATTTTATGGCAGTCTTTTTTGATGAAAGCCACGCGCGCAGTATTGGACTGCCTGTTACAGCTTTGCGCATTGCCTTTTTTACAATGCTAAGCGCCGCAACGGTGGCGGCCTTGCAAACGGTTGGCGCATGCTTGGTTATTGCAATGGTCGTAACCCCAGGTGCAACGGCGTATCTATTAACGGATCGTTTCGAGCGTCTAATTATAATGGCGTGTATTTGGGGCGCGGCTTCCAGCGCAATTGGCGCGTATGCCAGTTATTATCTAGATGCAAACCCAGGCGGGCTGATCGTATGCCTGCAAACGGCGGTCTTTTTGATTACGATTATCGTCGCCCCTAAATATGGCATGGCACGCGGATGGTTTGTGCGCCGCGCGGTAAGGGGGATAAATGGATAGTTTATATACCCTATTGGTCGAGCCCTTAACCTATGATTTTATGCAGCGCGCTTTGCTTGTGTCTTTATTGATTGGCGTTGTGTGTTCGGTCTTCTCGTGCTTTTTGGTGTTAAAAGGATGGTCGTTAATGGGGGATGCTATTTCTCATGCGATTTTGCCGGGGCTGGCCGCGGCCTTTGTCTTTGGCATTCCATTATTGCTTGGCGCATTGATTGCGGCGCTGATCTGTGCGTTTTTAACGGGTTTTCTCAAAGACCATAGCCGCGTTAAAGAAGACGCTGTCATGGGCATTGTTTTCTCGGGGATGTTTGCGCTGGGTTTAGTGATGCTAACCAAGATCGAAACAGATGTGCATTTACTGCATATTTTGTTTGGTAATGTGCTGGGCATATCGCGCACGGATCTGGTTCAAACGGCCGTGATTGCAAGCATTTGCACAATTATAATGGTGATAAAACGGCGTGATTTGATGCTGTTTTGTTTTGACCCCGTTCATGCCGGTGTGATTGGCTTGCCCGTTGCGCTTTTATCGTTTGGCTTGCTGGTGTTGCTGGCGATGACGATTGTTGCCGCGCTCAAGGCGGCGGGAATTATATTGGTCATTGCGATGTTGATCGCGCCAGGTGCGATTGGCTTTTTAAGTGCGCGCTCGTTCGATGGTATGATGATGATCGCTGTGATGGCATCTGTTGTGTCATGCATTGCAGGCACCATAATCAGTTTTCACATTGACGCTGCAACTGCGCCATTGATTGTCGTTATTCAGGCTGCGTTATTTATGATCGCACTCGCTTTTGGAAAAAGGATAAAACAACATGACGACCAAGCCATCGCAACTGGTTGATGCTCAAACGCAGGCCAAGTGGTTTGCACGCGTGCGTGAGGCTCGCCAAACAGAAACTAAAGAAGACTACGTCGAGTTGATTGCAGATCTTATCGCCGCAAATAATGAAGCGCGATTGAGCGATCTTGCCGCGCGTCTTGGCGTGTCGCACCCAACCGCGAATAAAGTGATCGCGCGCTTGCAAGACGATGGTTACGTCACGTCAGAGCCTTATCGTTCAATTTTTCTTACTGAAAAAGGGGCGCAGTTAGCGCAACAATGCAAGCAGCGTCATCAAATCGTGCTGGATTTTCTTATTCGCCTTGGCGTGCCACCAGAAACCGCAGAGTTCGATGCCGAGGGAATAGAGCATCACATCAGCGCAGAAACGCTAGGCATTATGAAACATTTTAAAGGCTAAGGTTTATTGACCAGAAACGCCATACCAAACCGTCCCATGGTCAGCGCCTTCATCACGCGTCATGCGGTGGTTGGTAAATCCTGCAGCGTGGCCATAGGCAACAAAACGCTCGGTTAATGTGCAAGGGACAATTTGATCGTTACCGCCGCAAATATGTTCAAAAGGAATATGCCCCGTGTAACGCAAGATATCATCGCTGCGCATCGGCACAATTAACGGTGAAATATAATGATATTGGGTCCAGTCATCAGGATTAAGAACGCCTGCAATGGTTGTGACGCTGCGTGTGAATTGATTGAAATGCGTCGCCATCACCATGGCAAGATATCCGCCGCCAGAATACCCCATGAAATGAATATTACGCGTTTGATAGCGCGCCATAATCTGAGAAATCGCCTGACGGTAGCTCTCAATGACAGGTGCGCTAAATCGGCCGTCGGTCCAGAAGTCTGGGTTGCAGCGTGGTGAGTGAATATATTGGCAAGGGCGCGCGAGGTAAATAGCAGGACTGGCTGTGTGTGATAAGAGGCTCAAGCCAATAGGGTCTTTGGGCGTGGGGTTGTCTGTCGGTTTATTACGAGCCGCCCAGCTATAGCCATCACCTTCGATGATAATTGTTAATGTGTCTTGATAAGGCTGCGTAAAGTTACGCGCGCTAAAAAGGGAAAAGTCCGTTGTTTTAAGAGTGGCAGGAATAAGCCGTGCTTCTTTCATAAGGGTATCGGCATTATCCATACGGTTTTGCAAAGATGCCGCGCATCCGCTAAGGGCGCAAACAAGGAATGCGAAAATACAGAAAGCCCGGAAATTCCGGGCTTTCGTTGAATTCTTTAGAGTGCCTTGCGACATTGTTCTTAGAACTTCACGCGCAAGTTAGCAGTCGCTGTGTACTCGTCGTAGTCTTCGCGGAACTCAACTGTGTAAGCTTCGAAGCCACCAGTGATGTTGTTACCAAGATCAACATTTACACCAGCACCGAATTTCGCGCCGAAGTCGTCATCAGCAATGCTCTGACCAGCAGCAGCAGTCACATCGTCTTTGATGATGTCGTACTCAAGACCGATCAATGCATATGGCTCAGCGCCTTCAAATGATTGGTAAGCCCAGCGTGTATCCAAGAAGATCTGACCAAGTTCAGTTGTTTCATCACCAACAGCAATTGTTGTGCCGTTTGATTCTGTTTCTGTGAACGCATCTTTATCTTCAGTCGCGTAGAAGAATGAACCGCGGATCTTCGCTAGGAAGTCGTAAGGCAATGCTTGTGTGCCAGAAACACCAGCTGTCACAAAGTAACGCTCTGCATCTGTAGAACCAGTGATGCGGTTACCAGTGTTAGGGTCGAAACGAACTGTGTCATATTCGATGTCAGAGTAACCAAGCGTTAGATCAGCAGACAGCATGTCTGTAACTTGAACACCAACGTAAGGAGCGATTGTGTAACCATCACCTTCTAGGCTACCGTCTTGACCGTTAAAGCCGTTGTATTCTGTATCGATGTCAACATCTTCGTAACCAACAGAAAGACCAGCAACAACAGAAGATGTCACTTGGTAGTCAGCACCAACCAAGCCAGTAACAATGTCACCTTCGTATGCAGTAGCAGAGTTGCTGTCTTCAACGCCGCTCCAAGAACCACTTGCCCATACGCCAAGTTTGCCAGCCATGTCGCCGCCAACCATACCAGTTGATGCGCTGAAGCCGTTGCTTGCAACTTTAACAGCAGGAGCTGCACCGCTCAAAGCTGCGCCAACGCGGTTAGCAACAAGCTTAGAAGTTTGTGAAGATGCTGTTCTCAAAACTGTAGCAGCAGTCGCAACTGTAGACGCCTGATTTGCAGTGTTGTTTGTTGAGCATGAAGAATTGGATAAAATAACAAGTAAATCTGTTACTCGGCGCAGTTTATCGCTATCTATAATTGTAAACAAGGATTCATATAAAAAAGTGTGATTTTTCGAATGACTGTGACAAAAAAACAACAATGCGTATTAAAAAATATCAAAAATGGATTCATTTATGTATCTTTAATTGGTGTTTTGGGCAGTTTTCTGCTTTTTATTCCATCGCTTTTAAAGGTCGGTGTGGGAATTTGGCCACAATCAGAATTGCAGTCCATCTCTTTGCATGTATGTGGTCTGCTGGCCACTATAGGTTGTGTCGGATTATGCATGATAACGAAAATCGGGCGCAGGGCACTTTTTACGCCCCAAGCTTTACTGCCCTTATGCATTGGCGCGCTGACGTTGCTTTGGATGCCGTTTCACGATATGCCCGTGCGCAGTTTATTGGGTACGCCGCGCATTGGCGAGGGCGCTGCATACTGGCTTGATATCGGATCTTTAACGGCGGCGGCCTTAATTTTGTGGCGCTTGCCCTTATGCCGCAAGGCGATGGCGTACGTTGCGGTGATAAGCATTCTTGTTTGCGCAGGCCTGACATTTTCACACCAAATAATGGATCATTATATCGCGCCTTATTTCTTTACGGACTTTTTGGCTCTGATGATTATGGCTGTTGCGCCATATGTGTATATGAAAGGTGCAGCGCGCTGGCCTCACTGGCTTTATAGCGCAGTGTTTTACGCCGTACTAGCAACAGTTATTTTGGCGACAGAGAACAAGGCGATGGCGCTTTTCGCGCTTGCAGTAATGCCATGCGTCTTTGTTGTGGGGCATGTGCCATGGCTGAAGCCGATCTTGAAGCAACGTTTATCATTGTTAGGCGTTGCCGCAATTCCGGTTGGTATTTTGGCGCTGTATTATGCGTTCCTGCAAATCAGCGGCAGCCACGGCTATTACGAATTTATGCATACAGGTTTAATGAACACATTGATTTCTCGTGCCTTTTTGATGGATGTGACCTTGCATAATATGGGGAATAATTCGCTAAGCCCTGTCACAGGCTTTGGCTGGGGCACGTATGTGGATTTCCTTGCCGCATATCAACCATCACAGTGGCTGGATTTTACAACTTTTGCTTCGCAGTGGGATGGCTTTTCCACGGATCATTTTCACAGTCACAATATGTTCCTTGAAACATTCAGTGCGATTGGCGTAATCGGCGCTGCGGCTTTGTTCTTATATGGCCTGTCTTTTGCGATGAACACCAAGACAGGGTGGCAAACAATGGGATGGATTGTGGCCGCCGCCTTTATGGTGTCGGCATCGATGTGGTTTATGTTCCCATTGCAGGCGGCGTATCTGGTCTTTGCCGTGGCCAGCATCAGCCGCATAAAGCCAGTGCAAATAGGGGCGCTGCGCCTAAAATTGCCGCGCGCGGTAGTATCAGGATTTTTGGTGATCTGCGTGCTAGCGGAAGGCTACGCCGTGTATGCGGCGAGTGTGCCTGCATTTGGATACAATACCTATGATCCTAAACCCTATCATCCCGCTGAAAACGCCCCATGTCCCGAGCATTATAAAGACGCCAGCGCAGGCGGCATGCATTTATCGCGCATGCTGCTGGATCGTTTGCGCTATACGGTTGATTTGGCTGATCAGATTGCAAACCCTGATAACGTCCCCGAAGGCGAAGAAGCCCCTGCGCCCGAAGAAGTTAAAAAGCATGTTTTGCAGTTAAACGCTCTGTTTTGTCAGGCGGGTGAGTATATTAACCGTCAAGGCGAGAATGTAACAGACCGATTGGTCGTTGCGCATTTGACTGCCCGCGCCGAGGCATTATTGGCACTGACTGAGTATATGGATGATCCAACCCTGATGTATTACTACGCGGGATGGCGCGAAGACCTGATGGCGTGGCTTGCGACGCGTCCCGCGCGCTTTGACATGGCGTCGCCTTATTTGCTGTATCATGTGATGCGCGGGCAAGAAGCCGTATCCATGCCAGTTGTGATGCAGTTACATCAGCAAAACGCGCAAAACCCATTGGCGCTGTGGTTTAGGGGGCTGTATCTTTTGAATAACCCTCAGACCCTAACGCAAGGATTGCACATGATGCGCGCGGCGCTTGATCGCGGAATCGAGCGCTTTGTTGTCGTTGAAGATGATGTGAAGGCAACGCTGCTTTCGTTGCCAGAAACGCCCTAATGACCCGCAGCGCTGAGCGCACGGTTAATGTCTTTGATTAACTGCGGGCCTTTGTAAATAAAGCCTGTGTAAAGCTGCACCAAATTTGCGCCAGCCTCAATAATGCGTAGCGCGTCAAGAGCGCTTTGAATGCCGCCAACGCCAATTAACGGTACATCTGCGCCCAAATGTGCGCGCGCCGTTTTAATCATAAATACTGTGGTGTCCAGCAAGCGCGGCCCGCTATATCCGCCAACAGGTGCGCCGTCATGTTGCGGCCATGTAAAGGGAAGATCGTTGCCAAGCAGATCTTTCATGCCCTCAGGCACGGTGTTGGTCAACACAAAGCCCGCGCAACCAGATGCCATCGCACCATCCAGAACGCGGATCAGTGCATCTTTATCGCGGGTTGGCCCCAATTTGAGCAAAACAGGCAAGCCATTTGCACCCTTGCAAACGGCCTTGATGTGCGCCTTGATCTCGTCCAGCGGATCATGATCATCGCCGTGCGCCACATTCGGGCAAGAGGCATTCAATGTAAAGTAATCCGCATAAGGTGCGCACTCACGCGCCAGTGTTTCCAGATCATCTGTGCTGCCCTCGGGGGAGGCCACACTAACGCCGACCACCAGGTCTGACGAGCGATCACGAAAGGCTTTAAGGTTTTTAAGGAAAACTTGCAAGCCGCCGCCAGGCAGGCCCATCCAGTTAATGACACTGCGATCCGAGGGTTGTCGCCATACGCGCGGCGCCGGGTTGCCATCGCGTGGATGCATGGTCACTGTGCCAGCCTCGACAAAGCCAAAGCCAAGGGCACTCCACCCGCGCAGGGCAACGCCTTCTTTATCTGCGCCAGCGGATAACCCAACAGGTGATGTGAATGTCATGCCGCCAATTTTTTTACGCAAAGATGCAGGTTTTTTTGCGCGCCCAGCAAGGCCGTTTTTCACGCCCCATAAGGCAAGCTTGTGCGCAGTTTCTGGCGGAAGAAAGAAAAATGGGTTCATCGTTGGCAATCTTATCTTTTCAAGTGTTAAAGGCTCAGGCTCCATGACACGCTATCGTGTCCTAGACCAATCGGAAGGGGCGTGATGTCGCCGTCATCTGTCGGAGTTTTGTAAACCTTTTGCGGCGTCTTGGTCAGGGTAAATGTGTCCTCGCTGATTTTAAGGCCATGGAAATTAGGCCCAATGCGGCACAAGAATGCCTCGAACGCTTTGGCGGTTTGTGCATCGGATAGATCCGCGCCTGCGGCCTCGAACCCTTCGGCGTAAAGCTGCGGCGCAATGCCGCCCGTAAAGCACCCTGCCGCGCAACCGCAATCCGTTGCTTTAACGGTGTGGGCGGCGCTGTCTGTTCCGGCAAAGAACTTGGTGTTATTCGGGTCTAAAACGGCGCTGCGCAGGGCGGCGCGGTCTTCGTCAAATTTCACCAGTGGCAAGCAAAACAGGTGGTATTTAAATCCTTGAACCAAATGCCCGACCGTATAAATCAAATGTTGCGGCGTGATTGATGCGGCGATGTTATCGCCTGCCTGCAAGACCAGATCAACGGCCACTTTGGTGGTCATATGTTCGCCCACAATTTTCAAATTTGGAAACGCATCCAGCAAGCGCGGCATGCGCTCGCGATAGAAAAATTCTTCGGCGTTGGTTTCTCGGTCGAAATAGGCCTCGCCCGGCAAGGCGTGTTCCTCACCATGGATGCACATGGTCACGTTGTTATCTTCCAGCGCCTTAATAACGTCTGTCTTTAAAAGATCAACCAAAGGATAACTAAAATCGGCGCCTGTTGTGCCGTGCGGCGGATAATATTTCACCGCGCGCAGCAATCCGGCCTTTGCGCCGTCCTCGATCATTTGCGGGGTTGTATCCTTGGTCAGATACATGGGCGTGATGAAATCGTCAAATTGATCACCGCCAGCCGCGTTAATCATGGCGCGGTATTCTTCGATGCTCCAATACGCAAGAGGGTCGTCTTTGAAAACTTTTGCGGCGGGAGGCTTGGTGTTGGGCATCGCCAAAACGCCGCAGCATCCCATATCCAGTTGTGATTGGATAATCGGCTTCAGCAAAGCCCCTTGGCGTAAATGCGTATGTAAATCATACCATTTCGGAAGTGTCAGTGATAATGCCATGTGTGTCCCTCTTTATTATCCATCATTAGCCATGGCGAATTTTAAAGAAAAGCGCGCGACATACAAGATATTTATCGCGCGCTTTATTCAGTATGAAGATCAAAGAAATCGTTTTATAAATCTTCGAAGAGCGCCGTTGATAAATATCGCTCGGCAAAAGACGGGATAATTACAACAAGCGTTTTTCCTTCATTCTCTGGCTTTTTCGCGACCTCAATTGCGGCGGCGACGGCCGCGCCCGAAGAAATACCAACGGGGATACCTTCGGTCTTGGCAAGCATCCGCGCGGTTGCAAAGGCGGTATCATTGGTGATTTTAACGATCTCATCAATAAGGTCTGTATCTAAAATTGACGGCACAAACCCCGCGCCAATGCCTTGAATTTTATGTGGCCCTGGATCACCGCCAGATAAAACGGGACTATCTTCTGGTTCAACCGCAACTGTTTGAAAGCCTGCTTTCTTTTCTTTTAAAACGCGGCTAATGCCTGTGAGCGTTCCACCAGTGCCGACGCCAGAAATCAAAATATCGGCCTGACCATCGGTATCTTCCCAGATTTCTAAGGCTGTTGTACGTTCATGCACCGAAGGGTTAGACGGGTTATCAAACTGTTGCAGCATAACCGCCCCGTCGATTTCCTCGCTAAGTTCTTTTGCGCGGGCAATCGCACCGCCCATGCCTTTTTCGGCGGGCGTTAAGATAAGCTCCGCCCCTAAAAGGCCAAGCATCTTGCGGCGCTCGATCGACATGCTTTCGGGCATCGTTAAAATCAGCCGATATCCTTTGGCCGCGGCGACATAGGCAAGGGCAATGCCCGTATTGCCAGAGGTCGGCTCAACCAATGTTGTTGTTTCGGGCGAGATTTTGCCTGCTTGCTCGGCATCATCGATCATCGCAAAACCGATGCGATCTTTTACCGAGGCCAGCGGATTAAAAAATTCAAGCTTGGCTAAAATCGTGGCCTTTAAGCCATTGTCTTTTTCAACCTTGTTCAGGCGAACCAGCGGCGTCGCGCCAATTGTTTCAGTAATCGAATTGTAAATTTTTTTGCGGAAATGTGTCATGGATATGTGTCCTTAAGAGTCCAATTTTATAAGAGTAATAGTGTGAAGACTTAAATTTGGGGCAGGCATAAGACGGCCTAACGGCAACATCGCGGCGCGCAGATGTCCGAAACAAGCAAAGCTAAATTATAAAAGGCGATGTCCATAAGAGTATTAGTGCATATTTACAGCGATTGTTCAATAACTAGATATATGGCGTAACAAACGAATCGCAAGGCCGCGCAGCGCAACATTATTACGCGAATCGGCCGGTTGAATAACTATCCCATGATTCGATGAAGGCTGACCGCTAGCTTCCACAAATAGTCCACACAACATCATGTGTTTTGTCCCCATAACGAAACATGTGTCAAAGCATATATTGTGGTTTTATCACGGAAAAATTTTGACTTTTTTGATTTGGCGCAATCGCGCGCTGAGCGCCCTGTTTGCGGCGTGGGTTGGGCATATTTTTGTGTATAGCTGGAATGAATCGAAATACGCATATGTTGACAAGAAATTGGGTGTTGGATACTATATGTTGTGTCTGAAACATCTTTTCCTCTCGGAGAAGATTTCACCGAAAAAACAAACTTTTAACGGCCTTGAACAGGGAATCGAGGCGGTTTTTAGTCCCTGCTTTTTTGACTTGGGTTAATTATGTAGACAAAAGGGAGAGAACCAAAATGATAACAGTTTACAGCAAGCCAGCATGCATCCAATGTACAGCAACAACACGCGAAATGGATCGCCGCGGCATCCCTTACAGCTTGATCGATATCACAAAAGACGAGCAAGCCTATGATAAAGTGAAAAAGCTTGGCTATATGCAGGCGCCTGTTGTGATTTCAGAAGAAGATCACTGGTCTGGTTTCCGTCCTGACAAAATTGGCTCTCTCGCGTAAGGCAAACAGGAAAATCCAAAAATGGAACCGCTCCTCGTTTATTTTTCCAGCAAATCTTTAAACACACATCGTTTTGTGTTGTCGCTGGATATGCGATCGGTGCGGATCCCTATTTCAATGAAAGAAGAAATGCCTGCCATCACTGAACCCTATGTCTTGATCTGCCCAACCTATGCAGATGACGATGGTTCTAAGGCGGTGCCAAAACAAGTTATTCGTTTTTTAAATGATCCGCGCAACCGAGAATTAATGCAGGGCGTTATTGCATCGGGAAATCGTAATTTTGGTGATTTATTTGCCTATTCTGGTGCGGTGATTTCAAAGAAATGTAAAGTTCCGTGTCTGTATAAATTTGAACTAAGCGGAACACTAGAAGATATAAAAAATGTAAAGCAAGGAATGAGAAAACTATGGGAATCACTAAAGCAGACGAAACAACAGCACTTGATGGCAGTTTAGAGGAAACAACGATGACAAATTCTGCCGAGCTCGAGTCTGATATGTCTATGCCGCTGACAAAGAAGCAGCCCCACCCTAGCACGACCGAGGTTCTTCAGCGTGAAGCGAAGAAAATCGAAGAAATGGAATCAATGGATTACCATGCGCTCAACGCGATGTTGAACCTTTATGATGAAAAGGGACATATCCAGTTCGATATGGATAAAAAAGCGGCGCGTCAGTATTTCTTGCAGCACGTAAACCAAAACACAGTCTTCTTCCACAACCTTGAAGAAAAACTTGGCCACTTGGTTATGCAGGGCTATTACGAAAGTAACGTGCTTGAGCAATATGAATTTGATTTCATCCGTGACCTTTATGATTATGCCTACGCCAAGAAGTTCCGTTTCCCAACATTCTTGGGCGCGTATAAATACTACACGGGCTATACCCTGAAAACATTTGACGGCAAGCGCTATCTTGAGCGTTACGAAGACCGCACAGTGATGGTTGCATTGACACTTGCACGCGGTAACGAGGCCATGGCACGCCACATGGTTGATGAGATTATTTCTGGCCGTTTCCAGCCTGCAACGCCAACATTCCTAAACGCGGGTAAAAAGCAGCGCGGCGAGCTTGTATCATGCTTCTTGCTACGTATCGAAGACAACATGGAATCAATCGGCCGCAGCATCAACTCAGCGCTTCAGCTCTCTAAGCGCGGCGGTGGTGTTGCTCTATTGCTTTCAAACATCCGCGAAGTTGGCGCGCCAATTAAAAAGGTCGAAGGCCAATCATCGGGCGTTATTCCTGTGATGAAGTTGCTGGAAGATTCATTTTCTTACGCAAACCAGCTTGGCTCTCGTCAGGGCGCGGGCGCAGTTTACTTGCATGCTCACCACCCTGATATCTTGCGCTTCTTGGATACAAAACGCGAAAACGCAGATGAAAAAATCCGTATTAAAACACTATCACTTGGCGTTGTTATTCCGGACATCACGTTCGAGCTTGCGAAGAATAACGAAGATATGTATCTCTTCTCGCCATACGATGTCGAGCGCGTATACGGCGTGCCATTCTCTGAAATTTCAGTGACTGAAAAATATGCTGAGATGGTTGAAAACAAACGCATCCGTAAAACAAAAATCAAAGCGCGTGAATTCTTTAAAGTCATCGCCGAGATCCAGTTTGAATCGGGCTATCCATACGTGATGTTCGAAGACACAGTAAACCGCGCGAACGCCATCGACGGTAAGGTGACAATGAGTAACCTTTGCTCGGAAATCTTGCAGGTCAGCGACGCCAGCACATTCACGCCTGATCTTGGCTATAAGAAAATGGGTTCAGATATCTCATGTAACTTGGGATCTATGAACGTTGCCAAGGCGATGGAAACACCTGATTTTGGTAAAACTGTTGAAACAGCAATCCGCGCACTGACAGCCGTATCAGACATGAGCAACCTTGATTGCGTACCATCAATCGCACAAGGCAACAGCCGCTCTCATGCGATTGGCCTTGGTCAGATGAACTTGCATGGCTATCTTGCAAAAGAACGCATTTTCTACGGCTCGGAAGAGGGCGTTGATTTCACGAACATGTATTTCTACACAGTGACATATCATGCCTTGCGCGCATCAAACATGATCGCGACCGAGCGCGGCGAAACCTTTGCAGGCTTTGACAAATCAAAATACGCCAGCGGCGAATATTTCGATAAGTACACTGACAAAGTGTGGGAACCAGCAACAGAAAAAGTCCGTGGCTTGTTTGCAGATGCTGGCATTAAAATCCCAACGCAAAAAGATTGGCAAGACCTGAAAAAACGCGTCATGGATACAGGTATTTATAACGCATACTTGCAGGCCGTACCGCCAACAGGGTCGATCTCATACATCAACAATTCGACGTCATCAATTCACCCGATTGCCTCGAAAATTGAGATCCGCAAAGAAGGTAAAATTGGCCGCGTATACTATCCTGCGCCATACATGAACAACGATAACCTTGAATATTATCAAGATGCCTACGAAGTCGGTTACGAGAAAATCATCGACACCTATGCCGCGGCAACGCAGCACGTCGATCAAGGCTTGTCATTGACGCTCTTCTTCCCTGATACGGCGACAACGCGCGATATCAACAAGGCACAGATTTATGCTTGGAAGAAAGGCATTAAAACAATTTACTACATCCGTCTGCGCCAAATGGCCCTAGAAGGAACAGAAGTAGAAGGTTGCGTTTCCTGCAGCCTGTAAAAGAATTGAGTATAAGAAAGGAATTGGACGATGAGCGCCGATATCAAAATTCACGACAACAATAACGATAACACAAAGGTCAGCCGCATTAAGGCGATTAACTGGAACCGTTTGATCGACGATAAGGATCTTGAGGTCTGGAACCGTCTGACGTCAAACTTCTGGTTGCCGGAAAAAGTGCCGCTATCAAACGACATTAAGGCATGGGGCACTTTAAATGGGGAAGAGCAACGCCTGACCATTCGTGTTTTCACAGGCCTAACATTGCTGGATACTATCCAAAACGCAGTGGGCGCACCAACATTGATGCAAGACGCCGTAACGCCGCATGAAGAGGCTGTATTGAGTAATATCTCATTCATGGAAGCCGTTCACGCACGTTCATATTCATCGATCTTCTCGACATTATGCTCGATGCGTGATGTTGATGACGCATACCAGTGGAGCGAAGAAAACGAACATCTTCAGCGCAAATCAGACCTGATCATGCGTGAATACGAAGCCAACGACCCAATGAAGCGCAAAGTTGCCAGCGTCTTTTTGGAAAGCTTCTTGTTCTATTCAGGTTTCTATCTGCCAATGTATTGGTCAAGCCGCGGTAAACTAACAAACACTGCAGACTTGATCCGTTTGATTATCAAAGACGAAGCCGTCCACGGTTATTATATCGGTTATAAATTCCAGCAAGCCTACAACGCGGCAACGCCAATGGAACAGTTAGAAATCAAAGATTATGCGATTTCATTGCTGATGGATTTGTATGACAACGAAATCAAATACACAGAAAGCCTATATGATGGCGTTGGCCTCACTGACGAGGTTAAGACATTCTTGCATTACAATGCGAACAAGGCCTTGATGAATCTTGGCTTTGATCCAATGTTCCCGGCTGAGCTGACAGCGGTAAGCCCTGCAATCTTGTCGGCGCTATCACCAAATGCGGATGAAAACCACGACTTCTTCTCGGGCTCTGGCTCATCTTATGTGATGGGTAAAGCCGAAGAAACAGAAGACGAAGACTGGGACTTCTAGGATATTACCTGATTATCGCTGCGCCCGTTTATCGGCGCGTGGCCAGATCATAAACGGCAATGCCCTCATCATCAGATGGGGGCATTTTCCATGCATCACATTGCATGGTTGCGTGCGCATCATCGGCGCCTGCTTGCCAGTTTTCAGTCATTGTTTTACGTGAAAATTCGTAATCCTTTGTCGGGCCATCATAATGCGATGGACGAAAGATTAGATGCACAATCGATACTTTGCGCATTTCGCCCAAATCTACACAATCAGACAATCCTATCGCGCGCAGTTCATCATCGGGGATATGCTGCGCGAGCTTACTGATCGCGCGGCGCAGGGCGTGTTTCTCGCGGAAGGCATCGGTATTTAAACGCGTGCGGCTGGAATAAACGATGTCTTTGCGGCGTTCTTCAATCATATCAAAAGAATATGGCACATCGCCCGACGCACTGAATAAATCCACCTGAAAGACGAGTGTATCTTCACCTTCGGATTTATTTAACACATAGGCAAGCGGCGTGTTGGAAACCAAACCACCATCCCAGTAATATTCACCGTCAATTTCAATAGGTGGAAAGCCTGGCGGTAATGCGCCGCTGGCCATCACATGTTTGGGCGTTAATGTGCAGTTTTGATTGTCAAAGTAAACGAAATTACCTGTGCGAATGTTTACTGCCCCTAAACTCAGCCGCACCGCGCCCGAATTAATTAAATCAAAATCAGCATACCGCAATAACGTATCATACAGCGGCGATGTGTCGTAATAGCTGGGGACTTCTGTGCCTGTAACCTGCGGCCATAAGGTTTGAAATTTGGGAATGAAAAAAGGCGCAATGCCAAACGATGCCCCCATCATACTGCTGAGCGCGGTGAAATTTTGGCGCGGCAAGATCGAGGCAAACAAGGTTGGAAATTCAAGCGGACGGTCAGTAATTTCTTCCCAAAAGGCGCGCAGTTTTTCAACGCGGTCTTCGGGTTTATTCCCTGCCAAAATAGCGGCATTGATGGATCCAATGGATATGCCCGCAAACCATGACGGCAAAATATGATGAGCGTGCAATTGTTCATATGCGCCGGCCTGATACGCGCCAAGCGCGCCTCCGCCCTGTAAAACCAAGGCCGTTTGTTCATATTCATGGTCTGGCTTTTGAGGGGGCATAGGGCAGGTATCCTTGTAGGTTAGGTTTTCACCAGTAAGTCATCTAAAATGCTTAGGCAACCGCGCGTAATCAGATCAAAGACATCGGCAAAGCCTTGCGCGCCGCCATAATAAGGGTCAGGCACGTCTTGGCCTTCGTGGCCGGGCAGATAATCTAAAAATAGGCTGATTTTATGGGCGTGCTCCGCCGGTGCAAGCGACCGCATAATGCGCAGATGACCTTGATCCATGGCGATCAGATGATCAAAATCTTCAAAATCGGCAGGCTGCAATTTGCGCGCAGATAAAAACGTCATATCAACGCCGTTGTGACCAGCAACTTCCATCGTGCGCGGATCGGGTTGTTCGCCGACATGATAGCCATGCGTCCCGCAGGAATCGATTTCGGCAGTCATATTATGCGCGGCAACAAGGGCGCGCATCACCGCATCCGCAGTGGGCGAGCGACAAATATTTCCAGTACAAACAAATAAAAGCGACGTCATGCCCACCAGTATACGCACAAAGCCAAACGCAGTAAATGGCGCCGCGCATACAGATATATTCGCGCGCAAATACTTGATTATGGTCAAAGTAATAACCGCCGCATGCGCGCATATTAGGCATCATGACATGCGATTTAAAACAGACAATTTTGCAAATGGACGGGCGAGTGCCACGCTATACCAGCTACCCCACCGCGCCGCATTTTAAGGCGCTTACTTCGGACGAAGCCTATGTGAACGCCATCGAATCTTTGCCAGATGATGCGCCGATATCGCTTTATTTGCATATCCCGTTTTGCCCGAAAATGTGCTGGTATTGCGGATGTAATACCAAGGTCACGCGCCGTTATGCGCCTGTGGAAGATTACGTGCATTTGCTCCTGCGCGAAGTTGATCTAGTCGCCGAAAAAACAGGCCGTAAATCTGTGTCGCATATCCATTTTGGCGGCGGATCGCCCAGTTACCTGCGCGGCGAGGATTTTGACTTGCTCATGGAAAAACTGCGTGCCCGATTTAACATTCTTGGTGATGCCGAAATCGCTATAGAAATTGATCCCCGTAACGTCAGTGAAGAGCGCGTAGCATCCTATGCGCGCCAAGGCGTGAACCGCGTTAGTCTAGGTGTGCAGGATTTTGATGATAAGGTTCTTGCCGCCGTTAATCGTCAGCAACCCTTCGAACTAAGCTACGAAGCCGTGCGTTTGCTGCGCCGTTATGGGATTGACGATATCAACCTTGATTTAATTTACGGCCTGCCGCACCAATCATGCGATACAATGAAAAAGGCAATCGCACTGGCTTTGACGCTAAAGCCTAAGCGTTTTGCGGTGTTTGGGTATGCGCATGTGCCATGGATGAAAAAGCATATGCGCCTGATCGAGGAAGGCACCTTGCCTGATAAAGACCTGCGCTATGATTTATTTCAAACCGCCTGCGACGAACTTGCCGCGGCAGGATATCAAATGATTGGCATTGATCATTTCGCCTTGCCAGATGATACCCTTGCTATGGCCGCGGATCAGGGCACAATGCGCCGCAATTTTCAGGGCTATACCGTCGACAGCACACAAACAATGATTGGCCTGGGCGTATCATCTATCGGTCAAATTGACGGGCGTATGTATGCACAAAATGCCTGTGATATGCCTGCCTATAAAGCCGCGATTTTAGATGGCCGTTTGCCTGTGCAAAAACAGTGTCCTATCACCGCCGAAGATCGCCTGCGCGCCGATGTGATCGAACGCCTGATGTGTGATTTTACCGTTGATCTGGCGCAGCATTGCACGGCGCACGGTTTCCCCGCCAATCATCTGGACGCCGAGGCCGCGCGTCTTCAGCCCTATGAGGCGATGACATTTGTAACGCGCACGGGATCGCGCGTGACTGTGTCACCCGATGCCCGTTTGATGGTGCGCAGTATTTGCGCGGTCTTTGATACCTATCTTGCCGCAAGCACCAGCCAAGCCCCCAAACACGCCCAAGCAGTTTAAGTGATCTTGTATATGCGCAGCGCGCCTTTATGGTGCAGTCATTATCACGCGCCGAGCATAAAAAAACACCCACCAAAATGGCGGGCGTTTTACAATTTTATCCAAGAGAGTAATCTCGATTAGAAGCGGTAAGATACACCTGCACCCAAAATCCATGGGTCAAGATCAACATCATCCGCGTTCAAAGCTGTTGAGCCAGAGTTCACATCAACGTCAACTTGTAGATCAACATATTTCGCATCAAGGTTCAGACCCCAGTTATCGTTCAACCAGTAATCAACACCAGCTTGGAACGCAAGACCAAAACCGCCATCAACGTCTAGACCGTTAAAGCCACCTGCACTGCTTTCGCCGTAGAACATAGAGTAGTTAATACCAGCACCGACATATGGGCTGATTTTTGAATCAGGCGAGAAGTGATATTGTAGTGTCAATGTTGGTGGCAAGATCCAAGCATCACCAAGGTCACTAGCACCTGCTTCGATTTTGTGGCTTGACGTTGCTGCGATCAATTCTGCTGCAACATTTTCAGTGAAGAAATATGTCAGGTCAATTTCAGGTGTGTATGCGTGATCAACATCTGTCTCTAGACCTGTAACGCTTTCACGGCCACTGCCATCAGGTGTTACGTTGATTGCGCGTACACGGATTTGAAAACGCTCTTTAGACCATGTATCGCCAAGGTCTTTTGCCATTGCAGGCGCTGAAACAGCTGCAAGGCCTGTGCCCGCAAGAAGGGCTGTTAGTAATAATTTGCTCATAAAAAAACTCCTGTCAAAGAAACCATTAATTACAACGGACTATGGCATGCAGTCTTGCACAATAAATTGACAACAATCAAGATGGGTCGTTTTTTTCATCATCCATAAGTATGCGCTGCGCTGCGCCGTCTAAATCGTCGTATTGACCGGATTTTAGGCTCCACAGAAAGGCACCAAGCCCCAAAAGACCCAGCACTAATGCAATGGGGATAAGATAAATAAGAACGCTCATGGTAGAAACTTTAACCTAAATGAATTTAAAATAACAATGATTGATGATCCCGACATCGCCAACGCCGCGCCCAGTGGCGTTACCATGCCCGCCAAGGCAAAGGGTATCGCTATTACATTATACATCCCCGCCAGTGCAAAATTTTGCTTCACCAGTGATTGTGTTGTACGCGCCGTTTGATACACATCTGCAATAGGTGAAAAATCATCGCCCATAATAATAATGTCGGCTGCATTTTGCGCCAGATCAATGGCGCTGCCCGGTGCAATGGAGACATCCGCGCCGCACAAAACGGGGGCATCGTTCATGCCGTCACCAATCATTAAGACATTGGCGCCGTCTTGGTCTTTGAGGCGCTGCATGATGTCGTATTTTTCGGGCGGTGTTGTTTGGGCGTAATATTCGGTAATGCCGCATGCTTGCGCGACCGTATCCGCGGCTTCTTGGCGGTCGCCTGTCGCCATAATTGTGCGAATTTTATAGGCGCGCAGACGCGTTAAAACATCCGCGGCGTGCGGCCGTAATTGATCGGTGAAGGTAAAGCGCACAGGTGCGCGGCCTTCGCGTGCCAACCACAATTCCATATAGGCATCATTGCTCGCGCTGCTTTCGCCGCACCAAGGGCGGCTGCCCAGACGTACGTCCTGACCTTTATACGCGGCGGAAATGCCGCGCCCTGCATGCTCGCGCGGATCTGTGATTTCAGGCAACTGGCCATCATAAATATCAACCACGGCCTTGGCCAAAGGATGCGCGCTATAGGCCGCCAGTGCCGCCGCCAGTGATAAATCCTCGGGCGCATAATCACCTGTTAATTGCGGGCGTCCTAAGGTGAGCGTTCCCGTTTTATCCAGCATCACGGCGTTAATCTGCGCCAGCCGTTCAAGCGCATCACCAGATTTCAGTAAAATTCCTTTTCTGATAAGCTTGCTGGACGCGATAACCTGCACCACTGGCACCGCCAGTCCCAAGGCACACGGACATGTGATGATCAAAACCGTAATTGCAATCATTAAGGCCTCTTGCCAGGGCATGCCGCCGACAAAACACCACCCCACAAAGGCAGCCGCCGCCAGCGCATGGACAACGGGCGTATAAAATCGCGCGGCGCGATCGGCCATGCGCACGTAACGGGCGTTGCCTTGCTCGGCCTTTTCCATCAGGCGAATAATATCGGCCAGCAAGGAATCATCGGCCTCTTTATGAACGCGCAATGTAATGGGCGCTGATAAATTGACCATACCTGCATAAATCAGATCACCACTTTGGACGGGCTTAGGGATGGTTTCACCCGTAATCAGGGCTGTATCAACTTCGCTTTGCCCGTCGACAAGATGACCATCAATCGGTGCTTTTTCCCCTGCGCCAAGGCGTAAGATCATACCTTCTTTCAGGTCTTTCACGGCAATGCGGCGGGTTTTGCCATTATCGATAATGGTCGCAAAGCCGCCAAGTGTGGCAAGTAAATCGGCGGCGCCTGATCGTGCATGTTTGCGCGCGCGAAAGTCCAGATATCGTCCGATCAATAAAAAGAAAATCAGCATCACGGCTGAATCAAAATAGACATGCTCGCTATGCGTGATTGTGCCCAGTAAGCTCATCGCGCCGGTAAGCGTTAAGGCAATCGAAATCGGCACATCCATATTGGTTTGCCCCTTACGCAGCATCGCCAGTGCGGAGCGGAAAAAAGGGCGACCAGAAAATAAAATCGTGGGCAGAGCAATCGCCGCAGAAATCCAGTGCATGAAATTGCGCGTGGCCTCGCCCATGGTTTCTGCGCTGGTGGACCATAATCCCACCGATAGCAGCATAATATTACCCGCGGCGAAGCCCGCCACGCCCAAGCACATCAGTAAAAAGCGCTCTTCTGTTTGCAAGGCGCTTTCCTCGGCCGCGCTGTCATAGGGGGTGACCTCGTATCCTAGATCGGTAATGACGTGCACAAGATCATCGGCGATGTCCGCCGCGCCGTCCCAGTGCATCATCAACCGCCCTGTCGAGAAATTTAAACGACATTCACGCATATCAGGGCGATTATTAAGGCCGCCTTCAATTTTTTGAATGCACGCAGCGCAGTGAACGCCGCGCACCATGACATACAAAGACGATGATCCGTCATCATGACGTTTCACCAGCCCATCAAAGCCACCTTGTTCTATTGGCTGATGAATTTGAGTTGGGTTCGATAGGTCTGATTGGTGTTCCATGTGCTGTGCAGTCTTGCCTTCCACAATCCCTTTAACGGCAGATCCAGATGTGCCGAATATAAACCGCCGCCCTGGTGCGTCAAGGCAATATCAAAATCATAACCATCTTGCACAGGGCGCTGAATGCTGGCCTGAACAGAGGCATCAGTAATGGGCGCGCCATGCTGATCATTGAGTTGCCATGATAGTGTGCCTTCGTTAAACAGCGCAGTTTCCTGCAAATCAGGTTGACTGCGCGTCTCATCCAGCAGCGCATTAAAATTCAGGCCGCGTTCATAGGCATGGTCGGTGACAACGCCTGTCTGTGTGCTGACCGCCATATACACAAAGAACCCGTCTAAAATCGCGATCACGACAAAGAAAATCACAAAGTAAAAGGGAATCCATTTATCTTTGGGATGCGGTTTTCCTGCGCCGTCGACAGAGGCATTACTTACGCTTGGTGATGAATTTTGCGTCATAGGTATCGCGAACCTCCTGATCATGATCTTCTAATGTGAAGACTATATCACGCGGAGCATCTGGGTCTACATTGCTGCGGATATTTATGTGATACGAACTTACACTATCGGCAGGAACATACAAACTATCTGCGTCAATATCACCGGCGGCGCTGACATCAATTTGCGCATCGGGCAGGCCATCAACGCTGAGGTGGTAAAGTTTATGATCATGCGTTTTATTCAAAATCTTAATTGTATATCCATTGCGAATTTCACCGCTGGAAAGCTGCACAAATAAAGGGTTGCGATCATGCAAAACATGCAGCTCAACCGGCGCGCGTGACAGCAACGCATACAGCATCAATCCGCCAACAAAGCAAAGCAGCGCGCCATAATAAATGGTGCGAATGCGGAAGAATTTAAATTTCTCTTCGCCGCCTTTAACCTTGGCTGCCATATGGTTTGCCGTGTCATAGCGCACTAATCCGCGCGGACGGCCAACTTTGTCCATGATGTTGTTACATGCATCAACGCATAATCCGCAGGCAATACATTCCATTTGCAAGCCATCGCGAATATCAATGCCTGTCGGGCATACCTGAACGCAGGCCGTACAATCAATACAATCACCGCGATTGTCCCAGCTCTCGCCTTTTTTGTGTTTGCCGCGTGTTTCGCCGCGCTCGCTGTCATAGCCGATAATCAGTGTATCTTTATCAAACATCGCCGATTGAAAACGCGCATAAGGGCACATATAGGTGCACACTTGTTCGCGCGCGAAACCTGCCATCAAATATGTACTAAAGGTCAGTGATAAAATGAAAATCATCACAGTTGAGGACACATCAAATTCAAAGAAGCTTTTGACCAGTGTCGGCGCATCATTGAAATATAAAACAAATGAACCAGCCGTTGCCCACGCGATCGCCAGCCAAATCAAATGCGTGACGGTCAGCTTATAAAACTTTTCCCAAGTCCATGGGCCTTGTTGCAATTTTTTGCGGGCGTTGCGGTCACCTTGGATAATGCGCTCAACCCAGACAAATAAATCTGTCCAAACCGTTTGCGGGCAGGCATAACCGCACCAAACGCGCCCCAGCATACTTGTGATAAAAAACAGAGCAATCGCCGCCAGAATAAGAACGCCAGTTAAAATGAAGACTTCTTGTGGCCAGATTTCAATCCAAAACCAATAGGCACGCCGCGCAGGTAGGTCAATTAAAACCGCTTGATCTGGCAGGCCGGGGCCGCGTTCCCACCGCAGAAAGGGCACGCAATAATAGATGCCCAGCAAGACGATCATCGCCGCCCACTTTAATTTACGGTATTGCCCCCAAACACGCTTGGGGAAGACTTTTTCCTGCTTGGCGAAATAACCAAGCAGGGATTGATTATCAGTGGTTGGCTGGTTTGATTGCTTCTTGCTCATCGTTAGACACACTTTCCTCACCGCCGCCTAATTGGTGCAGATAAACGGTCAGCTGCTTGATTGTATTTTCATCAAGACGGCCGCCCCACGCAGGCATCATCCCTGCGCGCGCGTAGTAGACGGTTTCATAAACGGTGGCATGATCGCCGCCGTAAAGCCAGATTTTGTCGGTTAGGTTCGGCGCGCCAAATTCACGCAGACCTTTACCGTCAGTGCCGTGGCAAGATGCACATTGTTGCTGGAAGATCTCTGCGCCAGCGCCGTGAGCATCGCCGTGATGTTCATCGCCAGACAGGCCAAGAACGTAATCAACAACGGCATTAATTTCTTGTGCGTTCAGCAAGCCATCCTTACCAAATGCAGGCATTTGTGACATGCGTGTGTCCCAGTTATCTGCGCGAATACCATATTCCAATGTTTGGTGAATATCGCTCAGACGGCCGCCCCACAGCCAGTCATCATCATTCAAGTTCGGATAACCTTTTGCACCTTCTGCGCCTGTTCCGTGACATGTCGCGCAATTATCCTTAAAGGCAGATGCACCGCCTGCAACCGCAAAAGCATAAAGCTCAGGATCGTTGACGATTTGCTCAAGCGAAGCCTCTTCAAAGCGCTCAAGATACGCGGCCTGACGTGCAACGATTTCGGCCTGACTTTCGGCAAGCTCTTTATACTGAGTATAGCCGCTTGTTCCTTCGGTTGCGCCGCCTGGCACTGGCCATGCAGGATAAATAACAAAGTACCAGATCGACCAAACAATACTGATTAACCAAACCCATACCCACCAACGTGGCAAAGGATTGTTTAGCTCTTGCAGGCCATCCCATTCGTGACCAGTGGTTTCTACGCCGCTGACTTCATCAATTTCTGGTTTGTGTTTATCGTCACTCATTATTCTTTCTCCTCGAGCGGAATACGCGCGTCTTGACTATATTTCTTTTTAGACCCCGGTCTAAATACCCATAAAACTACGCCAACAAAAAAGACAAAAAAGAACAGTAATCCTGTCATTCCTGCGGCACTGCTGGCGAAGAGTTCTTTCATTGTGCACCACCTTCAACATTTTTCGCAGCGTCAAAATCAACCATAGTGCCCAAGACCTGAAGATAGGCAATTAAGGCATCCATTTCTGAAATCATGTGTGGCTGACCATCGAAATCACGGGCGATAACTTTATCGCCGTAACGCGCGATCAGGCCTTCTGTGTCAGTGCGTGCTTCGCCAGTTGCCTGTGCTTTTGCATCTTTTTCGGCCCATTCGATCATTTCATCGCTGTAAGGAACGCCAACGACGCTCAGAGCTTTTAAATGTTTAGGCAAGTCATGAAGCTTCGCGCCATTTTTCATCAAAAAGCCATAAGATGGCATAATTGATTCAGGAACCAGATCACGTGGCTCGATCATGTGGGCAACATGCCATGCATCGGAATATTTTCCGCCAACGCGCGCCAGGTCAGGGCCAGTACGCTTTGATCCCCACTGGAATGGGTGGTCGTACATGCTTTCGGCTGCCAAAGAATAGTGACCGTAACGCACAACTTCATCACGCAAAGGGCGGATCTGTTGCGAGTGACAGTTATAACATCCCTCGCGCAGGTAAATGTTATATCCCGCCAGTTCAAGCGGCGTATAAGGACGCACACCTTCAACAGGTTCGATCACAGTTTCCTTGCGGAACAAGGGAAGGATTTCAACAATCCCGCCGATGGACACGACGATAATGACAAAGGCCAGTAACAGCAGTGAATTTTTTTCTAAAGTTTCGTGTGTAAAGCGGCTCATGCTGCAGCTCCTTGTTGTTGTGTGTCTTCTTTAGGATTGACGTCACCGCGAATAGTGCGCCAGAAATTGTAAACCATGATCAATGAGCCGCTTAGGTACAGCACACCACCAAGCGCGCGGATGATGTAAAATGGTTTCATCGCCATCACTGTTTCAACGAACGAGTATGACAAGAAGCCCATATCATCATAAGAACGCCACATCAGACCTTGCATGATCCCAGACACCCACATCGCCGCGATATAGCAAACAATACCGATTGTCGCGATCCATAGGTGAAGTGAAACCAACTTAGTTGAGTACAGCTTCTCGCGGCCCCATAGGCGTGGCACAAGATAGTAAAGCGCACCAAACGAGATAAATCCAACCCAGCCAAGCGCACCAGAGTGTACGTGACCAATTGTCCAGTCAGTATAGTGTGACAAAGAGTTCACTGCGCGGATTGACATGAGTGGGCCTTCAAATGTGCTCATCCCATAAAACGCAACCGCAATAATCATGAACTGCAATACTGGGCTTTCGCGCAGACGATGCCACGCACCAGACAATGTCATCACACCATTAATCATACCACCCCAAGACGGCATCCACAGCATAATAGAAAATGTCATGCCAAGTGTTTGCGCCCAGTCAGGCAAAGCAGTGTAGTGCAAGTGGTGAGGGCCAGCCCAAATATAGATAAAGATAAGTGACCAGAAGTGTACGATTGACAAACGGTACGAATAAACAGGGCGCTGTGCTTCTTTGGGAACGAAGTAGTACATCATACCAAGGAAGCCGGCAGTCAAGAAAAAGCCAACGGCGTTGTGACCATACCACCACTGGATCATCGCGCTTTGTACGCCCGCCGCGACCGAGTAACTCTTCGCGCCAGTGAAATCAACAGGCAATGAAATGTTGTTACCAAGGTGCAAAACAGCAACCGTAATAATAAAGGCCAAGTAGAACCAGTTCGCAACATAGAGGTGCTTCTCGCGGCGTTTAATCACAGTAACCAAGTAAACCAGCAAGTAACATACCCAAACAATTGTCAGCCACAAATCAGCGTACCACTCAGGCTCGGCATATTCTTTACCTTGCGTAACGCCCGTTACGTAACCAAGCGCGGCAATCACGATAAAGGCCTGATAACCCCAGAACGTAAACATCGCCATGCCATCATTCCAAAGGCGAACGCCGCAGGTGCGCTGCACGACATAGTAACTGGTTGCAAACAGCGCGTTACCACCAAAGGCAAAAATAACAGCCGATGTATGCAATGGACGCAAGCGACCAAAGTTTAAATAAGGTTCGATATTCAAATCAGGAAAGGCCATTTGCAAGGCAATAAAGACCCCGGCTAAAAATCCGACAACGCCCCAAAAAATGGTAGCCAGCGTAAAGAGCCGCACAACGTCATAATTATAATTCGGGGATGTTTTTACTGTATCCGATGTCATTGTTCTTTCCTTTTAAAATCCCTTTTTAAAAAACCAGTGTTCCCGCAAGAACAAACAGCCAAATACCGCTCAGCGCCATTGCGCCTTGCTTGATATAGGCGCTTGCGCGCGGGAATTTATTTTGAAGACTGCTAGCGCCAAGCGCCACCATGATTAAAGCAGGCATAGTGCCAAAAGTAAACGCGCTCATCGCGATGGCGGCATCAAAAATGCTTGGCGCGCTGGCCGCCGCCATCAGCGCCGCCATCACCAAACCGCAGGGCATAAAACCAAGCAAAACGCCCATGCTATAGCGTTTAACAGGGGTTTGATCGTTTGATAAATGCTCCATCATACGGTTCATAAATGCATAAGGCAGACGCAAACGAACGCGCGCGGCCCATGGAAAAATACGCGCCAGTTGTGGAAAGGCCGTGACAAAAAACAAGACCCCCGCCAGCATCAATAACGGTGCTGCGATCAGGCCTTTCATGTCTGAATATAAGAAGGCTAAATTCACGAAACCGTTCAAGGCAATGGCCATGGCAACATAGGTTGTCATGCGCCCTAAATGATACGGCAGTAAAAGTGATTTTTTTGTGCGCGTTAATGTTGTGCCACCTTGGGGTGCCTGCGCAATGACAAAGGGCGAACACATACCGGCGCAATGCGTCACGCCGCCCACAAGGCCGCCTAAAAATAGACTAGCAGGCAGGCCGTAAGACGTGCTGAAATCATGTATGCATTGTGCGATATACATATGAAACCCTAAATTACTTTGTATAGCCCCTGTATTTTCGGAAATTTCGAAGGATTGCTCCTTGACCGATGTCAATTGAGTGGACTAAATAAAGTAACCTCAAGAGGGACCATGTCAGAAAACGTCGAATTTTTAAAGACTAACGCCTTATTTAAAAACGCATCGCCGCAGTTTTTAAAAGACGCGTCGGCTGCGATTTCGGTAAAACGTTTTGACAAAAACTTTGTCTTTTTCATCAATAGCGACGAAGCACAATCATTTTATTTTATCAAACAAGGCTGGGTAAAGCTGTTCCGCGAAACGCTGGACGGGTCGCAGGCTATTGTCGACATTTGCACAGGTGGTCATATTTTTGGCGAAACGGCCATTTTTGAAAATAACCAATACCCCTACAGCGCCGAAGCTGTCGAGCCATGCGAAATTGCAACTATTCCATTGGATCTTTTGAAAACAGAAATTGAAACCAATAATAAATTCGCGCTGGATATGATGGGGTCGATGGCACGTTACCGCCGCCAACAAGACCGCGAAATTGAACACCGCGCCTTGCAAAATGCACCGCAGCGCATCGGATGCTTTTTATTGCGCCTAGCCGACCAAACGGCCGATGGCGGTGTAACGATTCAATTGCCATACGATAAAATGCTGGTCGCATCGCGTCTTGGCATGCAGCCCGAAACATTTTCGCGTGCGCTGAATAAGCTCAAAGAAAAAACAGGCATGGAAATTAAGGGCGGAACGATTAAACTTGATGATCTTGAAAAGCTGACTGATTTTTCATGTTCTGCATGCTCTTCATCATTCCCATGTAATGATTTGCAATCGTGTAAATAGTAAACAATTGGCGCACGCGTTATTCGCTGACCCATCCCCAATCAAGCATCGCCGGATTTTGAATGTAATGTTCTGGGGCGCGCATAACCTTTTGCAAATAATCATAGGTAATATCCCACTTTTTATCGCACTGGCAATCCTCGCACGCATCATGGGGTTTGACATGCAGCCCCTCATGATCCAGCGTCATCGCATAGGATAGCGGTTGTGCCGCGCCGATGATATTGACCTCTATCACTTTGCCGCATTCGTGACGCTGAGCCGCGTCAAAAATTTGCTTGAAAGGAAATCGTTCACGGTTAGAAGCCATCGCGCGGTTACAGATATTCAGATATCTAATCATGATTGTGTTATCTATGGGCGCATTTCCAGTCATAAACGCAGTATGCAAGAAAAGACGGGAAAATGAATTGATACTGGTCAATTACTGAGGCAAAGCGCATGACATGATCCTTTGAAGAGTACGATTTTTGTGGGTTGATGAAATAAAACGACACGAGATTTACGCTTTTTTTACCTTTACATGTGTAAAATGATAATACGCTTAATGGAGATATAAATGCCAGCGCTTGAAACCGAGCAATTAGAACAGGAAGAGATTGTCACTATTCAACAAGGGTTAGTTGAAACAGGGTATGACATTGGCCAAAATCCAGATGGTAGCCCCGAGATTAATGGTGAATTCACCCATCAACTGCGTATGGCAATTGAAGAATTTTTAGAAGATTTTGGTATTGGTGTTGGCAATGTGACATTACAAGAGCTCTTTGCTAGCCTGCAAAATATGGTAGAAACACAGCAAATCGCTCAACAAATGGATATGGGCGGCGCCGATGTTACCATTGCGGGTGACCCAGGGTTTATTCAAGAAAATGTGGCTTCAATCGGTGTTCCTATGCCAGAACCGCAATACCAACCCGCACCAGGGGTTGCGCCGCAACAACCACAAATGGGCACACCAGGGCAGGTGGCCTAAACAGGGTTTTATCATCTCGCGAAATACAGTAAGATCGATAAAGACGTAAAAGGGCTTGTTGTATGGTTGATATATTCGAAATCGAAGACGTTTTATTGCCTGCGCTAACGCAGGAAATGCGCAGTTGTATTATCACCAACAGTCAAGGCGACATCGTCATCATGCATGAAAAGGGCACGCAGTCCAATGTGCAGTGGGTGGAATACGACGTGTCATTAAATGCCTTATCCATTATCCATGACGAAGGCCGCTTGCAAGATTTAGGCATTAAAATTGATAAGGCCATGCAAGAGAATTTACTGCACGCGCGTGAGGTTGTTTTGATCAAGGCGAAAAAGGGTAAATTACTGTCCCATCAAAAGGCCGTCTTGGTGAATAAAACCTATTAATGAAATCTGCGCTGCCTTATTTCAGCTAATCTAAATGCACGGTAATTTTATCAATAACGCCTTGCGCAAGGGCGCGCGCATCATCTGTGTCCGCCGCGCGTGCAAGGGCAACGCCCATGCGGCGTTTTCCCGATACGGCAGGTTTCCCAAATAAACGTAAATCTGTATGCGGCGTGCTAAGCGCTGTGTCCAGGCCGCCAAAACGGACGTTATCGCTATGCCCAGACACAAGCAAAACCGCTGAGGCTGATGGGCCATATAAATCAATAGTCGGAATCGATAGCCCCATAAAGGCGCGCACATGCAGTGCAAATTCAGACAGATTTTGTGAGGCCATCGTCACCATACCCGTATCATGCGGACGCGGAGAGACTTCACTGAAATAGACGTGATCCCCTTGAATAAACAGCTCAACGCCAAAAAGACCATACCCGCCAAGGGCATCTGTGATTTTGGCGGCGACCTCTTGGGATTTTTCATAGGCAGTTTTAGACATGGCCTGCGGTTGCCATGATTCCTGATAATCGCCGTCTTCTTGGCGGTGGCCAATAGGCGGGCAAAAACTGGTGCCATCCTTATGACGCACCGTCAGCAGTGTAATCTCGTAATCAAAGGTGATAAAGCCTTCGACAATCACGCGCCCTGCGCCTGCGCGCCCGCCCTCTTGGGCGTATTGCCAAGCGCCTTCAAGATCTGCATCTGATTTCAGGGTACTTTGCCCTTTACCCGAGGAACTCATAATCGGTTTCACAACGCAAGGATAGCCAATCTCTTTGACGGCGGCTTGTAGCTCTTCAAAACTATCACAGAAATGATAAGGCGATGTCGGCAAGTTCAGCTCTTCCGCGGCAAGCCTGCGAATGCCTTCGCGGTTCATGGTCAGTTTCGTCGCCAGCGCCGTTGGCACAACATTAAAACCATCGAGTTCCAGTGCAACCAATGTATCTGTTGCGATGGCTTCAACTTCGGGAACAATATAATCGGGTTTTTCCAGTTGGATAATCTCACGCAGGCGATCACCGTCCAGCATCGAAACAACATAATGACGATCCGCAATTTGCATGGCGGGCGCGTTTTGATAACTGTCCAGTGCAATCACTTCGGTGCCAAGGCGTTTGGCTTCTATGGCGACTTCTTTGCCGAGCTCCCCCGCCCCGCAGAGAAGCACTTTTGTTGGGTTTTTGGAAAAAGGAGTGCCAATTGTTGTCATGGTAAAAATGTCCTTCGTTAACGTGTATGGTGATAGGAAAGATTAATGTTTGATGCTGTCAAAGAAGGCCTGAACTTCGTCTTTGAGACTGCGCGTTTTCTCCAGCAAATTATGCGATACTTGCCCCAGATCCTCTGATGCGGTGTCTGTGCGCTGGGCGCTGGAATAGATATGCTCGGACGTGCCTTTCAAATTATTAGAAACGCTCACCGCATGGCGCGCATTGGATGCAATGTTTTGGCTGGCCTCATTTTGCTGCGCCATCGCATCTGACACTGCGTGCAAGACATCTTCCATATTGGTGATGACCGCTTCAATATCTTCGATCACCGCAACTGTGCTCGCGACCGAGCTTTTGACAGATTCAACTTGGGCGCTGATATCTTCGGTGGCATCTGCCGTTTGATTGGCCAGCTTTTTCACTTCGCCCGCAACCACAGAAAAGCTTTTCCCTGCCTCGCCTGCGCGCGCGGCCTCGATCGTCGCGTTCAGCGCCAGCATATTGGTTTCATGGGCAATTTTATTGATAAGGGTAATCACCCCTGTAATTTCATCGGCGGCGCCTTGTAATTGTGTAATGGATGCCGAGGCATCGCGCACTTTGCCCGTGGCTTGCTTGGAAATGGTTTCAGATTGACGAATGCGTTCACTGACCGTGGCAATGGATTGCAACATATCTTGCGCAGATTGGGATACAAGCTCGGTATTGCTGGCCATATCTTGGGCGGCGCTTTGCAAGGTTTGGGCGTAATCAAGGCCGCTTTTCGCGACATTGCCTAACCCGCCAGAGGTATCAGATAGATCTGTCATGGATCCCTGCATATCGTGCATAAACGTACTAACGCGCTGATCAAAATCGGTAATCGCAGTTTCCATGGCTTCGGCTTTGGCCAGTTTAATTTGATCGTCTTGCAGTTGCTGATCATTCAGCGCCTTGTTCTCGATCAGTTTACCGCGAAACATATCAAGTGTCCGCGCCATGTCGCCAAATTCATTTTGGTGCGTCTGATAGGGAATATGAATATCCAAATCATGGTTTGAAAGCTCAACCATCGCCGAGGTCAGGCGTTTAATCGGCTGCGTTAGATTTTTGGTCACAATAATAACGGCGGCGACGACAACGCACGATGAAATGACCGCCAAACCGATTGAGCCAGCAAGTTTAAAAAATGCATCTTGGGCGTGATCAATTTGATATTGCTCCCACACGGTGAACATCAAAAGCAAATTTGCAATCGTGCCAGTCAGAACCAAACACCCCATGGCCATATAGAGTAAATCGCGAACTTTAATTTTGGTCATATTGGCCCCTGTTACAAAGATGAGGAAGGATCTTACGTGTGCTGATCAACGATAACACGATACGGAATTTACCGCCTGTTTTCAATCAGGATTTGCACGCCGCCGAAATGAGGCTGCCTGCCGCGTGATTGTTTTTTGCTTTTGTTTTGGCCGCAGCTAGGATAAACCATCGTTATGGATCAGCAAAAATTATACGACATCGAAGCCCTTATCACCCATCAGGAGCAACAAATCCAAGATCTTAGCGATATGGTTGCCAAGCAATGGGACGAGATCGAGCGCCTGAAACGCCGCCTTAATCGTACGCAGGAAAAGCTGAATGTCGTGGAAGAAGTCGCAAATTCAGCCACCAAATCGGACGGCGGCGCCAGTGTCAGCGACATCGCCGCCATGGAAAAGCCGCCGCATTATTAGGGGGCATGCGCCTGCATGGATGCGCCTTATTTGAGGGCGGATTGAAAATCGCGTGCGGCGCTGATTAATCCGCTGAAAATATTGCGGTACTTCGCCTTATAAATCATAGCCTCTGGATGAAATTGTACGCCCAGCATAAAAGAATGATCTGGGTCTTCAACGGCTTGCACAACGCCGTTTGATTCCTGCGCGCAAATGCTCAGGCCGCGCCCTGTACGGTCAATGGCTTGTTTATGCATCGAGTTCACGCGGGCATGCACACCGCCTAATAATCGCGCCAGTAAACTGTCATCATGGATGGTGATGTCTTTGCGGAAGAAGATATTAGCCAGTAAATGCGAAGGGTATTTTGCGCCCTCATGCGATTTTTCAATATCTAAATGCAGACTGCCGCCGCGCATCACATTTAAAATTTGCGCCCCGCGGCAAATGCCCAGCACCGGCATATTCAGCGCATCTGCACGGCGCAGCCACTCAATCTCCAGCGCATCGCGATCAGGGTCGTATACATAGTTTTCTTTGGGCGTAAGATCAAAAAGCGACGGATCAACATCTGTGCCGCCCGCAATGATGAGCCCTGATAAATTTGTGTCATGGCGCGGTTTTTTTGGATAGATGCGCACAGGCACGCCGCCGGCCAAACGAATGGCAATATCAATCAGCCATTGCAAAGGATCCCACGCATAATTGCGGGTGGTATAGCCAATTTTGGGTTTTGAATTATGCGCGCGCGTTGTCATGACCATTTAATTTCGGGCGGCAATGTCCCGTGTTTGATCAGCGATCCTAAAATAAACAAAACGCCCAGCCCGATAAACGGGTCATCTTGTGCATATGAAATGGCTTCACTTTCTTTGGCTTCTTTGCGCAAGGCCTGAAACGCGCTAAAGGCTTTTTCGATGCTGAGCGTGTCTTGCAGTGCGTCTTTGAAAATGGCGCCTGCGGCCTTCAGGTCGTGATCCTTAATAGACTGTTTGATTTTGGGCCATTGCTCTTCCAAGGCGTCTAAATGGATGGTCTCAGCAAAGAGATGCTCGATCCGCGCCATCGAGGCCAGCCCAGGTAATTCTGTTTTATGGCCGATCTTGGCGTCGAAATCCCCTTGCGCAGGCGTGCCGGTAAACTGACAATATAAAAGCCACGGAAAATCCACGTTCGAGCGCATCGAATGATCCAGCCCCGCCCAAAATCGCGGGTTAACCTCAATCATCATTGGCGTTGTCTGGTCATTGCCATCCCACATGAAATCAATGCCAGCCACGCCATGCCATTTAAGGGGCTTCATCAATTGCTCGGCCAGATCATCAAAATGTTTGCTGGATACGGTTTCGCGCACAACGCCTTGTCCGGCCTCGCGCGGGAATTTTTCCAAATTGTGATAGACCATGCTGGCCTCAAGCGTGCCGTGGTTAAACAGGCCGCAAAAACAATAATCAACGCCCTTGGCAAGCTCTTGGATCAGGATTTGCTGATCGGGGTAGCGCCCCTGTAAATCAGCAAAGGCCTTGGTTAAATCATCAGCATTTTTAATCTTTGAAATGCCGCGCCCGCCAACATCATCTGGTGGTTTAATAAAGACCGGAAAGGTAATATCAGGCAGCAAATCTTGTAAAGCCTGATTATCCTCGGGCAGCCATGTCTGAGGGCTAGGGACATCGTGCTTTTGCGTGGTGCGGGCAAAGGCATCTTTATGATCAACTTGGTCGATGGCGTCAAAATCAGGGCATGCAACCGTGATCAACCCATCAAAGCGATCTTTGTGGCGCGCGATAATCTTGGCATCACGAAAGGCCGGAATAAGCACATAGGGCATATCCGTATCAGGCGCATGATCGCGCACAATCTTGACCAGATCATCAATAAATTGTTCTTCATTATCTTGCGCAGCGGTATAGATGCAATTATCAGAAACATACTGGGAAAAGGATAAAACTGTCATGCTGACATCATCGCAGCCAATGACATCAATGCCCCGCGATCCCAGTGATTGCGCAATCATCAGGGCAATTAAACTGCGTCCATAGGTGACAATGGCGCGTCCGTTGTGTGATTGAGTGTTCATACTTATAAGCATAGCGTATTTTCCTTTTATTTCAATGCACTTGTCTGGATGATACGTGCCTGACCCTTGCCTTGCATGCGCAGATGCAATTATACTGATGCAAATAAACCTACGCGCAACCATGGTGTCGATGCCCTTAAAACTGATTGTTTTTACAGATTTAGATGGAACATTTTTAGATCATCACTCTTACGGGTATGAGGCCGCGATGCCTGCCTTGCAGCGTTTGCAAGATGATCAAATCCCCATCATTGCAGTAACCAGTAAAACACTGGCCGAGCTTGATCATCTCAACCTGCCGTTCGGGGGCGTCGCGCGCATCACAGAAAACGGCATGGCAATCGAAATGCCTGCCCAAGGCGATCAAAAAATCGCGCAGCATCATTACCCATCAGGAAAAACATATCGCGACATTTGTCAGTTTGTGCAATCCCTGCCATCTGATCTGCGCCGCGCGTTAAACGGGTTTAACGATATGACCTTGCAAGAGGTGATGCAGCATACTGGCCTGCCCGAAGAAAACGCCGCCCGCGCAAAGCAGCGCATGGCCAGCGAGCCTTTCTTATGGAGCAGCGATAAAGCAGCCTTGCAACAATTACGTGATTTAGCAGCCGCGCAAGATTTACAAATCCTGCAAGGCGGGCGTTTTTATCACCTGACGGGGTTGGGCGGTAAAGACCATGCGATTGGCTGGTTTTTACGTCATCAAAAGATTGCGCCAGACGTGAAAACAGTCGCGCTGGGTGATGGGCCAAATGATGCATTGATGCTGGCCTGTGTTGATTATGGGATTAAGATTCCAAACGCCAGCGGCGCATCCTTTGATATTCCATCGCCACAAGGGCGCATTATGACCGCACCTGCCGAAGGGCCACAAGGCTGGTCAGATTCTTTGAACAAGTTACTGGACGAAATGAAATTATCTGTTTAAGGTAACTTTCGTAATTATCATAACTAAAAAAGCAGGTATATGGCAGATTTCCATCAAAACGGTGTAATTTCCACGTTACACAAATTGGGCGATCGTCCCGTCGAAGAACTAGAAGAACGATTAATTGAATACGCAAAAGAGCGCCCGATGACTTTGGTCTTGCCGTCTCTTTTTTCCGAACTTCAGGGCGATGCCTTAAAAAATATTGTCGAGGAACTGAAATCCGTTCCATATCTGAATAACATTGTCATTGGTCTGGATCGCGCAACTGAAGACGAATTTAAATACGCGAAAGACTTTTTCTCTGCCCTGCCGCAAAAGCATGCAATCCTTTGGAATGATGGACCGCGCCTGCGCGCCATCGATGCGCAGCTTGAGGCGAACAACCTATCCGCGGGGCCGCCAGGCAAAGGGCGCAATGTATGGTATTGCTTTGGCTATGTCTTGGCGGGATGCCCTGAAACGGAAATTGTCGGCTTGCATGATTGCGATATCACAACCTATGACCGCAGCATGCTTGCGCGCCTGATGTATCCGCTGGCAAATCCGCATTTTAATTACATGTTCTCGAAGGGATATTATGCCCGCATCGCCAATGACAGTATGAATGGCCGCGTGACGCGTTTGTTGATTACGCCGCTTATCCATGCGCTGCGTCAGGTTTATGGCTATGACCCGTATTTGAATTACCTTAACAGTTTTCGTTATCCGCTGGCGGGGGAGTTTGCCATGAATGTCAGTATGCTGTCAGATCTGCGCATCCCTTCAGATTGGGGGCTAGAGGTCGGCATACTGTCGGAAATTCGCCGTCATTATTCAACCAAAGTTATCTGTCAGGTTGATATCGCCGATGCCTATGATCACAAACATCAAGATGTATCTGAAAACGATAAGACCAAGGGGCTATCGAAGATGAGCATCGACATCGCCCTATCAATTTTTCGCAAATTGGCTATCGCAGGTAATGTTGTTTCGGAAGAGCGCATTCGCACAGTAAAGGCAACCTATCTGCGCTGCGCCCTTGATTTGGTTGAGGTCTATAAACATGACGCGGTGATTAACGGCCTGAAATACGACGTTCACAAAGAAGAAAACACAGTCGAATTATTTGCATCCAATATCGTGCAGGCAGGCGCACATTTCATTGATGAACACGAAGAGACCCCCTTCGTGCCGCGCTGGAATCGTGTGCGCTATGCCATCCCTGATATTATGGAGCAAATCAAAACCGCCGTCGAAGAAGATAACGCCTAACGCTTGTTATCAAGTTTACCGGTCAACATTGGTGATCCAAAGGCTTTGATATGGGTGCATGACCACGTCGGTATCACGGTTTTCAAAGACATTTTCCGCCAGCAAGTCAACCCAGTGCACACCAGAATGCAAATTCAAATGGTGCAGGGGCAATGTGCGCTCTTTGTCTGTCAGATTGGTGATGCAAAACATATCTTGCTTGCGGTCAAGGCTTTGACGCCAGAACCCGAAGAACCCTTCAGGCAGGTGCAGCGTAAATTGCGTTGCATTCGGGTGGAAGCATTTTTGCTGCACGCGAATAGACAGAAAACGTTTCATCTGTCCAAGGATATAGCTTTGATCGCTTTGCGGATCGCTAAGCAGGTCGCTTAAATCCTCGAACGACCATTGATGGCGATTGATGCATCGTTTATGACCGCTTTTGCGAAACTTCTCATAGTCATTGGCCGTCGCCAGCAAAGAGTGAATATAAAAGGCAGGAACACCTTCCAGTGCCATCATAATCGTTTGCGAGGCCAAAAAGCGTTCGCGCTGCAGATCGTCTTCGCCATAGATTGTCCCTTTCAGGGCATCAAATAACGACACGTTCATTTCATAGGGACGCTGTTCACCATTTTCTGTGCTGCGCATGCTGATCTCGCCGCCGAACATGCGCACTGTGCGGATCATTTCTTGCAAATCCTCTTCCAGCAAAATACCCGAGGCAGGGCGCAGACCAATGCCGTCATGCCCCGCAACAAAATTCAAATAGGCACACCCCTCGCGCGTAGGCGGTAATTCCATCATCCATTTCTTCAGGTAATATTCACTACCCGTCAGCAGCGCCTGAATCAGCAGTGGCGGCAATGCAAAATTATAAACAAGATGCGCTTCGTTTTGGTTGCCGAAATAGGTCAGATTCTCGTGGTGCGGCACATTGGTTTCGGTGATAATCAGAACATCTTCTTTGTAAAAATCAGTCAAGGTGCGCAGCAAACGAATAATCTCATGCGTTTGTGGCAAGTGAATCGAGCTTGTGCCAACCTCCTTCCATAAAAAGGCCACCGCATCCAAACGAAAGATCCGGACGCTATGATCCAGATACAGGCGCATAATGCGAATGACCTCCAGCAACACTTTGGGATTGGCAAAGTTCAAATCAATTTGATCTGCGCCAAACGTGCACCATAAGTGTTTCAGCCCTTCTGAGGTTTGAAATTCCGTTAATAACGGTGAAGGGCGCGGGCGTGTAACCTGTGACAGATCATCATCAGGGGATGCCGTAAAGAAGAAATCCTTATAGGCAGGATCACCGCTGAGATAACCTTGGAACCAATCCCCGCGCGATGATGCATGATTAATCACCATATCGGACATTAATTGATAATCCGCGCCAATCGTGCGGATATCATCCCAATCGCCCAAATCATCACGAACGTTGGCGTAATCCATCACGGCAAAACCATCGTCCGAACTATAGGGAAAGAACGGCAAAATATGTACGCCGCGAAAGATGCCTTGCAGATGTTCATCTAAAAAGTCTTTGAGTGTTTTTAACGGGCGCTCGTCCTTTTTAACGATGCTGTCACCATAGGTAATCAGGATGCTGCTGGCCTCGGACCAGGCGTCTTGATCAGGCAAATGTGGCGCGTCCAAAATGACACTGGTTTCACGCGGCCAGAAAATATCGATAATCTCTTGCGCCAAGGCGTCACAATCCTCGTCAGGGTAAATCAGTGTAAGATGTTGGATCAGGCGCTGGGTAAGATCAGATGACATAGATTGCTTCATAGTTTGGGTTAAGAGGCCATAGGCGCGCTGGGCGCTGTGGCTTCGGGGAAGATTAAAAAGACGCGGTAATCATTAACATTTGTATGGCTGGGGCCAGTTTTTACCAGATCGCCCAGCGCATCAAAAAAGCCATAACTATCATTACGGGCGAGGTAGCTTTGCGCATCTAGTCCGCTTTGCGCCGCGCGGGCCAGTGTTTGCGGCGTGATGATGGCGCCTGCGCTATCGGCGCTGCCGTCGATGCCGTCAGTATCGCAAGCCATGGCATAAATGCCAGCATGCCCGTTCAGCGCCACACAAGCCTGCAACATAAATTGCGCATTGGGGCCACCTTGACCATCGCCAGTGACTTTAACCGTTGTTTCGCCGCCCGATAATATCGCCAAAGGACGCCGCGCTGGTTTGGCGGAGCTATCAGCCAACATAGTTAAAATTTGCTGCACATGGCGGGTGGCCGCATCATTTGTATCACCCGTAATTTCGGGATCTAAAATATGGGTATCGAACCCTTGCTGCGTCCAAAATTGCGCCGCCGCATTCAACGATTTAGGGCCAGTTGCAATTAGGCGGTATTCATGATCTTGAAAGAGGGGACTGTCTGGCTTGGGCGTTTCATTATCTGCGTTTGCAAGGGCATCTAAAATGCTGCGCGCTGGGCTGAGGTCATAACGCGTTAAAATATCGCGCGCTTGATCAAGGGTCGTCGGGTCGGCAACTGTTGGCCCCGAGGCAATTGTCGTAGGATCATCACCAGTGACATCAGAAATGGCCAGCGTGATAATTTTGGTCTGCCCCGCCGCCTTGGCAAGGCCACCGCCCAGCGCAATATTCAAATGCTTGCGCACAGTATTGATTTCGGTAATGCTGGCGCCGCATTTCAGTAAATCATTGGTCAGTGCCTGTATCTCGGCAAAGGTAACGCCTTGCACCGGCGCCGAAAGCAGCGCCGATCCACCGCCAGAAAGCAAACAAATAATCAGGTCATCTGGCCCTGCCTTGGCCAGTAAGTCTATAATCTCACCTACGGCGGCCTGTCCCGCCGCATCGGGAACGGGATGAGCAGCTTCGCGTACGGTGATATGCTGCGTTGGGACGCTGTGCCCGTATCGCGTCACGACAATGCCGCGGATATCCCCGCGATAGCTTCGCTCGAACGCGGCGGCCATCGCACCTGCGGCTTTGCCTGCGCCAATCACATAAGTCATTCCAGAGGGAGGGTTCGGCAAGGACGTAGGCAGCACTGTGTCGGGGTGAGCGCTGCGCGTGACCACATCAAAACTGTTTAGAAATAAGGCTTTAACATCTTGTTTCATACCCTAACAGGGTCTAATGAACGCCGCGCCTTGTCAATAAAAAACGCTGCGCGCTCTGGCCGGTTCTTGATAACTTGAAATTATCCGCAAGTATCTAAATTTGTGCATAATTTAAACAAGCCCGCAACGGCCTCATCCAGAGTTATAAATTTACTGGTTCCAGAACCGTTTGACGCTTGCGCAGCATCTGCATTTGCAGGAGAATTTTGTGTAGGGGGCTGACGCTGTTGCGATCTGTCTGTTTGCTTTAAGATTGTGCTACTGAGGCCGCCGCCGGAAACTTGTGCAGGTTGCGGTGAAAAAGCAAAACCATAACCTATGCCACTATCGGTCAAGCTGCCACGCGAGATGACAACGCTAAAGCCATCTGCGGTTGCTGCTTGTCTGGTGAAACCAGGTGATCCAGTGAACAGCTCTGATATGATGTCACCATTTTGTGCGCCAGTCACAGAATAAGGAAAGGCGTTAAAATTTGGATCGGGCGCTGATAATTCATAGGCTTCAGCGGTAAATGTTAAAATCGGCTGGTAGGCATAAACAAAGCGATCACCAAAGCTGCTGTCAATGCTGCTCGGTGCATTATCTGTAAATGTTCGGTTGTACAGGTTGCCTGCCTCAATACCGCCTTTCGTAATGCTATCGACATCATCAAGGTACATTAAAAAGTGCCCGGTTCCCGCATCAATCGCATTACTGCCTGCGTTATTGGTAATGTGGTTGCCTGCAACCAAAACAATCGAAGCATCCGAACCTGTGGCGCTTATGCCTGCATCAAGCGTGATATCGTTTGACGCATGTAACAGCAAAGAAGGCCCAGAATCGAAGTTTCCGGTCGTGTGAATGTCATTGCCATACACCTGAAGGTTATAACTTGTGGCGCTGAGATCTGCGTTGCCGAGTGTAATATTGCCTGTGCCGTTGGCTTGATCACCAATCTTGAGTGTATTTGCAGTAATGTTCGAGAGTTTTGTTGCGTTCAATTGTAGCGTCGTGCCAGAAGCATCCCCCAAGCCAATTGTTGTTGATGCTGTGTGCGGACGAATGAAAACGTTGCCTTGTGTTTCCATGTTCAGATCACAGCAACCAATAGAATCGCTGATGAGAGTAATATCACCTGTCATCGCGCTATTGCCAATTAGTGTTCCATCAAACCAGCCTATACCACCAGATGTGTTATCAATCGTAATGTCACCTGATCCTGTGGTTTGGATATATCCACCATGATGAAGTTGAAAGCCGTTGCTGACTAACACATTAATATTGCCAGTTTGTGATGACAAAGATGAAGGGCCGTTAGATCCAACAAGCAGCCCTTTGCGTGTACCTGTACCATGACCGGTGATAGAGATCTGACCGCTTGTCGTGTGGGCAAAGGCCCCGCCGCGTAATGCAACGCCGTATCCGCTATTGGTTGCGCCCATGCCACTAAAGGTAATATTGCCGTTGAGGGTTGAAATATGACTCTTTTCTAGATCAATGCCATTATCGTTATCTACGATACCGACCGCATAATCTGTTGTAGGATCAAGGCCTCCGCCCATAATGACATTGCCGCCATTCGTTTGGATGTCCGCATCAATAAATTGAATACGGCCAGAGTTGTTATTATCGCGATCGCTGTTGATCGTAATATTTAAAGCGCCGCCAGTTGTGGTGATATCAAAGCCATTATCTGTAATAGATTGATCTGCGCGCAGTGTTAATGTGCTGGCGTCTGCAACGGTTTTGCTGATTGCATCACTGATAGTTAAGCTTTGTGCGTTTTGTGCGTGAGCAAGAAAATCACCAGCGCCAAGCGTTAGGCCGCCCAGGTCAAAAGCCCCGCCATAAATCTCAACATCATAGCCAGCACTAGATAAATCCCAGCTATCAACGTCAACGGCGCCGCTGCTATTTGCGCTGTCACCGATGACAAGTGTGCCAGCAGTCACCTGCGCAAGTTCAGCGTCGGTTAGATTTAATGTTCCCAATCCGCCTGAAAGTCCGATTGTTGTTGTCGCCGTGCGCGGAGCAAAGACAACAGAGCTAGTTGTTTGAATGGCGCTGCCCAGAGTTACGCTATTGGCATTAATCGTAATGTTACCAAGTGCCGATCCACCGCCGATGATGTTATTTGATCCATCAGTGAAGAGATCATCAAATTCATTATCACCCGTGGCTGTGATCGTAATATTTGCCTCGCCGGACGAGATAATGCTCGCGTTATTTTGTAAGACCACGCCATGATGTAAATCATCATTGATTGTTGTTGCCGCGCGCGCTGTACCGGTGATATCAATATCACCTGCCACCGAACGAATCTGCGATCCTGTCCCGTCAATGGCAACGCCATAACTGGCAACGCGGTTAAACTCGCCAGTGCCAGTTAAGGAAATGCGCGCAGCTGTTGCGCTATCGGTGCCAATGGACGCAACTTGCCCACCATTCGCGATATAAATGCCATATCCATTACCCGACGGACTGTTGTGCGTTGTACCAATACCGTCAATTGTAATGTCGCCCAATGTTGATTCAACCAGTGTATTTGAATCGGTAATGTAAACAGCATGATTGTTAGGGCCGTTCGAATCGCCCGTTGTTAAAAAGTCAGCATCTAAATCAATAATACCCGTGCCAGTAGATCGGACAATACTGCCTCCTGACATGTAAATCCCATTACCTCCGCCATTGCCGTTGCCATGAACGCCAGTGCCTTGAAGGGTAAGAGCGCCAGTTCCTTCTGATAAGATGAGCGCCTGATCCGCAAGAACAAGGCCGTGATTTAAACGTGATTGCGAGGTAATGGCACTGCCTGTTATTGAAATATCGCCATCAAAGGTTCGCACTTGTGTACCTGATCCTGTGACCCGCACACCGGCCTGGGCAAGGTTGCCACCTGCTGTCCCGTTCAGCGTAATCCCTGCCGCGCTAACGCCTAGCCCTGTGGAGCGTATAATGGCACCATTGCCGAGAAAAATGCCATAAATATCACTTCGCTGGTCAAGCGCCGGGGCTTGGCTTGAGCCCGTCAGGTTGATATTGCCATAGGTACTTTCAATGATTGTGCCGGCATCAACAATAGAAATGCCATGAATATCACGGCTGTTTGTTAGTGTGCCCGCGCCGCCACGGCCAACCAAGGTGATATCACCACTGGTGCTGTGTAGGTGTGATCCGTTATGAATATATAGGCCATGATCATCACTGCCAGAGTCTTCGCCTTCGCCGCGCAGGTTGATGCTGCCGCTCGCTGTTGATATGTCAGTGTTATCAAGGTCAACGCCGACGTCAAAAGATCCGTCAATGCCGCCATGTGCAGAGGTAGTGCTAGGGTCGGTGCCTCCGCCCATAATGACATTGCCACCTAATGTAATTAAAGATGCATCTGTAAGTGCGATTGCACCATTATCATCACCATTGCGGTCGGCGTTGAGGATAACGTGTAAGCTATCCGCATCGGTGTTTGCATCTGCATCACTATCACTGTTGGCGTCTGATGCAATGATATCAGCGCCGTTTGTGTTCAGAATATTTTGATCGGCACGAAGGTCAAGCGTAGAAACGCCATCAGTTGCGCGTGTGATATCGGCGCTAATTGTAAGGTCTTGCCCGTTTTGTGCGTGTGTCATGAAATCACCAGCGCCAAGCGTTAGGCCGCCCAGATCAACGGAACCACCATAGATTTCAACATCATAGCTAGCACTAGATAAATCCCAGCTATCAACGTCAACGGCACCAGTGCCATTTGCGCTGTCACCGATAATCAGTGTGCCGCCGGCATCAAAACTGCTTAACTCATTGTCTGATAAGGATAAATCACCTGTTCCGCCGCCAATGCCAATGCTTGCGGCGTCATTTTGTGCGCGGATAATGATGTCACCTGACGTTGAGATTGTGTTGTCAGAACTACTCGTGAAGTTATGGACATCAAAGACCACAGATGAATTCATGCCAGAGGTGGTATCAATCAGTGAAGCGCTGCCGAGGCTAAGGCCGCGATCAGTGAGACTGTTTATGGTCACAGATCCAGTGCCAGAGTGAGAAATCAAAATATCAGTAAGCAATCTGATATCCAAACCATTTGCACCACTATTTGTACCATTCAGCGTAATCGATCCAGTGCCGCTGGCTGACAGGTTGGCTTCATTAAAAATCAAAATTGCATCGTCACCACCGTGGTTACCTGATGTATATCCATTGAGCGTTAAGTCACCATCAACAACGGATACGCTGGTGCCTGAATTTTGTATCCGCACGCCGTCTGAATTATTTGTACCACTTGTCGAAGCTGTTCCCGTCATTACGATACTGCCAGATTGGCTTGCAGAAACGTTTGCGCCATAGCTCACAAAAACACCGTGATTAGTTGTTCCAGATCCGCCGCCTGTACCGACGAGAGAAATTGCACCATCAGCTGTGGTGACAATATTTTCAATTTGCAGGCCAGTGTTGTTATCATCGCCGTTACTGCCTGTGCCAGTAAGGGTTATGTCACCATTTTGCGAGCTAATCGTTCCATGTGCACGCAGTCCAATATTCCCGTCATCCTCTGACCCGCCTAATACGGCGCCTGTGCCAGTGATTGTAATATCCGCGGCATCACTTGTAGTGCCCGTCGATGTAATATTTGCGCCTGAATAAATATATCCACCGTTGTTGCTGTTGCTGTCATAAACATTGTTTGTGCCGCCCTGTCCGGTGATTGTGATGTCACCATCGACGGATGTAATGTCATTACGTATAACAAAGCCATAATTGTGATCCTTGGCGTCACCGCCAGTGCCGCTGAGTGTAATTGTTGCCGAGCTGGCGCCTGTACCAGTCGAGGATATCGTGCCGTTATTCAAGTATAGACCATGATTGTATGCCGATGCACTCACGCCAGACGAACGACCAATGCCTGTTAATGTTATATCACCGTAGGCAGACGTAATATCACCGTCCGAGAAAATGCCATGATTATCACGGGCGCCAAGGCCGCTAGTGCCAGTTAGTGAAATATTTGCTACGTCGCCGCCAGTGCCTGTCGAAGAAATGGTGGCCGAACTATGATGACGGATGCCGTAATTATCATCCCCTGCGCCTGTGCCATCACCTGAAATGGTAATATCGCCGTCGACCGACGTCACTGTGCCAATGATATACGCACCATAGTTGTTATGCTGCGTGCCGCCACCGGTGCCGTTTAGGGTAATGGTCGCTGCGTCGGCGCCAGTGCCCGTTGATGAAATCGTACCATCAGCGCGCACGCCATAATGATTAGATCCGCCGCCAATGGATCCGCCGCCCGTACCGTCAAGGACTACTGCGCCCATGACAGAGGTAATCAGCTGAGCGCTATTGGTGGAAATGCCGTAATTTGATCCATTGCCACCACCGCCAGTACCGTTGATCGTAATTGTTGCTGCGCTAGCGCTTGTGCCTGTTGATGATACCGTCGAGTCTGAAAGTAAAAGACCGTGGCTGTAATTGCTGCCACCATTGGCACGGCTACCACCTTGGCCATTGAGTGTGATGTTGCCATCAATAGACGTCACTATAGAAGATCCGCTTATGCTTAAGCCGCTATTATTATCGCCACCATCGCCGCCAGTGCCGTTCAGAGTAATGGTCGCGGCATCAGCGCCAGTGCCCGTTGACGAGATTGTTGCGTCGTTGTGTATTTGCAGGCCATAGTTATAAAAACTATCCCATGACCCGCGACTGCCACCATTTCCTGTCAGTGATATATTGCCATCAGCCGATGTAACTAATCCTGTAATCCAAATGCCGTAATTTTGATCTTTACCATCGCCGCCCTGGCCGTTGATTATGAGGCGTCCTGCACCGGGTCCTGTTCCTGTTGAGGAAATAGTTGCATCATCATTCAGGCGCAGGCCCATATTTGACCGACTATTAGAATTTCCATCACTGCCGCCGGTGCCTGTTAAGGTCATATCACCATTTTCAACGCGAACAAGCGTGCTTGATCCAGTAATAAAAAGACCGTAATTATAGTCATCACCATTGGCGCCAGTCCCATTCAAAACAAGGTTGCCATTCGCAGTTTTGACATGCGCGCCATTTGCAATATAAATCCCGTAATTATTGTCGCCAGTCCCGCCAGCCGTACCAGTGAAGGATTTTATGCCGCTGGAATAGGCATCTAGATTTGCACCGTTGATATAAATGCCATGGTTGCGATCGGCTCCGGCCCCGCCAACGCCTGTTGCGGTATAATTGCCGCTATTTTGTCTGGTATTCCCTGCGATATAGATGCCGTAATTTGCATCAGTTCCTGCGTTGTCATAGCCATGACCACGCAGTGTGATATTTTGTGTTTTATTACCTAACGCCGCATTAATTTCAATGCCGGCAGCTTGGTCGCTATTACCCCAAGCATAACCTGTGCTGATATCACTGCCGCCGCCAATCGTAATATGCCCCAGTGAATTGTTAGTCGTTTTCGTCGCAGCATTGATTTGAACGTGACCACTGTTTGTATCCGCATTATTAGCCTGCAAAATTAAATCAAGTGTGACACCGGCGGCAGAATTAATTGAGTTATCAATGATGATATTACGGTAGGAAGACAAGGTTAGACTAGAGGCGCTCCCAGCAGGTTTGTTAATCGCACCGTTTACCGTGATGTCACCTAAGTTAGGCGTGCTGTTGTTATAGGATTGCACAAGCACATCACCATCGCCCAGCGTCAGGCTGCTTAGTGTCATGTCACTGCCATAGACATTAATGTTCGGACTTAATCCTGAAAAATCAGCATCATCTAAATAAATATCGCCCGCCATGGACGAAGATCCAAATGTCACCGAATCGAAACTATCTTGAATGGCAGAAAGGCGCGCATTGTCCATTGTCCATGTTGCGCCGTGATTGACATCACCAATATTCATGGCGTCGTCTTGGCCGTATTCTAAGAAAACTAAAGAGGATGATCCGTCAATATTTCCTGAGATGGTCGAGCCTGCATAGTAACTATGCCGCGCTGTTTCAATGGAGATATCACCATCAGCCTGCAAGTGCGATCCATTAGTATATCCAAGAATAAGTTCATCTGCTGCGGAAATGTTCATGTCGCCGCCAACATTGACTGTTTGGTTACTATGCAATCCGAAATCCGCACGCGTGTCTGCGGTGAGGTTGCCACCAACAACAGAGCTTTGCATCATCACGCGCTGGAAATTATCCCATAGCACATCGCCAGCAATATTAAATGTGGTAGACGTTAATGTAGAATTACGGTTGCCGTAGAAATAGGCATCACCACCATCTGTAGTTGTGATCACAACTCCCGAAGTGCTGTCAATGCCGGATGTTGAGCTGTTTTGATCTTGGCGGAAGAAAACAGTATCGCTGAGGTCGATATCATCACTAAAATAGATACTGCCCGTATGAGAGGTCGAGCCAAATGTAATAGCGTTCAGCCCGTCTTGAATAACGGATAACTCACTATTACTCATTTGCCATGTGGCACCTTGGCTTGTTCCGCCAAGCTCCATCATATCGTCTTGGCCATGTTCTAAAAAGACAAGTGACGATGATCCATCGCTATTGCCAGCGATAGACGCACTAGCACTCCAATTGATGCCTGTGCTCTCCAGTGTGATATCACCATCTGCACTAAGGGCGGCATTATCCAGCAATGTGAAGACAGAGGATTGACTGACCGTTAGGTTGCGTGATGCGTCCATAAGGACAATTAAATCGCCCGCACTTTGCGAGATAGGCGCATCAGTTGCAATAAGATCTTGGGCCGAACGTAAATCAAGCGTGGCTGTACCAGCTGTAGCGCGAGTGATCGCATCAGATAGTGTCAAATCTTGACTATTTTGCGTTTGAACCAGAATATCGCCACCGCCTAGCGTCAGGCCGCCCAAGTCAATGGCGCCGCCATAAAGTTCTACATCATAGCTTGTGCCAGACAGATCCCAGCTATCCACGTCAACAGCGCCCGTGCCGTTTGTACTGTCACCAATAATAACGGTTCCGCCGTCTAGTTTCGCAAGCTCAGCGTCGTTGAGGTTTAATGTGCCAGTACCGCCGCTGATGCCAATCGTTGTCGAGGCGGTGCGCGGACGAAAAACGATTGACCCTGTTGTTTGCGTTGTGCTGCGCAGATCAACGCTATCGACGTTAAAGATAATATCACCAGTGGCGCTGGCTCCGCCGATTGTTCCGCCATCAAGGTCATTAACACGCTCAAGATCATTGTAGGTTCCCGTGCCTTGTGCATTGATCGTGATAATAGATGACCCAGTAGAGGCCAGATTGCCGGTTAATTGAATACCGTTATTGTTGCCTGTGCCGTTAACAATTCCTGTCAGAGTAATTCTGCCGTTCACGTTGTTTGGTGAAACATTATAAAAATAAATGCCATTATTGTTGTCGTTAGTGGCATTCAGAATTTCGCCATGCAGTGTGATGTCACCATCTGTACTTGAAATATATGTGTTGGTTGTACTCAGCGCTGCGCCGCTTCCCGTTGACCCTGCGTTGATGGCGTTAATTGTAATATCACCACTGGTGGTCGTGATCGATTGCCCGTCATGCTGGGAATAAAAAGCGCGGTTATATGTCCGCACTTGCGTTGAATAGGCGTTCATAAAGATATCGCCGCTATCTGTTGAGATATCCGTATCTTGCGATAGGGTAATGCCAGAACCAGGATCATATGCATAAGCATCGTCTGCGCCCGTGCCATCGCCATTGCCCAAAATGCCATCAACGCCACCAAGCGCGCCATCACCACCACCAAGAACCAGATAGCCACCATTTGTGCTCAGGTCAGAATTTTTCAGGTAAATGCTGCCATCTTGATCGGCGTCTCTGTCTGAATTGTATACAATATTCAGTGATCCATTTGTTGCTGTAATCGGTGCATCTTGTGTGTCGATGTTATGATCGGCGCGTAAGTCCAATGTACTGTTCCCGGCAACCGATTTACTGATGGCCGCATCAAGAATGAGGTCCTGATCATTTTGCGCATACGCCATAAAATCACCAGCGCCAAGTGTTAGGCCGCTTATGTATACGGCATTGCCTAAAATATTAAAGTCAGCGCTGTTGCCAGAAACATCAGCCGTTTCAACATATATGTCACCCGTCATTGAGGATGATCCAAATGTGACCGATTCAAATCCGTCTTTAATGACGGCAAGTTCACTGCCTCCTAAGTACCATGTCGCACCCTGAGAATTCCCGCCAATTTCCATTGTATCATTTTGGCCAGTTTCTAAGAATGTTAGGGCCGACGTAGAGGACCCGCTGCGGATTTGTGCAGCCGAGTTCAAATCGATCGCATTAACCGTTATCGAGATATCTCCGTCGGCTTCTAGTACTGCGCCAGAGGACATCCTAAAGTTACCCTTGTTGGTTCCATTAAAAACCACGCTTCCTGCTACATCGGTAACACTATTTTCTTGGAGCTGAAAACGGTAGCTCGTATTCGATGTGCCATAAGTCACATTCAAGTCACCACCAATCGTGAGGTCACCGTATATTTGACTGTTGTTTCCAACAATCATGGTCATGTCGCGTCCTACAGTAATATCAGCGGCAAGAACGCCATCGCTCTGTCCCGTGCCGCTTTGTATGTAAAAATCCCGTGCGATATTAAGCGTCGCACTGTTAGCGATATGAACCCCGTCATAGCCGTGCGTCGAGCTGCTATGGCCTCGACCATATAAATACAAATCGGCATTATCTGTCGTGGTTATGGACGCATCGATATTCACAGCACGATCTGCGCCATAATTCATATCATTGCGAAAATAGGTATGATCGGCAAAGCTGACTGCTTCGGTGACGGCAATATCTGCATCATGATCATCAGCGCCAATTGTAAGGGTGTTCCATCCGTTTTGCAGAAGCCCTAATTCTGTCGCGGTTAGATTTAAGCGCGCCGTGTCTGTCTCGCCAAGTTCAATGCGCTGTGTATCTGTTTTAGACGTTAATTGCAGATCGCCACTGCCGCCGATAGCAGCGGTAAAATCAATTTCATCACCAGCAAGAAGTAAGCTATTCGTGCCGGATGCAATACCGTTAGAGGTAATAATGTCCCCATAAATTTCGGCATTATGTGTTTTGCTTGAGAAATCCCAACTATCAATGGTAACCGTGCCGCTGTTTGTGCTGTTGTCCCCGATAATCAGGGGCCCCGCCGTAAAGTAGCCGATTTCGGTATCAGTCAGGTTAAAGGTGCCCGCACCGCCGCCCAGACCAATCGAACTCGCCGATAAAACTGGGTTCAACCTAATAGTGCCTGTCGTATCAATTGGGGCGACATTGAGGTTGAGCGTATTCGCGTTCAGGGCAACATCACCCCCATTCGCATCAAAAATGGTATAAGAAAGGCTAATGTCACCTGTGCCTGTCGCATTCTTGTCGGCGGTGAAGACTAAACTGAGGGCATCGGCTGAATCACTGCGTATTGTCGAATAAGATCCTGTGATGTGGCGGTCAGCAATTAACGTCAATGTCGCGTCATTATTATCGACGGTTTTATTAATGTTGGCATACGATAGCGTAATATCGCCATTGCCCGAGGCGCCGCTATTGGTTTCAATGGTGACATTGCCACCACCATTTAGCGTAGCGTTAATTGTTGATGTTGCAACATCGCTGGTGCTGGCATTACCATCATTGCCAGAGTCCGAGATGACAATATCTTCCGGATCAAGATACCATTGCCCACCTTGACCATGAGGCGCATCAACCTGAATATGTGTTTCGCGGCCAATTTGTAAATATTGTTTGGCAGATGTTTCGATAAAGCCACCATTACCGCCGTTCTGGCCGCCTCTTGCTGCGAGAAGGCCGTTCACAGATGTGTGTTCATCGGCCCAAACGATAATATTGCCGCCATCGCCTACATCTGTGGCGTTTGCTGTAATCTGGGCGGTATCGTGGATGATTGTATTTTTTGCATTAGCAAGGCCATCTTGAATAGGTTGACCTTTATAGTCACCGCCAATCAAAATTTGGCCGCCACCACTGCCGCCATCGGCGTGAATAGCGCCCGTAACATTAACCGTGTTGGCGCTCAGGATAATTTGACCGCCTTGCTCGGTCATTGATGAAGCTTCAATAACCCCACTGTTATCGATTAGGGCATCTACTAGGCCGCGCGCCATGCCAGCCGTAAGAGCAATCTTGCCGCCTTCAGCGCTGATCGTGCCAGTGTTACGAATGATCTTTTGTGCATCGTCTTCGCGCAGTGCAATTTGTGTGAGTCCATCGCCTGCCATATCCAGTGTAAAGCTATCCGCCGAGGCTAGGTGGATTTTACCCATTTTCGCAACGATAACGCCGTCATTTTCAACATGCGGCGCAACTAAATTCACCAGACCCGCATCTTTGACCGAGATCTGGCCCTTATTGATGATCGCCGCATCCTTATCTCCCTGATGTTTGAAATCATAGGTTCCGCCCATAAAATCGGCATTATCAATATCGGCGCTGGTGACTGTCAGTGATCCAACATCCACTTGCGATCCCGCGCCAAAAACAACGCCACTTTGGTTAATGACCATCACGTGCCCATTGGCCGTTAGTTTGCCGTTGATTTCGGATGCTTTGCTGTCATGGACACGGTTAAGCGTAATAGATGAAGAGGAAGGTTGGTGGAATTGTGTATGTTCGCCCGCAGAGATATCAAAGCTTTGCCAATCAATAATGGCTTTATTGCTGGACTGAACAATGTCTGTTTTCGCAGCATTATATGAAATTGTGGCCTGCCCTGCCGACACGACGCCGCCCTGAGGCGCAGCAGTGGCGCGCGCAGGCAAGAGCAAAGCAGCCAAAGCAGCAGAAGAATAAAACAGCGATTTTACATTTTTATGAATACGCATAACTATAGATAGAGTACCAAATTTAGGATAACAAAAGGTAAAATTATTTTAAATTTTAGTAATATTATTATATTCTAAAGTATATAATAGGGAAGGGTAAAAAGTGATGGGTGAGTTAGAAAGTAAGATTAAGTTCAAATAAGATACGAGGTCCGTTTTCTCCGTTCATGTCAGGGTGGTCAATAGATTTTGTTAAAGGGTAAGCAAGGCTAATCCGTCCTGATGCAGGCACATGATTAAACTGATAATTTGCGCCAAGGCCTGCCGATGCTGCAGATATTGGTTTTGTAGATCTGTCGTCATTCCAAACTTTGCCAATGTCATAAAATATAAAAGGCGAACAAGATACAATGTCTCCGAGGGGAGGGACCCCGTAATACGTCAAAGATGCCGAAGCCTTAATGCCTTTGTCACCTGTAATCTCCGAAGGATCATAAGCAAGCCCCATGTCGGACCCGCCATAGCCAAACTCTTCGGAGGATAGCAATGGGTGCGGCGCGAATTGTCCTTCGGCTTGCGTGTCGAGCGTCAAATCATGCGGCAAGAATTGAACGCGCTGAGCACTTGCAGTCACTTTTACAAAATCACTACGGCCTTGCGCGCGCGATAAATTATCAGAGCCCGTTGTGCGCACGCCAAGGATATCAAAACCCTTATGCAGCCCCACGCTAAAACGGTTAATGCCTTGGTGATGATCATAAGCCTGATAATCACCGGATATAGAAAGGCTGCGTGTTTTATCATCTATCAATTCGCTATCCAAAATCTCGGTAGCAGTATTACGAAACGTAAAATGGGCTGCAACATCAAGGCTCTCTTTACGGCTGCGGGTGACAGGATAAGAAAAGCCTGTTTTGTAAACAAAGGTATCTGTCTCAGCCTCAAGTGATCGCAAAGTTGAACCGGGGTTCGAGTTTGAATAAGACACTAAATTCTGCCACCGCATACCTTCGCTGCCAACCGGGCGACTGTAATTAAGGCTGCCATATTGGATTTCTTTCAGGGGGCGAGCAATCGCGCCCTGCGCCGAGAGAGTGTCAAGCGGTGTAAAAACATTGCCAGTTTGATATGACGTTTGAAATTGCCATGGCCCAATATAGCGAGACCCATGATTATTTGCATTGAGATTCAGTTGAGCAGCTTTCTTTTGTGGCTTTAAAAGCAATGTAATGCCGCCAACCTGGGTGGCATCTTTCGCAGGCTGCATAACACTTTGCATGCTAATGCCAGCCCCCTCATTTAGCAAAAGCATATAGCGTTCTAATGTCGGCCCGTGCAGTGGTTTGAGGTGACTGATCTTGTTGATAATGCGGTGTGCGGCCGTCATTTGACTGCTTGAAAGAAGGTTATCCGGATCATCAATGATGATGTTGTGAATATAGCCTTCTATAATCTGAAGTGTCAGCGTATTATTTGAAATCGTTTGCGGCGGTATAAGTGCGCGCGAGAGAAAGTAGCCTTGCTGGCGGTAATATGCAGTGATGCGATTAGCCAGATGGTTGAGCGTAGACATATCAATAGGTTGATTTAAATAGTCTTGGAGGATAAAATCTAAATCTTCTCGCGAATATAGTGTTGCGCCTCTAAGGATAATATTCTTCAGCATGGGACCCTGATCAGCGCGCGGAACCCGAGAGTCGAGTTCGATGTCTTTGGGTGGGGTAATGTCACCTTGTGTGACGGCACGGTTTCGGGAATCCAAATATTGCTGTGTACGTGCAGAATTGGCGCTGGATGGGATCGAAACGCTTTGTCCCCATGATGGGGCATGCATAAAGACCAGCATAGGCATAACGCCCAGCATGATATGCATAAACTCCGTTAATTTAGATCCCCTTAAATACATATGATGTCATTCGCATATAGAAAGCATCGCCTGATGACGACTATCCTATGATTCTACCATAGCAGCCCTGTGAATAAAATGCGGAATCCCTTGATATTGGTAGATATTTTTCCATTTTGGAAAACAATCTTCGGCAAAAGGATGATAATGAGGAAGCGTTTGAATCGATTGAGTCTATGTAAAGTGTTTATTATTATTTACAAAATCGATAATAAGAAGTCAAAATATCAATTGGTTTTTCTATTTTTCTCTCATTACGCTGTGCGCTGAATAAAACATTATGGCGATAACAACAAGGCTATCGCGGTTTAATCATGGGAAAGGGAATTACATGAATAAAAGAAAACTGTTGCTCAGCACCACATTCGTTGCAATTGGCGTGGCGGGCTTAATGTCATTATCACCGCTGATGACGCCTGATGCGAACGCGGCGATGGGGCAGGCTGAAACAAAATCAAACTTTTTCTGGTGGCCTGAAACGCTTGATCTCACACCATTGCGTGCGCACGATGTGAAATCGAACCCTTATGGCGCGGATTTTGATTATGCGAAGGCATTTAACGCGCTTGACCTTGAAGCCGTTAAAAAAGATATCAATGACGTTCTGACAACGTCACAAGACTGGTGGCCTGCTGATTACGGTAACTATGGCCCGTTTTTCATCCGCATGGCATGGCACAGCGCCGGCACATACCGCGTTACTGATGGTCGCGGCGGCGCAGGTGGCGGTCAACAACGCTTTGACCCGCTGAACAGCTGGCCTGATAACGCTAGCCTTGATAAAGCGCGCCGTTTGTTGTGGCCGCTGAAGCAAAAATATGGCGCAAACATTTCATGGGCAGATTTGATGGTGCTGGCTGGCACAGTGGCCATGGAAAATATGGGCTTTAAAACACTTGGATTTGCGGGTGGCCGCGTTGACGAGTGGGAACCTGATATCGTGTATTGGGGCCCAGAAACAGAATGGCTGGCTAGTAACCGCCACGGCAAAGATGGCAAGCTATCACGTCCACTTGGCGCGACGCATATGGGCTTGATTTACGTGAACCCAGAAGGCCCGAACGCGAACCATGATCCTTTATCAGCCGCCGACGCCATCCGTGATGCGTTTGGCCGCATGGCGATGAGCGAAGAAGAAACGGTTGCCCTGATTGCAGGTGGTCATACATTTGGTAAGGCGCACGGTGCGCACGATCCGAAAAAATGCCTAGGCGCCGAGCCTGGCGCAGCCCCAATCGAAGCCCAAGGCTTTGGCTGGCATAACAAATGTGGCAAGGGTAACGCCGAAGACACAATCACCAGTGGCCTTGAAGGTGCGTGGACATCTGCCCCCGCACAGTGGACGCACATGTATTTGGATAACTTGTTCAGTTTTGAATGGGAAAAAACAAAAAGCCCTGCAGGCCATGTTCAATGGACACCGACTGACGAAAGCGCGTCCGAGCTTGTCCCCGATGCACATGTTGATGGTAAATTTCATGCGCCTATCATGTTCACAACAGATATGGCACTGAAACTAGACCCAAGCCTGTCAAAAATCGCGAAGCGTTTCTATGAAAATCCTGAGGAATTCGAAGATGCCTTCGCGCGCGCTTGGTTCAAGCTTACCCACCGTGATATGGGGCCGCGCGCCAACTACCTTGGCCCGGATGTTCCCGAAGTTGAGCTTATCTGGCAAGACCCATTGCCTGAATTGGATCACAAAGTCATCGATGCCAAAGACGCAGAAAAACTGAAGGCAGACATCCTTAATTCTGGCCTCAGCACATCTGAGTTGATCCGCACGGCATGGGCATCGGCGTCAACATATCGTTATACCGATATGCGCGGCGGTACGAATGGCGCGCGCATCGCGCTCGCACCGCAAATCAACTGGGACATCAATAACCCAGATGAACTGCAAAAGGTTATTGCGAAGCTTGAAAAAATTCGCGCTGACTTTAACGGTGGATTGCTGCGCGGTGGCAAGGAAATCTCACTGGCTGATACGATTGTTTTGGCTGGCGCTGCTGCCCTTGAAAAGGCGGCAGAGGATGCAGGGTACAGTGATGTTCATGTGCCGTTTAAACCAGGCCGCGTTGATGCATCACAAGATCAAACAGACGTAAACTCGTTTGATGATCTTAAGCCAACAGCAGACGCATTTCGTAACTATTACAGCGAAGCCAGCTATACCGGCCCAACAGAAATGTTGGTGGATAAGGCTGACTTGCTGGGGTTAAGCGTTCCTGAAACGACAGTGCTGCTTGGTGGTATGCGCGTTTTGGATACAAACGTTGATGGTTCGGCGCATGGTGTTTTCACTGATCAGCCTGGCACATTAAGCAATGATTTCTTTGTAAACTTGCTGGATATGGGCACGCAGTGGAAAAAGTCTGACAAAGGCGAAGGCATCTATGAAGGCTTTGACCGCGCGACAGGCGAAACCAAATGGACAGCAACGCCAGTTGACCTGATCTTTGGTTCAAATTCCGAGCTTCGCGCCGTCGCCGAGGTTTATGCCTTTGACGGATCAAAAGAGAAGTTCCTCGAAGACTTTATCGCCGTTTGGAATAAGGTTATGAACTATGGCCATTACGGTGACCAAAAAGAGATTTAATTCATAAACGACCTCTTCAAAAATGGAAAAGCGCTGTGCAGAAATGTATGGCGCTTTTTTGTGCAAGTCCCCTCGCCATGACTGTCGGAGTGCGCTAAGATACGCGGCAACATAGACACCGAACATTACTGACATAAAGGCCGCCTTATGCAACGCTATAATATTGCAATTCTGCCCATTGATACCGCGCTAACAGATAAGATAACGCAGATATCACGGCAGTATTTTCTTGAAACCCAAGATGAATATATCTTGGGCGATGATGGATTGCCGCATGTAACATTGTGTCAGTTTAAAACGGAAACGAGCGAGCAAGCCCGCGCCATATACGCGGAGTTTGCGGCGCAAGAATGCGACGATGAAATAAGCGTCACACTTGAAAAATTTCATGCACGCGCAGGCAAATATATTAATGCGGGTAAATTTATCGCGGAATATAAGGCCGCGCAGAAGGCAGCGCTGATGGCAATGCAGATGCGCTGCGCCAAGATTTTATCGGCGCATGGCATTGAGACCTTAACGCCCGTTGAAACCTACAGCCCCCACATCACCTTGGCACGTTTATCATCCATGCCAGATGCGATGCCCACCAGCCACGATCTTGAAATGCCCTTTACACTGCGCATGAAACTTGCGCTTGGGCTCTCGACCGAGGCTGGCGTGTTTGTGAAGCCTTTATAGGCTGTATCCTTGTGTCAGAATATTATTAAAGCTGGTGCTGTTATCCTGACGAATATCATCTAATGTTATAGTATCGTTACGAGGATCCGTGCCAACAGGACGCCCGTTTACATGGGCTAAAAGCATTTGCTCCGTTAAGTAATCCACCACAGGCGGATCCAGCAGCTCATAACAAACCTGATCTTGTTCACGAATGCCTTTGCGGAACATCTTTGCATCAATAGGGACATAATCGGACACGGTTTCGATCATATCTTGGGTGATGCGCTGAATGGGAAATTCACCGCGTGGCTGGCCGACAAGCTCAACATAATGGGCGTCATTAATGATCTCGCCATCGACCAAATACTGCTTGCGATCTTCTGCCTTTTCAAAATAGGCAAAAACCAGCTTATCTTTAGGGGCAAGATCATTGAATATGTTCGTCAGCCTGCGCACCGCGCCGCCAACATCGCCGCCGCCGCCTAAATAGACTGTGGCATGGCGAATATTTTCTTTCGGTAGCCAAGGCATAGCCAAACGCACCATTTCTTCACGCTGATGCGCGTTAAAGGGATTGCGTTCGCCTTCAATATTATCTGTTTTGTCGTTGAGGACAAGATTGACGTTAAGACCAGATGCACGCAGTGTTTCAAGCAAAGCCCTGTGCCCTCGATGAGGGGGCTGAAAACGACCGAAGAGAACAATGTCCGTGTAACCTTGTTCTTTCCAAGACGTTAATTCTTGAAGATAGTTGCATCCAGCCTCTGTGAACGTAGTGTTCAAAGAAGTGTTTTCTATCATATTTTTAAACCGTTTTCCGTTAACTAAGTGACTAGTTAAGGGCAAATTAGACATATTAAATGCAGAAAACAATGGTTTTTATAGCATATTCGAAAAAAGAAATATTATCTAAAAATTGCATAAAAAAATAGAATAAAAGAAAAGAATTTTTAAATTTTTAGAAATTTTTTTAAAAATAAAAGCGATTTTTTGTCTTTATGAAAATACTTAAAAGTGCGGCATTATCAGGTGAGATTGACGAAGGCAGTGCTGGTAAAGAATCGCCTGCCGCATCAATGTGTTTAGACGATGGTCAGGTTAGGGGGGCGTGGCGGTGGATTAAGAATTTGCTGACGTATATTTTGTACGGTTTTTAGCATATCTTTTTGCAGATCACGGAACATATTTTCCAGCTCACTGTCGCCCTGCGGCTGTGCATTTAGACCATGAGAATACATGCCCAAAGTATGCAGTTCCATGAGAGAAGCATTCTCTTCTGTAGGTGCGCATGTTGATGCCGTATCAATCATGATTGTGCGTTTATGGATGCCTCGCGCCAAATAAACAGCCTGAACCGCAGGCGGAACTTGGTTAAATATTTTACCGGATGACAATTCAATTTTATCATAAACGGACAGCATATTTTGCGCGCTTTGTGAAACCTGGCGCAGTGCCGCGCTTTTCTTCTTCGGAAAAACATCCAATGCCGGTTTGATCGTAGCCGCCTGAATAGCATCATCCAACAGATAAAGATCGGTGTTTGTTTTTTCGAAGAACTCTTGCCCATAACATGTTAGAAGCAAAGCAGGTATAAGCTCGGTCTCTTGTAGCGTACGTGATAAATCATACAGGTCATGGGTTGCGCGGCCACTATTTTCAATGTCAATGTCGGCTACGGTTTGTATTAAGAAAAGATAAGCGTCTTGTGCAGATGCCGGCAGCCCGTTTTGGGTGCTCTCTGTTTCGAACGCAACCAAGGCATCTTGATACATGTTTTCTTTAATCAAGGTTGCGAAAGTTTGTCGGCGCTGAAATTCATCACGCAAAATCATGGCATGTTTATAAGCCACAATTATGCAATATGTCAAATAAAATACATTGGGGGTATAGGCGATGACCCTATAAGCCCATGCTGGATATACGCGCCTTCAACCCTTGACGGTTGGCAATTTGTATTGAAATGCCAGGGCGTGCATTAATCTCAAGCAACATAGGCCCGTGATGTTTATCCAGTACAATATCAACGCCAACATAGCCCAGTTTCGCCATGTGCGCGGCCTTGACGCCGATATCAAGAACCTGATCCCAATCAGGCATAATATGCCCTAGCAAAGGCGCATCGGTATCGCCGTGATGCGTGATATACTGGTTGTGTAAAATGGCATTGGTTGTCATGCCTTGATCCATTGAAAGGCCAACGCCAATACCGCCTGAATGCAAATTTGCCCGTCCGCCAGATGCCAGTGTCGGCAACCGCAACATCGCCATCACAGGCGTGTTTTTATAAATCACAAGGCGAATATCAGGCACGCCCTGAAAGGCCAGTTTATCAAACAGGTCAATATTTTCGATGCATTGCTCGATAATGGCGACATCGCGCGCGCCGCCCAGTGCATAAAGTCCGCCCAAAATATTGCTGATATGATACTGAATTTCAGGCAGCGTAATAACTTGCCCATTCGCGCGAAGATACCCTGCCGCAGTACGTCCTTTGATGACCATAATGCCGCCGCCGCCGCTACCCTTGGCGGGTTTGATAACAAATTGATTGCATGAGCGCTGGGCAAGGATATCGCCTAACCGTTTGAGCTGCTCTTGATATTCGATCGTCGCAAACAGCTCGGGCACGGGGATGCCCGCCTCAATTGCTGTTTTCTTTGTGATGACTTTATCATCAACCAACCGATAATATTGGCGCCTATTATGCGGGGCAATGAAATCCAGATTGCGGCTATTAATCCCCATAATGCCCATATCTTTCAGACGATGAAATCCAGAAAACATGGCCCTAATCCTTTGGCGCGCTGTCTGTTGGTTGGGTCATCATGCGAAAGCGGTAATATTCCATCAGCTTATAACCATTGTAACGTCCGATCAAAATGGTCATTGCTACCGCAATCAACAGTAATTCCGGGAATGTAACCATCAAGTGGGAAAGCAAGTCATTGTTCATGACTAAATAGCTTACGATAGCGACAAACAAACTGCCCGCCGCGGCCTTTAGCGCAGTTTGTGCGCCAAATTCTTCCCATGATAAAGATATGCGCTCAATCAACATTGTCAGAATAACCAGCGGGAACAGCGAAATAGAAAGGCCAGTATAGATATTCGTATTATAGGCAATCATACTAAACAGATACAAAGCCAACACCACCATAATCATAATCGCACTCAAGCGCGGAATGATCAAAAGCTGCAACCTGTTTAAGTAGCTACGAAAGATAAGGCCAAGCGACACAATCAGACAAAAGAGGATCACACCCAAAAGCAATTTGGTCTCGCGGAAGGATAAAGCCACCAAAATCGGCATAAATGTGCCAAAAGTTTCAATGCCAATAACTTGGCGCATAACGCACACAACAATCGCGCCTAGTGGCACAAGCAACAAAATAGAAAAGACCAGCTGCACATCAACAGGCAAGTTAAAAATCGAGAGCTTATACATCGCCTCGCGCGTTGGGTCGCCGCGCCACATGGCTTCGGTCAGTGCATTTTCCGTGTGCTTTTTTACCGCAATATTCAAGGTCGCATTATGCTGTCCTGTCACCGTATAGAACGGCACATTACCGACCCACCAGCGCAAAAAGTCACGATTTTCACCGAGACTGCGTGTTTGCTTGTTATATTGAACCCATTTGTTATCCAGCAAAATTTCGGTGCGGGCTTCGAATGAGGCGTGGCGTTTGGCTTGTTTTAACGGCAGGCCGTTCACAACGCGCGCGTAAATGCCGACATGATGCAAGATAAAGACCTCGGTTGCGGCCAGACTGGTGAGGTTAGGATTCATTTCTTGGATTTGTTCCAGACGATTATCCGCAGGGTTCGCATCAATAAAAGAAAAGAGCTCTAACGCGAACGAGCGTTGATCAATCGATTTGTCCTGAATTTCATCGATCAAACTGCCAAGCCCCAAATAATCAACGCGCTCTTTACGCAAGGCATTAAATTCAGCCGTCTTATATTGCGGGACTGTGATGACAGGCGCGGTGCGCGCCGCCGAGGAATTCGCAGAATGGGTTTCATACAAAATGCCGCGATAAAAAAGAATTTCCTGCGTGCTGGCATTACGCTTTGACCAAGACACAACGCGGTTACCGGTTTCAGGATCCTTTTGTGTTGTCAGGCCAAAATCATTACTGACAAAGTTTTCATCAACCAACGTGTGAAAGCTATCACGACGCGGCAAGAATGCCTCTAACCTCAAAGATCCACTTGGGCCGCCAAGGGTTGCTTTCATCTCGACATGCCAGCTTTCTACTTGTTTATTAGGCGTCAGCGGAAAGTCCAAGACAAAAACGCGGTATCCAAAAATGGCGCTGCCAATAAGGGTCAGTAAAGATACGACCAAAAGAATTTCTTTATTGCGCATAAGCAATCATCACTATTTTGTTAAACAGGATGGAGAATGCGTGAAGGTTTTAGAGGAGTCAATTAAGATATTATCTTTCAGCATATTACGGCCAATTAAGATTGGATATGTGAAATGCTCGCGGTCTGATAAATTTACTTCTTCTTTGATGCGGTCACCACCGATGCAAAATGTCATCTCAACAACAGGACGGCGGATATAATCTTTGTCGCCGCCTTTGCGTTTAATGCGCACCCACCGGGTAATGGGCGCTTCGAAAATTTGCTCGCCGCCTTCTTTTTCGTCAAAGGACACACGAAAGACAATATATTCTTGGTCGTTTTCTTTAAATGTACGAATGATCTCTGCGTCAATCGAAGATGTCTTTGCGCCGCTGTCTAATTTAGCGGGCGGTGTAAAGTCTAATGTGCCGACTTGCACACGTTCAACCCACCCCATAACCTTATAAGGTTGCTCAGGCGCGCTGGGCGGGGTATTAGCGGAATCTGTATCGTTTTGGGTGACATCATTTGTCGTTTGCGTTGTCACACATGCTGTAAGATTGATAACGCATAAAGCCGCAAAAGCAGCGAATATCATAGCGCGCATCGGCCTGATCCTTTCGTCTGATCTTGCCGCTATATATAGACGTCTTTCTTGATTTTACAAGATCAAACCCAAGAAAAGGCCATCTAACAAAGAGAATTTCTCTTTTTTGTGATCTTACTCTGGAATCAAGGCCATAGCTGTTCTATTTTAGTGCCTGATTACAAAACAGTTACTGTTTTGGTGCAGATGGGTTGAACATATACAAAGGATTTACAATGAAAACACGCGCAGCAGTCGCCTACAAGGCCGGCGAACCTCTTACAATTGAAACCGTTGACCTCGAAGGCCCTAAGGCTGGTGAAGTTTTGGTTGAAAATATGGCGACAGGCGTGTGCCATACTGATGCGTTCACACTGTCAGGTGATGACCCAGAGGGCGCTTTTCCAGCGATCTTAGGCCATGAAGGCGCAGGCATCGTGCGCGAGGTCGGCGAGGGCGTTACATCCGTTGCCGTTGGCGATCATGTGATCCCGCTTTACACGCCAGAATGCCGTGAGTGTGATTATTGTTTGAACCCGAAAACAAATTTATGCCAATCAATCCGCAGTACCCAAGGCCAAGGCCTTATGCCTGATGGAACCAGCCGTTTTTCACTCAACGGCACGCCTATCTTACACTATATGGGCACATCAACCTTTTCAAATTTCAGTGTAATGCCGGAAATTGCTGTGGCGAAAATTCGCAAAGATGCCCCGTTTGAAAAAGTGTGCTATATCGGCTGCGGCGTCACAACAGGCGTTGGTGCAGTCGTCTTTGATGCCAAGGTGGAGCCTGGCTCAACAGTTGCTGTCTTTGGCTTGGGCGGTATTGGCCTGAACGTTATCCAAGGCGCGCGCATGGTTGGCGCATCTAAGATTATCGGCATTGACCTGAACCCAGCCAAGGTTGAGCTTGCTAAGAAATTCGGCATGACGGACTTTATCAATCCAAATGATACACCAAACGTGATCGAGGCTATCGCAGATCTTACAAATGGCGGCGTTGATTATTCTTTCGAATGTATTGGGAACGTGAACGTGATGCGCCAGGCCTTGGAATGCTGTCATAAAGGATGGGGCGAAAGCCTTATCATCGGCGTGGCCGGCGCAGGTCAGGAAATCTCAACACGTCCGTTCCAATTGGTTACAGGGCGCGTATGGCGCGGATCTGCATTTGGCGGCGCACGCGGCCGTACAGATGTGCCAAAAATTGTTGATTGGTATATGGATGGCAAAATCAATATCGATGATTTGATTACGCATACAATGCCGCTTGAGGACATTAACAAGGCCTTTGATTTGATGCATGAAGGCAAATCAATCCGCAGTGTTGTTGTTTACTAAACGCCTTTAAACAAAATCTATCAGGACAGGATCAAGCCATGAAAGAATTAGAAAACCATCAATGTTTCGGCGGAACCTTGCAAGTGTTCGAACATCACAGCAAGGCGCTGAACTGTACGATGAAGTTTTCAATTTTTCTACCGCCGCAGGCGCACGCGCAAAGTGTCCCTGTCCTGACATTCTTATCGGGTCTGACATGTACGTACGATAACTTCACAACCAAGGCTGGTGCATATGGCTACGCAGCGCAGCATGGCCTTGCCATTGTTGCGCCCGATACATCACCGCGCGGAGAAGGCGTGCCGGATGACGATGCCTATGATTTCGGTCAGGGCGCAGGGTTTTATATCAACGCCGTACAAGAACCGTGGGCGCAGCATTTCCAGATGGAGCGTTACATCACCGAAGAGCTGAACGCGCTGATCTGTGAAAACTTTCCTGTTATGGCTGGTCAACAAGGCATCACAGGGCACTCAATGGGCGGTCATGGCGCATTAACATTAGGCCTGAAATATCCTGACCTTTACCAGTCAATTTCAGCTTTTGCACCGATCGTTGCGCCATCACAAGTGCCATGGGGTGAAAAAGCCTTCACAGGGTATCTGGGTACGGACACGGCTGAGTGGGTAAAGCATGATGCCTGCGCCTTGATGACGAAAGCCACAAATCGCAGCAATGCGCCAGTCATTTTAATTGATCAAGGTGAAGGCGATAACTTCTTGGCAGAGCAACTCAAACCGCACCTATTCGCCAGCGCCTGCGAAACCGCAGAGCAAAAACTGACTTTGCGTATGCATGGCGGATACGACCACAGCTATTACTTCATCCAAAGCTTTATCGCAGACCATATCGCCCACCATGCAGAGATACTTCACGGCGAGTAAATAATCACTGAGCCCTAATTGGCACGAGAGAGCGTTTGTACATGCTCTAAGCAGCATGATGCTAGGACGTCTGGGTTGTAGCCTCCCTCAAGGATTGATATGATTCGGCCGTTGCAGTGCAGTTGTGCCATATCCATGATTTGCTGAGTTATATAATTAAAATCAGATTCCATCAAATTTTGACGACCTGGCGGGTCATTGAATAAGGTGTCCTGAGGTGGGTCGTTTTTATGCGCATCAAACCCAGCAGAAATTAAGATTAAATCAGGCTGCCAAGTATCAACGAGAGGGCGAATATGTTGGTGGATAATATTAAAATACTCTTGAGGGTCAGCAAGCTCATCTAACCCAAAATTATAGACATTATTATTGGGGCCGTGGTTGTCATGATGCATGTATGGCCATAAATCACGCTGATGAATTGAAGTGAATAAAACATTAGGATCATGCTGCATGATGTCTTCTGTACCATTTCCGTGATGGACATCAAAATCGATAATTGCCACTTTGTTAATGTTATCTTGTTGCAGCGCAAATTTGGCAGCAACACTAATGGCTGAAAAGACACAAAACCCCATAGAGCCATTAGCCGTAGCGTGGTGGCCAGGTGGGCGAACTATACAAAAAGCATTGTTGTAATTACCGCGCACAACATCAGATACAGCCTGACATGTTGCATGAATCCCAGACAAAATAGATTGGAATGAACCACGAGAAATACAGGTATCGGGATCAAGATACACTAAAGATGACGGATCTGTCATTTGGTTCTCTGTATCAAGTACGCGTTGAATATATTGCTCATCATGTGCAAGGTTTAAGATGTTGTTTGGCATCTTTTCGAAAGATGTCACCATTTCAACACTATTGTGACCATTTAATATGGGTTGTAATGTTTGTAGAATTTTCTGAATACGTGTTCTGTTTTCAGGATGGTTTGCTCCTGTCTCGTGGATTTCAAGATCAGGGTGTGTGTATACACCTGTTTTATGTGCCATGTTCGCCATTTTAAAGGAATTAATTTCTTTACTATTATGCATTAAATATGATATTTGCCATATTCTTTGTAATAATGCGGTTAAAGTAATGAAAAAGACACCTCTTGCCAAGAATTTTAATTTTTACGGACAAAATGATCAAACAGCTCCTGATGCTACGCTGCGCGTAGTTGTGGCAACATCTATCCGTAATATCGGTGGAGATGATAAAATAGGCTCAACTGTTAAAGTTGGTGATCAGGAACTATATTTAAAAGGAACGCTCGAATCGTTGTTGGATGCAACTAATGTGGGCGCTCAATACATAAATAAAATTTCAGTGGTAGGTGTTGTGGTAGATGATATGCCGCAAACAGATCAACTATATGGTTATTCTGCATTACCAGACCCTCAAAATCATAATTGGATTATACCATCAAATTACCAGTATCGTGGACAACCCATTGCTGATTTGGTTCAGCATATACCTAGTAGTTTTCGCGCACTACCTTTAGAAGATAAAAGTGCACGTCGCCACGCCAAAGAGGAATTTGAAAAGGCAGTATTGCAATATGCCGATCAAGTGCAGGCAGATGTTATTTTGTCTGATCACCTAATGTTAAAGATTGAGCGTATGCACACAGTGATGCCAACAGTTAATATTCATCCGGCAGTCACGCGTCCTGACAGTCCCTATATGTGCCGCGGTAAAATTATTACTGCCGAAATTATAAATCGAGCCAATCAAAATGGCAGTACTCAAACGGGCGCCACATTACATTTTATCAATGATAATTTTGACGATGGGCTTATCATCGCTGATGCAGATCATGTGCAGATTATGTCGGGAACTTCTGAAGAGCTAGTCCGCCATCAAGTATACCAAGAAGCTAAAAACCCATTGGTGATTGAGGGGCTTATCCATTTGGCAAATAATATGGACTATTTCTGCCAGGCAACTGCTGCAAATGCCGTGGAAGAACAGCAACATGTAGACAACGCTGCGAATGTGCTCGTAAATCGCTTATGATATAAGTCTAACCAGGTGTTTTGGGGTCGTGATCCGTGTAATCCTGCGGGATATACCCTGTTAAAACGCCCGCATCATGACCGGCCTGAATATTGTGTTGCTGGTCATCCCAAAACTCGGGCGCGGGCATGTTACGGGCCGCTGCATGCGCACGGATCGCATCCAAAACAGGTTTCTTAGGTGCACCGCCTAAAAAGTGTGTTGTGCCCTCGATATCAATGCCCCACGCGTGCAATGTTTCAATCGCGCGTATCGCGGCAAAATCACCGCGTGCGGTCACAACCGATATTTCAAATGGCAACTGTGATCCAGCATATTGCTTGTTAACCTCTGTATATTTCTTCAGCAAATTAAAGGCTGGCCCTTGGGATAGGGGAATATCACGCATATTCTTTTCATGTTCATGATAGGCGGCTAATTTGAATTGCTTATAAAAATGCTCGGACTCGGCGCCAAACACAACGCCGTCCAAGTCAAAGACCGCATTGCCCAAGGTGCGGCCATTATAAACAGACCTGAGTGAAGGTTGGTCCACTTTGGAAGCAGGCAATGTGAGGACATTTTTATCACGGGATGTGACGGCGCGTTGCGCGGCTTGGTCTTGTATGTCTTTCATACTCACGGGATCATAATGTGCAACCAGTACATCGTTGGCTAAGGCCTCTTGCGCGACGCCCAAATCAGTTGTGCGAAAGAGATCAATGCCATAGGCCTTTAAATAAGGAACAGGTGATTTCCCGCACGTAAAAAACATACGTGCAGGTGTAATGCCATGCTCCCCCAGTGTTTTTAAAGCGCGCCGTGCGGTTATGGGGCTGTTGCGCGAGGCTAAAACAACTTCGATCATGCCGTTGCTATCTTCAAAGTCACGCTTTAACGCCTCAAACCAAGGGCCGTGCGGCAGGGGGCTGTGTTGATTTTCTATCATATGCTGTGCATAGGCTTCGGGGCCGTCATTGCGGTAAATCGCATCGGGCTCACGCATGTCAAACAGCATACTGGTGGATATACCGTAGGTCACTTTTGGTTTTTTGGCGTTCATAACTGTTCTCCTGATTTGGTTATGGTGCGAAATTTATGCAAGGTCATTTGCGGTGTTCTGCGGCGCTTCGGGTTTGTTGTTGTCATTATCGCCGCGGGTAATATCGCGCCAAGGGCGCGTGAAACGCTTTGCATTGTGGTCGAGAGTGCCTAAATGCTCATGCTCGCCCAGCCAATTTTTGATCGTTTTGAAAAGCGCTTTTTTCTTTTTGTCTTTACCAATAAAACGATCGTAAAGGGCGGGGTTGCTTTGAATGTCTTCGGCTTCTTTGAGGGCCCGGTGATAATGCCGGAAGGCAATCGCACCGCGCATCGCTTCAATGTCTTGCCTGTCGTGATCAGAAAGATCCTGCGGATTGATGTCATAGTGAATATTATTCAGGGTCAGGGCAATATTTTCCAATCTGTCCTTGTGATGCATAAGGTTGTGATAATTGGCGCTGGCACTGTTATAGTCTTCATCTTGCAGGGATTTCAGGTACAGGCGCACCATCTTATGAATATTTTGATAAACAGGGTTGAAGCCTGCCTGGGCACGCATCCGAATAAGGGTAAATGCGCCTTGTTCAGGCGTAGGGATCGCACCGCCAAAGATGTCCATATTTTGATCCAAATCGGGGTAACGATCTTTTTCGTGAACGGGGTCATTAAGGCGCGCCGCAAAAATTTTATCACGGTGCGTCGTCCAGGCATTTTGTAATTTCTGTGCAATATTATGCCAGTTATCATTCGGGTCAACGTAACTGCGGTGCTTTTTGACGTGTGAAGCGCGCAAATCCAAAGTTTCTTTCGAGATATGTCCATTGGCATTCACCCGCAGACCATATCGTGCAGGCATCACAATTGGATTTTTGCGTAAGTCCAAAATTTCAAAAACATCATTGTCACGATCCTTCAGCATCGCAACAAGATCTTTTGCAGGTAAATGCAAAAATTTATGCGGGTCGTGTTTCAGGTTAAAAATAACCGCATAACGTTCGGATTCCAGCGTACCAACAATGCAGCCCATCTGCGCCTTAGGCTTGGCGGCAAGCGGACTGACATACGAAAACACAGGATGCGGCCCGTCAAAGCCAGTATCCATACCAATCATATCGTTTAACAAATGACTGGTTGAGCTGTCGGCGTTGACGATCATCTGCGCGACGATATCAGGGGCAAGCTCTTGCTGTTTTTGGAAAAGGGCGCGGCAGGGCAGTGTATCATAAAGCGCCCCATGTGACTGCGCGGTATCATAGGCAATATTATTCGCGCGGCAAAGTCCTTCGAGCGTGTGATCAAGAAAACCTGTATCCGGATTTTTATCAACCTGATAACCGGCCGTATGGTAGGCCGCCATCGCGCGCGAAATCACCCGCGTATCAATCGTAATGATGCCTTTTGTTTGCAAAGGACGCGTGTCGGTGTCTAAATTGCGAGCGCGTTCTTTTGCGACGAATTGATTATCAAAAGGTGCATTATGCGCAATCGCCAGTGCCTTAACCTCGTTGCGTTTATATTGCGGCGTCAGTGGATTATCCTGATTGGCCAGCGTATAAGAATGCTCTTTCAAGGCTTTGATCGCCGCGTCGATATCACGCATGAAAAGATGTGCAGGCAACCCATCGTCCAAATCATAAGGGTTCGTATGCGTGGTTAACATCGCCTGAACCGATGGCAAGCGATAAGGTGCAATTTTTTGAAAGAGCTGAGTTTCCGCATGCACGTCACCTGCCGTATTTTCGACCATCATGCCAAATTCGCGCATAAGATCATCATTGGGATTAAGACCGCCAGTTTCACTGTCAAACGTGGCGAGCGCATAAATATTCTTTTCCTTAAAAACGCTGTCTTTGTATTTATCGATGCCAAAAGGCATGCTTTGCGATAAAAAGCCATGACCAGTTTGCGCATTAAAATAACGCGATAAAGATAACGGCAGGGTTTTGGTAAATTCGTAATCGGAATCCAGTCCTGCCAGTTTGTGAGCAATATTCTCAACGCGATCTAAAATCTGCGCTGTATCATTGTTTAAGGTTGGCTTGATTGGAATCACGGTTGTTGAAAAGCGCCCTTTTAGAAAGAACTTATCCTTGCCCGGCGTATGCAATGTCACACCGACCAGTTCCAGCGGCTCAATGCGAATATCGCTAAGCCCATGACGTTTTTTGAAAACCGCAGTGTTGGATCCATGCAGCAACATTGTCTGTGCGCCGGCATCTTCGGCGATGTTGATGTGCGCCTGAATTTGCTCGGGCCCGCCATGCACAGGAATAACCAACAGTTTTTCGGGGCTATCAGGATCTTGGGATAAGGTAATAATCTTGGACATGTCCCCGGCATTATTATGCCCAGAACTATGGAAGATACGCTTGATATCGCCTTCGTCCAACAGATCTTTATCCGCAAGGCCTAAATGGTCAAGGCGTTCGCGCGTTTCACGTTCAATGACCTCGGGCAGGTTGACCTTGGCCTGATGGAACATTTCAACGGCATCTTTCAGCGCCATGCGCTTATACGCATTTTTGCCAACAGGAATGACGCCCTGTAAAAAGGTAATCACATCATTGTCGGTAATGTGATAACGGGTCAGCCAATCACGCGCGGCGCGATTGATACTGGAATAGGCTTCGTCTTGGGTACCTGATACGCACATCACATAATCAGCGTCGCGCGATCGATCCTTTAAATATGGCGCAACAGTCTTTTCTTGCGAGCGTAAAAACACATCAATGCCATAAGTACGTTTTGCCCATTCACGCAGGCCGAAGACCTTATCCGCATCGCGCACTAAATCTTCAACGGCCTTGCCATCGATAATAAGAACCTTACGGTCGCTTTGGCCGATCGCATCAATTAACGTCAGCAAGCGCGAGATATTCGACCCCAACATGGGAAAGATATGGCGGCTGCTGGGGTGTGCATGAATTTCTTGTGCAATGCTATCGCCAACGTCGCCTTCGGTTGGGTTATTGCCAGGACGCAGTGCACCTGTGGAATCAGCGCTAAGCGAGTCGGGATGATGCGCTTGCAGCCAAGGCTCTAGCGGCGGCATGCCAAGCTTAATTGTATCATCAAACTTATAGTCACCTGTGTGGCGATGTGACCAGGCAGGCGTGATGACATCAAACATCAAACCAGGGTCCGAGTGCGGCATTGGCCCAATGCGCACTTCGAAGGCACCAATTTTCAGGCGTGGATAGCAATGAAAACTGCCAAGATCCTTACCAGGGATAATTTCAGTCCACTGGCTGATTGTTGTGCCATCAATGGTCGTTGTTTGTGGGTCATTCGGCGCCTTTGGATTGACATCCTTCAGCAAATTAATGGGATAACACTTGGATAAAATCTCTTCCCGCACTGTGCGCTCAATGCCCAATTCGCTCATCTCGCGCTTTAACTGGCGCATGGTCATTTCGTTCATAATCAAAGGCGGCACGCTATATCCGCATTTAATTAGATAGGCGAGCTGACCAATATGGTCTTTGTGACGGTGCGTAAAAAACAGCGCCTGAACAGGTTGCCGCGGTTGATGGGCTTTATCATGTTTATGATGCAGATACTGCGCCGCATTATAAAACGTACCATCAAAGGTATCGTGGAATAAAATCCCCGCATCAATCATGATCGATTCACTCTGCGTCGATCCATCTTCTGCGGGCGCTTCGTAACTGAGAACATATTGGTTTGCGCCAATTTGTTTATCGCTTTCGGACATGTAGGCATCCATGTTTGTTCCGCCCAAAGGCCGGAAGGTTGCCACACCATTTTGCGGCAATGGCTTGGCCACGCCATTTAAAAACGGATAAGCCCCAGTATGCAGCGCCAGCGAACTAGGCAGGCCATAGCGGCGCTCATGCGGCGGCTTTTTCAAATCTTCTAACACGTGATGTTTACCAGCGCGGATAGAGCGATTCACGTTACGAATAACCTTCAGCACCGATGACACCGCGCTGGGGTTTTTCAAATCAATGGATTGCCCCATATAAGAGAGCGCAGTCATCTTGGCATAATCACCCTGCCGCGAGGAGGGCGCTGTCTTGATACTGTAGAGCGGCGCATCTTGCTGCGTGTCGCCAGCATAAAGCGAAACAGTGCCGGTAATAGTCAGGCTGCTTTTGTTGCGGCCTTGCTGATAGGTATATTTCAGCGCGCCAGTTTCATCATCTTGTCCTTGCCCATGCAGCGCCATCATATGGGTTTGCATATCGTGACGATCTGCGTGCTGATCGGGGCCGACACCTAAAATTGAATGTAAAAAAAGAGCCGGAATCTCGGGCTCTTGCATAGAAACATGTGATGATGTTGATGGGGCACTGCGGAAATCGCCATTCACATACAGCCCAGGCCATGCCTTTCGGCCAATTTCTGGTGGCTGCAAGCCATGCTTTTCCAAAGCCTCAACCGGATTAATCCAGATATTGTTATGAACAATATGCTCTGCAAAGTAATCCATCGTCTGCGCCAGCGATCGCACCATGTTGCCATCTTGCACATCAATATCGGCATCCATAACGCGCGCATCTGTTAGGTGAATATGCTCACCTTCTTGCTGGCACGTTAAGGTTAAAAAGGGAACAACATCATTATTGCTGGTATCTGCATGATGCAAATATTGCAATGTGATTGTTATCTGATCATCTTCGCGCTGGGCGTTTAAGAAAAGCCCGCGAATTGTTCCGCTATCAAGATCTGTAGAAATTGTTGCATGGTCCGACCGATCGGAAATATCTAAATATTTCCACACGTCCGCCAGACCGAAAAGAGACACAAAGTCACCCTTTTCGAGTAGATTACGCATAACTCAAAATTCACCTAAACTGTTTTCCGTGAGAGCATTCTAAAACAAATTAAGAATAATATTACAAGAAAAAAGTTTAAAAAAACAAAATTGAATAATTTATGTTTAAAATGTTATAAAATAAAACCTCTAATAAGTAATTTCCTTATCAGAAACAAAGGCGTAAAAGGGGGCGTTTAGAAAAGATCAGCCTAAAGGTTGAAATCACTATAGGCGCCGCGCTATTACAAAAGGGACCAAAGCGAGGAGCCATAAACCATGTTCAAATTCTGCCTGCCATTTTTTGCCTTTTTCATCATGATGACGGGTCTGCCAGCATGGGCACAAGACAGCAGCGTCACGGTTGATCCTGATAATATTTCAGAGCTTATCAAAACACTTGAAAGTGAAACTGCGCGTTCAAATTTTATACAAAATTTAAAAACGCTTCAGGAAACACAGGGCCAAGATGAAAACGTTGAGATTGCTCCGCCTGCGCTATCCGAAGTGCTAGGATTGGATGGACAGCTTGGCAACCTGGCGCAGCAATACGAACATTTCTTGGTCGAAAATGATTTAAATACGTCTACCATTGGTAAGGCGGCGTTGACGTTTGGTGCGTGCATTGTGTTTTTTGTTCTTGGCCTTTTGGTGCGTAACGGCGGTTTTGCGCTCAGAGAACATCTAACACAAATGAAGTCCCGTTATGGGCTGCAGCATGATCGCTTTCGCTTTTATGCGCGCATGATCCGTTATAGCGGCTATGTCATTGTCGCGGGCTTGTATTGCTATTCGCTGGGCGCGATTTGGGATATCACAGACTTTGCCTTTTTAAAAACCGAAACCGGCGCGGCTTTGTTCGGTGATTTCCTCAGTATCATTTTAGTCATTGTTCTTGGCATTGCAGTGTGGGAGTCAATCAACGGCGTGATTGAATTTGGTATGCGCCGTTCGAACAATGTCGCAGGCAAGCGTTTGCGAACGTTATTGCCGATTGTACGCAATGTCATTTTTGTTGTGTTTATTGCATTATTTTCACTGATTTTGCTGTCCGAGCTTGGCGTGAATATTATGCCATTGCTTGCTGGCGCAGGGATTTTTGGTATTGCCATTGGTTTTGGTGCGCAAAGCATGGTCAAAGATTTTTTAACAGGCTTTACGATTATTCTGGAAGATCTCATTCAAGTCGGTGATGTTGCAACAGTTGGTGGTCGCACAGGCTTTATTGAAAAAATCACACTGCGTAAGGTGCAAATGCGCGCACTTGATGGAACGGTTTACACAGTGCCCTTCAGCGAAATTAGCATCGTTGAAAATCTGACCAAAGATTTTAGCTATTATCTCATGGATGTCGGCGTTGCATATCGTGAAAACACAGATGAGGTAATTGGATATTTGCAAGAAATTGACGAAGATTTGCGCGCGGACGAGGCCTTCGCCGATCATATTCTTGCGCCACTTGAAATTTTGGGCGTTGATAAATTCGCGGACAGCGCGGTTATTATTAAGGCGCGCATTAAAACAAAGCCGATTATGCAGTGGGATGTCGGACGCGAGTTTAACCGCCGTATGAAGCATAAATTTGATGAAAAAGGTATCGAGATCCCATTCCCGCATCAAACAATCTATTTCGGTGAAGATAAACAAGGTAAAGCCCCGCCTGCACCTGTCATGATCCAGGAGAAGTAGCTGCTGGTGTCAAGTGCTTGGTGAAGGCGCCAGAGTATGGTAATCTGAAGTTATAAAATTATTTTATCAAGTGTGTGATAAATTCAGTGCTCGTGTGAAGTGCCTGTAATGCGCGGTTAGCATGCAGTTTTTTTTTAGATAAAAATGGGGAAGTCGTATTGTGATGTCTTTAAAAAAACTTAAGGTAACGCATAAAATTAATTTATTGGTTTTAGGTGCTATTGTATTTCTGTCAGCGATTGTTGCTCTCGGTGTTTCAAAGGACATTGCACACAATCTCCAGCAAGATACAATTGAAATGCAAAACCAAAACATTCTTGTTTCGGCATCTGTGTTTGAACACAGTCTAGGCGATGTTTTCGCAATAGAGGGCTTGTCGACAAGCAAAATGCGCTTTACCTTGTCCGAAATACCAACCTTTTCTCATCACGATATCGTGGATCATATTGGCGCTATCACAGGTGAAACTGCGACATTGTTTATTTGGGACGAGGAAACGCAGGATTTTTGGCGTAAGACCACCAATATTATCAAGGATGACGGCCAGCGCGCCGTAAATACGCCGCTTGGGAAAAATGGCGCTGTCTATCCATTTCTTGTCAAAGGCGAGGTTTTCCAAGGTGAGGCCGTTATCTTAGGTAAAGATTACTATACCCGCTATGATCCGATCTTTTTAAAAGGCACAGATAAAGTCATCGGGATTTTATATGTCGGCCTTGAAAAGGCACAATTCTTAGAAAAGCAAACCGCGATTATTTCCCTGCTGGCCGTGATTGTAACACTTTCTGCTATTGTTATTATCTGCATTGCGTCATTCTTATTGCGACAGATTTTATCAAAGCCTTTGCAAGGCATTACCAAGCAAATGATCCGCCTGTCTAACGGAGAAAAAGATCTGCAAATTACGGGCGTTGACCGTTTTGATGAAATTGGCGATATGGCCAAAGCTCTTGAGGTCTTCCGCCAAAACGCACTAGAGGTCGAGCAACTGCAGGAAAAGCAAGTCCTTCAGCAGCAAAAAGCCGAACAAGAAAAACATCAAGCGGCGCTTGATACGGCTGCATCATTCGAGGAAAGCATTGGTGCAATTGTTGGCGGCGTAGAGCGTGCCTCACAAGAGATGCAAAAAATGTCAGTGACACTCTCTGAAGCACTATCCCGAGCATCAACACAGTCATCATCAATGTCATCTGCGTCACAAGAAGTCGCAGGTAATGTCAGTACTGTCGCCTCTGCCGCAGAAGAAATGAGCTCCTCTATCCGTGAAATTTCTGGCAATATCAGAGAAACCGCTCGCACTGCCAAACAATGTGCATCTTCGGCTCAAACCTCCCAAAAAGGTTTGGAGAAGCTCAAAAGTGCCGTTGATGAAATTGATGTGGTTATTCAGTCAATTAATGATGTGGCCGAACAAACCAATCTTCTTGCCCTCAATGCAACGATCGAGGCTGCTCGCGCGGGAGAGGCTGGAAAAGGCTTCGCCGTTGTCGCATCAGAGGTAAAATCTTTGGCCAATGAAACGCATAAAATGACAGAAGAAATTGCGACCAAAGTAGAAGATATCAAAGCAAGCGCAGAGCAAACGATCGAAAGCGTTAGTAATATCATCCATCAGATTACAGCTGTTGATGAGAAGACCGAAAGCGTCGCCTCTGCCATCGAAGAGCAAAGCAGCACCACGACAGAAATCAGCCGCAGTGTATCTCAGATTGCAACAGGTACAGGTGAAGTCTCTCAAAGTAGTGAAGAGTTGCAAATGCTGACAACTGAAAGCGCTCAGTCGACTGAACAATTCAGAAACGTTGCCAATGACCTATTGTCAGAGATCACGCATCTGAATGAGTCAATTGACGGATTTCTTACAAAAATAAAAGTGGGTTAACGTTTAGAGGGTTTTGCCTTTTTCCTGCTATAGAAAATTTTAGCCTGTAGGATCAATATCCCTGCAGGCTAAATTGTATCCAATGTGTGCGGTTAATGAAACCATATCAAACATTGAATAGTACTCAATAAGAGCCTCTCTCAAACTATGTTTGGTCGAATTAATAAGAGCTAATTCCTCAATACAAAACTTTAATGTAAATTTAATAAGCTGATTAAATGGATTGTCTGGTGTGAAATCATAATAGCTGATAGATGCTTTGTTAAAATGTCCGTGAGACCAAAGCATTTTTATAGAATCATTAATGTTAATCCTGCCTCTAATCTGATCTGCGTTCTCTTTTTTGAGAATGTATTCTTTCAAGACCCCTTCTCTTTCAAGAGTCTGCAATTCATTAAACAAACACTCTGCCATAAATTCAAAAACAACAGAGTTGGAATATTCACTTTCTTTATACTTTTTTGAAAAAAAACTTAAGGTACTAAAACTATCTTCCGCAATAGAAACAATACGAGTTAGATTTGATATTGAGAACTTTGGCTTAATCTCTATCGCTAAATTATTATTAATAGGTATTAAACCTATAAAACCGCCTGCGACTAGGATTTAGCAATACGCTCTTTGGTCTTTTCTCTGGCGTTCTTAAAAAACTCACTCAGAATGGCTCTTATTTCGTGATAATCCATTAGTTTTATTACCGGATTTTGCATTATACCTTCTGCAAGGTAAACGATAGACCGTACCATTTGCAATGCAGTTTGTGGGCATCTCGTTTCTAATGAAAGCCTTATATCAGTCTGTTTGGCTTTTGGATGAAGGGATGCAGGAATCGGATAACGGAAATAAAATACGTTGTGCCTAGATAAGGTCAAATATGTAGGTATTTTCATTTTTATGTCTCACCAGTATTGCGCACTGGTGAAAAACATATCCAAGTCGTTGATACAAATGGAAATGGCATCCCGTACGGGATTCGAACCCGTGTTGCCGCCGTGAAAGGGCGGTGTCCTAGGCCTCTAGACGAACGGGACGCATAAGAGTTGCCTTAAAGACTGATGCTTTATAATAGCTTTGCTACACAAAAATCAAGTATCTTTTTCGGAAAAAGTGAAAAAACTTTATCCTGTGCTGTAACGCGCAGTTTTTAAGCTGTTTAAGAGAAACATCGCCGTATGAGGGAATGTTTTGACGATGGCTTTTTCATCGGTGCTGAGTGCCTGAATAAGCCTTGTGCAGGTTGCTCTTTATGGTAGTGGATTTGTCTGGAAGAGCCTGACGCGCAGGCCGCCATGTTGGACAGGTGCATTGCTTGATAAAAACGGTAATTCTGTCGCGCGGGCAAGGGATGCATCAGTTGTAATAATGCCAACGCGCCATCCTGAAAAATGCGTTCGCAGCGCCGCGCCCATGCTTTTATATAAAGGCATAATCTTTTTCTTGTCCCCGATGCGCCCTCCATAAGGCGGGTTGATGATAACAAGACCGCTTTGATCGGTGGGCGGGGTTATGTCGCTGATGGCTTGTTGCGTGAAATGCGTGGTGGTCTCAACGCCCGCGCGCGCAGCATTTTCGGCGCTCATTTGAACGGCGCCACTGTCGCGGTCACTCCCATAAAAGGCCAGGCCTGTTTGTGGGGTGCGTGTGACGCTGCGCATGGTTTGCCATGCAGATGGATCAAAGGTCGCTAAATGCTCAAAGGCGAAATGACGTGCCCTGCCGGGGTTGAGGCGTGCGGCAATTTCCGCGGCTTCGATGACAAACGTGCCAGAGCCGCACATCGGGTCATAGACGGGCTCTGTCCCGTTATAGCCGCATTGCTGCAGGAACAGCGCTGCCATATTTTCGCGCATGGGGGCTTTGTTGACTGCGGCTTTAAACCCACGCTTATGCAAAAGCGCACCTGAAGTATCAACGCTGATGGTGCAGGTATCATGGTCGATGCGCGCCATGATGGTTACGTCTGCTTCGGTGGATGGTTCGGCGCCAAGCGCGGCGCTTATCGCACGCTCAATCCGCTCTGCCGCGGCCTTGGAGTGATAGATCTTGGACTTGGAGCAGCTCACCTCAACGCGAAAAGGGACACTGGCCCTTAGGACATCTGTCCATACGACATCGCGTGCTTGCGTTTCTAAATGAGAAAGATTGGTCGCCCGAAATGAGGTGATGCGCGCCAAAATGCGTGATGCGCCGCGGACCCACAGATTGGCGCGCCATACATCTGGCCACTCGCCCTGAATAGTTACGCCGCCAGTAATCGCCTTAGCGCGTTTGAATCCTTTGCCGCGTACTTCTTCATAGAGGGCCGTTTCCAACCCCGGCGCGGTTGCAAGAAATATTTCAAAGCTCATAATCTGATATGTGTCCTATGTGTAAGGGGTATATATGAAATCGACAGAATTAGGCATCCATACAATAGAATTAGGCAAGCAATCTGTTGCCACTGCACTATATAATTAAACAATAGAGCATAGAATTAATAAATCATAGGAGAAAGACATGAAAACGATTGGATACGCAGCACACTCATCAGACGCCAATATGGTGCCATACCATTTCGAGCGCCGTGCCCTGCGCGAGAACGATGTCGCAATCGAAATCCTCTATAGTGGTATTTGTCACTCTGATTTGCATACGGTGAACGGGGACTGGGGCGATCAGCCTTATCCGTTAGTGCCAGGACACGAGATTGTCGGTCGCGTACTTGAAGTCGGATCGGCCGTGAAAGCCTATAAGGAAGGTGATAAAGTGGCCGTCGGCTGTATGGTGGATAGCTGTCAAGACTGTGATCAGTGCCATAACTCTCTAATATGACTTTAAATACAGGCACATAGCTATTATATATTTGTAAAACTGAATAAAGTCCGAACAAGATAATATATATACTTTTGCACAGGTAAGATAATATGGATGACCTGTACGGATTGTGGAGGACGGTAGGAATAAGCGCAGTAAGTTTCTAACGAGTTTTAAGGTGACGGTTTCTTTTGCAGCGCTCCGAGCAATATTTAACCGCGTCCCAGTCTTTGCGCCACTTTTTACGCCAAGTAAAGGAAAGACCGCAGACAAGGCAGGTCTTGGTCGGCAGATCAGACTTTTTCTTCATTATCTAATGCCGTCAAGAAACGCGCTGCGTCTTGTGTGATTGCGCTGCGTTTTTCATTGTTCATCTTATTAAGGGTTGCGTATGCGTGATTAAGGCGGGGATTGCCGCGCAGTTGATCTTCATGGCGCGCAAAGAAATCCCAATAAAGATAATTAAATGGGCAGGCATCAGGGCCATTTTTCTTGGTAACTTTGTAAGAACATTTTTTGCAATAATCTGACATTTTATTGATGTAATTACCGCCTGCCGCATAGGGCTTGCTGCCCAAATGGCCACCATCAGCATATAAAATCATGCCAGAAACATTCGGCATTTCGACCCATTCAAAGGCGTCGGCATAAACAACCAAAAACCATTCATTGACCTGACGCGGATCAATGCCTGCAATCAAAGCAAAATTACCTAAAACCATCAGACGCTGGATATGATGGGCATAGGCATTTTCTTGTGTTTCACGAACGCATTGCCGCAAGCAATTCATTTTCGTTTCGCCGCCCCAATAAAGCCAGGGTAGGTTGCGTGATGCGCTCAAAAAGTTTTCATCGGCGTAATCAGGCATCTTCATCCAGTAAATGCCGCGCACATATTCGCGCCAGCCGATGATCTGTCTGATAAAACCCTCGGCAGCATTAAGAGGCGCCTTGCCAGCGCGATAAGCATCTTCTGCCTTTTCGACGACTTCCAGCGGTGTAAGCAGGCCGCAATTTATATAAAAACTAAGATGTGAATGAAACATCCACGGCTCCCCATGCAGCATACAATCCTGATAATCGCCAAATGTCGGCAAGCGCTCTGTGATAAATTTATCCAGTGCATAAAGCGCCTGCTCACGTGTGACAGCAAAATAAAAAGGTTCGATATCGCCAAAATGCTCGGCAAAGCGGTCCGATACTAAATCTATGCATTCTTGCGTGATGCTGTCATGTTGTGCGGTATAGGGTGCAGGCACGCGCAGGCCATCTTTAGGCGGTTTACGATTTTCACTATCATAATTCCATTGCCCGCCCTCGGGCTTGTCATCGTTCATGAGGATGTTATACGCCTTACGCATCTCGCGGTAAAAATACTCCATGCGCAGCGCATTACGGTCTTTGGCCCAATTTTGAAAGGCATCAATGCTGCACAAAAAGCGTGTGTCTTCTAGGATTTCCACAGGTAAATTAAATGCGCTTTCCCAACCTTGAATAGCCTGAAGAACGCGATATTCACCAGGAAAGGTGACAATGATTTTATCCGGACTATACGCGGTGATTGCGCGCTGAACCTCGCCAGTAAAGGATCCTGCATTGTTTGGATCATCCAGCTTGGTATACGCAACGTTATAGCCGCGCTGCTCTAGTTCTTGCGCAAAATGGCGCATGGCTGAAAATAAAAAGGCGATCTTCTTTTTATGATGCTTTACATAGGTGCCTTCTTCCATGACCTCGCACATCAGGATAATGTCATTGTCCTTGTCGCACCCTTCTAATGAAGAGATCCCATGAGTGAGGTGATCACCAAGAATTAACCGAAGTGCGCTCATGGTTCAACCTCCTGCCCGTCCCAGGCAAGGCATTTCCCGCTATCGTTCGGGGATGCATTCTTGATAACGTGCAACAATTTTTGTGCAGCATAATCAGGTGTAAAGAGTTTGCCTTCTTGGACATTTGACTGAAAGGGATCTGACAAGTCGCTATCAACTGTTCCTGGGTGCAGGCCTAAAATAATGACCTTTTTGTGACGCCGTGCCATTTCTATCGCGGCATTTTTAAGGATCATATTCAGCGCGGCTTTTGACGCGCGGTAGGCATACCAGCCGCCCAGGCGGTTATCAGATATACTGCCAACGCGCGCCGAAAGTGCGGCAAAAACGGCGCGCTTATCCGTGCGCAAAAGTGGTAGAAAATGTTTGGCCACAAGTGCAGGTAATATGCTGTTGGCTTGAAACACTGTTTGGAATTTCTCGGCAGATAAATCACGCAGCGATTTTTCCGGCTGTAAGGCGTCCCCATTGTGCAGTAAACCCGTGGTCACCAGAACCATATCAAAGCCACGATCGCTATAAGCTTGCTGCGCGGCAGCCTTAATGCTGTCTTCGCAGTTATAGTCTATCTGATGATGTATAACATGTGTGGCCGGACGCTGTTTCTTGCTTGAAAAGCTATGAATTTCGATGTCGGCGTGAGCCGCCAAAAGCCGCTTTATAAAGGCCGTTCCTATTGCGCCAGTGCTGCCAATCACGCCGACCTTCATGACCTATGCTTTCTTTGCCATGAAACGCGAAAGCATGAAAAACAAACCATATGGCAACATGCGAATGATCTTCATGATAAAGGTAAAACGCTTGGGGAAATGAATTTCAAAATGTCGTTTCAGCAAACCATCGGCAATAGCTGATGCGGCGACTTCGGCTTCGATCATCATGGGCATTTGAAAATCATTTTTATCGGTCAGCGGCGTACGCACAAACCCTGGCGAGATAATTTTGACATCAATATTCTTGGGTGCGAGCTCTATTTTCAGGCTTTCCCCCAAATTGATAAGCGCGGCTTTTGTTGCGCAATATGGCTGCCCCGTTGGAAGACCGCGATATCCCGCAACCGAAGCGCACAAAACAAGCTGCCCTTGCTTGTGTTGTTCGAAATGCGGCTGGATGCTGTCGATCAGGTTAAAGGCACCGCCAACATTGACATTCAACATGTCATGAATAAAGGATAGAGGTTTTGCCTGCCCATCATGCGGACTGTATATTGCGGCCAAAAAGATCGCGCTATCGATGCTTTGGAAGTGCTTTAAAATATCGGCTTGGGCAGATTTTATCGATTCAGGATTGGCAACATCAAGTGGTGCGATGACATGGCCTTCACCATCTAAATGGTTCATAAGGTCTTGCAGGTTTTCTTTTCGCCGCGCAGATAAGGCCAGTTTAGCGCCGCGCGATGCCAGTTCTTTTGCAAGGGCTGCGCCGATACCGCTGCTGGCGCCGATAATCCAGATATGTTTATTGTCTAAATGTTTCATTCGTTATCATCTTGCTTTTGCATGAATAGCGTCAGCTCCCCAACGGTCAGGCCAAATTTTTTCAGATATGATCTGTTTATCAAAACACCATCATTCATTAAAAACATCCAGTCATCAAAGGTAATCCGGTATGTTTTTTCGCCGACATCCAAATCCATTGCATAAGCCCAGCGCATTGCATTGCCCGCGGTATGGCCCGTTGCCGTTCCAATGATATCACCTGCCGATCCTTCATATTGGCTGGCAGCGATTTGCTTGATGGTCCATGTGCGTTCTTGCGTTTCACCATCGTAATACACAAACTTCTCTTTCAGTGTCCCCGTATCACCTTTCCATGTGCCGATCATTTCAACATCAAAGCGGCGCGTGACTTTACCTGTATAATCTTGCACAAGCCCCCATGCCTTGATCGGGCCAGTAAAATAGCTACGCAAATCCAAAGGTGGTTGCGTTGCTTGATAATCGTTTACTTTTGGGCCACCTGCGCAGCCACTAAGAAATGTGAGCAGTCCCATGATGAGTACTCCTTTCAGTATGTTCATTGATATGTCCTTCCTTTTTAATGAGGCGCCATAACAGCGCAGCAGATAAAAACTTGATAACACAAGGCACTGCCGCATACGCGATCAGCAACGCCCTTAGCGCAGCATCACTATTGTCCTGACCAGCCTTAAAGCCTACAAAATCCAAAGCCATAAATGCCCCGCCAGCAGCAACAGCCATGGCGATTTTTGGTAAAAGGGCAAGCATGGCGTAATGTTGGCTGGCCGAAGCGCTTTTCTTTTGTGCGGTTATGCGTCCCGCAATCAAAGCCGGGGGCAGCGCCAAATCCGCGCCCAATGCAATGCCCGATAAGATGCAAACAGCACCATAAATCCAAACGTCACCAGACGACACAAGCAACGCTCCACAAAACGTGACAATCGATAACAACATGGCATAAAGCCACACGCGGTACAGATTATGTTTGCGCGCCAGCATCCCCCATGCCCCCATAAAAAGCGCACCAGATATAAAGTATAGTGATAAGAAAAGCCCTGTGAAGCTCTCGGCGTTTAGGTAATCACGAATAAAGAATAACACCAAAACCGCAGGCAGGGACGCTGATAAAAACGACAGAAAGGTCAGTGCAAAAAAGGATCGATTTTCGCCAAATAAGATAGACCATATTTGAAAAGGGGAAGGCACACTGCTTGTTTTGCTGCGCTGTTTATTGGCGCTGAAATTACGCATGAAAGCTTGAAACAAAGGCAGGGCGCAGGTCATGAATGCCGCAAACACACAGAAGAAAATAATGAAGGCCGTATGCGCAGAGATGTATGATTGTAACGTCGCAGGCAAAAGCGCCGCAACCAGCAATCCACCCAGACCGATGCCTTCGCGCCAAGACGATATGCGCGCGCGCTGTTTATCGTTATCCTTCCAAAGCCCGCCCATCATATTAACCAAGATGCTGATGATGCTAAATCCTGTAGTGGCGAGTGCCATAAAAAGGGCAAACCATAAAAGCGTTACAGACGGGTGCGGCGGACCAAAGCAAAGTCCGGCAATGCCGATCGTTAACGCCGCCGCGCCAATATACAAAAGCGCAGCATGCTTATCAGATTTGCGATCAGCGATATATCCAATAACTGGGTCTTGCAAGGCATCAATCAGGCGTATAATCAACAAGACAACGCCCAGTGCGCCGACATCCAAACTAAACTGTAGCGCATAAAAATCCGGCATATGTATATATAGGGGTAACCCCGCAAAAGACAGCGGAAGAGCGATCAGACTGTAATGTACAAGCGCACGTTTCGTTGGGGCGGTGTGTTCATTCATGATCCCCCCAATAACTCTGCGCGCAAGCTTGGGGCGCTTGTTTTTTGGCTAAGCCATATATCAAAAAAGCGCTTCTCAAATTCACGGGATTTAACACGACCGATTTCTGTTGATCCGTTGAAAAAGATCGTTTCCCCATTACCGCGATAGATACTGGTTAAATGAGTTTCCTTATCGACATCAGGAAAAATTTCAACCATTTGTGCGTGCCAATCGGCCAGTGTAATTTCGTCATTGAAACCTTGCTTGCGCATTTCTTCAATCGATTTATCGGCAATTTTCTGCCCCGAAAGATTCCGCAGATACGAAAGTTGCAGGGCATACGGCTGGTCAGCATCCCATCTGCCGTTTGGCGCATACAGCGCAGCATCATATAAATCCCACAGCATAAACGTAAAACGCCCCTCACCGACTTTTTCAGCGTTAGGGATATGCTGCTTGATAGCATCAGAAGCATGAGCAGGCGTAACCCCGATCATTGCCAGCAAACAGACTGTGCGCACAACATTACGCATGGCACAATTCCACTTGCATAACATCAGTTCTGTTGGCACGAAAACCTGCGATACACCCCGCCAGATAAAAACGCCACAATCGAATGAAGCCCTCATCATATCCCATATTTAAGATCTGATCGCGATGCGCATCAAAGGCCTTGAGCCATTCCTCAAGGGTGCGGGCATAATCATGGCCAAAGAAAAAGGGATTATCGCAGCGCAAGCCCGCTGCTTGTGCCTCGGCGCGAAACCGCGATGGACTTGGCAACATGCCGCCAGGAAAAATAAAACTGCGAATAAAGTCACCACCTTTGCGGTATCTGGGGAAGTCATGGTCATTCATTGTAATAGTTTGAATAACGGCCTTACCGTTCTGTTTCAAAAGCGCAGCAATCTTTTCAAAATAGGTCTTCCAGTACTTTTCACCAACGGCTTCGAACATCTCGATGGATACGATGCTGTCGAATTTGCCGTTTTGATGGCGGTAATCTTCCAAGGCAATCTGCGCACTTTGCCCCAACCTGTCTGAGGCATATGCGTGCTGCTCATCTGATAGGGTGATGCCTTTAATGTTATAATCGCCGCGCTGAAGGGCGCGATCGGCAAAACCGCCCCATCCGCATCCAATCTCAAGCAGATCACCAGAGTGTGCATCTAAACAATCAACGATGCGGTCATATTTATTGTGTTGCGCCTCGCTAAGGCTTTCATGTTGATTTTTGTAAATCGCCGCCGAATACGTCATCGTCGGATCCAGCCATAATTTATAAAAGTCATTGCCTAAATCATAGTGGGCGTGAATATTTCTGCGGCTTCCCGCCAGCGTATTAAGACGCATCAAATACGACAGCATCGAAGCCGTACGCGAAAGCGGGTGACCGACAATTAATTGATCCATCGCCGAGCGATTAATCAGCCCAAGCGTCGTCAGCCCAACCAGATTATCCGTATCCCATTTCCCTGATCGGTAATCTTCGGCAAGGCCAATATCCCCTTTGTGAATCAGGTTGGTGACAACGCTCCAGTCTTTGAATTCCATGTGGGCGTGTTCGCCGGTATTCTTGCCTTCGAATGTGCGGCTTTTACCATCGGGGGTAACGATAGTCAGGCTGCCCGATTCGATGCTATCCAGCTTTTTAAATATTTGATCTGCGGCAAGTTTAGCGTACATATTTTCACCTTATAATGATTTGTATAAACATGCGCTTACACAATAATTACAAATTTGTAATATTGCGCGTGGCAGAGGTTTTCTTATTTCTTTGCAGGGGTTTAGGAATATATTTAATGCCTTTTAATACGACCTTCAGCGCCTGCCAGTGTATGAGTGTAATGGCCTTGAGCGTAACAAGCGGATACATCCAAAATGCCTTGCGAATGTTGGTTTCATTCATCGGGCGCAGCGCGCCATACAGCGCCGTCGCAAGTTGCTTGCGCCCATCGGCCGCAAAATAATGCACGGCAATGTTGCACTGATCGCCGGACATATCAAACCGGAATTCATAATGCCCATCGCGCGGTAGAAAGGGTGAAACGTGAAAGAGTTTTTCGCCCTGCAAGATATCGTTATCTTGAATGGGACTGCGATCAGCATGCGCACAAAGATATGTATGCGTTTCACCGAATGTGTTGTTGACCTCGCACAAAACGGCGCGTATCTGTCCATTGTGATCATGGCAAAGCCAAAAGCTGACGGGGTTAAAAACATACCCAAAGATACGCGGCATGCACATAAGGGTGATCTCGCCATTGGCCTCGGTGATATTATATGTATCAAGAATACTGCGCGCCCAGTTCTCAAGATCAGAACCATCACGCGCCCCGTGGTCGACTTCATAAAAACTGATCGCCGCAGGCCGGTTCAGAGGCAAGCCCATATTCTGGAGTTTCGAAAGGGGTAAGGCAAGATAATAAATACCATAGTTAAACGCATTCACTTTCGGGAACAGGCGCTTATGCATAACGCGGCCAAACATAATGGCAAGCTTTATTCCCATGGAATGGAAACTCCCATTTGTTTTGCGATATTGACGGCGCTAAGAAGGCCATCTTCATGAAAACCATAGCGCTGATACGCCCCGCAAAACCAAAGGCCGTTTTCGCCTTGTATCTCAGGTATGCGCTGCTGCGCTTGTATAGCATCCAAATTAAATATGGGATGACTAAAGACATGCTCATCATGAATAAGATCAGGGCTTGGACGGCGCTCGGGGTTGAGCGTTACAATAACGGGCGTTTCGCTGCCAAGGGGTTGAAGATTATTCATCCAATAACTTAGTGCCACCGCTGGGTTTTTGTCTTTTTTATCTTCCGACAGGTAAATCCAACTTGCCCATGTTTTGGTGTTTTGGGGCATGAAGCTGTCATCGCTGTGTAAAATAACCGTGTTGTCTTGATAAGAAAAAGCGCCAATAATTTCATGCTGGCGGGGCGAAAGATCATCACACAATGTTACGGCTTCATCCGCGTGACAGGCAAAGATAACCTGATCAAAACACTGGACTTGGCCGTTCGTATCTTTGACTTCCCACAGGTCATTGCGCGGCGTGACCTTTACGGCGCCGCAATTGATCTGAATTTTATCCTTAAAGCTCTCGGTTAGCCTTTTCACGTATTCTTGTGATCCCCCCTCGACGGTGTACCATTGCGGGCGGTTAACCAGATTAAGCAAGCCATGATTTTTGAAGAATTGCAAAAAAGTGCGCGCGGGAAATGACAAGATTGTTTCCAAAGGGCAGCTCCAGATTGCTGCGCCCATGGCCAGTAGATAATAGTCTTTGAACCATTGCCCCATGTTCAAATCTTCCAGACATTGGCCAAGGGTGATGGACGGATCTTTGTCGATATAGCCAAGTGCGGCTTTGTTAAATTTGGTAATATCACGCAGCATCTTCCAATATGATGGGCGTAGCATGTTGCGCGCGGCCAACAGATCATTCGAAGAATATTCCAGCCATCCTTGATTGATGCTGACCCCAAAGGACATATTGCTTTTCACATATGGTACATCCAGTTGCTTGAATAAGCCCAGCAAGTTTGGGTAGTTCCAGTTATTAAAAACAATAAAACCCGTATCAACAGCAATATCCTGCCCATTCAGATGAACAGTTTTCGTGCGGCTGTGCCCGCCGATATATCCATTTTTCTCATAAAGCGTAATATCATGATGGCCCTTCAGCAAATATGCTGCGCCAAGACCGGATATGCCTGTACCAATAATAGCCGTTTTCATGAAACCATTATCAATGATCGACACTTACAAATCTATGGGCTCAATATTACAATTGTGTAATGATCTGAAATCCGTTTGGTGTGTTGTGTGCGCTGACTGTCCCGTTATGAAGCTTAATAACCGCAGCCACCAAGCTTAAACCAAGACCTGTGCCTTGTTGACTGCGGCTTTTATCCGCGCGGTAAAAACGGTGGAACAGTTTGGGCAGATCATGTTCATCAACCATGACACTGCTATTTTCAATGCGAACATGGATAGCGTTATCTTGCTTTGTCGCGTTGAGCGTAATGATGCCATCCTCGGGTGTGTATTTGATTGCATTATCGATGATGTTGGCAAATGCCTGAAACAATAAATCACGATCACCGTTCAGCGTAGCACGTTCAATATCGCAGTTGATTGTAATGTGCTTATCTTCGGCCAAAGGTTCATAAAATTCGATGACATCTGTCAGAACCGTATCAATGTCCAGCACCTGAAACTGTGAGCGCTGTTGCTCAGTTTCGATGCGCGAGATCCGCAGCAAAGCATTAAAGGTACTTAAAATCTGATCAGCCTCATTCAAAAGCTTGGCATATTCTTCATGCTCAGGTTGTCTTTTTTGTAAGGCATCAATGTGGCTGCGCATCCGCGTAAGCGGTGTGCGCAGATCATGGGCGATATTATCAGAAACCTGCCGCACGCCATGCATAAGCTCTTCTATACGATCTAAAAGCAAGTTGAGGACAACGCCGACATTGCTCAGGTCGTCCCAACGTGCACTGACTTCAACGCGGCGCGAAAGGTCGCCTGTATGAATAATGTCAGAGGCAGTGCTGGCAATATTATTGGTGCCGTTCACAACAAAGATACTGATAATATAGCTAACGAACACAACAATCATGACAAAGGCGATACTGGCGATGCCAATCCATTGCATGAAATCATAGTCATTGGCCATATCCGTGATGTCAGTGGCCACCATAATTTTATGATCATTCTGCAGTGTATGAACGCGCGCGGCATATCGCTTATCGTTTTCAGGCATGCGCAAAACAAGCAGACCTTCGACGAAAAACTTTTGCGGCGCCGATAAAGATGCTGGTAATTCTGCGTTGCTATCAAGGGGGATATAAAGCCTGCTATCATCCACGGGCTGGGGCGGAATGTCGCCCAAAGTCTCGATATACTTGATTTCAGAATCAATGACGGCTTGTGCACTGTGAACCAAATGCCCCTTGGCGAAATAGTTAATAAAATAACCTAGCGTCACAGCCACCGCGCCGCACAGCACAGTAAAAAGCAGTGCCATCATAAAGCTAGAGCTTTTGGCATAGCGTCGGCGATTAGTCGTCAATGATATATCCTGCACCGCGCACTGTCCTTATAAGTGACGTTGAAAAGCCTTTGTCTATTTTACTGCGTAGACGGCTGATGTGAACATCAATGACATTGGTTTGTGGGTCAAAGTGATAATCCCATACATTTTCCAGCAGCATTGTTCTTGTCACGACTTTGCCTTTGTTCCTAAGGATATATTCCAGTAAAGAAAACTCGCGCGATTGCAGGTCAATATCCTTGCCCTGCCGTGTTACGCGGCGTGCCAATAGATCCATTTCCAAATCACCAGCGCACATTTTCGTGTCCGCCCCGTCGGCGCTCTGGGCGCTGCGCCGCGCTAAAATCTCAATGCGCGCAAGCAACTCTTCAAAGGCAAAGGGCTTAACCAGATAGTCATCCCCGCCAGAGCGCAAACCTTTAACGCGGTCATCCACCTCGCCTAATGCGCTTAAGATCAAGGCCGGTGTTGTATTGCCGGCACCGCGTAGCGTTTTAATGATCGTCAGCCCATCAAGCGCAGGCAACATACGATCAACTATGAGAGCATCATAATATTCAGTCGTCGCCAAAAACAGACCGTCTTTGCCATTGTCTGCATGATCGATAATATAACCAGCCTCTTGCATGCCTTTAGACACATAAGATGCAACCTGTGCGTCATCTTCAATAAGCAGTAATTTCATGATCGTAATCTCATGTCCCATCTATTGCGCAATGCAATTACAATACATGAGATCCCAGAATTTTCATACCAGAGGTTATGACTTAAATGTGATGCTGACCGAAAAGGAGGACTGCAAGTGCGCCGTAAAACAACTAGACCACTGTTAAGTATGATGAAAACGACAGATTTGCGTGAATGGCAGGGGTTGTAGTCGAGAGATAACTATTCTCTGTTTAAATCATGATGAAATGTAGTCACTTTAGAAATCATTTTGCCCAACCAAAAGTTTGAGAACTGTTTCCACAGTTGCACACGTTCGAGCCTTTAAACAATAAAATGCATTGTGCTTATAAAAAAATATAGGCCATTTGTTTCGTGTGGATTGCCAGCCGATCAACAGGCTGAAAAGGCGCACGTTTATTATGTTTTTCTGATATAATCAAGGCAATATTACACCGTATTTGAGATGTTTTAGAAACCCAAAAGGTAATATGTATAATTTTTTGTGTTGACATTTTATTTCTATGATAATAGATATCAAGCAATCATATTATACAAATTAATAAATTAATAAAACAATGCTGCTTTTATACAAAAGTGGACTGAGTAACTTCTGGGAGTAAAACATGAGCACAGAATCAAAAGACCTTCTCAATCGTATCAAAAAAAAGGAAGAGAACCGCAAAGACGAAACCATGTCTGTCGATAGCTGGTTAGATGAATGCAAGACCAATCCAGCAGCTTACGAAACAGCCGCCGACCGTTTATTGAAAGCATTAGGCGAGCCAGAAATTGTTAATACACGAGAAGAAAGTCAGCAAACTAGCTTGGTACACGGCGGCAAGAAAATTGCACGTTACGAGCCATTTGCTGACCTGTATGATGCAGAAAACACCATTTCTAAAGTTGCCACGTTTATCAAAAATGGTGGCGACGGTATCCTTGTTCTACGCGGGCCAGTAGGCAGCGGTAAAACAGAAATTGCAACGATCCTTGAAGAGCTTGCTGAAAAGCACCCTATGTACCTGTTGAAGTGTAAAACCTCAGGCAAAATATCACCTTTTAACGATACGCCTACATGCCTATTTTCGGATTCTGATATCGTGAGCGAGCTTGCAAAAGAGTACAACATTCCTAAGCGCTATCTTAAAACACCGCAGTCATCATGGGTCACAAAACGCCTTAAACATCATGACTATGATTTGGATGCAGCATTTGAAGTTGTCAAAGTGTATCCGTCACGTGAAGCACAGCTAGGCGTGGCAAAACTTGACCCAAAAGGCAAAAAAACAGCCGATATTAATGCACTGATTGGTTCTGTTGATATGACTTTACTTGGTGAAGATGATCCCCTTGATCCAACGAAAGTCTTGAGCGCAGGAGATCCTGACGCCTATAAGCCTGGTGCTTTTTCTCAATCTAATGGCGGCGTTTTTCATGCGGCCGAATTCTTCCGTAACGCGCCCGAGCTGATGGATCCTTTCCTAGAAGGCGTCACAACAGGATATTTTGCTGGTGATGGCGGCGTTGGCATTTTGCCGATGAACCAAATTATCGTCGTAACAACAAACGACCCTGTTTGGAAGAATTTTAAGAAATCTGCCGAGAGCGATGCCGCGCGCAACCGTATTGAAGTTGTCGATGTTCCATACACACTTCGTATGAGCGAAGAACTGAAAATTTATCAAAAATTATTACAAGGCAGCAGCTATGCTGATAAACCCGTTGCCCCGGGCACGATGGAGCTAATGGCTGAATTTTCTATTGTGACCAGACTTATGGACGGTAAAGATAATGCATTGGCCTCATATGATAAATTTGTACGTGCTAAAGTTCACAACGGCGAAATTCCAGATGGTGTAAAATCAAAAGTACCTAAGCTTTATGAACTCAAAGAAAAAGCTAGCAACGATCAGGGACTATATGGATTTTCGGTTCGTGATACAGGACGCGTGCTTAAACGAACATTTAATATGCGCGCCAACGAAGGCATAGAAGAAGCCGATACAATTCTTTTGATGGAAGCATTACGTGACTTTATTGCTGCCGCCAATGTCGAAGATATTTCTGATGATGAAAAGAAAAAATATCTAGGATATCTTGATACTTTGGCAGAGCGTAATGCCAAAGATTTAGAAGAAAAAGTGACCAACGCAATTTTGGATGCAGATGACAGTACATGTCAGCGTATGTTCGATGAGTACATGGAATATGCACAAGCATGGCATGATAACTCTGATTTATATAGTGACGGTGGAGAGCCCATTCATGGTGACAAAATCGTTAAATTCCTCGTTGCGTTTGAAAAACGAGCCGGCATCACTAACGGTGATGAATTTAGAAAAAATGCGATCGCAAGTGTTAACTCTGAAATCGCGCGCATTGCCAGAAAAAATTCACGCCTCAATAAAGACGAGCAAGTCGCCCCTAATGTTCATTGGACAAGTTATGAGCCGATCGCTAAGGCCATTCGTGCACAGCATGAAATTGACCAAGAGAGCCGCCGTCATATCTTAAAAGCGAAATCAGATACGGACCTTCGAACTGAAGAAGAGCGTCGCCAATTTAACCGCTTTCATGAAAACATGAAGGCAGATGGTTATACCGACACAATGGTTGCTCGAATCCTACATCACTTGGGCCCATCGGCATCAGTGTCTTAGTGGCAACTTAGTCCCGCAAGAATTAAAGCGTGTAGACAAGCATCATCATAACGACCAAGGAGTAATGCTGTGACTGTAATAAGAGACAGACGCCAAGAAGCCCCTAATGATAAATATGGTACGGATAAAGAGCGATTTCGATTGCGTTATAAGGCGCAAATCAAAAAAGCAATCCAAAATCATGTCAGCGAAAGTAGCATTCAAGACATTGGCACCAAAGGAATCTCTATTCCTATTCCAAAGGAGATGACACACGAGCCTATCTTCCATCACGCCGGCGCACCAGATAGTTTTAGAAAGGTCTTCCCGGGAAATGTTAGCTTTGATGTTGGCGACCGAATTAACAAACCGCCCAGTGGTAGCGGTAAAGGTGATAAAGGTGACCCCTCAGCCGATGCAGAAGATTCCGAAGATTCTTTTATTTGGGTAAGTGAAGAAGAAGTTCTAGATTTACTCTTTGAAGGACGCAGCTTGCCTGATATGACAAAATTAGCTGCCGATCATGTAAAAATCATGACCAGCGAGCCATCAGGCCATACGAACAAGGGCCCTTCTCACCGTATGGATATGGCGATTACCAATAAAAAACGTAAAGAAGAAAGCCTCGTTTTAAGCAAAACATCAGAGCGTCGCATTTTGGCCAATTTAAGTGAGCAATTTAATATTCTTGCTTCCCATGCCATGCCAGATCTCGACGCGATTGACCTTGATGGAAAGACAAAGTCTGAACGTTTTCAAGAGATTGCTAGAGCTACATCGTTCGTCGCCAAAGACATTGATGCACAACAAACCTACAAAGCACAACAACTATGTGACGCTTTAATGCAAAGCGTCACAACACTTAAAACAAATCATACGTCACCCCTACCTGAGAGCAGCGCAAAGCGACTACAGATACTTGAAAATCGTTTGGCCGACCAATTTAAAATCCAACAAAGAAGCAATTCATATCAAGATCAACATCTCACATATGAGTACGACGATGACGTTCCTGTGCCCAGCGCAAAAGCTGTTATGTTTTGCTTGATGGACATTTCCGGCTCAATGGGGCAAGAGGAAAAAAATACAGCCAAATCATTCTTTTGGCTCATGAATAAATTTCTTAAAGCACGCTATGATGAAGTTGATATTGTCTATATTTCACATACAACAACGGCAAAAGAAGTCGACGAAGAAACGTTTTTCCACTCAAAGGAAACAGGTGGGACCATCGTATCTACCTGTATCGAGGAGACACTGTCTGTCATCAAAGAGCGCTATTCTCCGGCCGAATGGAATATCTACAGCGCACAAGCCTCAGATGGGGATAATGTGCAACAAGACAATCCTGTATTAATTGAAAAACTAGAAGACTTATTACCCCTTGTTCAGGCGCATTATTATCTTGAAGTGCATCCAGCCTCAGTCTTAACGGGACCTAGCGATATTTTAGGATTGTACGAGGACTTACAGAAAAAATATCCAGACAAAATGAAAGTTCAAGAAGACCTTAGGTCCCCAGAAGATGCCCTTGAAGCATTTAAGAAATTCTTCCCAGTCAACGGAACACAAGAACCAGTTTCTGCACTCAACGCCTATTTGTAAGCAGAACCGAAGGATATTCTCATGAGTAATACATACACACCACACTACGAACAGCCCGAAGAACAGCAGGCATACTATCAAAAAGTCAAAGATCTTCTCGATCATTATGAAGACGGGTGGGACGTTTTTATCAATGCTCATCGTGATAGGAATTACGATTATGTGCTCACACCAAAAGAAGAGCATAAAAACAACCCATATATCCCGCAATCTTGGCTAGAGCTTGCAGATTCAGTTATTGCCATTATTGCCAAGGATAAATATGAACTGGATGTCTATGACAATGTCATCGAAATTATTCGCGCAGATCATATGCTTGATGCTTACACAACTGTAGGCCTACCAAATAGTTATCGTCACTGGAGTTTTGGAAAAAAACGCTTGAGTGAAGAAAAAAAATACGATGCAACAAAAGGCCTCGCCTACGAGATTGTGATTAATTCCAATCCTTGCATTTCATATTGTATGGAAGACAACTCACCTTTGATGCAAATGCTTGTGATCGCGCACGCCGCCTATGGGCACAATTCCGTTTTTAAAAACAATCACTTTTTTAAAGATACGACAAGCGCCGATACAATCTTGCAAGAAAATCAGCGTTTGTCCGAGTATGTTTTTGAATGTGAACAAAAATATGGGTGGCAAGAAGTCTCTGAATTATTGGATTGCTGCCATGCGATGCGCTTTGTTTCTTCAACTGGCTCTGCTGCGCGCCGCATAAAAAGTCAAAAAGAATTACAAGAAGATGAACGTCAAAGAATTGTAGAAGATCATTTAAATCCGCCAATTAAAAGCGTCTTTAATTTTAAAAAGGAGAATATTGATACCAGTCAGGAGCAAGCGCCCTATGCGCACGCTGGTGAAGATAACATCTTAAAATTTATGGCAGATAATGCACCGCACATGCCCGAGTGGAAACGGAATATCATGCGCATGGTGTCTAATGTATCACAATATTTCAGGCCACAAATGCAAACAAAAATTTTGAATGAAGGCATGGCAACATTCACACATGACGAAATCATGACAACATTGCGCGATATTGGTTTAATTGATTTCGGCATGTATATGGAATACACGCAAATCAATGATGGCGTTTTATATCAACCTGATGCCGTCAGGAAACAACAGGCACCTGACGGGTCGATTCAAAACGTCATTGTTGGCGCCGAGATGAATCCGTATACTTTGGGCCTCAAGATATTGCGTGAGATCAAACGTATTTGTCAAAACCCTACGGAGGAAGACAAGCGATGGTTTCCTCAATTTGCGGGCGATCCAGATTGGCTTGCTGTTGTGCATCAAGCCGCTTACTCAACCAATGATGAAACCTTCATTGAGCAATATTTATCACCACAAGCAATGCGTGATTTAAAAATGTTCCTCCTTACGACGGAATACGAAAATGACTATTACGAAATTTCAGCTGTCCACGCAGGTGATGGCTTTAAGAAGATGCGGAGCCAACTTGCAAAAGATCAACGTTTTCATGAGCAGTTACCACAAATTAAATTACATGACTACCAAGAGACAACTGATCGATGCCTCGTTTTAAGACATGAAATGCATAATGGTTTAAGCCTTGATTATCAGGATACTTCACTTGTCTTGGAAATGATGCATCATCAATGGGGACACCCCGTTGTCATCGAAACCGTTGACGAAAATGGTACGCTTGTTGATTACAACACATCCATCCCAGATTATGATCACGAAGATTATAAGCCACTACCTCCGCAGACTTTAGAAAACGTATAAGAAAGAGTTTATGCTATGCCGCCTACTTTATCGACGAAGCCTTTTTTTGCAACAAGTGACCTAGATCTAAAAGACGTACGTGCGATGGTGCAGGATGGTTTAGTAGGCGCAGATTATGGCGAATTTTATCATCAGATAAAAACAAGGGAATCCTTTGCAAAAGATATGGGGGCGTTCACCGATATATCTGTCGGGTCACGTGCCGGAGGTTTTGGTTTCCGTGTGGGACAAGAGGACCGTGTTGGTTATAGTTATAGTGATCAATTTAATAAAAGCACGTTAAAGCTTGCTATCGCCGAGTCACGTTCAATTCTTACGCATGGCGGTCAGGCGCGTGCTCAAGTGCTTGGCAATTTTGGTCGTGCGCCTCAAACATTGTATACCTCAGATAATTCAATGGGGGGGATGAGTGTTCAAGAAAAAATCTCCGCGATTGATGAAATTGATGCGTATATTAGAGGAATGGATCCGCATATTCGTAATGTGACTGTGGCGTATCAGGCTGCGATGGAGCGTGTGCACATCATCACAGCAGATGGACGGTCGTTGGTTGATTATCGCCCACGCGCCGCGCTAAGTATTGATTTACAGCTCGCTGGTGCGAATGGACAAAGTGAAAATGGATCAGCCCTTTTGGCTGTGCGTGGAAACTGCCGAGATCTTTTTAATCAATCTAATTGGCAAATGCGTGCTGAGGAGGCTTTGCATACAGCGCAGGAATTGTTACGCGCATCGGATTCTCCAGGCGGTACAATGGATGTCGTGCTAGCACCCGGCTGGGGAGGTGTTCTGTTGCATGAGGCTGTAGGACATGGCTTGGAAGGCGACTTTAACCGTAAAAATGTGTCGGTTTACAGTGGCAAAATTGGCGAACGTGTCGCCGCACCAGGTGTTACAGTCATTGATCAAGGTGATCTAGTAGGGGAGCGCGGATCGCTCCATTTTGATGATGAAGGTACCCCAACACAGCGTAATGTCTTGATTGAAGACGGTATTTTACAAGGGTATATGCAAGATCGTCAAAATGCACATTTGATGAAAGCAAAACTGACGGGTAACGGCAGGCGTCAAGGTTTTGAAGATATGCCAATGCCACGTATGACCAATACTTATTTTGCAAATGGTGACGTGGATCGCCAAGATATTATCAGCAGTGTCAAAGATGGTTTATACGTTGCCAAAATGGGTGGCGGTCAAGTGGATATCACCAACGGTAAATTTAATATGAATGCAAAATTAGCTTATCGTATTCGTAATGGACAGTTATGTGAGCCGATCAAAGGAGCCTCAATGATCGGTGATGGTCTAGGCGTCATTAAAAATATACGCATGATAGGCAATGATTTAGAAATGGAACGAGATGCGGGTGTATGCGGCAAGAATGGTCAAGGCGTTATTGTCGGGTGCGGCCAACCAACAATTTGCGTGGAAGGTATGGTTGTCGCAGGCCCCAAATAAATTTAGTTTTTTTGACAGGTAAAAAGTGAGATCAAAATGAGATATGCTCAGCAAGATTTTTTAGATAAAACGCAAGACCTCTCAGAGCGCCTTTTAGAGTTCGCATTAAGTCACGATGCAATAACGGATGCTAAAGTCGTCATAAATGGCTGCAGCGAGGTAAAAAAAACGAGTGATGCTAACGCATTGACGGCGTCAAGCTCTGGTGTGACACATGAGGTGAAGGTCATATTATTTTCAGGATTAAAATGCGTGACATTTTCGCAAGGTGGTATGGATGAAGAGGCGCTTAAGACAGCTATCCGTGATAATGCAGATATCATTCATTTGGCACCTGAAAATCCGTATGTGGCCTTGCTACCTCGAGAACAACTCTCCACCGCGGCATCGGAAGATTTGGATTTATTTGATGACAGTCAGGTCACAGGAGAAGATCTAACCTTATATGCCTTAGCTATGGCTCAAAGCGCTGCGCAACAACCTCAAATTACAGTGGCAGAATCACAAGTTGTAGGTGTGACCTCACACAGCGCCGCTGTAGCAAGTAATGGGTTCAAACGATATCGTCCGATGACAAGATATAGTGCGCAGGCGAAGGCTTTTGCACAGAGTGCTGATGGCGCTGAAATGGAATCGGGTTATGATTATACATGTACACGCCATTTTGCGGATCGGGTCGCGCCAGAATTAATAGGCCGTGAAGCCGTTGATATGGCTGTTTCCAGTCTAGGGGCGATCATGCCTCGTGCAGGTAAGATGCCCATTGTACTGAATCATGATGCGGCAGAGCAATTTTTTCAAAATGTGTATGCTGCAATTGATGGAACCGCAGTGTACAGAGGGAAAACATTTATGAAAGACAAGGTCGGCCAAAAGGTGATGAGTGAATCTGTGACTTTGGTTGACGACCCACGTGTTAAGCGTGGTTTGTCTTCTATGGACATTGATAGTGCCGGTTTGTTGGCTAAGCCAATTGCATTTATAGAAAGCGGAATATTGAAAAGTTTTAATATAAACCTGATGGAAGCACGTCAGTTGGGGTTAGATCCTATAGGTCGAGAGGATGGCCCAGCGAATACTATTATTTTGCCTGGAACGCAAAGCCCAGATGAGCTAATCGCAGATATTGAATATGGTATTTATATTACAGCGTTCCATGGCGGTGAGGTAGATGTAAATGATGGAAAACATTCACGTCAAGCACAAGGTTTCGTCATTCAGGATGGTAAAATTACCGAGCAAGCTGTGAATGGATTTGGCGTCGCAGGAAATTTACAGGATATGTTTATGAATGTAGTCTTGGCCAATGAATCGCTATCTCTTCCCAGCCCACGTTATGATACCGTAGCGCCTATCACGCGCATTAATGATGTGGTGATAGCGGTTTAAGCTAACCTCGTGTACTCGTAATCCATACATTATCAGATCGTTAGAAGGCCTTATTGGTGCCTGATAAAACGGCTAGGACACGAGTACAAATCATGCAAACTTTGCGTGAATCCAGCATGCACCTTTAGATTGAAAATGTCGTGCAGGATAGGCTCGCAACGGCAAAGCGCGCACAATGCTGGGATTCAGCGACGCTATTCTCTACATCGAATGGATTGAAAGACTAAATGGCAGAAGACTATAGATTCAA
>DKAJ01000010.1 GCA_002448815.1 Micavibrio sp. UBA6929
CAAATTTTTCCTTAGACATTATTTCGTCCTTTCTTTTAACTCTTTTACTGAGGCTTATGCGCCCATTTTCTCTTTAACTTCTTGTGCGATTGCCGCTGGTACAGGCTCGTAACGGTCAAAGACCATAGAGAACTGCGCACGACCTGATGACATAGAACGCAATGGGTTGATGTAACCGAACATGTTCGCAAGAGGAACAGAGGCTGTGATTACTTTTGCGTTACCACGATCTTCCATCGCATTAACTTGACCACGACGTGAGTTCAAATCACCGATGATGTCACCCATGTATTCTTCAGGTGTTACAACTTCAACCTTCATCATTGGCTCAAGCAACTGAGGACCAGCAGCCTGCATACCTTCTTTGAAGGCTGCTTTCGCAGCGATTTCGAACGCCATAACAGATGAGTCAACATCGTGATATGAACCGTCAACAAGTGTTACTTTAAAGTCAAGCACTGGGAAGCCGGCGATAATACCAGTTTCTTTTGCCATTGTTAGACCTTTTTCAACACCTGGGATGTATTCTTTAGGAACCGAACCACCAACAATTGTGTCAGCAAATTCAAAACCTGCGCCTGGCTCATTTGGTTCGAAGATAAGATCGATTTTCGCGAACTGACCAGAACCACCAGATTGTTTTTTGTGCGTGTAGCTGATCTCAGCTGTTTTCGTGATCGATTCACGGTAAGCAACCTGCGGTGCACCGATGTTCGCTTCAACTTTAAATTCACGCTTCATACGATCAACCAAGATATCCAAGTGCAATTCACCCATACCTTTCATGATTGTCTGACCTGATTCATGGTCAACAGATACACGGAAAGATGGATCTTCTGCCGCCAAACGCTGAAGCGCTGTAGACATCTTCTCTTGGTCAGCCTTTGTTTTAGGCTCGATCGCGATCTCGATAACTGGCTCAGGGAATTCCATACGCTCAAGAACAACTTGATCTTTCATGTCTGAAAGTGTGTCACCTGTTGTTGTTTCTTTCAAACCAACGAAGGCAACGATATCACCTGTGCTGGCTTCTTGGATTTCCTCACGGTTGTTTGAGTGCATCAAAAGCATACGACCAACGCGCTCGCGCTTGTCTTTCACAGTGTTTTGTACGTAAGAACCAGATGTTACTTCACCAGCGTAGATACGTGCGAATGTCAAAGAACCAACAAATGGGTCGTTCATAACTTTAAATGCCAAAGCAGAGAATGGCTCGCTATCTTCAGGCTTACGGTTTTTAGGAGTATCAGAGTCAACTTCAACACCTTTTGTTTCACCAATATCCAAAGGAGAAGGCAAGTAATCAACAACGGCATCAAGCATTGGCTGAACACCTTTGTTTTTAAATGCAGAACCGCACATTACAGGAACAAGCTCACCAGAGATTGTACCTTTACGGATACATTTTTTCAAAGTTGCGATGTCTGGCTCGTTACCTTCTAGGTAAGCTTCCATTGCATCGTCGTCTTGCTCAACAGCCATTTCAACAAGTTTCTCGCGGTATTCTTGCGCTTTATCAGCCAAGTCAGCAGGAATCTCTTCTTCACGGTACGTCGCGCCCAATTGCTCGCCATCCCAGATGATTGCTTTCATTTTAACAAGGTCAATAATACCAGCAAATTCGTTTTCCGCACCGATTGGCAATTGAATAGCCAAAGGATCAACACCAAGACGATCAACCATCATCTTCATTGTGTTGTAGTAATCCGCGCCGATTTTATCCATTTTGTTCACGAAACACATACGTGGCACGCTGTACTTATCAGCCTGACGCCATACTGTCTCTGTTTGTGGCTCAACGCCTGCGTTCGCATCAAATACAGCAATCGCACCATCAAGAACGCGCAAAGAACGCTCAACTTCAATTGTGAAGTCAACGTGCCCTGGTGTGTCGATGATGTTCAAACGGAAACGTGCTTCTGGATCAACACCGTGTTGTGGGCCGTTCCAGAATGTTGTTGTCGCAGCAGATGTAATGGTAATACCACGCTCTTGCTCTTGCTCCATCCAGTCCATAGTAGCCGCACCATCGTGCACCTCACCAATTTTGTGAGACTTACCAGAGTAAAACAAAATACGCTCTGTTGTTGTTGTTTTACCAGCATCGATGTGCGCCATGATACCGAAGTTACGATAGTGACTGATTGGATATTCGCGAGCCATGTTATTTAATCCTTGTTTCTAAACGTTCTTATAATTATTACCAACGGAAGTGAGCAAATGCTTTGTTTGCTTCCGCCATCTTGTGCGTATCGTCGCGCTTCTTAACAGCAGAACCACGATCATTGGCCGCATCCAAGATTTCACCCGCAACGCGTGCAACCATTGTGTTTTCACTGCGCTTGCGTGAAGCATCGATAATCCAGCGCATTGCAAGAGCAATACCGCGCTCGTGACGCACTTCAACAGGAACCTGATATGTCGCACCACCAACACGGCGTGAACGCACTTCAAGTTTAGGCTTAACTTTTTTCAATGCACGGTGGAACAATGCCAAACCTTTACTCTTAGAAAGCAACGCAGCTGTATCGCCCGCCTCTTCGCTTTCATCGCTCAAGTTTTCGTTAACTGCTTTTGCTTCCAGAATTTCAATCGCACCATATACGATTTTCTCAGCAACGAATTTCTTGCCATCAATCATGATGTTATTGATAAATTTAGAAAGAACAGTATCTCCAAATTTTGGATCTGGAAGAACTTCTCTTTTTTCTGCTGCGTGACGACGTGACATATTATTCTATCTCCTAGTAAAACTTATTTCGGCTTCTTAACACCGTAGCGTGAACGAGATTGCTTACGGTTACCAACGCCTTGAGTATCAAGCGCACCGCGAACAACAGTATAACGAACACCAGGCAAGTCTTTTACACGACCGCCGCGCACAAGAACGACTGAGTGCTCTTGCAGGTTGTGGCCTTCACCTGGGATGTAACAGATAACTTCGTGACCTGTTGTCAAACGAACTTTGGCAACTTTACGAAGCGCCGAGTTAGGTTTCTTAGGTGTGGTTGTATAAACACGTGTACAAACACCGCGGCGCTGAGGATTGCTTTTCAGTGCACGGTTTTTCTTTGACTTAACAACCTTTTGTCGCGGCTTGCGAATTAACTGTTGTATAGTTGGCATACTTTATCTCGCCCTTACGTTAAAATTCATTTCAAAAATTTAAGATGCGTGCATATACAGAAAAGGAAAACAGTTTGTCAACTATTTTCTCTTGATTGAATAAGCAGAGCATCCCTTGGATCGGATGGTGCGCCCTTAGTCTTTTTAGCTACATAAGAGCAGTCTTCCCGACTCATGTGGGCGCAACTTAGTTGAATATGATTCGGTGGTCAACATTTATTTTACGAATCATTGAAATTTTTGAATCAAGGTTCGCAAGGAAAGAATCGGCAGGCGCTCTGCCCTATCCGCCTTGTTAATCATTTAGAAAGAGCATATATATTATAGTGCAATTATAAGGCGAACAAACACGCGGTTCTTTTATCTCTATGACTGACACGATTCTTATTGTTGACGATGACCCTATGCAGCTTCAGATGCTCAGCATCCTGATACGGCGCAAACTCTCGCTCGACAGTATTAAATGCGGCAATGGTCACGAAGCGCTCAAGCTGCTATCCCAGGACACGCAGCGCACTATTAAACTTGTGATCTTAGATCTTAATATGCCGCATATCAGTGGTCTTGATGTTTTAAAGGAAATCACAAAAACACACCCACGTCTTCCTGTTATTATGCTGACTGGCAGTAGTGACATCCAAGACGCCGTAACCGCGCTAAAATGCGGAGCCTTTGACTTCATATCAAAACCCTATGAGGCCGAGCGCATGGCACTGACGGTTAAGAACGCTCTTAAGCTAAGCCTCCTTTCGAATGAAGTTAAACGCCTTAAAAGCACTGCCGAAGGGGCGTTTACCTTTGACCGCATGATCGGCGCGGAAAGTGGCTTAAAATCTGTCATCAACATTGGACGCAAAGCCGCCGCTAGCGATATACCCGTTTTAATCCACGGCGAAACAGGCACAGGTAAAGAAGTTATGGCACGCGCACTGCACGGTGAAAGCCCGCGCGCAGAAGAGCCTTTTATCGCAGTAAATTGCGGCGCCATCCCTGCCCAATTGGTGGAAAGCACCCTTTTCGGACATGAAAAAGGCGCATTTACTGGCGCAACCGAGCAAGCGCTTGGCAAGTTTCGTGAAGCACAAGGCGGAACAATTTTTCTAGATGAAGTTGGGGAACTTCCCCTAGAGGCGCAAGTAAAGCTTTTACGCACTCTGCAGCAAAATGAAGTCGAGCCTGTCGGCGCGGGCAAGCCTGTTCCCATTAATGTGCGCGTCATCTCAGCAACGCACAAAAACCTCCAAAACGAAGTTCAAAATGGCACATTTCGTGAAGATTTGTTCTTCCGCCTTAATGTGCTTGGCATTGACCTTCCGCCTTTAAGGCAGCGCACACAAGACATTCCCGCCTTGGTCGAGCATTTCATTGCGCGCATTTGCGACATAGATGACCGCCCCTCGCCAACAATCAGTCCCAGCGCAATGTCTTATTTAAAGCAGCAACCTTGGGACGGCAATGTTCGGCAGCTGGAAAACAGCCTGCGTAAAATTTTAGTGCTGTGCGATAACGACCCCATTGAAGACACCGACATCAAAAATGTCCTTCATGTCGGCAGCGCTTCGCCTGCAAGCAGCGCACCACAATCTGCCAACCAAAACCCCACTCATAACAGTGCCTACAGCATCTTTACAGACAAAGGCGAGATCAAGCCCCTCACCCAGATTGAGGCCGAAGTCATGGATTTAGCCCTCAGCATGACGGATAACAACACAACGCAAGCCGCAAAGATGTTGGGCATGGCCAAATCCACATTCTACCGTAAAAACGCAAAATAATCGTTTCAAAGCGTCAGCACTCATTCTTCTACACGTTATATAAGCAAGGATAATTTTCCCCAGCTATTGTGCGCATGCAATCGCTTGCGCCTTGTCGCGCTTAGGGGGCTATGCTTGAATAATAGAACTTCAAAAGGATTCTCTATGCTGTTTCAGGCACTTTCATCGCGGACATCTTCCGCTTTTAAAGCAACACTACACTGCACAGCCGCGCTTAGCTGCTTGCTGCTTGGTGGGTGCTGGCAAAGTGTGCCTGACTTTTCATCCCTCAAAGGCGATGTCCTTAAAATGGTCAAACTGGATCAGCCTGAAGACACGCACGGCTTTATCAATCAAACCACCAGTGACCAAACGCAGATGCCGCACAGTATGGCGCGCTGGTGGGAAACAATCGATGATCCGTTGTTACAGCGATATGTCGATAAGCTCTTGAAGCAAAACCTAGACATCACCCAAGCAACGCAGCGCATTATGCAAGCACGCACCGAGCTTACCACCGCGCGCAGTGACTTTTTGCCCTCTCTTACGACAACGCAAAATGCAGGGCGCAGCTTTGCGCCCAACGCCACAACTGACCAACGCCAATACGCCAATAGCTTTGGCGCTGACCTTGATATTAGCTGGCAACTGGATTTATTTGGTAAAATCCGCAAGTCAACAGAGGCCGCGCAAGCGCGCTTTGACGCTACTATTTATGAGCGCGAAGCCTTAGCGCAATCGTTGGTCGCTGCCTTACTAGAGCGCCGCGTCGCCATTGCCGTGCAGGCGCACATGCTTACCCTGTCAGAGCAAATCGCTACCAATGCGAAGAATACGCTCGACATCGTCAAGCGCCGCTATGAGGCCGGTGCAAATGGCGTTACACTCGCAGAAGTTTACAGCGCGCAAAATGCTTATGACATGGCGATGGCCAATACACATGACTATGACATTGCCCTGCATGAGAATATATACGCGCTTGATGTCTTGCTGGGCGACCAGCCTGGAACGAACCAACCTCTTATCGAATCCTTCCCCCTTGCCAGCACCCCACCAAGCGCGCCTGCATGCCTTCCTGCCTCGCTGCTTGACCGCAGACCCGACCTCAAATCAAGCGAACTTGCACTCAAGGCCGCTAGCGCAGATATCAGCGTTGCTGTGGCAGATCTCTACCCAGATTTAACGCTTGGAGGATCCCTCGGCGTGACGGGTGATAGCACAGGTAACCTGCTCACCGCAGACAGACTGGCCGGATCGCTTCTAGGGACGCTGACGACAAGGCTTTTCGAAGGCGGCGCGCTTCATGCAAATATTCAAATGCGCGAGGCTCAAGCCCGCGAACAAGCAGCGCTATACGCCCAAAATATCCTTGACGCGATAGAAGAAGTTGAAAACGCCATGAAAAGCGAGCGCGAACTTAGCAATAAATTGCTCAGTGCCCAGCATGCCTTCGATACGCTCACTAAGGCCGAAGACGTTGCCCAAAAGCGCTATGAGCGCGGCACGATTACCGCGCAAGACCTTCTGGAAGCGCGCAATAATACGCTTAACGCCGGTATCACACTCCACCAGACACAGCAAAATCTTTGGAGCGCACGCACTGCCCTTTATCTCGCGCTTGGCGGGAACTGGTTTGGCGGACACAATGTCTGCAAAATGGCTAATAACGGACAAGACACTGAAAAATAAGAAAGATAAACACAAGCATGACACAGCAACATAGTCCAGAAGATAAGGTTAAAGGGTATATTCAGCTCGCCTTTGTGATTGCATTTATTGTGGCATCCTTTGTCGCATCAGCGCTGCTTGGCGTTTCTAAGACCCCTATCCGTCAAGAGGCTCCAGCGCCGCGTGTCCTCAGTGTCGAGGCTGTTCAGGTCACGCCAGGACGTCACCAGATCACCTTCTCAACAACCGGCCTTATCAAAGCGCGCGCCGAGGTTGAGATCAGCCCAGAGGTCAGCGGACGCGTGATCTCGGTCAACGATAGCGCCTTTGCTGGGGGCACATTCGAGGCTGGCGAGCTGCTCTTCCAAATCGAACCGAAGGATTACCAACTTGCACTGCGCGATGCCGAAGCGGCCGTAGCACAGGCCAGCGCCGCATATGACCTTGAAATGGCCGAAAGCAATCTTGCCATTGCCGAATGGAAACAAATACAAGGTGACCGCTTGCCACCTGCTTTGGTGGCGCGCAAACCACAACTTAACGAGGCCAAAGCAACATTGCGCGCGGCGCAAGCCCAATTAAGCGATGCAACCCTTGACCTTGAGCGCACTGTTTATTCCCTGCCATTTAAGGGCCGGGTTATTACAAGCACCTTAACCCCCGGCCAGCTGTTAACTGCGGGACAGTCATACGGCACAGCATACGACATGAGCTCCCTTGAAGTTCAGGCTTCTTTAGATGCCAAGAAACTCTCATGGCTGATGGAGACACAAGATCCATACATCACCGTTACGACACAGTTCCAAGGGCAAGAACACCGATTCAAAGGCGCACTGAAACGCGGCGCATCTGGCCTAGATAGCACAACGCGCTTTGGGCAAATTGCAGTTGCACTTGCCGATAATGCCATCAAATCTGCACGCACCAGCGCAGGATTAATCCCCGGCCTATTTGCCGATCTGGACATCAAGGGGCCTTTTGTCGATGACGTGGTTGCCCTGCCGTCTACGGCGCTCCAGAAAGGCGGCGCCATTTGGCGCATTAACCCTGCGACACAAACGCTGCACCGCGCGGACGCCGAGATCATCTACTCAAACGGCCAAACGATCTTCATTCGCGGCATCAAGGGCACATCGACCATTGTCACAAGTAAACTTCCCGGTGGAGCGCAGGATATGAAGGTTCAGTATACGCTGCGCCCTCTTGATGATGCGCTTCAGCCTAGCACAAGCAATCCTGAACAATTGGTGATGAATAATGGATACTAAGTCGCCTACACCAAACGGGCCACAACCAGATCAAAGCGGCCACACCATCAGCGCCGAATGGGGCGGCATTATTGGATGGTTTGCGCACAATCATGTTGCTGCCAATATTTTAATGATGTTGTTTGTGGTTGGCGGCCTTATCAGCGTTGCCTCCATGCGCACAGAAACATTTCCGACCGTTGACCCGCGCCTTATCGCGGTCAGCGTTTCCTACCCTGGCGCAACGCCATATGAGGTTGCAGAAAGCATCACCAGCCGCGTGGAAGAAGCCCTGACAGGCATTGATGGCGTTAAACGCATAACAGGCACAGCCACCGAAGGATATGGCGTCGTACAGGTCGAATTAAAAGAATTTGCCGATGCGGATGATGTTTATAATGACGTTGAAACCGCCGTAAACGGATTGTCCGACTTCCCCCCTGGCGAGGCAGAGCGCCCAACAATTAAAAAGACTAAGGTCACACAAACCGTTCTGCGCGCCGCACTTTATGGTGATGTATCAGAAGAAACGCTGGCCTACTGGACCGAAGCCTTAGACGATGAAATCCGTCAACTACCAGAGGTATCCCTTACCAGCACAAGCGGCGTGCGCGATTACCAAATTTCCGTCGAAGTATCCGAAAACACACTGCGTCATTATGATCTAACCCTTAGCGAGATCAGCCAAGCCATACAGGCCTTTTCACTGGATATTCCCGCAGGCACGATTGAGGCCTCACAAGGTGACATTCAACTGCGCATCCAGCAAAAGCGCTATGATGCCGAAGCCTTTTCTAGCATTGCCGTGCGTACGCAAGAGGATGGTTCTGTCCTGCGCCTTGGTGACATTGCGATGATTGTTGACGGCTTTGATGACGTCAACCTCATCAGCACGTATGAAGGTCAGCGCGCATCCTTTATCACCGTTCAACGCAGCGAAAGCGAAGACACATTAACCGTTGCGGGCGCGGCCAAAGCCTACCTTGATCAAGTAGCCCTGCCCGAAGGCCTGCATATTGCCTTACAAACAGATCGCACTTTTATCTTGAAAGAACGCATAAGCCTGATGCTGCGCAATGCAATTTTGGGCTTTATGCTTGTCTTTATCATTTTGCTCTTATTCCTTGATTTAAAACTCGCTTTTTGGACAAGCGTGGCTATTCCCGTGTCATTCTTGGGCGGATTAATGCTGATTTACATGATGGGATACAGCATCAATATGGTGTCGCTGTTTGCACTGATTGTGGTGCTTGGCATTGTGGTTGATGATGCCATTGTCACGGGGGAAAGCATTTTTGACGCACAAGAAAAATATCACGACAACCCCCATGCGGTTATGCATGGCGTCAAGCGCATCATATCGCCCGTGACGGTTGGGGTTACGACGACAATGGCGGCCTTTGCCCCCCTGATTTTCAGCAGCGGAACCTTTGGCCAGATTATTAAAGTCATCCCCATTGCCGTTATTCCTATTCTTGCGGTGTCACTGATGGAGGCTTTCTTTATTCTACCTTCTCACTTGGAAAGCCCAAAACGATGGAGCCGCGGCATACTGGCCGACATCAAAACACGTGTTTCCAAAGGGTTAGAATGCGTTATTGAACGCTTTGTCCTGCCACTTGCCCGCCTCAGTATACGCTGGCGTTATGTGACCCTGGCCATCTTTATTGGCTGGGGCATTATTACAGCTGGCCTCTTCACATCAGGGACGGTGCGTTTTGTATTCTTCCCCCGCATCGAAAGTGACCGCGTAAATATCTCGGTCACGATGCCGCGCGGCACACCGTTCAGCACAACGACAGACGTGATGGAGCGCGTAGGCAGCGCCGTAAAATCTGTGCGCAGTGAACTGAGCGAAGAAAGCGGATATGATATTTTCGAAGGCACATCGCTCAGCGTTGGTGAAAGCTCGAGCGAGAGCAATCCCGCAGCAGGCGCACATGGCGACAGCGGATCACATTTAGGACAGGTTCGCATTAAACTTGTCCCCTCTGGCGAGCGCGCCTATTCCTCGGTTGATATTGAAAACATGATCCGCGAGCGCATCGGCGACATCCCTGGCGTTGAAGAGCTTGCCTTTGAAAGCTCGTTGATGGGGTCGGATGCCGATATTGAGATTGAGCTTTCTCACTCGAACGATGCGATGCTTAATCAAGCTGCGGACGCCCTTAAGGAAGAAATTGCTAAGATCGAAGGCACATACGCCATCACTGACAGTTTCCAAGATGGTAAAACGGAATATCTTTTTGACCTTACCCCAGAGGGGCTTGCCGTTGGCTTGACGCCTGAAATATTAGGCCAACAACTGCGCAGTACGTTTTTTGGCCTTGAAGCGCAGCGTTTACAGCGCGGCCGCAATGAGGTTTTGGTTTATGTACGCTACCCTAAAGAAGAGCGAGAAGATCTTGCCACATTATCACGCGCACGTATTCGCCTAGATGACGGGCGCGAAGTCCCCCTTAGCAGCGTTGCATCCATTACCGAGCAAGTTGGATATTCCTCAATTTCGACCGTTGATGGCAATACGGTTGTGCATGTCACGTCCAATGTGAACTATGACGTAACGACGCCTAACGATGTGATCGCTTCACTTGAGAGCAGCGCCATGCCTGCGCTGAAATCACGCTTCCCAGGTCTTGGTTACAGTTTAGAAGGCGAAAGCCGCAAACAACGCGAGGACATGTCATCACTGGGGCGTAATATGATTATTGCCTTACTGGCGATTTATGTTCTTTTGGGCGCGCAACTGCGCAGCTATCTGCAGCCTGTCATTATCATGTCGGCGATCCCCTTTGGCATTATTGGCGCAATTTGGGGGCACTTCCTTTTAGGATACGACCTAAGCTTTGTATCCATGTTCGGGATTGTGGCTTTGTCAGGCGTTGTCGTGAATGACAGCGTTGTTTTGATGGATTACTTTAACATGCAAAAGAAAATTGGCCTGACAACCTATGAAAGCGCCATTAGCGCGATCCAGCGCCGCTTCCGCCCAATTTTATTGACAACACTGACCACCAGCCTTGGGTTGCTGCCTATGCTGATGGAGCCGAGCAAGCAAGCCAAATTTTTAATTCCTATGGTTATTTCTTTGGCTGTGGGGATTTTATTTGCCACAACGATTATTTTGCTGTTAGTGCCGAATTTAGTGATGATCGTTGATGATGTAAAAATCATGCTGCGGCGCGCCCATGACAAAATTGCGCATTCGGTAAAACGTCAGATCGCTTAGGGCTTTTTTATTTTTTCATACCTAGCAAGGCCGATGAATTGACCTTCGGTGATTTGCGCCCGATGCGACCGCGTCCGCCTTTTGCGTCATCGTCATCCGGAAGTTCTTTTTTTACAAGCTCTTCAATATTGGGCAATTCGCCCATTTGCAGTGCCTGCACGCATGCTAAAAAGAAATTACAGCCTTTTTCTTCCCAACCGCCTAACGTTTCAGACAGGTGCTTTCCTTGCACGTGCATTGTCTTTGGCGCCCATAAATCTCCCATCGTCGGAACAGCCCGCATGACCATAATCTGTTGCGGGTTACTTTTATGTGCGGCCTCGGGATCGTCATACAAGAACTGTATTTCGGCCTCTAGATCAGTACAGGATGGTCCCATACGGACTTCGGCACTGCATGTGATTCCCTGGTCCTCGTCATAGTGCATCCAAGGGTTTGTCTCATAAGCAGATAGAACGCGGTTCACGCCCAGTTTTTGTAATAAATCTTTTAACGAAGTACGCATATTCTTTGTCGTTTGGCGTGCGGGGTTAACGCTTTTTGCCCCTGTCATTTGATATTAATATGTTTTATACTGCCACAGTAATGCATAGCCGTCTATATGTGGCTGAGTATAAAAGGGTAAGGCTTTTTTTACTTATCTATGTATAAAATACATTGTTCGGGGGATCATCTATTTTTATGCGCGTTTTTTCTTTTCTTCTTATGGCTCTTATTCTGACCAGCACCCATGTATGGGCGCAAGGAGGAATAGAAAAAAACTTGGCGCAACCCATCCATATTATTGACGCGGCCCATATCAAGCAAAATGACACTGTTTATCACTTATGGGGAACCGAGCTTCCGCCGACAAATACGGTGCACACGGATACTTTGGCTGAAAAATCGCTGCGTCAGCTCATCGGGCGGGATTCCTTGACATGTTTTGTTTATGCGCAAGGAGCAATGCCAAGCGCCCAATGCTTTAACGAGAAAAGCACAGACATTTCAGAATCGATCATTTCCAAAGGCTTTACACTTGCTAACCGCATGCAAATCGTTGGCACTGACTATGAGGTTCCTTACCTGAACGCACAAAAAAGAGCGCAAAACGCAAGTCTTGGCCTTTGGACAGTCGATACAACGGTTGTCGATAATTTTGCGCTGCTTCAAGAAAGCTCGCGCGTTTTAACATTATTGCTCTTTGCGATTTTTGTTGTGCTAGTCATCGTCATTATAGTTGCGGCCCTGATCAGCAAACGCAGCATGGATAGAGTGTATTTAACCCTGAACCAGACTATTCAAGTTATCACAAAAGAAGCCAGCATCCGCCGCAAAGAACAGGAAATGGTTGGCGTTATGCTGAATGCCGAACTCAAAACAAACCAATCTAAAATCGAGGCCTTTCTTGTTATCTACAAAGATTTGCTCAAAACGCTTAACGACCAGTACGCTGATCATAAATACCGCCGTACGGGTGAAGTCGTGCGCACAGCGCCTGCCCTAGATCGTTTTATTTTTGATGCTAATGTTGATAAGCTCGAAGCCCTAGACAGCGACCTTGCGCCGCTTGTTATTGATTTTTACGGGCGCATCGAAACCAATCCAGATTACAACAATCTTGAACCCGATATGAGCTATGAAACAGCAGTAAGTATCGTTGAAGAGGCCGTCAAAAAGGCACAAAGCCTCAGCCAAGATATCGCGCCACTGATCGAGCGCTTTGACAGCAAAGGCTACACTTCGGTTAACCTCGTCTTTTCGAATTAAATACGGCCTAAAACAGGCTTTGCTGCGATGTATCTTTGGATTGAGATGACGCGCTTTTCTTTTTCGCAGGCTTTTCCTTTTTACGCGGTGCAGGGGCAATTTTTGCATCCCCGCTAGAGATAACAGCACTGCGCGTTTTACCTCCATAAAATTCCAAGGCCACATTTTGCCCTGCGCTCAGGCTTTCAGGCTGCGTTAAGACCTGACCATCTTCGCCGCGCACCACGGTATAGCCGCGCTTAAGGACATTTTGGAACGAATAGGCCTCAAGCATTTTTCCTGCATGTGCCAGGCGCGTTTCTGGACGTTCAAACATACGCATGCGATGTGCGGTTAATTGATCGCCCCAGCGCTCAACCATCATTTTCTTCTGCTGAATCAGGTCTTTCGGGTTCTTTAACCGTCCGCCAACGCTGACTATCTTGTTTTGGCGTTCGCTTATAATCGACTGGACCTTATACGTTAGGCTTTCTGCGATACGGTCAAGTTGCTGCGTTTTGATATCCAGCAATTTCGTCGGATCGCCCAGGCCCTTACTTTGCAGGCGTAAAGATGCCGACTTATCCTCGAGGCGCCGCGTGAGTGCCCCGAGAAGACGCGCACCGCTGTCTTGCACCATGGATAAAAGCTCGCTTCGTACTGGCACAGCCATCTCTGCAGCGCCCGTTGGCGTTGGCGCGCGCAAATCTGCGGCGTAATCAATAAGGGTTGTATCTGTTTCATGCCCTACCGCGGAAATTAGGGGGATCGTGCAGTTGGCCGCGGCGCGCACGACATTTTCCTCGTTAAACGCCATCAAATCTTCCAGCGAACCGCCGCCGCGCGCCACAATAATAACATCTGGTCGTGGCAAGCCATGCGCCTCAATGTTTTGAAGTCCTTCGATCCCTGCGACAATTTGTTTATCTGCGCCCTGCCCTTGTACCATGGCTGGCCATAAGATTACATGCGACGGGAAACGGTCTGATAAGCGGTGCAAAATATCACGAATCACTGCGCCTGTCGGGGATGTCACAACGCCGATCACTTGCGGAATTTTCGGCAGTGCTTTTTTACGTGCGGGATCAAACAACCCCTCGGCGGCCAGCTTCTTCTTTCTGTCTTCCAGCATCTTAAGAAGCGCACCCTCGCCGGCAAGCTCCATGCTTTCTATAATCAATTGATAATTAGACCGCTTGGGAAAGGTCGAAAGGCGTCCTGTGCAGATTACCTCTAACCCTTCTTCAGGGCGGATTGAAAGGCGGCTCATCACGCCTTTCCAGCACACCGCGTCAATAACCGCATTATCATCTTTTAATGAAGAATACATATGGCCGGATGCTGCGATTGATACGCGGGACAGTTCACCGCGCACACGCACGTGACCATACGTATCTTCTAGCGTCCTTTTTAACGACATCGCCAGATCTGATACTGAAAACTCTGGCACGTTTGATTGGGCGTTTGGTGGGCTTGTCATATCCTGATATGCGTTCATTCTTTAATTGAGATTAAACCTATTATCAGTCATAATGTATTACTATGGTTCAAATAACAATCAAAAGCCTTTCTTCGTCCTGTTTTCCCGATGAACAAAGTTGTTTGCGCGCCTTGCTTGCGGGCTTTCAATGGGATCACGAGACTGCCGATCATATATATGACTATGCGTACCGCATGGTGCTCAATATGCGGTCAAACCCGCAATCGTTTGGTATTTTAGAAAGTTTCCTTCAGCGTTTCCCCTTAACTGGCGATGAAGGACTCTCCCTCATGCATATTGCAGAGGCTTTGCTGCGCATCCCAGATGCGAATACGGCTAATCAACTTATCACTGACAAAATGAACGCTGCACAATGGCGCGTCAAACCCAACACCGCCAGCAGTGATAATTTGCTGCGTGCGGCGGGTCTTGGTTTGCTGGTGGGAAACAAGGCGATTAACAGCCCCTTATCCCATGCGGCGCTTCCCGTCATTCGCAACAGCATTCGCCACGTTGTACAGAAAATCGGCAAACAATTCGTCCTTGGCGAAGATATTGACGCAGCCTTTGTCCACGCCCTGCCCTATGAAAAAGAAGGGCAACGCATGTCGTATGATATGCTTGGCGAAGCGGCGCGCACTCAGGCCGATGCTGATCATTATTTTCAGTCGTACAAAAATGCACTGAACGCTGTAAAGGCACGCCAGCGCAGCAAAGCTGACTCGCCTTACAGCACCGCAGGCATCTCAGTAAAGCTGTCGGCGCTGCATCCACGTTACGAATTTTCGCAGAAAGATATCTGCGTGCCCGAAATCACAAAACGCATGATCGAACTTTGCCGCATTGCTGCGAGCGCCAATATCGCGATCACGATTGATGCAGAAGAAACCGAACGACTATCCCTGCAATTAGCGGTCTTCGAACGATTGCTGCAGGTCGGTGAGTTTGAATTCTGGGACGGCCTTGGCCTTGCCGTACAGGCATATCAAAAACGCGCAGCATCTGTTATTGACTGGTTGAAGCAAACCACAGAAACGCACAAACGCAACATTCATGTCAGGTTGGTCAAGGGCGCCTATTGGGACCGCGAGATCAAACATGCACAAGTTCATGGTTTGCTTGACTACCCTGTCTTTACCCGCAAGTGTCATACAGATCTTAATTACCTGATTTGCGCACAAAAAATGCTGCAACAATGTCCGCAAATCTATCCTATGTTTGCCACACATAATGCGCATACGATTGCTGCGGTCAAATCCTTTGCGCGCACAGCAAATCGTGACTTTGAATTTCAACGCTTGCACGGCATGGGTGAGGCTTTGTACGCCGTCTTGCCTAAAGATGACAATGATCAAATATGCGTCTATGCACCCGTAGGGCCACACAAAGATTTGCTTCCCTATTTGGTGCGCAGGATGCTGGAAAATGGTGCGAACTCTTCCTTTATCAATAAACTTTTAGATGACACCTATCCCTTAGATAAATTGCTGCATGATCCCGTGTTAAAGGCTGCAGAAAATAATCATACATCGCATCCGCAAATTACATTTCCACTGGATTTATTTATTGATGAAAAGCCACGAGAGCGCCTTAACTCGCGCGGGCTGGATTTGGATGATGAGGAAACTGTTGCCTTTTTATATCGCTGGATCTCACCATTTTTAAAAGACACACACCAATACAGTGCGTTTAGCCTTATCAATGGTCGTTCGTACAAGGGCAGCAATGTTCACGATGCGCTGTGCCCCGCCAATACGCAAAAGCACCTTGGCCGCACATGGTATGCCAGTGAAAAGACGGCAGAAAAAGCCATCCGCAAGGCCAACAAAGCCTTTCCTGACTGGATGAAAAAGTCCACACAAAGTCGCGCTGAAATTGTGCAGAAATATGCAGATTTATTAGAAGATTATGCACAAGAATTCTTTGCGTTACTGGTTCGCGAAGCAGGAAAAACGCTGCCTGACGCGCAGGCTGAAATTCGTGAGGCAATTGATTTTTGCCGTTATTACGCCAATCAAATCATGTCTGAAGCACCATCATGTGGCTTTACATTGCCTGGCCCTACGGGCGAGCATAACCATTATACCCGCCACGGTCGCGGCGCGTTTGTTTGCATTTCGCCTTGGAATTTCCCCTTGGCCATTTTCACCGGTCAAATTGCGGCGGCGCTTGTCACGGGTAACACAGTAATTGCCAAACCTGCCGAGCAAACATCCGCCATCGCAACATTTGCCGTCAAATTATGGCACCGTGCGGGCATCCCCAGTGATGTTTTAAATCTGGTTATTGGTGACGGCTTTATCGGCGCGCACCTTGTTAATCATCCAGATATTGCAGGAGTGACCTTTACAGGGTCAAGCGAAGCCGCCCATCAAATTAATCAATCTCTGGCTTTAAAACACGGGCCTATTGTGCCGTTTATTGCAGAAACTGGCGGCCTGAATGCGATGGTTGTTGATAGCTCGGCCTTGTTAGAGCAAGTCATCGATGACGTTGTCCTGAGCGCCTTTGGCTCGGCGGGGCAGCGATGCTCGGCCACACGGCTGGTTTTTGTTCAAGATGATGTTGCCGATACGTTTAACCGTATGTTGCAAGGGGCTATGCGTGAACTGCGCGTTGGCGATCCATCGAACATCAGCACAGATATTGGCCCTATCATTGATAGCGAAGCACGCGCTAACCTGGTCACCCATTGTGGTAACCTCGAAGGATTTGGCAAGCTGATTGCACAAACGCCGATCGATTCTGCCATAGAAGATATGGGGCATTTCTTTGCGCCGCGCGCTTATGAAATCCCGTCACTGAGCGGCATTGACAAAGAGGTCTTTGGCCCTGTCTTGCATGTCCTGCGTTATAGCTACCACGATTTAGATGACCTGCTTTTGGAGCTACGGAGCAAAGGATACGGTTTAACCCTTGGCATTCACAGCCGCATCGACAGCTTTATCCAGCGCGTACAAAGCCAAAGCATCGCAGGAAATATCTATGTTAACCGGTCTATGACAGGCGCGATTGTTGGCTCGCAGCCCTTTGGCGGGCAAGGCTTGTCTGGCACTGGCCCTAAGGCAGGCGGCCCTGATTATCTGCGCCGCTTTATGACCGAGCGCGTCACATGCACGGACTTAACCGCAACGGGCGGCAATGCAAGCCTTGTATCTTTGCAAGATTAGTTTATAAAACCATACAGATATAACGATTTACGCACATTTGCAGGAGTTTCCTTCATGAACATTTTACTGGTTGGCTCGGGTGGCCGTGAACATGCTTTGGCTTGGGCGCTTTCAGCGTCAGATCTATGTGACACACTTTATTGCGCGCCAGGCAATGCCGGCATTGAAAGCTGCGCAACGTTGGTTGACCTGAAAGACACTGACGTTGATGGTCTTGTTCAATTTGCGACCGATAACGCGATTAACCTTGTTGTGATAGGCCCAGAGGCTCCATTGGTTGCCGGGCTATCGGACGCACTTCGCGCCAAGGGTATTGACGTATTTGGCCCCTCACAGGCTGCGGCGCAGCTTGAAGGCTCAAAAGGCTTTATGAAAGACCTTTGCAAAGAATTTGACATTCCCACTGCCGCGTACGAGCGCTTTACTGACATCGAAAAGGCCGAGGCCTATATCCGCGACATGGGCGCGCCGATCGTCATTAAGGCCGACGGCCTTGCCGCAGGAAAAGGCGTTATTGTTGCCATGGAACTGGACGAAGCCCTTGAAGCGGCGCGTGATATGCTCTCGGGCAATGCGTTTGGCGATTCAGGCAGTTCAATTGTTGTTGAAGAATTTATGGACGGTGAAGAGCTGAGCTTTTTCGCGCTGGCCGATGGTCACGGCATTTTGCCACTGACATCTGCGCAAGATCACAAGCGCGCCTTTGACGGCGATAAGGGCCCCAACACTGGCGGCATGGGCGCATATTCGCCTGCCCGCCTGATGAGCCAAGACTTACATGATAAAATCATGACCCGCATTATCGAGCCAACCGTGCGCGGCATGAAAGAACGCGGCATGCCTTATACTGGCGTTTTGTACGCAGGTCTTATGATCGTCGATGGCGAACCTTCATTGATTGAATATAACGCCCGTTTTGGCGACCCCGAATGTCAGGTTTTGATGATGCGCTTGCAAGCCGACCTCGCCGAAATTTTGCAGGCTGGTGCGCAAGGACGTTTGTCAGAAATCGCAGATAAAGTGCACTGGTCAGAAGATGTTGCCATGTGCGTTGTTATGGCGACGAACGGATACCCGCAGAGCTATCCTAAAAACACACCAATCAATGGCCTTGATGAGGCAAATAACAGCGAAGGCGTTGTTGTTTTTCACGCGGGAACGGCCAAAGACGGCGATCAAATCGTCAGCATCGGCGGACGCGTTCTTGGCGTCACAGCCAAAGGCGCCAGCGTCGCCGAAGCGCAAGAGCGTGCCTACGCCGCCGTTGATAAAATTGATTGGCCTGATGGTTTTTGCCGCCGTGATATTGGCTGGCGCGCGCTTTAAGTCGCCGCTTTTACAGGGCATTTAAACAAAAAATGCGCACTTTAATAGGTGCGCATTTTGTATATGTATCACAGAAAAAACTACTCAGCCGTATAAGACAAAATATTTTCAGATACTTTATCGTACAATTGAGTGCCCTGCTCCAGGGTATGTAACTGTGCTGCAGCATCCTTTGTTGAAACGCCTTGCGCATATTCAATGCGTACTTCTAAAGCGATTGAAGGGGTATCACCAAACGTATGGGTCGCACTGCGAATAAACAAATCCCCCAACTTTTCGCCTTCATCATCGTAACATGCTAAGCCCTCTTCACTGAGAGCGGCGTGCGTGGCTGCCTTATACAACAGAGCCTCACGCAAACAATCTTTTGTATCTTCATGGTTATTGGCATTTTGCTTAATGACTGCGCCTATACCGATGGCACCCGCTACACTTAAAAAAGCCGCAGCTGCAACACCCAATCCAGCTCTGCTACGCATTGGTTTCATGGATTGCTCAATCTCATGGTCTATATCACGTACATTATTCTCTTTACCGCTCACGATAGTGTCTCCTTTTTTTATTTTGCCCGCACCCTAATGCGTTTCCATATCAACATCAAGTATCAAATACGGCTCTTAGCGCGCTTTTTCGCGAAGAATGCTTTTAGAATGGCACTGCATTCGTGGCTCATTATGCCGCTGGAAACTTCTGGGCGGTGGTGGCATGTGGGCTGGTCGTAGAATTTTGCACCATGCATGATGCCGCCGCCTTTGGCATCTAGTGCGCCGATATAAACGCGGCGAATGCGTGCAAAGCTGATCGCCCCTGCGCACATCGTGCAGGGTTCTAAAGTTACATAGAGATCATAATCGGGGATTCGCTGCGCCCCTGCTCTTTCACACGCTGCGCGCACTGCCAAAATTTCTGCGTGTGCGCTTGGATCGTTCAGTTCCCGCGTGCGATTTCCTGCGCGCGCCACAATACGTCCATCACGCGGATCCACAATTACGGCGCCGATGGGAACCTCATCACGATCAGCCGCGCATTTTGCCTCTTCCAGCGCTGCGGTCATTGCTATATGGTGTGTATCCATGAGCAAAGATATACAACAAGACGCCCCAAAAGGCGAGAGAATAGCAAAATTTATGGCACGTGCGGGGTTATGCTCTCGCCGCGAGGCTGAACGATGGATTGAAAAGGGACGCGTGCAGGTCAACGGCCAAAAACTCACCAGTCCCGCCTGCGTTGTCACAGATAAAGACGAAGTGATCGTTGACGGCAAGAAAATTGGCGCGGCGCAAGATACACGTTTATTTATGTTCCACAAGACAACTGGCGTTATCACCAGTAACAAAGACCCAGAAGGCCGCCCAACGATCTTTGATCGCTTGCCGGATAATATCCCCCGCCTTGTCACTGTCGGGCGTTTGGATATGAATACCGAGGGTTTGTTACTGCTGACCAATGATGGGGAGCTTTCCCGTTATCTTGAGCTACCCGCGACGGGGTGGAAACGCAAATACCGCGTGCGCGTGCATGGCCGCGTTGATGATAAAAAACTGGCAATTTTGAAAAAAGGCCTAACGCATGAAGGTGTGCGGTATAAGCCCATCATTGCCGAACTTGAATCACAAAATGGTACAAATTCGTGGCTGAGCGTCACATTAACCGAAGGTAAAAACCGCGAAGTTCGCCGCGCGATGGATGCCGTTGGCCTGACCGTAAACCGTTTGATCCGCGTGTCTTATGGCCCGTTCAATTTGGGGAATATGCCGAAAAATGCGATTGAAGAGGTTAAACCATCGGTGATGAAGCAGCAAATTCCTGCCTATTTCAAATCAGGAAAGTCTGGATGAGGATCGTATCTGGCAAATACGGCGGGCGCGTTTTAAAAAGCCCCAGCGATCAATCTATTCGCCCGACATCTGACAAAATTCGCGGCGCGATCTTTAACGCCCTGCTCAGCCGCATTAACTTAGATGATGCGCGCGTTATTGATTTGTTTTCAGGCAGCGGCGCCTTAGGCCTTGAGGCACTCTCGCGCGGGGCGACGCATTGTCATTTCGTAGATAAAAGCAATGGTTCCCTGCGCCTTGCCAAAGATAACGCGCAAGCACTGGGCGTTTTGGATGATGCGGCCAGTTTTGCCAACATGGATGCGGCGCAATTACCACGCGCCAAGGACACGCCTGCGACGCTCGCTTTTTTAGACCCGCCCTATGATCGCGGTTTGGTTGGCCCTGCCCTTTTATCGCTTCACCAAGGCGGGTGGCTGACCCAAGAAGCTTGGTGCGTTGCCGAAAGTGAAGCAGACTTTAACCCCGATCCGATGATGGAGTATTTACGGCCGCATTTCTTTATCGAGGATGAGCGCACCTATGGCGCGACTAAGATCATGTATCTGAGCTATCGTAAAGAGATTTAAGCGATCCAGCCCATGCCAAGCGCAACGAACAGCGCCGCGCCTAAGATAAAGCGATATATCGCAAAGACCTTAAAGCTCTGCTTTTCCAGCCACTTCATCATCACAGCAATCGCAATAATCGCCGACAAACCCGATAGCACAATCGCCAGCAATATCGCCTTCGCAAGGTCTGGCGTGATAATCGCCGCGACGTCCATAGCGCCGACAGTGCCTGCGCCGCTGATCGCGATCGTCGATAGCAACAAACTGTAACGCGCAGCTTCGGTGCGGGCGAACCCCAAAAAGCGGCTTGCCGTCATTGTAATGCCAGAGCGGCTTGTCCCTGGGATCAGCGCTAAACACTGCGCAAGGCCAATGAGGACAGCATCCTTGATCGTCATGGTTTCATTACCGCGCTGCGCTTCACTGCGTGCATCGGACAGCCAAAGAAGCGCGCCAAACACAATGGTTGTGGTCGCAACGATCCATGTCTCGCGCAGCCAAAGCGGATCCCACGCATGAAGCGCCAAACCTGCGATAATCACGGGGATAGAGCTTATCACGATATGGATATTCAGCTTTGCATCGGGGTGATCCCAACGCCCCGTCATTAAGGGAAAACAGCCCAGCGTCATACGCCAGATATCTTTCCAGAAATAAGCAACCACCGCAAACAGTGTCCCTACATGCACAGCAATATCCAAAAGCAGATTAACTTGCTCGGCCTCCAGCGAATCAGGTTGCTGAACGATGCTGTGGAACAGTAATAAATGCCCACTTGAACTGATCGGAAGGAATTCGGTGATCCCTTGCAGGATCGATATGATAAAAATATGAAGGATTGGCATCAAAAATTGCTCTAATATTAGCCTGTTATTGATTCTTTTTACAAAACAAGTTAAGGATATACCAATAAAGATATTTTAGGTACTGCCTAGGGAAGCAATCCACCTGAAATTTATTTTTGTTCTATCACTTTGGGGTACTTTATTTATGCGGACACTTTACTATTTATGGCTACATCCTTTTTCGCGCAAAGTCCGCGCTGTTATGGCAGAAAAAGGACTGGATTTTGAACTGCAAGTTGAAAATATCTGGGAACGCCGTACAGATTTCTTGGCTCTCAACCCTGCTGGTGATGTGCCTGTTTTGGTTGAAGATGATGGCACGACATTGGCCAATTCGCAGGTCATTTGCGAATATCTAGAAGAAGTCTATCCTGAAATTAATTTACTAGGCGACAACCCTGTGCAGCGTTCAGAAACGCGCCGCTTGGTCAGTTGGTTTGACACAAAGTTTGAAAACGAGGTTAGCCGCAATTTACTTGGCGAAAAGGTTATTAAACCGTTCCTTAAACAAGGCGACCCGCATGGCCCATCTGTGCGCGCTGGTTACGCCAACATTCACTATCACCTGGACTATATCGGCTTTCTTACAGAAAAGCGCGAATGGCTTGCAGGCAATCAATATTCTTTAGCTGATATCGCAGCAGCAGCGCATCTTTCATGTATTGATACATTGGGTGATGTGCCATGGGAAGAACACCCCGCCGCCCGCGAATGGTTTGAAAAAGTGACGAGCCGTGAGAGTTTTACTGCCCTTGCAGATGACAAAGCGCCGTCCTTTGATACCGCAGCTGCTTAAATGAAATAACTGTGTCTTAATGTCTTGAAGCGTTGCTTCGAGACTTTTTTTAAGGATGAGATTGCATTATGGCCGACGGCGATAAAAAACTGTTTTGTTTTGGCTATGGGTATAGCTGCCATTATTTGGGCTATGCGCTTTCGCAGCTCCCCAGTACGTGGCATCTTGCAGGCACAACGCGCGATGAAGGGCGCTTTTCTTCTTTAAAAGACAAAAGCATTACCCCCTATTTGTTCGAGCGCGGCGCGCCGCTTCCTGATTTAGAGTACATATTACGTGATGTGACGCATTTGTTGATCTCTACGCCGCCAGATGATGACGGTGACCCTGCCTTTTTGGCGCATGGTCATGATATTTCAGCCTTTAAAAATCTGGAATGGATTGGTTATTTGTCGACGACAGGCGTTTACGGCGATCGTGACGGACGATGGGTGGATGAATCTTCGGATATTAACCCAAGCTCGCGCCGTGGCAACCGCCGCAAAAAGGCTGAAGAGCAATGGATGTCACTTTATAAAAATCACGGTTTGCCTGTTCATATCTTCCGCCTTGCGGGCATATATGGCCCTGGGCGCTGCGCGCTTGATTCTGTGCGCGCAGGCATCGGACGCCGCATTCGCAAACGTGGACATGCCTTTGGCCGCATTCATGTTGAAGATATTGTTGGCGGATTACTGAAATCGTTTCAAAAACCAACACCTGGCGAGGTCTACAATTTGGCAGACGACATGCCAGCACCCAGCCATGAAGTCATCGAATATGCATGTGACTTACTCGGTGTTGATCCACCGCCTATCGTCAATTTCGAAGATGCGAACCTCGCCCCGATGACACGCAGTTTTTATTCAGAAAACCGCCGCGTCCGCAATGAAAAGATTAAACGCGATTTAGGTATGGAATTTAAATATCCTGATTACAAGGCGGGCTTACGCGGATGTCTTGAGGCAGAAAAACTCTCTAGCCGATCCTCATCCGAGAAAAATACATCTGACAGCCCTGCGATGCCAGCGATCTTCAAGCGTTAATTAGATTACTCTTTCGCGCTTGGCGTTTCGGAGGGATTTTGCTGCACTTCGTTCTGATCTGACGCAGCATTCTTTTGCTCCTCATCTTCCAGTTCCAGGGAAATAGATGCAATATCGCCGCCATCATCAGACAATGTTTTATCCTGCGCCGAGGCGGTTTTTGTTGCGGCGATTTGTAGCATCGATGCCTCACCTTTGTTAAGCTCAAGCACAGGAACATCTTGCAGCAATTTTTTCACCAAGGCATTGATTTTTTTAGGGTTATCCATTGGGTTTGGCGTATCGATACGCAGCAAAAACACATCATTTCTAAACCCCAGTAAGAACCATGAATTTTTAAGCTTCAGCCATCGATTAATGATCTCCATGCGCTCTTCCGTCAGATAGGCCTGCATTGACCCAATCTTATCTGTCAGCACAATATTTGTGTCATCCCACTGCCCATGCAGAGGTTTAATTTCATGTTGCAATCCGGCGCCCTTGGACGCATCAATCAACATACCTGATGCAACAAAACCATCAAATGGCACTTCACTTTTGAGCGTCATTTCAATGGCTGTCATTTTACGGCTATGACGGACATCGCCTAGCTCATATTGCGCAGGAAAGAATGAGAACGCATAGTCGCCAATCACACCTTCCATTTGGGGCGCTTCTGAGAATCCACCTGCAAAATAGCGCAGGCCATATTTTTTGGCAAATGCCGCCCATGCCTTTTTTTGGCGCTGAAGAATATAGAGCGTCCAGCCAAAGAAATACAACAATGTCAGCGACAGAAATAGCCACAACAAAAACCATACTGACATTACTTCACCTTTCCTTTGGCGGATATATTTTGAATGTTACGGAACAAGACCTTGTTCCATCATAGATGATAAAAGTTTACAGGGATATAATGGAAAGATCAATCGCGGGCTTAGGCTTCATCCAGTTCAGTATCCCAATACAAAAAATCCCCCCAACTTTCGTGTAAAAAGTGTGGAGGGAATTTGCGGCCTTTATTGCGAAGCTCATAGATACTGGGTTGCTGCGGGCTTTTTATGGGGTGAACGCCTGCCCTGCTTGGCATTTTATCCCCTTTATCGGCATTACATGACCGGCATGCTGCGACGATATTCTCCCAATTGGTTTTGCCGCCCCTTGATCGCGGCACGACATGGTCAAAGGTTAAATCTTTGGTCTGAAATTCATCCCCGCAATATTGACACGACCACCCATCGCGCAGAAAAACATTAAACCGTGTAAAGGCTGGCTTACGCGACACTTTCACGTAGTCCTTCAAAGCCAACACAGAAGGCAAGCGCATTTCAAAGGCGGGGGATCGCACAACGCGGTCATATTCGGAAACGACATTAACGTTGCCGCGGAAGATGGCGCGCACAGCCTCTTGCCATGGCACGACTGACAGCGGAAAGTAGCTAAGCGGCTCATAATCCGCGTTAAGAATTAGGGCTGGGCATTGCTCGACATGCAATAAACTGGGCGAGCGCGTTAACGGCGCATGCGGTAATAACGGCATATATTCTCCTTTCGCGGGATTTCACCACCACAGGACACAGCGGGAGAGGATTTGAAGTGACCTAATTTAGTCTTCCCCTCGCGAATCCGCGCATAATATTATTATACCACAAAGCCTGATTATAAAGAAATATTACACTCATGCGTTACAAACACATCAAACATTGATTTTTGATCGTTACGCAATATCTAAGATTACAGTTCTTATTTACAAACAAAGGCAAGATACTATGTACACACTTTATTCAATTGGCGGCACATGCTCGACCGGAATTACCGTTCTCATGGAAAAGCTGGGCCTCGATTTTCAAGTCATCCAGCGCAGTGACGTTGACAATTATGAGGACATCGTCCCCACAAATCAGGTTCCCGCACTTAAACTGGATAACGGTGATGTCATCACCGAAGGCGCAGCTATTGCACTGTATTTAATCGAGAAGCATGCACCAGACACCCTACCCACAGACGCGGAAGGACGCGCCGAATTTTATCGATGGCTGATGTTTAATTATGCAACGCTGCATCCAGCATATTCAAAGATGTTCACGATCGCGTTTAAGGTCGACCTTGATGAAGCAGAAAAAGAAAACCTGCAACGCCAACTCGCAGAGCAAGTCTCATCACTATGGCAGATTGTAGACAAACATCTAGAAAACACAGCTTTTACTGCTGGTGACAGTCCAAGCATCATCGATTACTTGCTCGCGGTTTATTCCAGCTGGAACAACTATTTTCCTGACACAAAAATCACCTTGGGTAAAAATGTTGAGCAGTTAGTTGATGTCATTACAAAATTGCCTGAATTTGAGGCGGCCTATGCACGCGAGAACACCAAATACAAAAAAGCAGCATAAGGCATAGAGATATAACTACAATAGCACATACAAAAAGCCCGACCTAATCAGGACGGGCTTTTCTTTGATTCTTAATAGCAAAGCTTTAAAGCTTACTCGACGATTTTAGAAACAA
>DKAJ01000001.1:0-171821 GCA_002448815.1 Micavibrio sp. UBA6929
TAGAGCAGTGGAATCATAATCCATGTGTCGGCAGTTCAAATCTGCCCTCCGCTACCATTTTTCTTCCTTATATATCAGTGTTTTATGTCTTTGTTTCTTCTCTGCGTGAAGAGTAACATTTTGCTTGGGGTATCATTGGGGTAACTAAGCTTTAAAGTGACATATCATGCTTATACAAACTTTCAATAAAAGCGCGTTTAGCATAATAAGCTCTTCTAGATCATTATTATCTAGTTTACTTTGATTGTGGACAATAATATTTCTTACTTTGTATAGCTTATGGGACCAATGGCCCTCTGTTTTGGTGTCAATAAATGACATATTGCTGCAGATGCTTGAGATGAGATCAAAATCATCTCCAGGAACTGCTCCACTTAGATAGTGTTCTTGTATGCGATTAATGCGGTACTTCTCTGTTGTAATTGAATTAATTTTATCTTTAAATTCCCATACATCCGTAAAATCTTTATAATTAAGATTTGTGATCTCATGCTCAAAAATTTTATTTATCAAGACTTCTATAATTTGATATAGAAATAAAAATTTTGATCTAGGATTGTTATCTGAGTTTGTCATATGAAGCTGCCTTAGTACGTAATCTAAGTTTGCTGTCAGGTCTTTAGATGCGTTTTTAATAGAAATGGCTTTACTGAAGTCATTTAAATCTACGTTTTCTTCTTCTACCAGCTTATGGAAGCCTTCTTGACTTAAATTTATAAGGATTTCTTCTTCTGTTATATTGAATGTAGACATTTGCTCTCGACTGACTACTAAAAAAGCGGTGTTTTCTGGAAAAAAATCTGAGAGAAGTGGTGTTTCTTTTACACAAGTGTCAACACTTAGTTTGTATGAAAGTTTATGGCTACTTATTACCCCTGTGGTAATTGCATGTGCTGCTTGTGCAGCGAAGATATTAATCCATTTTGAATCACGAGGGTAAAGGGAAGAATCAGAAATAGAAGAAATGGGAAATATGTACCCACAAGTTCCTCCTCCATGCTTCTTCACGGTAGTAATTTGATTTGCCCCTTTGTAAGGCGTTTTTAAAACTTCATAGTAAAATAGCTTGTGTTTTTGAGGGGGGCTGTTACCAAACCAGCCTAAAACTTGAAAACATAGACCATTGCTGAGATTGAAATTAGCGGTACTATTATCAAAGGTAATGTTTCCTGTTATACCTTCAGTTTCGTTTACGTACGATCTCAAAAATGCACTACAGTCGGACATTTAAATCCCAAATAAGCTATCGTAAGTTTCTTTACCAGCCTTCCAGCAAGAGTGTAAATCTAAATACGCATCTGAATCTTTATTCAGTAAGTGGCGGAAACTCATTTGAAAATAGCGACGTTGCGCATCTCCAATCTTAGTAGCTCTTTTTTGAATATCTTCCAAGGCAATTATAATTGAAGACATGCCGTCGTCTATATCGTTCTTAAAGTCACACTTTTTTAACTCTTTAGATAGAGTATCTAGGCTTGTAAACTTTCCTTGTTGCAATAATCTGTGGCATTCGGCACCAAAGCCAGTCATAGGCTGTACTTTAGAAAAAATCTTGAAAATATTGTCACCAAAGGGTCTCTCAATATCATATTGTTCCTTGATTTCCTCTGTGAGTTGCCATTGTTGACTTTTGTCTTCAATTAGCTGCACAAGACTATTATATGATTGTAACACACTTAATAAATCCTCACTCTCATCTTCCTCAGGCTTGTAATGCTCTAAAAATTCTATTTTTCTCATTTCATCTAGTACCGTTTTACGATCCACGGATTGAGGCTGTCCAGTGGTGTATGCGTGAAACATATCTATGGCTTCATGGTACTTGTAATCCCCAATATGGTTGATGCGGCTTTGATCTGTTTCTGTTACCAGTTTTATTCCGTATTCTTGGATGTTTCTATCTGTATAATCGTGGTACAGTGCTTCAACTTGATGCCGAAAACTCATAGGCGTCTGTCCAATATTGAGAGTCATCATGCGATATAAGATCCCCATCTTTGATAGACCAACGTAGACTTCAGCGCGAATAGGGTGATTTTGAAATTCTTCTGTCCCACCTAAGCTGTCTTTTAAGCATTGAGAAATAGTATATGTTCTTTGCAATCCATCTAATATAATTAGCTCTTTTTCTTTAAAGGCTTCCTCAATCAAATTTTGTAAAGCTTGCTTGTGTTCTTGGATGTTGCTTGAATTAAGAGCATTCGAAATTTTGTCTTTGTACTTCGAGCTAAATTTATCAGTTGTGGAAAGTATGATAGGAGGCATTATGCATCCCTCAAATAAATCCTTTTTAAGAAGAGCATATGGTTTGTTAGAGCTTGAAACTTTTTTTCGCTGAAATTTATTTGTATCGATAATTTGTTCTGCTAAGTCCCAATATTCTCTAATGGACAAGTCTATACTAAAATTTAATCCTTTGATTTTTTTGTCTTTTAAGCACGAATTAAAATTCATATTTGAATATCCTTGTTTTAATTTATCCAAACTTACAAGAATTTTCTTTCAATTAAAAGGTAAGAAAAAAACTGAACCTAGATAGGGTGACGATAGTAATTATGTATTTTTAATAGCAATTGCACAGAGGCAGCTTGCTATGATTAACAACATATTCCAAGATCAATTTACGCTCGGCGTAAAATATAAACGGATTTAAATAGCGCTCATCTTCAATTAAAGGTGCGAAACTAGCCGCATAAATATTGTTAAGGTTACCAGATAACTCTCGGTTAAAACGGTTGCCACCACTGTGTTTGTAGATTTTATTTCCAACGCGGGCAGCTTTAAAAAACGTTGTAAGACGTTTATGGATACTCTGTGATTTTCCGTGTGTCTCGCCGATATAGAGAATTTCTTTTACATTCGGATTGGCGGCGCCCACAGGCTTCTGATCAAATCGAGCAATGATATAAAGTCCTCTGCGTTCACCATTCGGAATGCTTTTTACATCATCCCATGAATACCATTCGGAAAATTGTATGTCTGGTGCTTGAATAGTGAAACTCCTACGCGGTGCGCCCCCGCTTATGACTTGACTGGCAGTCGAGGAGTTTACAAATTGTCAGAAACAATCCCTGTGTTTTTAGCCGTGAAGCCTGTTGTATAGCACAGGCTCCTCGACCATAGGTCAAGGACATGCTTTCTGGTAGCACGAACCATTCTGACGAGTTGTAAAGCTCGGAAGCTGTTGCGTATCAGCTTCATCACTAGAGTAATTCGATTTAGATGGGAATGGAAGAGTAAACGCTCGTTTAATCATAGTAGAAGCCATTTAATACTGGAGGAATATGATCGCGATGTTTTTATTGAAAGGTGAAACGCTCTAAATCAGCGTTTTAGTTTATCGAACAGAATTTCTTGCAAACAAGCGGGTTCTAATAGATGATGATGCTCTGTGTTGTAAAAAGGTTTTAAAACTAGTTCTCTTATGCGCCATGAAAACGATTTAAAATTAGAAGAAATAAGGCATGAAATTATTCGTTTTAAAAACGACCCTGTTACTCAGAAATTAGAAGCACGCTATAAATCAAGATCCATGCCAGAAATAATGGGTTTTAGTCGCAAAGAAATTGCTCATAGTAATTTTATCGCTTGGTTGTTTAGTAAAGAAGATCATGGAGAATTAGCTACTTATAATTTGCTCAAATTTATAGAGATATTATCAATTCATCCATCTAAAATACGCGATGAAAAACAACAATATATTTTTGATAATGTTATCTCGGATGATTTGCAAATTGAGTCGTTTGATGTTGCAACCGAAGTGTCTATTCAAAAATCTGGACGAGTGGATTTATGGATTAAGTTTAAGTATTTGAGGGGTGGTGTCTTAGCAAAAGCTAACTTGATTATTGAAAACAAGGTGACGAGTGCTGAAACGGGTGATCAAACTGAAAGGTATTATTCATACTTTCAAAAAGAGCACCCTGACGACTGTAATATCTTCATATTTTTAACACCGATCTCATCAATCGAGTTGCAAGCATTAGATGAGCCACAATGTAAAAATAAAAATTTTATTCAAATCAATTATCAGAGCATTGTTGACTATCTTTTAGAGCCGTTGTTACGACGTTCTGTGTCGTCTGATGTCAATAAAGTGGTGCAAGACTATTTGCTAGCACTCAGTCAACCCAATATATCAGGAGAAGATGTAAGTAAGGAAATTGTTATGGCTATTGGAGAAGTAGAGCGTGAGCTTTTGAGTAAATTCTGGAAGAACCATCAAAGATTATTGTTTGCAGCGCTTGAGGCAATAGCAACAGATCCAGAGCGTCCAGAAGAAGAGCGCAAAAAAATACGTAAGTCGGTAGATGATATTTCAAAAACGACAAAGGATACCAGTAGAGTTGACATCATTTACGATGGTGTCGAAGAGTTTTTGCAATTTAAAAAAGCAGACATCGGTTTGAATGTAGTTAAAACGATTGAAAAAAATGCCTTGTTGGATGTTGGTGTGTTTGAATTCCTTAGAAGTAACCGGACATGTAGCTTTGACCTGTTGAAGCGAGAGGATGAGGTGACTGAAACAGAGAAAAAATATAGAAAGTATCGTGTTAATCAGGATCCAGAACTCATTTACAAAGGAAACGAATATTATGTCGCGCGGAACTGGGGAAGGCAAAGCGCTGAGAAGTTTAAAAAAATTATAGAGCGTAAGTTTCCTCAGTTGAAAATAGTTTTCTCAGATTAGTGGGGTAACGCTTGGGGTAACAGCGGCGGTTAATTGATTTGAAGAGCTTTAAATCAATTCTTACAGATCCAGAGCCTGAGACCCAATATGGCCAAGCCTTAGATCCAATAGCTTCAAACATAACGGGACGGGTTCTAAGTGATTTTAGTGTAAATCATAATCCATGTGTCGGCAGTTCAAATCTGCCCTCCGCTACCATTTTTCTTCCTTATATATCAGTATTTACTGCCACTGGTGGCGCATTCCGCGACATTCCAATGTATACGTGCCCCAAACGCGTAGTTGTACGAGGTATAATTATAAACCCGTTGAGGAGTGTTCAACGTCTGTCAAGCCGTTAGGTGGTGCTTGGGGCGCATCATAGAAGGTTGGAAATAGCCAAATGGTGAATGTCTACTTAAAGTGTAAATATGACTGCGTCTGATATGCATGAGTGAAACAGTTAGTTAGCCGCTCACTTTATAAGAACATAAAGAAGGAAAGCGAAGAAAAGATTGACCATAGTCTAATGCACGTGATAAACAATCGTTATGACAAAGGGAGTGAAGCATAGTTGGGCTAACGCCTCACAAAATACACTGTTGGTCGGTGGTAAAGCATTTGATGTGGCTCAGGCGACTGAAGATGAAATCTTGGCGAAGATCAAGGCGCTTCCGGGTGGGTTTTCCGATCGTACGCGTATTCATACACGCCTGTCTTATGATATAAACGGTCAGGGAGGAGTGCATGAGCAAAAAGCTTATGAAGCTGAGAAAGCGTATTTTTCTAATGGCGATTTGAAGGATTTGGGGCTGTCAATTGAGGAATATTATGCCGCAGCCAAAGCATACGAGGACGCAGGAGATTTAATGCCCGCCGCGAACATGTATTCCCTCGCGGGGCAACGCTATTTGACGTATCCGAAAAATGCATATGTAAACGGACATTTTTATAGTGAAAGAGCCATTGCATGCTTTGATCGCGCCATTGAGTTGCATCAAAGGCAAGGCCATTCAGATTTTATGTACCGCGATCAAGATAAACTCTATGAAGCACTTGCTGAAACGGTCTTGTTATATAGAACGCAACAGCCTGATAGTGGGGCAGTTGTGCCGCTTGATGAGGCCTTGAGAAAAGAAAATTATTATTATCAGCGTATGGGTGAAGTGTCTGAAGCGGTTGTGGCTACCGCGCGACGTATTCAAGGCATACTGGATAAATCAGCTGCGCGCGTTGAGCAAAAAGAATTTGGAATTTCCGATACTCAGCCTATCGGTACAGATAATGTCAGTCAGTGCGTAGCATTGATGGTGGGATGCAAACCTGATGGCGCCGACAATTATACTGTTGCGCTTGCGCACATTGATTATGAAACAGATGTTTCTGGTATTCGGCAAATGATTGGGGCCATGCCAGAGGGAAAAAAACAGGTGAGGATTGTCGGGGCTCGTTTTGATCAGGATGCTAAGTCTAAAAATAATTTGGCGCGCGTTGTTGCAGAATTAGCACTTCATAACGTTGATATTATATCCTCAAGCGTGCATCAAGGCGATTATGGAGCAAGCGCAGTTGTGGTTGATCCGAAAGATTTTTCAATCAAAGAGGCTTGCGCAATGGGGGATAGCCGGTTAGCAAGAGCTGCGTGCGCGCATCCCTTATTGACGAGTGATGGCATGCATCCGATGCGTAAGGCCTTTGATTTTACCCATAGTGATGAACGCTTGCCAATCTTGTTGGATGCGCATGTGGTGGGTAAAATTCAAAGCAACTATTTGGGGCAGGGTTGGGCCAAGCGCTATAAAGAGATGAAAAAGGCTGGGTTGACGGATTTGGCGCTTTCTGGACACTTTATTCAAGGGATGCTTGATGAATACAGAGAGGCCTTTAACGCTATTCATACTTATGCGCAGGAACGCTACGCCAAAAGCTTTGTCGATAAAATGCCTTCCTTCCCTTTGTATATTGGCCCAAATGCACTCACATATAATCAGCAATTGTTAGATTGTATTGTTGGCATGTCCAAGCAGGAGTGGAGCCAAAGCGGTCTCGAATTGCCAGCGCAGCGCTAAGGCATATTGGCACCCATTTATTATGCGCGTTTTTTCTCGACAGTGCGAATGTCCTTGACGGTGGTCAGGAATTGTTCGGCGGCAGTTTCCCAAGTGTAATAATTTTTAACATGATCGGCGCGTTTTTGGGCGCTGCCTGGCGCTTTGATGGCCTTGGCTGCGGCTTGGGAAAGGTCTTCATCTTGGGTGAGTGTGCCAAGGAAATCTTCGGTGATAATGTCTTTAGGCCCGGTCACGTCATAGGCCGCGACAGGCAAGCCGCTGGCCAGTGCCTCGATCAGGACAATGCCAAAGGTATCGGTCTTGGAGGGAAAGACAAATAAATCCGCAGAGCGATAATGCGCGGCAAGTTCCTCGCCGACCTTGGGGCCAACGAACACAGCGTCAGGATATTTATCTTTTAATTCCTGCATGCTGGGGCCATCACCGACGATGACTTTGCTGCCTTCCCATTGCATTTCAAGAAACTTTTCAATGTTTTTTTCAATAGCAACGCGGCCAACATAAATGGAAATGGGGCGCGGCAGATCGTTAAAAAGCGTTTTTTCGCCGGGAAAGAATTGTGACAGGTTTACGCCGCGCGTTAGGCGGCTGATGGGGGTTTTGAAATCCCATGAGCGCAGCTCGTCCTCCAGGCTTTGTGTGGCAATCATCATGGCGCTGGCTGGGGCGTGAAAACGTCTGATAAAGCTTTTGGCCATCGCGTGAAAAGGCTTGTATAGCAGGGGACAAATCTTGGCCGCGCGTTTGGCGATGTAATCAGGAAAATGCGTATGAAAGGATGTTGTAAACAGACGGCTGTGACGCAGGCAATATTTACGCGCCGCATTGCCAAGGGGGCCTTCGGTTGCGATGTGAATGGCACTGGGCTTATAGGCATCGATCATGCGCTCAAGCGCCTTATAAGGCCATAAAGCCAATTTGATCTCGGAATATCCGGGCATAGAGATTGTGCGCTTAAAATCCGCGGGGCCAATGACTTTGACGGTATGGCCGGCTTTTTCAATTTCTTCGGCTAAATATTCGTATGTGCGCACAACGCCGTTGATCTGCGGATGCCAAGCGTCACTAATAATCAGTAGCTTCATAAGAAAAATCTATCTAAACTGCTTGTAATGGATCGCCCGCCACCGTCATAATATAAAGACAATGACAAGCCAGATTGATATGACCCGAGTTACGTTTCCTGCCCTTTTATTACTGTTATTTATGGTTTTTGACAAGCCCGTAAACGCATGGGCGCAAACCTGCGATATTGTGCCAGCAACCATCACGACAATGAACGAGCCTGAATTGGGCGCATATAATCTGTGGGATTATGTGGGCGGTGAATATCCTGCCAAAGAACACTTCCAAGGTGCATTATACAAGGATAAAAATCTATACGTCGCGGCGCAGGCTCAAGGCAATCCAGATATTGAGCAGATGCGTCTATGGTTGTTGCAGCAAGATTATCGCGGCCGCGCCTTATGGGAAAAAGACCATGAAATCGAAGGTCTGTCGCAGATCAAAGCCATTGTCGATCATTCGCAGGGCTTTGCCGTTTTGGCGACTGTCCTCGAAGATCAGGGGGATCAGCCTCCACGCGCCGCAATGTGGTTTGGTGTGTTCCAGCAAAGCGATGGAGCGCTTTTGCATGAGGCAACCATTGATTACGATCAGGGCAGCTTATTTGCGGATGCCATTGTGCCATTGGATGGTGGCAAATCATATATAGTGGCCGGACACACGCAAGGGCGCGATCAAAAGACGTATACCTTGATGTACCGCATTGATGATCAGGGCAACGTGGATGTGCACCGCTCTTACCGTTCGGGTGAGGATAACCGCGTTAATCAGATCGTTGTCAGCTTGGTTGAGGATACATTGGTGGCGCTGGGGCAAACGAAAGACCCCGCAGGGCGAAGTGTCGGCTGGGCGATTGGCTTGGATCACGATTTAAAACTTATGTGGGAGCAACCCTATCCGCGCGGCAATGGCGCTGCATTTGTGGATGGCGCGAGTTTAGGCGATAGCGGCATCGTTGCTGTAGGCTGGGCAGAATCACTCTGGCAGGGGCAGCGCGCAGGCCTTGTTATGCATTTCAATGTCAGAGATGGGTCTTTAATTTGGGAGCGCTATTACCGCGGCCAAGATAATGGCCGTATGTATCAAGCACGCGCAGTCGAAATAAGCCCAGGCAATGTGATTTCTGTGGTGTTAAATGGCGCGCCGCATCCAATGCTGGAAAAGGTCGATCAGGACGATCCAATGCGCATGACGCATTATGCTTATACAAGGCTTTTGACCATGAATAAGCGCGGCAGTGTCTTGCTCAGCGAAGATTACCGTAACGCGCAAGGAGCATCTGTTAATGATATCCTGACAGGGCATAGCCAAAATCGCATCATGTTTGGATCGACTTTAAGCGCAGATCCTATTTTACTGGACGAGGCCAAAAAGGCAGGCAAGCGTGTTAGTGAAGATTCTTTTGTATCGCAAAATGGTTGGTCGATTGCGGTGCCTGCCGCCGGCGTTGATGAAGATCCATGCGATGAATATCTAAAGCAGCAAGAAAAGGGCTTTGAGTGAAAATTTTAGAAGTAACCTTGGATGAAGACGCCGCGACATTAAAGCGGCTTGATAAGGCGCTCAGCCACTGTGCGCAAGATTATTCGCGCGCGCGCCTGCAGGCGCTGATCCAGCAAGGCAATGTGCAGGTCAATGGCGCGGTGTGCACTAATCCATCGGCGAAAATTCAACCAGGCGATGCCGTTATTTTGCAAGAACCCCCGCCAATTGAAAGTACGCCGCAGCCCGAAAAGATTGATCTGGACATCGTTTATGAAGATGACGATATGCTGGTCATCAATAAACCCGCAGGCATGGTCGTCCATCCTGGCGCAGGCAACCATGATGGAACGCTTGTTAACGCGCTTCTTTATCATTGCCGCGATAGCCTGTCGGGCATTGGCGGCGTATTGCGTCCAGGAATTGTTCACCGTTTGGATAAGGATACAACGGGCCTGATGGTTGTCGCAAAACATGACCGCGCGCATCAGGGGCTTGCAGATCAGTTGCAAGATCGTTCGCTCTCGCGGTTATATACGGCGCTGGTCTTAAAGGTGCCTATCCCAATTAAGGGGTACGTTGAAGGATCAATCGGGCGCGACCCGCGCAATCGTCAGAAAATGGCAATGAATGTGAAGAACGGGAAGGCGGCCAAAACCTTCTATCACGTGCAAGAAACCTTTGGCGAGGCATGCTCGCTAGTGTCATGTAAACTGGAAAGTGGTCGCACGCACCAAATTCGTGTGCATATGAATGCGCTGGGCAATCCGTTGATTGGTGATCCACTTTATGGGCCACAACCCACGGCCGTGCAAAGTAAGCTTAAACAAGCGGGCTGTGACATGGGCGTAGTGAATGCAGCGCTGAACTTTCCGCGTCAGGCGCTGCATGCGCGCGCCATACGCTTTATTCATCCCATTACGGGGGAGGAGCATCAGTATGATGCGGCGCTGCCAGATGACTTATCGGATTTAATCACATCACTGCGCGCATCCATTTCGGGATAGAAGACTTGCGCGCCAGCAAAAATAAATCCAAGCAGGCCAATCCACCACCCTTGCCACATGCCGTATGAAATAGCGGCCATGATCAAGGTCATCGCAAATAATGTAAATTGCGCGCGGCGTCCATTGATGCTTGCGCCGCGCCAGATGCCGCGTAGGCACAATGTAAGGATAAGGCTGAAAAGGGTGGCGCCCAAAAGGCCAAACTCAATCCATGTTTGGATGGCAAAGTTATGGGGGTGCAGTACGCCGTTTTCAATGTGATAGACATGTGCAATATCAAAATCTTTAATGCTGCGCGTGGCTTCGATGCCGTGTCCTAACCATGGGCGATCAAGGGCGCGGCGTGACACAAAGTCCCAGATTTCCATGCGCGCCGCGGCGTATCCATCTTTTAGCCACGCCATCCCCTCAACAGATGAGGCAATATAGGCAAATAAATGCTGCGCAATGAAAGGGGCGCTAAGGAGGAGTGCTGTGATCGTTGCTGCAGGGATAAGCCAAAATTTATTGTATGAGTAAGGAATGATAACCGCGCATAAAACGCCGGCAACTGTAGCAAGTTGTGCAGATTGGCTGTCTGTTTTGATGATGATCGGGATCAGGGCAAATCCAATCGCCCACGCCAATATGCGTTGCGCCTTGTTTGATGCGCCATGTGCGCGTTGCCCCGTGAACATGAAAAGGGATAAGGCGCATAATAAGACCGTCGCAACAACGCTGCGATTAAGGTGTGAAAGGTTTTTAAGGTAAATATCTTCTGGGTGAATTGCGCGATAAATGGCGCTGTCACCGTAAAGGTTGATTGTGACTAAAACCGCGCCGATCAAACATGTTGACATCAATGCAGTGCACAGGCGCGGCGCGATTTCGTCGCGATAGTGCGCGATGACACCTGCAAGCAATGCGATGCCAAGGAATAAAGGCGCTGTTTTGACCGGGTATTTCCAAGTGATGGCATCAGCATCGTGTCCCCATAGAACACTGGCGCTCATTAGGGCGAGTGCAGTGCATAAGGCGCAGATACTGTTACGAGAAGGAAGGGGCATTTTGTAATCGCGCAGCGTGTATCCCATAAAAGCAATCAGGCCAGTGATCGGTGCGATAAATGCAAGACCGCGCGGCGCTATGGCTGCGACTAAGGGAATAAGGCATAGTAATAAAATTGTAGTGATTGTAATGCGAGATGATTGAGTGTTCATGTGCGGATAAAAAAGCCTTTAAATGATGGTGACCGTATTCAATCATGCAATATTTGTAAAAACAAGCTCGCCCGCGTGGTTGATTGAATTATATCCATTGTTTAGTGGGATAAAAATGAAATGCCCCTTGATTTCGAAGGGTAATATCTGCGACATCTAATACTGTAAGGTTAACGAATCACTCTACTAAACTTAAAATCGGATCACACATGACAGACGAAGAAGATGATGTTCTAAGATATGACAAAATGGTCGAAACCGCTTTGCGCGGCGTTGTGCGCAGTGCAGTCGAAGAAGTTATCGAGCATGGCCTAAGCGGCGATCATCATTTCTATATCACATTTTTGACCGATTATCCTGGCGTCAAAATTCCAGATTATTTGCGTGAGCGTTACCCTGGTGAGATGACAATCGTATTGCAATATCAGTTCAGTGATCTTGATGTGAACGATGAGCGTCTTGTCGTATCACTGTCGTTTAATAATGTACCTGAAAAACTGGAAGTGCCTTTGGCGGCCATTAGTATCTTTGCTGATCCATCTGTGAATTTTGCGCTCCAGTTCCAGCCTGTCGATAATGCATTGGCTGATGCAGACTTGAAAATGCTGGATGAGCTGGAAGACGATGGCGATGGCCCAGATGATGACGGTTCTGGCGGCGGCGGCGATGAAAGCGGCCAAGTCGTATCCTTGGATCAATTCCGGAAAAAATAATGCTTTGGCGTGATGATGTAGCCCAAGATCAGGGCGCGTATAAGGTTTTGCTGAAACGCGGCGAAATAACAGATGCCGCGCGCGTAAATGATGATGGAACGCCGCGCACTGTTCCGTTTAAAGTCTATTACCCTGCGGGCGCAGATGCGGATCAACGCCGCTTTCCTGTTATTTTATGGTCACATGGCTATGGCGGTTCACGCGATGGGGCGGGTTTTTTGGCGCGTTACGTGGCAAGCTTTGGATATATCCTTGTGCATCTCACTCATACAGGGACGGATAGTTCGCTGTGGGAGGGCAAACCCGGCCACCCTTGGGAGATTTTGAAAAAAGCTCACGTAAGCCGTACAACAACGCTTAATCGTTATCGTGATATTCCTTTTGTTTTGGATGCGTTGCCAGATTGGTGTGCGCAAAACCCAGATCTTGGCGCTATTGTGGATTGGTCGGCAATCGGTATGAGCGGTCATTCTTTCGGCGCGATTACAACGCAAGTTGCCGCGGGGCAGCTAACACCAGACGAAGATGGCGCATTGATTAGTTTATATGATCCGCGCATCACATCGGGCATTACATACAGTCCCGTTCCGGGCACAAGCCATTTGTCGGGCGGCGCGGATGGAGAAAATCAGGGCGCGAATATTTATGCGACGATTAAAACGCCGCTTCTGCATATGACGGGCACAGAGGATTCCTCACCGGTGAATAATATGCCCTATACCGAGCGCTTTAAGGTGTATGATCTCACGGAAAAGGCTGATGTAAAGGCCTTGCTGATTAAAGAGGGCGGCGATCATATGGTGTATAACGGTACGCGCGGCGCACTGGCCGCCAATCCGATGCGTGATCGTCACGAAGATATTATTAAACATGTTTCATTGGCATGGTGGGATGCATGGCTGAAGGGTGACGCCCTCGCGCAGGCATGGCTGAAAGACGAGGCGGTCGCGCTGTATCTTGGTGCGGATGCAAAGTGGAAGGCAGAAGCTTAAAGAAGTGCGTCTTTGAATATCTATCCCTTAGCGGATCATGTTGACTTGTTCTCTTTGAAAATCATGAATGACTGCACGTAATGCGTTGGCTTGAGCCTGTGCTTGAGGGTTTGGCACGGTAATGCGATCTGCAGCTTCATTGTAAGTGATGCTCTCTTGTTGAGTGTAGAGATTCATAAGATTAAGTTGAGCAGTGATGATTTGTTCTTCAATCTCGAAGAAGTCAAAATACGGGCTGACATATGTTTTTCTCATATTTTGCCAGTTTTGCATTAGCTCGGCACGTTGTTCTTCGCTTGGAACATTTTTGAACAAAAGGCTTTCAATATCTGCGTTTGTATTTTCAAAGCTGAGCAAAATATCATCAATCGTTGTTCGTTGCTCTGCGCTGAGGCGTTGCACAGTCATAAAATGCTGGGTCAGGTCTTTTGCTGCGGCAATTGTGTTGGGAGTCATCGCGCGCGATAGGGCTTGGCGCTGGTTGATATAAGTAATTGTGCGCTTTTGGATATCAGCTACCAATGTGTTGAGTGTGTCTTCAAAAGCTTGTGATAGATCAATGTCATTGGCGGCGTCGGGGCTTGTGCTTGTTGTGCCTGCTGCGCCTTGTTGTTGGGTAGGGGGTTTTGTTTCTGTTGGGGCGACTGTTGTTGGCGTAGGTGTGGCAGACTCCTCTACGGGGAGTGCACCAAGGAAAATATAGCCAACGCCGCTAAGGATAATAAGAAGGCTGACGCCCAAAATGATGTGTTTTTGTGACATTGATTTTTATATGTGCGGAAATGTTTATTGCGTATTTGCAGTTAAATCTAACGTGATTGTGATGCTTTTGTCGACCCATTCGCCAGAGGGATCTGAATCCATGCCAATGCCATAAGCTGTACGATCGATAGTAAAAGAGGCTTTGGCGTTCACGGGCGCGGCGCTAAGGTCGCTTAATGTAAACGGAATGGTAACGGGGCGTTCTTGGTCGCGAATGCGCAAAAGGCCTGTCATTGTGTAACTGCCATCATCGTTTGCGGTGATGCTTTGCGATGTGAAGGTTGCCTGTGGAAAGGACTTGGAATGGAACCAGTCGGCCTTAGGCATTGCGCTATCAAGCATAGGATCGCCAGTTTTTGCGCTGGCGGTATCAAATGTTGCGCTAATATGGCTGTCGGCAAGGGCATCTGGCGCAAAGTCTATTGATGCGCTCCATGTATTGAAATGGCCTGTAAAGTCTTTGCCTGCTTGATTGCCTGAAAATGTAAGGGTGCTTTTGCTGTAGTCAATATCATAGACTTCGGCAAACGAGGGCGCACTGAAAAACAGTAGGGAAGCAATGGTAAGTGAAGGTAGGATCTTCATCGGGGTTAGCTCCACCACATGCGGGTTAAAAGGTTTGTTTTTTCAACAACGGCATGCTTGATCACGGCGCCGACATGCGTCACTAAAACGCCGATCAATGTAAAGGCTAGAATTGTATGGGCTTCTCTGGCAAGGCCACCGATCTCTTTGTTGCCAGAAAGATCAGGAATTAAAGGCCATTCAAATAGGTCAAAGACCATGATAGGTAACCCTGATGAGCTTGCCGAAGACATGATCCAGCCACTCATCGGCATGGCAAGCATTAAGCCATAAAGGGCAAAGTGGCCTAGTTTGGCAAGTGTCTTCTCCAAAGGTGGCAGTGTGTCTGGTAAGGCCGGCGTTGGGGCAAAAAGACGCGCAGCAAGTCTTAACACAAAGGCGGCTATCAATAAGACGCCAACAGATTTATGCAGTTGATATAGCGGAAATTTAACCGCGCGATCAAGATCGACATACTCCATAACAAGGCCGCTTGCGAGCATGGCAATGAAGGCAAATCCCATAATCCAGTGAAGTATGATGGTGATGCTGCTATATCGATCGGGTGAAAGTGTCATGTGAGGGCCTTATTGTAAGTTTTAAGAACTATATATCTTACAAATGTAGTGCTGCGCTGCAGGAAGATCAAGCAACAGTTTTACTTGATTTTTATAAAAAAAAGAGCATCTTAATCGCATGGGAAATATGGTTGATCCACTTGCACGTTATCAACGTCAAACGGTCTTGCCAGAAATTGGCGAGGCAGGGCAAAAGCGCCTATTGTCCGCGCGCGTCTTGTGCGTTGGGGCGGGCGGCTTGGGGTGTCCTGTGCTCTTATATCTGGCTGCGGCAGGGGTAGGAACGATCGGCATTATTGATAATGATGAGGTTGATCTCTCCAATTTGCAGCGCCAAGTGCTGTACCGTGAATGTGATGTCGGCCGCAGCAAGGCCGAGGTCGCGCGTGAACAACTGTTGGCACGTAACAAGGATGTGCATGTCAATGTTTATACCGCCCGCCTAAGCGCAGATAATGCCGAAGACCTGTTCGCGCAATATGATGTTATCGTTGATGCGACCGATAATTTCATGACAAAATTTTTGATTAATGATGCGGCCGCTAAAACGCAAACGCCTTGGGTATACGGATCGATTTTAGGCTTTGCCGGGCAACTAGCATCCTTTGATCCGCGCCAAGATGATGCGCCGTGTTATCGCTGCTTATTTCCGCATCCGCCTACTGAAAAGGTTATGAACTGCGCCGAGGCAGGGGTTATTGGCGCCGTCGCGGGTGAGGTGGGAACGCTGCAAGCGATGGAGGTTATGAAAATAATTGTGGATCATCCTGACCTGCCACCACTTTGGGGTAGATTATGTCAGATCGATGTTGCAAGTTTCAGAAAAACATTGACGTCTTTAGTGAAAGAGCCTAAATGCAGGGCGTGCTCACAAGACCGAGCGCAGATAAATATAAAGGAAGAAGCCATGCTGAACCTCAAGCGCACAACAACAAGCGATGAAGTTACACCCGATGAAGCGCGCGCAATGCTTGCGCAAAATAGCGATATTCAATTATTGGATGTCCGCGGGTTGGATGAATGGGACGCGGGGCATATTCAAGGCGCAGACCACTTTCCATTAACATTGATGGTGCAAGGCTTTCGTCCAGATACGCTGAAAAAAGATGCGCCGTTGATTTTATATTGCAAGGCTGGCGTGCGCAGCATGCAGGCGCTGCATATTTTAAAATCGCAAGGCTACGCCGATGTCAAAAGTATGGCAGGCGGTTATGATGCCTGGATGATGACAGAAATGCGCGCCGCATAAGGCTGGTAACTCTCAATCATGTTGCAAGAACGGATCAACAAAAAGGCACTGGTCGATTTTATATCGGGGCCGGTGTTGCTGCACTTCACTTTGCCTTTTGTTATGATTTACCTTTGTGCGGGGACGATTGCACAAAAATACGTTGGCCTGTATGAGGCCACTCATATCTTTTTCTCATCACTCATTGTCTGGCTTGGCTTTTTGCCTTTGCCAGGTTTTCCTGTGGTGCTGGCTGTGATGTTTGTAAACTTGGCTGGCAAATTGATTTTTAAAAGCCCGTGGACGCTGCGCAACAGCGGCATTATTATCACGCATATTGCTGTGATGATGTTGCTTTTGGGTGGTCTGATCACAGCATTGTTCAGCCGCGAAGGCTTTGTCGATTTGATGCAAGGCGATAATAAGGCCTATGTTACAGATTATCACGCGCGCGAATTTATTATCCGTGATGAAAATGGCGTATCACTTGCGCAGTATAATCCAAATGATTTTCAGGCAGGGCAAAGCGTATCTGATCCTGAATTGCCGTTTATAATCCGCATTAAAGAGGCGTGCCGTCACTGTAAAATTGAAAAGCGTGCCATCGGGCCGAATGATGACAGCGTCTATAATGGGATGGCGCAATTTATGCGCCTGACAGATGCGCCGCTTCAACGTGAAAACGAAAGCAACGTGGGCGGCGTTGTCTTTGCGCTGTATGATCGTCAAGGGCACGAGCAAGGTGTATATGCAAGCTTGGAGGATGTACCAAACTGGCCGCAAGTCGATATCGGGCAAAGCAGTTACCGCTTTATTTACCAAAAGCAAAAGCGTGCATTGCCCTTTGAAATTGAACTGCTTGATTTTACCCGTACGACTCATCCGGGGACGCAACTTGCCAAATCGTATCAGTCCAAAGTGCGAATTAAGGATGAAAATGGCGCGTGGGAAAGCTTGGTCAAAATGAACGAACCTCTGCGTTACAAGGGCTATACCCTGTTTCAGTCATCCTTTATGCGGACAGATACAGGCGATGTCTCTGTATTGGCTGTGGTGTGGAATGCGGGGCGTTCCTTTCCTTACATTGCAGGCTTGGTGTTGTCGTTAGGCTTGATTGTTCACCTTGTCGTGCGCCGCCGTCCAGCGAAATAGCTTCTTATTAGACCTCTTAAATAAACATACTTTTGTATGATCAACCACTTTTTTGGGTGTATATAAGCAATTTATTGCACGTAAAAGGCGAGTGTGCTTATAGTTGTCCTTGTAAATTTTAGTGGGGACTAAAACAAATATGCCTAATAAGCATGATGCAACAAAGCTTTTGCACGCTGTGCTAGAGCACGTTAGCGACGGTATCATTACCGCAGATAAAGCAGGGAAAATATATTACTACAGCGCATCATCTGAGAAAATTTTCGGATATGAGCGCAGTCAGGTGCGAGACCTTAATTTGAAAGCCTTGCTGCCTGATTTCGCGACGATGGTCGATTTTTCTGTGGCCGAGTATTTGGTTAAGGCGCTGCATCAAGACGGGCGCAACAGTGATGTGGCTGTGTCTGTCAGTGAAGTACCTTCCGCCGAGGGAGATATTCTTAACTGCTATATTATTCGGGATGTGACATATCGCAAAGTAGCCGAGCAACGTCTGATCCAAGCTCAAAAGATGGAGGCTATCGGCGTTATCACCAGCACAGTTGCCCATAACTTTAACAATTTGCTAGGGGTTGTCTCGGGGAGTTTGCGTTTACTAAAGCGCGGCCTTCCAGCCAACGTTGCTGAAAATGAAAATGTAAACTTGCATCTGGATACAATTGAATCCGCCGTTCATCGCGGAGCATCGCAAATATCAAGGCTGATGATGTTTGCGCGCCCGCAAACCACAGCGCCGCAAGAAGGCGCGTTGACCAATATTGAAATCAGTGAATTTGTTGACCAGATTAAGGATCTTATCGTCCTGTCTGTCAGAGATACCGTGCGCGTCGCCTTTGATTTACAGGCTAAATTGCCAGCGGTGCGATTGGATGTAGGGCAATTTGAAAGTGCCTTGCTGAATATGGCTGTTAATGCGTCAGATGCAATGCCGTATGGAGGGCATCTGCATATATCAACGCAGTCAGTAACGTTAGATCGTAACTATAAATTCCTCAGCCCCGAAGTCGTTGAGGGTGAGTATGTGTGCGTTACTGTGTCTGATACGGGAGAAGGGATGAGCGAGGACGTGCAGGAGCACTTGTTCGAGCCTTTTTACACAACAAAGCCGGCAGGTGCGGGAACCGGCCTGGGGATGAGCGTTGTTTACGGCTGCGTTAATCAGATTGGCGGCTATATTCATGTGTACAGTGAAATAGGCAATGGCACGACATTTAAAATATATTTGCCAGCCTGCCCGCAGGATATCAAAGTCAATTACGCGGATCAAAAACAAGAATCTATCCAGTGTGACGACAGCGGCAAAACGGTTTTGATTATTGATGATCAATATTTAATGCGCGATATGGCGTCTCAGTCATTTTCGCGGTTAGGGTTTAAAGTGTTAACGGCCTCGACGGCGCACGAGGCCCTTAGCGCAGTGAACGATCAAAACGGCGCGATTGATTTGCTGTTTGTTGATATGTTTATCGAAGAAGGCGTCGATAGCTTTGATCTGGTTGATCATATTTTAACGCAAGTGCGCCCAGAATGTCAGGTGCTTTATACATCTGGTTATGATGAGCAACAATTAGCGCAAAGCTATGACGTGCGTGAGAAAAACTTTATCTCAAAGCCATTTTCAAACAAGCGCTTAATTGAGGCGCTCAAGGCTTTTTGGCCAGAAATGCCATTTTAGGGGTTGCATAATCAGGCGTCTGCAAGGAAACTATGGATTGAATTTGATCTTAAATAAGGCGCACTAACTATATGGATGACATGGAAAAGCAAGTTCAGAAAAAGACTCGTCTGGCTTCTCAAACAATTTATGAAATTATTTCCCGCGAAGGGGTCGAAGAACTCTCTCGCCCTCTCTCTTCTCTTGCTTGGTCGGGCTATGCCGCGGGCATTTGTATTTGCTTTTCTGTTTTGACGATGGCGCATTTGCATCATTACCTGCCTGAAGAACAAGCGTGGACGCTCCTGAAAAAGATGGGGTATGTCGTTGGCTTTTTGATCGTGATTATGGGGCGTTTGCAACTTTTTACAGAAAACACAATTACAGTAATCTTGCCATTGCTTGATAAGTGGAGCGCCCGCAACATTGTGCGTACGCTGAAACTTTGGGGCGTTGTTTTTGCAACGAATATGGCAGGCACAATGTCAGTGGCATTGATGATTTTGTATCTTCAGCATCCAGAGCCAGCCTACCTTGAGGCTCTGACGAATATTTCTAAACACGCGGTGGAGCATAGCTTTTTAGATATCTTTTTGGCCGGTATTCCTGCTGGATTTTTGATCGCGGTCTTGGTGTGGATGATGCCAAGTGCGAAGGGGTCTGAATTTTTGCTTGTCACGATGATGATCTTTTTGATCTCGCTAGGCGATTATTCGCACGTTGTGGCAGGCTCGTTCGAGGCCTTCTTCTTGTTGCTGAGCGGCGCGTCATCATTGGGTGATACTGTTGCATATATCACTGCGGCAGGTCTTGGGAATATTCTGGGCGGCACAGGTGTCTTTACGATGCTGGCCTACGCGCAGGTGAAAGATGAAATTCGCTAAGGCCGTTATGGCGTGGTAATCGGCGCTTAGCTGAAAAAAGAGATAATAAAATGGCGATGCCTTCTTAATTGGGGCGTCGCCATTTCTTTATGCATTTGATTTATGTGTCTTATCCCGCCTTAGCAAAGCGGATAAGGTCATCAATGGTGTTATTTAAAAATGTCGCGTGCATGTCATTTGCAAGGCTGCCATCATCGTTAAAGGCATCATTCGCGCCGCCAAGTGCAATTTGCGAGGGCACCACGTTAATTCCGATATTGCCCAATAACATCCGCAGCATTACAAGGCCGCGCATACCGCCCATCGCGCCAGGCGATGCCGCGCCAATCGCATAGACTTTGCCTGTAAAAGCAGGAAGCATTGGCTCGCCTTCTTCGCGGATACGTGAAACCCAATCAATGGCATTTTTTAAAACGGGCGTGAAGCTGCCATTATATTCTGGTGAGGCGATAAACACGCCGTCTGCGTCTTGTAACACTTTTTTCAGGTCATAGGCGGCCTTAGGAAAGCCATCATGTTCCTGCTGGTCAGGATCATAAAGCGGCAAGGGATAATCCGCGAGGCTAATGACTTTGACGTTGGCACCTTTTTCTTTTGCTACGCGGGCGGCTTGCTGCGCCAGTTTTGCGTTAATAGAATGGCTGCTGTTGCTGCCAGAAAAGAAAATAAGATTTGCCATGATAGATGATGTATCCCGTGTCTGTCTTGTGAATGTAGTCTGTGTGCTTATATAGAACCCGCAACCATAGAGGTCAACTCTTTCCAGCTCTCGGTCGTGCCCCATTCATATCCGTCATTGATATGCTTGATGACGGTGCGCTCTTTGTTAAGAAAGACCGTTTCAGGCGTGCCTTTAATGCGGTAGAAGCGTGCGCTCAGGTCGTATTTGGCATCGTGAACCCAATAAATGGGCAGGTCATCCGCTCCAAGTTTGCTGATATAACGCTGCATCGCGTCGGCCTTATAGTCCAGTGAAACCGCAATCATGGCAACCTGACCGTTCATTTCGCGCAGTGTTTTTAACAAGAGCGGAAACTCCATGACGCATGGTGGACACCATGACGCCCAGTAATGAACCATAACGACAGGCTCGCTAAGGTCGGATGTGTTGAAATCATCGCCTTGAATGGTCGTAAAAGACATCTGTTTAAGGGACTGACCGACCGAAAAATATTGCGGTATCTTTGATGTGAGATGCGTTTGTGCATTTTGTGCATGCGAGGAAAGAGGGCTTAACGTTATGAATGAAAAGCATAAAAACAAAACTGTGCGCATCACCTGCATGGAAAACCCTTTACTTACCCGTCAATTTATAGTTTACCCATAACCACCATGAAAACCAAAGACTTTGATTACGCGCTGCCAGAAGATCTGATCGCCTACGAACCGTTACAGGATCGTACGGCAAGCCGTTTACTGTGTTTGAACCCTGATGACGGGGTAACTGCTCATAAACAATTTAGTGATATTCTTGGCCTCGTCAATGCGGGCGACGTCTTGGTATTTAATAACAGTAAGGTTATCCCCGCGCGTTTGCATGGTCATCGCGATACAGGTGGCCGCGCTCATATCTTGATCGAACGCGTTTTAGAGCCCTTTAAGGCCGTTGCACATGTTAAAACAGGTAACGTAGCCAAGGCAGGCAGTATCATTTATCTGTCCGACCGGACGCCATGCCGCGTTCTGGGGCGCGATGGGCCGTTTTTCATTCTTCAGCCCGAAGGCGACAAAAACTGGTATGAAATTATGGAGGATATCGGCGATATCCCCTTGCCGCCTTATATTGAGCGCCAAACCAAACCACTGGATAGTTCGCGTTACCAAACTGTTTATGCCGCCGATGATAAGGCTGCGTCTGTGGCAGCGCCAACGGCGGGGCTGCACTTTACGGATGATCTGCTGGATCAGTTGCGCGCCAAGGGCGTAAAAACGGCGTTTGTGACGCTGCATGTGGGGGCAGGAACGTTTCAGCCTTTGCGCACGCTTGACGATGAAGATCCGCGCGACCACCAAATGCACAGCGAATATATCGAAGTCCCACAAGATGTCTGTGATACGGTGAACGCAGCCAAGCGGGCAGGCGGTCGCATTATCGCGGTGGGCACAACCAGCGTGCGCTGCATTGAAACTGCGTGGAACCGTGAAGAAGGGGGGCTGCAACCATTTACTGGTGAAACCGATATCTTTATTGCGCCTGGCTATGAATTTGGCTGTATGGATGCGTTAATTACAAACTTTCATTTCCCGCGGACAACATTACTGATGCTGGTCAGCGCCTTAGCGGGGCGCGAGAATATGTTGCGCGCTTATGAGCAAGCCATCGCAGAAAAATATCGCTTTTTCAGTTATGGTGATGCTATGTATATCGCGAAAGGATGCACTGATGGCACGTAAACAGAAAAATATGCTCCCCCCGCTTGAGCCACCAACAGGCGATAAAAAGGTATTGCTGCACAGTTGTTGCGCGCCTTGTTCGGGTGACTTAATGGAACGCATGGTCGAAAGCGGCATTGACCTGACCTTGTTTTTCTATAACCCGAATATTCATCCGAAAAAAGAATACGAAATCCGCAAAAATGAAAATATCCGTTTTTGTGAAAAGCTTGGCATTGATTTCGTGGATGCGGATTATGATGTGCAAAACTGGTTTGCGCGCGCCAAAGGCATGGAGCACGAGCCCGAGCGCGGCGTGCGTTGCACGATGTGTTTTGACATGCGTTTTGAGCGCACGGCCTTATATGCCTATGAAAACGGATTTAAAACAATCACCAGCTCACTCGGCATTTCGCGCTGGAAGAACATGGATCAAATCAATAATGCAGGCACGCGCGCGGCGGGGCATTATGACGGCGTTGAATACTGGACGTATAACTGGCGCAAAGGCGGCGGTGCAAACCGCATGTATGAAATCGCTAAACGCGAAGAGTTCTATAAGCAAGAATATTGCGGCTGTATTTTCTCGCTGCGTGATACGAACGATTGGCGCGAGCATAATGGCCGTGACAAAATCGCAATCGGTGAAGAATTCTACGCCGATATGATCAAGGATTAGCGCGTTCTCCTTCAAAAATACAAGACAAAGAAAACATGCTGCGACGTAAAACTTGCAGTCTGCAGTGTGTTATGTTAAAAGATGCGACCAACGAATAATAAAGCAGGGAAAAGCGGTGTCACGTGTCTTCGATTATGAGCAGCCAAAGCCATACGGGTTAACGCCCTTTGCATTGTTACAGTATGATAAGCGCCTTGGCGCTATTGCTGATAATGAGTTGCCCTTAGAGATGGTAGGTAAGCAATTTAATGATTACCATTTTCGGCTTGATATTCCCAAAAAAGAAATTTATCCAGATTTGAATGGTTACTTGGACGATGTTTACCTATGGATAGGTGAAAACGCGCAATCAAACTTTCACTGGGACGAGCATGATGGATTGATGCGTAAAACGCACAGCGACGGACGACAAGAAATTAACGGCGTTGCCAGTGTGTTTATAACCTTTGAGCGTTACTTAGATGCAGAGAACTTTAAGAAATCTTTTGTGGGAAGCTCACCCTTTTATGCGACTTACAACGGTGGACATGAATTTGATCAGCCCTGTTTGCTAAAGCGTGCCTCAAGTGTTTTTGGCAGTAAAGAAGTGACACTTACGCCTGCACCGCCGTATGAAGGCTTTTTGGATCATTATCGTGCGCCTGAGGTCGAGCGTAAGCCTCCTGCGACGCCGCAGTCAAACGATCTGGATCTGCCATAAGTGCACAGTTCTTTTATAGTGCGTTGTTTGCAGTCTTGCTTGGATTAACGGATTTTTAAATCTTTGTCGCCACAATGGGGTCACAATATCAATAGATAAGGGTGATTATTGTGGCAAAGCTAATATCAGATGAATTTAACAAAAGCGTTGGTGACTGGCAAAAAGCGAGTGAATTTATCAATGGTTTTGATGTGCTCAACGAACCGATTTTGGTAGGAACGCGCGGCGAGGTGAGCCTGATCCATCACAAAACGGGCGAGTGGGAGTGGTCTGACGTATTGCCTTTGCCGGTTCGCAAAGATGATGTCGAGGCCTTTTTGCCGAATGATCTGGCCGAAGAATATGATCAACCTGATTTTATGACCTTTCAGCAATATCAAGACGTAGCCAAAGTGCTGGACGACAACCGTCAGTTGCTTGATGAGGTAACGCGTTCACAAATGCTGTACATGTTCGACCGCATCAAAGAAATCAAATCTGACATGGCCGAGCATAATTTAGAAACACAAAATGTCTTTGTCCCCTCGACACTGAGGTAACGCAACATCTTTTGCGTTGAGTTTATTCCATAAAAATTGTCTTAAATACGATCTATGCTGGTTAGCGTAACATATACTTATGTCTTGGTGTCTAAAAGGACGTATGAGAACTCTGAAAAGTCTGCTATACTAAAATGAGATAATAAATGAAATTTAGTATATACAGATCAGGAGAAGCCTCTAGCGAGATGTTGTCAGTGGCAGGAGAACTCTCAGAAAAGTCAGAAGACCTGCAAATGCGCGTTGAGGACTTCTTGCAAAGCGTACGCGAAATGTAATCGCTTTTAAAACGTAAAATCAAAGATGCGCGGGATTGGATAAACAACTGATCCCGCGCTTTTTTGCGCAGTTGTAAGATACAGTCGTTTAGAGAAAATGGAGCGAGTGAAGGGATTCGAACCCTCGACCCCAACCTTGGCAAGGTTAGTGACATGGTTATATGTTTTCACAAAGGTTATTGCTGTGCTTTGTTTTTCTGTATTCTTTAAATCCCTTTGTTTTATTAGTTTTAGTTGTTTTTATCTGTTTTATTTCGTTACGAGTGGGGACTTGATGGGGAATTTGAATGACATGAAATCCCCACTGTGATATCTTATCCCCACTGTATTCCCCACTTTAATGTTTTGCAAGGGGGTGCCGATGGAGTTAAGCAATGACCAAGACAGTAAAGAAGCCAGTATCTAAGCAGGGACGCTATGCGGCCTTTGATCGTTTTTTGGAATCTATTCCGCCTAGAAGTATGGCTAAGCGGGCTAAGTACCTGCATGGGCTTGGTGTGTTTCGTGGCATGCGGGGTGACACTGCGTGGATAAAGATCAGGTTGCCACATGGCGGGCTTTATAAGGGTAAGTATTATAAAGCTGGTGATAGTGTGGAGATTAAGGCGGGTAGCCTTGAATCTTTTAGCTGGGCTGAGCTTGAAGATATGCGCGCAAGCTATCAGGCTAAGGCGGACAAGGGGGAGCCACTAGAGGATGTGCAAGCGCCTTTGTTTTCGGAATATGTGGCGGAGTGGCTTGATGTTAAAAGGGCACAACACAGGGGCTATGAAACAACAAAAGGCATTGTCGACAATCACCTGCTTCAGGTATTCGGGCATAAGCCGTTAGATACAATATCAGCGGGTGACGTTAATAGATGGCAAGGCCAGCAGCTGGCGAAATGCGCTCCAGCCACCGTTAAGCGTCAAAGGGTTGTTTTGCAATCTCTTTTGAATGACGCGAAGAAAGCCGAGCACATAGCTGTTAATCCTTGTGATAATGCCGATGGAATTAAAGTGCCTGAGGCAGAGCCGCGCTATTTAACGGGTGAAGAGTTAGCGCGATTGTTAACTTGCGCTCAAGAAGAAGCCTATTGGCTGCCTGAATACGTGATAATTGCTGTGCATATGGGCTTGAGGCGCGGTGAGATGATGGGCTTGAAGTGGTCGCACGTTATAAGCACGCCTAACGGTACCTTTTTGAGGTTCCCTACGGGTAAAACACAGAAAATCAGAACGATTCACTGCAGTAAAACAGTTGAGGCCTCCTTGGAACGCTTAAGAAGTGAGCGGGATGATAGTGATGCGCGTGTCTTTCAGGTGTCTTTGAAGACACTGATTAGGCGCTGGCAATCTGCTAGAAAAAGTGCTGGGCTTGTAGATGTTCGTATTCAGGATTTGCGATCAACGAATGCAACTTACGCTGTGCTTTCTGGTGTTGATTTAAACACGGTCGCCAAAGGCCTTGGTCACAGCAATACAGACATGTTGCAACGACACTATGCTGCAATGACCGAGGCTGGTGTTATTGAAGCTTCTGGCAAGATTGAGGCTGCTATTGCTGGTGCTGTTAATGGATGTGTGTAAAAGCGAATAGGGGTGTCGCATTTTTTCTTTGCTTAGGTGAGGTTAATATAGTTAAGTTATTTCTTGTTTAGAATAAGGGGTTATATGACTATACCGGCTCAACCAAAGATATACCATATTGTTCACTGGGATCGACTTAGCTCGATTATTCAATCTGGTGGTTTGCTGTCGGACTCGGTTATGATTAATCAGTCGGGGGTGGGTTCTACTATTGGAATAGGGAGAATAAAGAGTCGTAGGCTGGTGAAGCCTTTAAATAGTTATCCTGATTTGTGTGTAGGTCAATGTGTGCCATTCTATTTTTGTCCGCGTTCTATCATGTTGTTCCTTATTTCGCGTCAGAATAATCCTGATCTTGCTTATGCTGGAGGGCAAGAGCCGATTGTGCATTTAGAGGCTGATTTGTACAGGGCGATTGAATGGGCGGAGCAAAATAATAAGCGCTGGGTTTTTACGTCAGGTAATGCGGGTTCAAGTTTTTTTGATGATTATAATAATCGGGCAGATTTGCATCGTATTAACTGGAGCGCTGTTGGAGCTACGTCGTGGCAATCTTGTAAAGACGATAAGCAGGTCGAGTTTCTTGTGGAGGGTGGGTTTCCGTGGAGCCTAGTTAGTCGAATTGGAGTTTTTTCACAAACTCAGCATCAGGAAGTTACTAGAATTTTGCACACAGCTAGCTGGAAGCCAGTTGTTGAAATTTTAAAAAAATGGTATTATTAAGTAGTACCAGTTCGTACGAAAGCATTGTCATGATAGAATATACACAAGGAAATCTGCTAAAATCCAGTAGTGAGGCTTTAGTTAATACTGTGAATTGCGTTGGGGTTATGGGGCGTGGTATTGCTTTACAATTCAAAAAAGCGTTTCCAGATAACTTTAAAGCTTACGCTATCTGCTGTGAGCAAAAGGATTTGGTGCCTGGTAAGATGTTTGTGTATGATATGAATACATTAACAAGTCCCCGTTATATAATTAACTTTCCAACGAAACGCCATTGGCGCGGGAAAAGCCGTTTAGAGGATGTTGAGCTAGGCTTGCGGGCGTTGAAAGATGAAATTGTTTCGCTAGGAATTAAATCGATTTCTATTCCACCTTTAGGTAGTGGTTTAGGTGGATTAAATTGGCAAGATGTCAGGCGATTGATTGAAAAGCATTTGTCGGATTTAGGTGATGTCAAGGTTCTGGTGTACGAGCCGATGCAATCTGTTGTGTCTGTGTCTCCTTCTTCCAGTGAAGTGCCGTCCATGACAAAGGGGCGTGCGGCTTTGGTGGAGTTAATGAAAAGGTATTTAGATGGGCTGTTGGATCCTTATGTGTCCTTGCTTGAAATTCATAAACTGATGTATTTTTTACAAGAAGCTGGTATGCCATTGAGGCTTCAGTATACAAAGGCAAAGTATGGGCCGTACGCTGAAAATCTGCGGCATGTTATGAATGTTGTTGAGGGGCATTTTGTCTCTGGTTATCTTGATGGTGGTGATAATCCTAGGAAACAGATTAGCTTGGTTCCGGGAGCCTATGAAGATGCCAAGCTGTTTCTTGCTGAAGATGTAAATGTTCAAAGAAGTCTACAAAGGGTGTGCTCTCTAGTAGATGGTTTTGAGACGCCTGATGGGTTGGAATTGTTAGCTACAGTTCATTGGGTGGTTGCAAAGAATGGAGCAGAATCATTAAGCGACGCCGTTTCCCAGACATACGCTTGGAATGATAGAAAAAAGAAGTTCACTGAGAGGCAGATAAGTATTGCCTATAACGCGCTCAAAGAATTTGGTTGGATTGCTTAATTCTGTATTGGCTAATCAATGACAAGGTGTGTGTTGCTTTTCTCTTGGTGTAGTTGATGTTTCTTTCCTGTGTGGATCTTAATCTTGCGCTAATCTGTTAAATTTTGTAGTATCGGCGGCGGAACAGTCGGTTCATTGTTCTGGGGCTTAGTAACCTCAAATCGAAAGTGGCATTCTAGACACTGCCAGAAATGTGTCACCTCTCAGCTATGACTGGGTGGTGGTGCTATGTCCAAGGCGCATGCCTAAAAGCTTCACGCCGTTTTCTTTCGATACGGTTACTAACACCCAGTTACCAGAGTGAGCCACTGGTAATTTTTACTGGGAGATACGACATGCAACACAATACTACAACTGCGTTATTCACGATCATTTTATCCGCCTTTACGCTGGCTTCTTGTGGTCCAGCACACCAATTCAATAACAAAATGAAACACAGACTATCTGCTGAACAAAGCGCGAGCTTGAAGATCAAAAAGCGAGCATTGACCGAGTGCGGACAGGATGTAAGCGATAACACAATACCACCACGTAAAGATATTATGACAGCGTACAACTGTATTGAAGGGCTTGTGCGTCAAGAAATGCTACCCGCAGCTGTTATGCCTGAATTGTTATTAACTAAGATGGCAACTTACAGAAAAGTCACTGTTGAGTACTCCAAAGGAAATCTTTCAAAGGAAGGGCTGCAAGCTGCCTATGATTTAGCTGAGGCTCAGTATTTAAAAAGCTTTAAAGCGGCTTATCAGCAAAAACAAGCTGAAGCGATGCAGCAGCAGAAAGAATTTTCACGCAAGCTGAATGCTCTTGGGCAATCTTTACGCAATCAACCCAGCAATACTTACAGTAATAGCCTGAATGATAATTCATGTGGTGCTTTGTCTTTACCGCCATTAGCGATAGCGCCTTGCCGTTATGCTTGTGTGAACGGACAGTGGGCTAAGATATGCAACTAACATAATGTCTAGGGGTTTCCTTGAGTGTATAGGGTGTAAATCTGGAGTGACACCTAATGTGCCTCTTTAAGTAATTGCTTTTAATGAATAATTATTATAAACAAACAAAACATAATGTATCGTAATGTGAAGCTTGTGACGTGCTTTTTGATACACTTTTAAGCGCTCTTTGGGCGTAGCGCGGGGGTAACTCCTAAGCTTTTCCTTAGGAAGTCTCTAAGACGATAGACCTATATCACTATGGTGAGAAAAGAATTATCCCCCCTGTAACATACTCCTACGGGTACACATGAAGGTACTTATAGGTGTCTGCTACAAGGGGGACGAGCTTCTGAGTAAATCATACATCACTGATGGAGCCTGAATAAGCTTTTCTGGTTGAATCTATAACGGCAGAGGGCGGTGTCCGAGTTTCCCTGTCCATCGATTCAGTATCCGAATACACGGTTACAACTAAGGTTGTGCGCGCATAGAGGCTACCAGAAACAACCTTTTATGCGCCTGACGTTGCCTCCTTTAAGGCAGTGCATCAGTCCTTTTTTCCTGTGTTCTTTGCTTCGGTGAGACTTTCCGGTCATGTTCCCAGTGTCTATCTTTATACAGGCGAGCCGAATTAAAGGCGGCTTTGTCTTATCTCGTTACATTCAGAAGCTATGTTTTAAACTCTTAATTCTAATTTTACCAAACTGGATTCCGTACATGCAATAGCCCTCCAAAAAGAAGGGGCGCTCTGCAGAGACGCTTTAGTTTGTTTCACTATCACCGCCTCACCCAGAATGCACTGGACGGTCTCTAAGGTACCTTTTCTCATGAAAGTGACCTGTAAGGGGTGGTAGTAGGAAGGGGCTGAGTTATTTGTCTCAGTCCCACCCTGTTTTTTGATCAATGGGGCTTATCCTAATGGCAAGTCAGCCAGCCAAGAATAAACATCGCTTTGCCTGTATCTTGGCGATTTGCCGATCATTACAGGCTTAATTGTAAGCGTGTGATTAAGACCGTTTTTACGCTTGTGGCGTTGCGATCTTACCCATTGTGGCGACAAACTGATAAGTTTGGCGACCTGTTTATCATTGAGAAGTTTGTCAGTGTTGTCCTGCATCAATTCTCTCCGTCATGTTAGTGACAGGGTAAGCGTGCAAAGACGTGAAGCCTTAGCTTGAAGTTCTGTCATCGTTAATAGGAAATTTTGATGCTGTGAGTATCCTTATGATCAGGATACTGGCTTTTCGAGTGCTCTTCTAAAACGCTTGGCGCTGCGAAAAACTATAACCTAAACGTACGTCATTTATTTGTAAATGTCAAGGATAATGAGGTTATTGCTGTTACGTTTGAAAAATTGCGCGTAACGTAGAGGCGCTTGGTGTTATATTTGTGACCCCGCCTTTTTTCTTCCCTCGCCCCCAGAAGAAAGCGCGTATATATAAGAGCGGACTTAGGCTGATTTTAATATGGTTTTTGTGGGGATATGGTGGGGAATTTTTTGAGACCACTTGGAAAGTGGAGCGAGTGAAGGGATTCGAACCCTCGACCCCAACCTTGGCAAGGTTGTGCTCTACCCCTGAGCTACACTCGCATGTACAAGGTTAAATAAACACCTTGTGGGCAGAAAAGGTAAGCGTGAATATATCGACTTTTATTCGGATTGCAAGACCAAAACGCAAATAATTTCACTTTTTTTTCGGCGGATGATTTTTAACGTTCGTTTTCGTCAATGCGCTCATATTCCGCGTCAATGATATCGCCATTTTGCGGGCGCGATTGTGAGCGGGGTTGCGATTGCGATGCCGCGTCTTCCCAGTTTGTGTGACGTTTGATCAAGCCACGAAGCAGGCCGCGCACAGGCGGGATCAGCAGCGAAAAGCCAAGGAAGTCAGTTAAAAAGCCTGGCGTGATCAGCATCGCCCCGGCGGCAATCAGGCAGATGCCATCAAAAAAATCGTTCAGCGGAATTTGACCACGGTTCAGCGCCGCGCGAATATGCGCCAGCGTATGCAGGCCTTGGTGCTGAACAATCAGTCCACCTAAAATCGCAGTCATCAGCGCGATAAATAATGTATTCATAAATCCGATCGAATCGCCAACGCTCATGAAAATAAGGATTTCAATAAAAGGAATGGCGACAAAAATGGCAAAAAAGGGCATGGTTTTACTTGTGCTTTCGTTTAAACGCTCTATTCTTAGGTGTGAGCGCTAACATATGTCATCATGTTTGTGCTACAATAGATAGTACAGTTTTTAAAAACGACAAAATAAAGGTTTTTTTATCGTGCCTGCTGATCTCATTATATATGCATTTATCGCCGTCGGTCTTGTGTTTTGGCTGCGTAATACGCTGGGCACGCATGAGGAAGGGGACGAGCCTGTGAATGTACGCTCGCCTTTGCCTGCGCTCGACGAAGATTTGCCAAGTGCGCTTAAGGCCGATGTGATGGACGCGCCGAAAACACCGGAAGAGCAAATTGCTGACGTCATGAAAAACAATAAATCAGGCGTCATCGCCATTGAAAGTGAACAGGCTGAGCGAGGCGTCGCCGCGATTATGGGTGCGGATAAATCTTTTGATCTGAAATTCTTTTTCTCGGCCGTGCAAGATGTGTTTGTCATGGTGGTCGAGGCCTTTGCCGAAGGTGATCGTGATGATCTGGAACAAATGCTGGGCGAGGATGTTTACGCAGCCTTTGATCAGGCAATCTCTGATCGTGAGGATGCTGGCTTGCGCGCGAAAAGCGAAGTGCAATCTATTCGTGAAGCCCACATTATCGAGGCTGATCTTCAAGGCAAGCAAGCTTTCGTAACGGTGCGTTTTGTTGTTGATCAGATCAGCGTCACATACGACAGCGACGATAAAGTTGTTGAAGGCCATCCAGAGCGCGCCGCGCACATGAAAGACATCTGGGTGTTCAGCCGTAATTTGAAATCAAAAGATCCGCGCTGGTTGGTTGTTGAAACGCGCGGTGACTTCGAAGGCGATAACGATATTATCCCAAATGCCTAAGAAACTTGCCCTTACAGCATTATCACTTTTGCTGCTGCTGCCTGCGTGCGAGCAGAAAAAACCATCTGAGGAATTAACGCTAACCCCTGCGGCATATGCGCAGTTGCCTGGTTGGGGCGATGATAACTTTGCCGAGGCTGGTGAGGCGTTTATCAAAAGCTGCGCGCGGATTATGCGCCGCGCTCCTGAAATCGCTTTTGGTCCTATGAAAGAGGCGGGAACCTATGGCGACTGGCAGGCAGTGTGTAAGAAATTTGACGTCATTAATCACCAAAGCGATGACGCGGTAAAATCATTCTTCGAAGAGAATTTTAAGCCATTTTCAGTTGCTGCGGGCAAAGAAGCCGAAGGCCTGTTTACGGGCTATTACGAGGCACACTTACATGGCGCTTTGAAGAAATCAGGGCCGTTTTCAACGCCGCTTTATGCGCGACCAGATGATTTGGTAATGGTGAATTTGGGCGAATTCCGCGAGAGCCTAAAGGGGCAGCGCATCGCAGGGCGCGTATCAGGCGGGCAGCTCAAACCCTATGAAAGCCGCAGTCAAATTGTCGCCAATGATTGGCCGCACAATGATAAGGTTTTGTTATGGGTGGATGACCCCGTAGATGCATTTTTCGTGCAAATTCAGGGTTCTGGCGTTGTTGAATTGCCTGATGGGCAAACGCTGCGCATTGGGTATGCGGGGCAAAATGGGCATCCTTATTTTGCGATTGGCCGTGAACTGATTGCACGCGGCGCACTGACAAAGGAAAACGTGTCAATGCAATCAATCCGCGCATGGCTCGAGCATAATCCCGATGAAGCCCACAATGTGATGAATACAAATGCATCCTATGTCTTCTTCCGCATTTTAGACGGCGATGGCCCCTTAGGCGGCGAGGGCGTGGCCTTGACGGCCGAACGTTCCTTGGCTATAGATCGCACCCTTGTCCCGTATGGCGCGCCGCTGTGGCTGGCGGCTGATGCGCCTGAAGAAGGGGAAACGCCGCTGAAGCGTTTGATGATCGCCCAAGATACAGGCGGCGCAATTCGCGGCGCAGTGCGGGGCGATGTGTTCTGGGGATTTGGTGCGCGCGCCGAGCATCTGGCCGGTAAAATGAAATCGCGCGGGCAATACTGGATATTACTACCAGCCAGCCTATATGAAGAATTATGACATACGAAGAACTGCCGCAAACATTGCCGATTTTTCCGCTGCACGGTGTTTTGTTGTTGCCGGGTGGAAACTTACCACTGAATATCTTTGAAAAGCGATATTTGGCGATGTTTGATGATGCGCTGCGCGATAACCGTCTGATCGGCATTATTCAGCCGCGTGTCACCGGCGCGCCCGAGCTGTATTCCGTCGGCTGCGCAGGGCGCATTACCGCGTTCGAAGAAACCCCTGATGGCCGTTATGAAATTAAACTAAAAGGCGTTAGCCGTTTTCGTTTCGAAGACGAGCTTGAGCAAGTTTCAGGCTATCGCCGTGTGGCGCCGCTGTGGGATGAATTTCGTGATGACACAGATCAAGAAAAGAAATGCCTGGGCGTGAAGCGTGAAAAATTGAAGGATTTACTGAAAAAGTATTTCGAGCGTGAAGGCATGAATTGTGACTGGCACGCCGTCGATGGTGCAACGGATGGTAAACTGATCACATGCTTGTCTATGACATGTCCGTTTGAACCCGTTGAAAAACAGGCGCTCTTAGAAGAAAAATGCTGTAAAAAGCGCTCGGAAATGTTTATGACTCTGTTAGAGATGGAAGTCTGTAAATAACCCAATTAAAGGAAATATCCTATGGCTGATGTTGATCCTAAGCTCCTTGAAATTCTAGTATGCCCACTGACCAAAACGTCACTGCGTTATGATCGCGAGGCGCAAGAGCTTATCAGCGAAGCCGCAAAGCTTGCCTTTCCTATTCGTGATGGCATTCCCATTATGCTTGTGGACGAGGCTCGCGCAATTGACGCCGCATAAAAAGGCACATAAATAGACTTGCGTGCATGGGATAAACTCTGCTTTACTAAGCGCCATGCACAAAAGCAAAGATCAATCACTCCTGACACTTTTGCTTCTCCTTATCAGCCCTTAGGCGGCTAATGGGGCGCTTTTTGATGCGTCAACGCTTAAGGGGGTTTTCAAACGGCATTTTCCACTTTAAATACAAAGACTGAATTTCTGTGCGAAGCAAAGGAGCGCACATTACATGGCAAAGAATAACGACATTATTATTTTTGATACAACCTTGCGCGATGGGGAACAATCACCCGGCTGTTCCATGAACTTGGAAGAAAAGCTGATCATGGCGCGCTTGCTTGATGAGATGGGCGTTGATGTGATCGAGGCAGGTTTTCCCATCGCATCACGCGGCGACTTTGAATGTGTGCAGGAAATTGCAAAGGTTGTCAAAAATGCCGTGGTGTGCGGATTGTCCCGCGCGAAAACTGCCGATATCGAGGCCAGCGCCGAGGCCATCGCCCCCGCATTTAAGGCCAATGGTCGTGGCCGCATTCATACCTTTATCTCGACCAGTCCATTGCATATGAAATATAAATTGCAGATGAGCGAAGACGCCGTGCTGGAAGCTATCCATGAAAGCGTAACAACCGCGCGTAAATTCACAGATGATGTTGAATGGTCTGCCGAGGACGGTTCCCGCACCGAGGATGATTTCTTGTGCCAAGCCGTTGAAACGGCCATCAAGGCCGGCGCCACCACGATTAATATCCCTGATACGGTGGGCTATGCTTTGCCTGCGGATTATGCCGCGAAATTTACAATGCTGATGAACCGCGTGCCTAATATTGATAAGGCGATCCTTTCTGTGCACTGTCACAATGATTTGGGACTGGCCGTGGCAAACTCACTGGCAGGCGTTCAGGCAGGGGCGCGCCAGATCGAATGTACGATCAACGGCATTGGCGAGCGCGCCGGAAATGCCGCACTGGAAGAAGTCGTCATGGCAATGCGTACCCGCGCAGATGATCTGCCATATAAAAACAATATCGAAACGACAAAAATCACCAAAATCTCGCGCACATTATCAGGCATTACCGGATTTAACGTGCAGCCCAATAAGGCGATTGTCGGCGCAAATGCATTCTCGCACGAAAGCGGCATTCACCAAGATGGCGTTTTGAAAAATGTGCAGACCTATGAAATCATGACCCCAGAATCAGTGGGCATGAAGGAAAGCAAGCTTGTCCTTGGCAAGCACTCAGGCCGTCACGCCTTTAAATCCAAGCTGGAAGAGCTTGGCTATAACCTTGGCGATAACGCCTTACAGGATGCGTTTAAACGCTTCAAGGACTTGGCAGATAAGAAAAAAGAAATCTTTGAAGACGATCTTATTGCCTTGGTCGAAGATGAAGTAGCGCGCGCGCATGAGGCCATGAAATTTGTATCCTTGCAGGTGCGCGCAGGCTCGGAAGGGCCGCAAATGGCGACCTTAACAATGGAAGTCGATGGTGAGGCTCACACCCAAGAGGTCGAGGGCAACGGCCCTGTCGATGCCATTTTTAAGGCCATTCGCGCCATTGTTCCACACCCTGATGCGCGCCTGAAGCTGTATCAGGTGCATGCGGTAACGGGCGGCACGGATGCACAGGCCGAGGTGACAGTACGCCTTGATGAAAATGGCATGACCGTAAACGGGCAGGGCGCAGACGCCGATACCATGGTTGCATCCGCGCGGGCCTATATTAACGCGCTCAATAAACTGATCACCAAGCGCGGCCGCATCATGAGCGAAGAACAAGACATGCGCGCGGTGACACCGTAACGGCAAAAATAGGATAAACGGTGAAACCTAAAATTCTCACGACTATGAAAGAGTATTCGTGGCAAACCTTTGCGGCCGACCTGTTCGCAGGCATTACGGTTGCGATGGTTGCACTGCCGCTCAGTCTGGCAATCGCAATCGCATCAGGCGCAGACCCTGCCAAAGGGATCGTTACGGCGATTGTTGGTGGCTTCTTTATCTCGTTGCTGGGCGGTAGCCGCGTTCAAATCGGCGGGCCAACAGGCGCGTTTATTGTTGTGGTCTTTAATGTTATTGCCAATCACGGCTATGATGGTTTGGTCTTGGCCACATTGATGGCGGGGGCGATTTTGCTGGTTGCTGGGCTGTGCCGTGCGGGCAGTTTAGTGCGCTTCGTGCCCGAGCCTGTCATTAACGGCTTTACGATTGGCATTGCTTTGATTATCGCGGTAAGCCAGCTTCAGGACATGCTTGGCTTATCAGGGCTGCCTGCATCGCCAGATATGCTCGAGAAAATTCCAGCCCTGTGGGAAGCGCGCGCGCACATTAATGTCACATCTGTTCTTGTTGCTGTGGCAACAATCGCGATGATCGCCGGGTTTAAAAAGCTTGCACCGAAATTGCCAGGCTTGCTGGTCGCGGTAGGGCTGACATCGGCCGCCGCATTCTTCTATCATTTACCTGTTGATACGATCCTTGCGCGCTTTGGGGAGCTTCCCTCCGCCTTGCCTATGCCATCCATGCCCGAGCTCACCATGAGCCGCATGGGCGAACTTTTGCCCTCTGCCTTGGTGATCGCTTTTCTTGCAGGGGTGGAATCGCTGCTGTCTGCGATGGTGGCAGATAAAATGACGGGGAATAAACATCGCTCGAACGCAGAGGTCATCGCGCAGGGCGTTGCCAATATGGCCTCGGCCTTGTTTGCGGGATTGCCTGCAACAGGCGCAATTGCACGCACGGCAACGAACATTAAGGCGGGCGGTAAAACGCCCGTGGCAGGCATTGTTCATGCGCTGAGTATTTTATTGATGATGCTTTTACTGGCGCCGCTGGTGGGGTATATGGCGATGCCCGCCTTAGCAGGGCTTTTGATGCTCGCCGCATGGAATATGAGCGAACCGCATAAATGGGGCAGTTACCTATCGCTTCCCTTGGGGGATAAGGCGCTTTTGGCTTTGACTTTGGTGCTGACAGTGTTGACGGATTTGACTATTGCGATTGGCGTTGGTGTGGCCATTGGTCTTGCGATGCGTTTGCGCAAACATAACGTGCCCCCGCCGAAATGGGATGCCCGCGACGGGTAGGAATAATCTTTTTACGCATTGCAGATAAACCCATCGAAAATTAACCATTTTTTTGATACAATAAAAGACGCCTTCAATTATCCAAGGAGCCTTCTATGCCCGTTTATTCTGCCCCGCTTGAAAATATTCGCTTTGTTTTGCATGACGTTTTGGATGTCGCGCAAATCAGCAACCTCAAAGGGCTAGAAGAAGCCACACCTGATATGATGGATTCGATCCTCGAAGAAGGCGCAAAAATCTGTGAGGAGGTTTTCTTTCCATTAAACCAAGTTGGCGATACGCAGGGCTGCACCCGTAACGATGACGGCAGTGTCACAACGCCAGAAGGATTTAAAGAGGCCTATGAAACCTTTGCCGAGGGCGGATGGACAGCGCTTGCGTGTGATCCTGAATATGGCGGGATGGGCATGCCGATGGTGCTCAATACCGTGATGAAGGAGCTTATTTGCTCCGCGAATATGAGCCTTGGCATGTATCCGGGTCTGTCTTACGGCGCGTATGAGGCACTGTATAAATTCGGCACGGATGAGCTTAAAGATCTGTATCTGCCTAAAATTGTTGATGGCACATGGTCGGGAACGATGTGCCTGACCGAACCGCATTGCGGCACAGACCTTGGTCTGATTAAAACCAAAGCCACCCCTAACGAGGATGGCAGTTATGCCGTCACAGGCACGAAGATTTTCATCTCGGCGGGGGAGCATGATCTCACAGAAAATATTGTCCATCTTGTCCTTGCGAAATTGCCAGATGCGCCTGAGGGCGCGAAAGGTATTTCGCTGTTTATCGTGCCGAAATTTGTGCCAGATGCGCAAGGAAACCCTGGTGAGCGTAATGCCGTATCATGCGGATCGATCGAGCATAAAATGGGCATTCACGGCAATTCAACGTGTGTGATGAATTTTGATGGCGCGCAAGGTTGGCTTGTCGGGCAGGCGCACAAAGGTCTGCGCGCGATGTTTGCGATGATGAACGATGCCCGTCTTGGCGTGGGGATGCAAGGCCTTGGCATTGGCGAGGTCGCATATCAAAATGCGCTGGCTTATGCGAAGGATCGCCTGCAAATGCGCGCGCTGGACGGTGTGAAAGAGCCTGATAAGGTGGCAGACCCGATTATTGTACATCCTGATGTGCGCCGTATGCTGTTGACAGGGAAGGCCTTTACCGAGGGTGCTCGCGCGCTGGCATACTGGACGGGGATGAAGATTGATATCGCACGCCACCATGAAGATGAGGCCGTGCGCGCCGAGGCGGATGATTTGGTGGCCTTGTTGACGCCGATCGTGAAGGCATACTTGACCGATATGGGCACAGAAACCGCGAATTTGGCCATTCAAACCTATGGCGGACATGGCTATATCCATGAATGGGGGGTCGAGCAATATGCACGTGACGGCCGTATTGCCCAAATTTATGAAGGCACAAACGGCATTCAGGCACTGGACTTGGTCGGACGAAAAATGGGCGTTGGCTTTGGCCGTTTGCTCCGCCGGTTCTTCCATCCAGTGATGACCTTTATCGAGGCCGAGCAAGCCTCGCCTGCGATGGCGGAATTTGTCTTCCCGCTGGCGAAGGCTTTTGCGAAGTTGCAACAATCAACGGCAATGGTTGCGCAAAAGGGTTTGAAAGACCCTAACGAAGCCGGCGCGGCAAGCGTAGATTACCTGCGTCAATTTGCATTGGTAGCCATGGCCTTTATGTGGTGCAAGATGGCCAAGGCCGCGCAAGAGAAATTGCAGTCGGATGAGAAAAATCACAGTGATGAGTTTTATGAATCAAAGCTGGAAACTGCGCGCTTTTTCATGACGCGGATGCTGCCAGAAGCAGACGCCCGCTTTAAGATGGTTCTTGCGGGCGCCGCGCCGTTAATGGATATGGATGTTGCGAACTTCTAAGGCTGCTCGCTTGTACATGGGCTTATAAAACGCCCAGCATATCGGCAACCAATGGATGGCGCACGATATCTTCCTGTGATAGGCGCACAACGCCAATTCTGCTGATGGGCTCTAGGCGGTTGGAAATATCGGCAAGGCCGCTAATCCCTTCCAAAAGGTCTGATTGATCTGGGTCACCTGTGACAACCATCGTTGAATGCCAACCTAAACGTGAAAGCAGCATCTTTAACTGGCTGTAGGTGCAGTTTTGCGCTTCATCAATGACAACGAACGCGTTATTGAGTGTGCGTCCGCGCATAAAGCCAACAGGCGCGATCTCAATAGTGCCATCATCAATAAGCTGGCGAACCTTCTTGCCGCCCATGCGGTCGCCCAGTGCATCGTAAAGCGGGCGCAGGTAAGGTGCCATTTTCTCATGCAGATCACCGGGTAGGAAGCCAATAGACTCGCCGGCCTCCATCGCAGGGCGCGAGAGGATGATGCGCTCAACCTCGCCTTTTAGAAGGGCTTCAACAGCCAAAGAAATAGCCAGATATGTTTTACCTGTCCCTGCAGGGCCAATGGCCATGGTTAAGCTATGCTCGCGGATGGATTGCATCAAGTCGGCTTGTCCTTCCGAGCGTGGCTTGACGTTTTTGACGAATTTTTGATCGCGATTATTGTCGATTTCGTCATCAAGCGGATGCCAGTTAGCGACCCCGGAATTGATGACCTTGAACTCATGTTCTTGTGTCTTGCGGGATTTGCGTGTCTTCTTAGCCATGATAGCTCCTTTTACCTGCGGGTGAGGCTGTTAGAGGGTGGAGAGTAGGGTGGTGGAGAGCGATGGTACAATTCTTCCCGCGCAAAGCGTGTAAGCGGCTTCGCGTGACGTAGGTGTGTGAACGTCCAGTGGGATAAGATAGCTGTGGTAAGGGTGTATAGAATATCTACCATGCAAGCCCATTATACCCGAGTCGCCGCGCTGAGCCTAAGAATTTATCTTGTGAATACGTAAATTTTACAGGCGATTTGAAGTCCTGTATCATGTATAATAGTGCAACTTCAAAGATAGAGGTTATGTGTGTGATTAAAAGCTTTCTGAAATATAAAGGCATTCTTCCGGCGCTATGCGTTGGCGTGTGTTTGCTGTTTTCTGGGGCGCAGGCACAATATTACATCAAGAAAAATGCAGATAGCAGCGCCCAAGACAGCGGCGGTAATAAGTCGATTTTTATCAAGCCACAAACCAACCGTAATAGCACAGTCTATAAGCCACCTGTTGCGCGTTCGCCATCGGGGAGTAGTAATGCCTACTCGGGCGGTTCGGCGTTGCAGAAGAAAAATTACAGCGCTCCATCTGCGCGCAGCTCGTCGGGGTCTGTAAAACATGATCCGCAGGTCGGTTTTTCATCCAAGTCATTATTGTCGCGTAAATGCACCGAGCAAGAAAACCGCATCTATCAAAAGATGGAGGCAATGCGCACAAAATACTATGATGTTGTGCAAAATAATATACAGGAAACCCGCACGGATGATGGGCGCGTTGTGTCGACTTATGATAAGGCCTCTCAAGAGTATATGGATAAATTCTCGGCCATTAATGATAAATTGCTCGCGGATCCTGTGAAATACCGCAAGTATAACGAGATTGCGATTGTTTGCGGCCGTTAGGTTTGCACCCTAAAACTCTCCATTGATTTTGCAGATAAACTTCGTTAGCGTGACTTCCGTTATAAAAACAGGAAGCCATGATATGCAAGTTACACTGGAAGATATTCAAAAAGCTTATGAACTGATCAAGTCAAATACGATCCGCACGCCAACGGTTAAGGCGGCGCGTTTATCGGCGCATTTAGGTATTGATCTATATATGAAGCTTGAAAATATTCAGTATACCAACGCCTTTAAGGCGCGCGGCGCATTGAACAAGCTTTTGACACTCAATGAAGAAGAGCGCAAAAATGGCGTCATCGCATGCAGCGCGGGTAACCATGCGCAGGGCGTTGCCTATCATGCGCAGCGTTTGGGCATTCCTGCGACAATTGTGATGCCTTATGGCACGCCATTTAATAAAATCAAAAAGACCGAAGATTTTGGCGCTAAGGTTGTCTTGCATGGTAAACAATTCGACGAAAGCGTCGGTGAAACAATGCGTCTGGCCGAGGAGCATAATTATACCTTTATCCATCCCTTTGATGATAAGGCCGTGGTTGCAGGTCAAGGGACGCTGGCCATTGAAATGCTAGAGCAACAGCCCGAGCTTGATTGCGTGGTTGTACCGATTGGCGGCGGTGGTCTGATTGCAGGCGTTGCAACGGCGCTGAAAGGGTTGAAGCCAGAAATCGAAGTTATCGGCGCGCAGGCCGCAGTCTTTCCTGCTGCAAAATATGCGTTTGATAACAAAGAAAACCCGCATCCACCAGGCGGCACTTTGGCCGAAGGGATTGCGGTTAAGGCGCCATCCAAGGACAATGTTGCCATGATGCAAAACCTTGTTGACCGTATCGAGGTCGCCAGCGAAGCCGAAATCGAAGAAGCCATCTTTGATATGATCAGTGATGAAAAGCTTGTTGCCGAAGGCGCAGCGGGCGCAGGGCTGGCAGTAGTTAAAAACAACCTAGAGGCCTTCAAAGGCAAAAAGGTTGGTCTGGTTGTGTGCGGCGGGAATATTGACTCGCGCTTGCTCTCGACCCTTATTATGCGCGGCCTTGTGCGTGATGGGCGCATTTCACGCTTGCGCTTTGAAATTGATGATACGCCAGGACAATTGTCGGATATCTCTCGCTTGATTGGTGAATCAGGCGCCAATGTGATCGAGGTTATCCATCAGCGCATGATGCAAACAGTGTCTCTAAAGCGCGCAGAATTGGATATCGTTATTGAAGCGCGTGATAAAATGCATACGCAAGAAATTGTTGAGATCCTGCGCAATAATGGTTTTGTGGTTCATATCTTAAGTGAAATTAACGGATCTTAAAGGGCTGAAACCCTTACTTATAGGGCATTATACGCCCGAAATATGAAGAAAATATTAATTTTACATAAAAATACTTGCCTAAAGTGTAAAGATTATGTTAAAACGTAATCACAATAAAGAGGCAAAGGGCAGTAAAATGTATAACTTCAGATCTATCGCAATGTTTTTCGCAATGTGCGCCGTATTTGCAGGTATGGCACCGTTAATGAGCGATGCAGACGGCCAAAGCTTTGGCTGGATGAAAGAAGGCTATATCATTGCCCAAGCTGAAAAGCAGTCCGTAACCGAGGTCAAACTTGCACTAGGCACCGCGCAAGATGTTGCGCTTATCGAGCCTGCCGCAGGTGATCAGCAAGATACGTCAGTTCTGCAAAACTGGCGCTAATAGACGTTTTCTCCCATATTATAAGCGTTTCAAATTTAAGAAAAGCGTACCATGTCAAAGTGGTACGCTTTTTCTTTGCCGTAAAACGCTGCGCCTACAGAAATGTTTTTTCTAGGATTTTGATATAAACCTGCGTCAGGTCGCGCAATGTTTGGACATCGGCGTTTTCATCGATCTGGTGAATCGTTTCGTTAACCGGCCCACATTCAATCACGGGGCAGTATTGTGTGATGAAACGTGCATCTGATGTGCCGCCAGTGGTGGTGTAGGCTGGCGTTTTGCCAGTGACCTCAGTGACGGCGTTTTGAACGCATTGCGTCCAATCGCTCGGCTCGGTTAGGAAGCTTGACGCGTTGCTGGAAAATTCAATGCTGTATTGCGTATCAATGCTATCAAGAATGTCGCGAATTTTGCTGGAAAGCGTGTCTGCAGTCCATTTGTCGCTGAAGCGTACATTAAACGTTGCGATGCCTTGCCCAGGAATAACATTGGTTGCGGTATTACCAACATCGATGGTTGAGAACTCTAAATTGGTCGGATCAAAATACGCGCTGCCTTGATCAAACTCATATTCCGATAAAGTGCTGATCATGCGGGCCAGCGTTGGTAGAGGATTGTTCGCAAGCTTCTGGTAGGCAACGTGACCTTGCTTGCCTGTGACGGTTAAAATGCCGTTCAGTGACCCGCGCCGGCCAATTTTAATCTCTTGGCCTAAATGATCAGGGTTCGTAGGCTCGCCAACCAGCGCCATGTCGGGGCAAAGGCTGTTCTCTTTCATCCATTCAAGAACTTTGGTCGTGCCATTAATGGCAGGGCCTTCTTCATCGCCAGTAATCAGAAGGGAAATGGTCCCTTTTTTAGGCGCGCCATGCTGCGTGATATAGGATGCGGCTGCGGCAACGAAGGCTGCTACTGCGCCCTTCATATCTGATGCACCGCGCCCGTAAAGTTTGCCATCATCTGCAATTGTGGGGGTGAAAGGGCCGTATGTCCATACGCTTTCATCGCCTGCAGGAACAACGTCAGTGTGCCCTGCAAAGCATAAATGAGGCCCATCGCCTGACCCGATATGTGCGAATAAGTTCTCAACGCGCTCTGCGCCCTGACCAAAGGGAAGGTGATTGCAGGCAAAGCCTAAATCACCCAAATGACGCGCCAGAAGTGTCTGTGCGCCAGCATCCTTTGGCGTAACCGACGGGCATGCAATTAGATCTTTGGTAAGGTCAATAACGTCAATCATTACTTAGTCACGAAGCAAATCGTTAATACCTGTCTTTGAGCGTGTCTTTTCATCAACGCGTTTCACAATCACCGCGCATGATAGGTTAGGACCAGGTTCGCCATTTGGAAGCGGCTTACCAGGCAATGTGCCAGGAACAACAACCGAATAAGCAGGAACGCGGCCTTGGAAAATTTCGCCTGTTGTGCGGTCGATAATTTTTGTCGAAGCGCCAAGGAAGACGCCCATTGAGATTACTGCGCCTTCTTCAACGACAAAGCCTTCTGCGACCTCTGAACGTGCGCCGATAAAGACGTTGTCTTCGATGATAACAGGGCCAGCTTGCAATGGCTCTAAAACGCCGCCAATGCCGACACCGCCCGAGATATGACAGTTCTTACCAATCTGCGCGCATGATCCAACAGTCGACCATGTATCGATCATGGTGCCTTCGTCAACGAACGCACCAAGGTTAATAAAACTTGGCATTAAAACAACGCCCGGCGCGATATACGCAGATTTACGGACAACACAATTTGGCACGGCGCGAAAACCTGCGTCAGCAAAGTCTTTCTCGCTCCAGCCTTTGAATTTGCTGTCGACTTTATCGTACCAGCCGCCGTTATCTGCGCCGCCGCTAATTTGACGCATATCTTGCAGGCGGAAGCCTAGCAATACGGCTTTTTTAAGCCACTGATTAACGTGCCAGCCATTGTCGTCTTTCTCGGCGATGCGTGCTTTGCCGCTGTCCAGCATAGCAAGAGCAGTTTCAACCGCGTCGCGGTGTGCGCCAGTCGTGGCGGCAGAAAGTGTGTCGCGCGCATCCCATGCGGCCTCCACAGCATTTTCTAAATCTGTTGATGGTGTTTGAACAGCGCTCAATGTCATGGCTTTAAATCTCCGGCGTTAAACAGGTCTAAATGATTGCGGGCAAGTCTAGTCATCCAAACGCATCAAAGCAAGGGAGAAGATTCGAAAATCTTCGGGTGACAGGTGATCGCGATAAGGGCGGTACAACATAATTGTACGTTTATAGTTTCCTTCGCGGAAGGATTGTGACGCCTCAGAACATGCGGCTTGCATATCTTGTTTGTAGGTCTGGTAAATATTACGATTTAAAACTTCGCGCTGATATTGAAGGGCTTGCTCTAAAAATTTGGCGGGCGGGTTGAGAAGGCGCTCTAGGTTCTTTTCGATTGTCAGGCCTGTTTTGCGAATGGCCTGGCGAATGTCTGTTTCGTTTGTAAAAAGTTGCGAGGCTCTGGCTGCCGGGCTTCTATTATCTTTTAGTGAAAAGAAATGCGTTAAATCTTCGTATGAAAAGCGATATTTCTGGTCGTAAGTAATGTGGCAATCAAGTGAAAAGTCTATATCGCCATAATTGATTTCGATCATACGGCGCGCTGTTTCATAGCGAAAAGTCGCATAAAAGGGAAATTTAACACTGCCAAGGTCTTTTGGGGCGGGCGTAATGATCATGCGGCCACGCTCGTATCTGGCCATGCCAGACACCACATCAAAATTGTGATGGTCTTGTAAAAAGCCGAAAGAGGCGGGTGTTTGTTCAAAAAAGCCAGTAAGAAGCTCTTTTGTGTCCATGGTTTAGGCTATCCTTTATTGCGCGTGTATGGTTATTATTATGCCATAATGCAAGTCACGATCAAATGGAATATATTATCTTTAGGCGAATGGTCTTCATATTTTTCAAATATAAGGCGAAGTAACCTGCTGCAAGATTACAGCTATGCCAAGGCGGTTGCGCCATTATATGGGCAGCGGCCTAAATGGGGATTGATCCAAATTGATGGGAAGCCCGCTGGTCTGTGTCAGGTTATGGAAGCCTCAGTGCTATGGGGAGCAGTCCATGCCGTGATGCTTGATCGCGGTCCATTATGGTTTGATGGGTATGGCGATCAAGATCATATTCTTGCCTTTGCCGCCGAAATGCAGCGACTTTACCCGCGCAGGCTAGGACGCAAAAGGCGCTTTTTGCCAGAGTGCGCAGGCAGTGATGTATTCACGCAAGCAATGAGTGAAGCGGGCTGGGCGCGGCAGGGGGATGACCTATATAAAACATTATGGATTGATGTGACGCAGGATCAGGAAGCCTTGCGCGCGGCGCTAAGGAAGTCGTGGCGACAATCACTGGTGAAGGCGGAAAAGTCAGCGATGAGCATATCGTGGGATGTGACACCTGAATTAGTGGGTTTGAATTTAAAACGATACGAAATGGATAAGATTGACAAAGGTTACTCTGGGCCAGATGTAAAGGTTTTAAGGTCTTTGTGTAGCGTTTACGCGGCCGAGAAAAAAATACTGCTGGCGACAGCTTTTCTGGACAAAAAACCTATAGCTGGTATCCTTATATTATGTCACGGCAGTAGCGCGACATATCAAATGGGATGGTCCGATCAAAAGGGACGTCACGTTTGTGCGCATCATCGTTTGCTGTGGGAGGCAACACTTAAGCTCAAAGCCACGGGCTTTTCGGATTTTGATCTCGGGGGGATAAATGACACGGACGCAAAAACGGTTAAAACTTTTAAATCAGGTATGGGCGCTCAGGCCGCGCAATTGGCTGGCATGTACGGCTAGTATGACACTGGGGCTGATGGCACTTTCGCTGCCCTCTCAGGCGCAGCCCTTAGGCGGCAAACAGGAAATGGTCTACGAGGTCTATGCCGGCGGCATCCACGCGGTGCAGGCAACCCTTGTCATGGATCTCAGTGAAAAGGGGCGCTATGACCTAAGTCTTTCGGCAAAGACGCGCGGCCTTCTGGGGAAACTTGCCCCATGGCACGGCACGTTTGAAAGCAATGGCTGGCGCCTTGGGAATGCCAGTTTTACGCCGCAATTGCATCGCTCGACCACGACGTGGCGCGAAGAGGAAGAAGTTAAATCATACAACTATGCCAAGGATGGGTCGTTTAAAAGCCTTGTGATCAAAGACTTTAATAAAAAGCCGCGCACAGAAACGCCTGACGCCGCGCTTACAGATCAAACGCAGGACGTCTTTACCGCAACGCTGGAAACTTTGTCGCAGGTTGCGCTGGGGCAGGGATGTGGCCATAGTGCGGACATCTTTGATGGCAAGCGGCGCTTTGCGCAGAATTTTGTGCCTAAAACCGAAGAAACGCTGCACCAAAGCCGTTATAATATCTATGAAGGCGCCTCAACCGTATGTACGGTCGAAATTGAGCCCAAAGGCGGCGCATGGCATAAAAAGCCGCGCGGATGGATGTCTATTCAAGAGCAAGGGCGCGAAAAAGGCATGATGCCAACGGTTTGGATGGCGCAAATTACGCCGAATATGCCTGCGGTGCCGATCAAGATTCTAGTGAAGACAAACTACGGTGCGCTCTTTATGCATTTGGCGCAATATAACGGCGGCGGTGAATTTCTTGTCGCGGAAAAGCGTGTAACAACCGAGGAAGATTAAAGAAAGCGGTTGCCTGCCGTGCCCTGCAGTGACTATAAAATTAATCATGAGATTTGATCACGAAAATACAAAACGTAAATATCCGCTGGCTATTGTTATTTTGGCCGCAGGTATGGGCACGCGCATGAAATCAAACTTGCCAAAGGTCATGCACCCCTTGGCAGGCAAGCCGATGATAAACTGGCTGATTGATACGGCGGAAGGTTTGAATCCAGAAAAAATATTGGTCGTTGTCGGTCCCGATATGCCCGAGCTTGAGGCCACCATCGCGCCGCACCAACCTGTGATCCAACAAGTGCGCAACGGCACAGGCGGCGCGCTGCAGTGTGCGATGCCATTCTTGGATGGCTTTAAAGGCAATGTCTTGGTGTTGCTGGGTGATACGCCGTTGCTCAGTCAGGATACCCTACAACACTTGATCGATGTACGTAATGTTGATGCAATGACAGGTGTATCTGTCTTGGGTGCAACAATGGAGAACCCAACGGGGTATGGCCGGTTGATTGAAAAATCTGATGGCACGCTGCGCCACATCGTCGAGGAAAAAGACGCCAGCGATAAAGAGCGCGCGGTTAAAAAGGTTAACACGGGCGCATTTTGTATTGATGCGCTGCGCCTGCCGAAATGGCTGGGTAAGATTGATAACAACAATGCCCAAGGTGAGTTTTATATTACGGACTTGCCGTATATCGCGGCAGAAGATGGCTTTTATACGCGCATCGCCATGGCGCATAACACCGCCGAAACCCAAGGGTGCAATACGCGCAGCGATTTAGCCGCGCTGGAAGGTGAGCTGCAAAAGAAATTGCGCAAGAACATTATGGATCAAGGCGTTCAGATGCTTGATCCCTCAACGGTTTATGTACATTACGATACGGTTGTTGAGCCCGGCACGTTGATCGAACCCAATGTTTTCCTTGGCCCAGATGTGACGATTAAGGCGGGATGCCATATTAAGGCCTTTTGCCATTTCGAAGGCGTTGTGATTCATGAAAATGTGACCATTGGCCCATTTGCCCGCCTGCGCCCAGGGACTGTTCTGGAAGAAAATGTGCGCATTGGTAACTTCGTCGAAGTGAAGAAATCAAAAATTGGCGCGCGCAGTAAAGTCAATCACCTTGGCTATGTCGGGGATTGCGACATGGGCGAGGATGTGAATTTCTCTGCAGGTGCCATTACGGTGAATTATGATGGTTTTGAAAAGCATCAAACGGTGATCGGGAATAACGTCATTGTGGGGTCAAATTCGAATTTGATTGCCCCCATTTCTATTGATGATGGTGCGTTCATTGCGGCGGGCTCTACGATTACCGAAGATGTTCCAACAGATGCGCTGTCAATCTCGCGGGATTCAGGGAAAATTCGCGAAGGATGGGCCGCTGAATATCGCCGCCGTAAGGCCGCCATCGCCAAGAAAATCACCAATAAGAAAAAATAACGCATAAAAAGTTTGCGCTTTTACAAAAACAGGCGTATAGCCCCTTTCTTACAAAGCAATTGAATATCCAAACATGTAAGAGGGGTGCTAAATATGCTTTATCCAGGAAACTTTTTGCGGCGCGATCTTGCGTTAACATTCTTTAAGGCGCAGTTGCCAAAAGAACCACAAAAACAGCAATACTCATCACACCATATTTTAGGGCGCGTATGGCGCGAAGTTCGCGGTCAAAGAAGGGCCGAGAGCAACGACATAGCAAACATGCTAATGCCAGATGATGCACCTAAGATGTTCGCCGATATCGAGCGTGAAATCGCAATGGGCGCGCACATCGAAGCGCAGCAAGCACATGACCTTGCCGCCGCATATTATGGTGACCCAGTATAGGTTTGCAATCAGGACGTTTGGCGCATGTGATGCGCGGCGGCAACCATGTTTTTTAAGGCTGGTTTGACCTCGTCCCATCCGCGCGTTTTTAATCCGCAATCAGGGTTAACCCATAACTGATCAGGGCTAAGGACATCTTTAGCCTTGGTGAGCAGTGCAATGATTTCCTCTGTCGCGGGAACGCGCGGGGAGTGGATGTCGTAAACGCCTGGCCCAATTTGGTTCGGGTATTGGTACGTAGCAAAGGCTTGCAATAGCTCCATCTGTGATCTGGATGTCTCGATCGAGATGACATCCGCATCAAGCGCGCCGATAGAACTGATGACGTCGTTAAACTCCGAGTAACACATGTGCGTGTGAATCTGTGTCTTATCCTGCACCCCGCATGAGCTGAGGCGGAAGTTGCTGACGGCGTTATCCAGATAGGCTTGCCAATCATCTTTGCGCAGGGGCAGTCCTTCACGGAAGGCTGCCTCATCAATTTGAATGGCTTTGATCCCCGCTGCCTCAAGGTCAATGACTTCGTCGCGTATCGCCAGCGCAATTTGCGTTGCTGTGGTGCTGCGCGGTTGGTCATCACGGACAAATGACCACTGTAAAATAGTGATCGGCCCTGTGAGCATGCCTTTCATTGTCTTTTCGGTCTGGGATTGTGCGTATGTTGCCCATTCAACCGTCATGGGTTTAGGACGCGACACATCACCATAAACGATGGGCGGCTTAACGCAGCGTGAGCCATAAGACTGCACCCATCCATGCTCGGTAAAGGTAAAGCCAGAGAGTTGTTCGCCGAAATATTCAACCATGTCGTTGCGTTCAGGCTCGCCGTGGACAAACACGTCCAGACCAGCTTCTTCCTGATAGGCAATGACTTTGCGGATTTCCTCTTGCATGGCTTCTTTGTAGAGAGCTTCAGGCATACGTCCCTTTTTGAAATCCGAGCGTATCTTACGGATGCCTTGTGTTTGCGGGAATGATCCGATTGTGGTGGTGGGAAAGGCCGGCAAATTTAAGGCGGCCTTTTGCGCTGCGTGGCGTTGAGGGAACGGTGATTGGCGCTGTTGCATGTCAGGGGTGATTGCCGCCATGCGCTCTTGCACGGCTTCATTATGAATGCGATCGGAATTGCGGCGGTCTTCTTGCACGGCGTCGCTGGCCTTAAGGTCAGATGCGATGGAACGGCGGCCGAAGTTTGCGCCTTGCGTAAGCAGCGCAATTTCCTTAACCTTTTGCGTTGCAAAGGCCATCCATGATTTAATCTGCTGGTCGAGGTGAACCTCGGTATCTAAATCAACTGGTGTATGCAAAAGCGAACAACTTGGCGCAATAAAAACGCGCTCTGTCCCAAGGGCGGCAATGGCTTTTTCAATTTTATCCATTGATGCGCTAAGGTCGTTTTTCCAGATGTTTCGGCCATCGACAAGACCTAGTGACAAGGTCTTATGTTCGCCAATCTTGGCGAGCGCCTCATCAAGTTGTGCCTCTGGATCGTTGGCAGATGTGTTGGCTTGCCCCGCGCCGCGGCACAAATCAATATGCAAGGCATCAACCGTATCATCAGGCAAGCCATAAAACAGATCGGCATTATCACGCACACCGTCAAAGTAAGTGGTCACAAGTATTTTAAGACCTTCGGGGCGCTTTAGGCCGCTATAAACGGCTTCGATAACGCTGCGCCCGATGGGGCATAGATCAAGTGAAAAGATGGGGTCGTCTAATTGCACCCATTCAGCGCCTAAATCGGCAAGTTCTTGTAAAATTTCATTGTAAACAGGGATGAGGCTTTCGGCAAAAGCCTTGTGATCAAATCCGTCATAGCGTGCCTTGCCTAAAAAGGTGAATGTCGCAGGGCTGACCAGCACAGGGCGTGCATCAAATCCTTGATTTTTGGCTTCGGTAAATTCCGCAAAGAGAACGTTTGATGACAGTTTCGGTACCATGCCTTGCTCAAATTCAGGAACGATATAATGGTAATTCGTATCAAACCATTTTGTCATCTCCATTGCGGTGACATTGGTTGTTTTTGGCGCTGTGTCTTCTGCGCCTTGGTCATTATTGTCACTACCGCGTTTTGCGCCGCGTGCCATCGCAAAATATGTATCAAGCGTGACGCGCTCTCCATCCCAGTTATAGCGTTCAGGAATAAGGCCTAGTAGACAGGTTAAATCTAAAATGTGGTCATAAAGTGAAAAATCCGCAGTCGGAATGTGGTCAAGGCTTTCGCTGCGCTGCATCGACCAGTGCCTGCGGCGCAGGATGCGGCATGTCGCCTCAAGCTCGTTATAATGCAGGTCGCCGTGCCAAAAGGATTCGACCGAACGCTTTAATTCGCGTTCAATGCCGATACGTGGAAATCCTAGATTTGTTGCATAGACCATTATGTACTGTCTCCCTTAGGTGTTGAGGTAAATAGTGTGAATTCGGCGCTGTGTTGTCAAATGAATTAGGTTTCTATTTTAGCAATGCGCAGTAAGTTTGTTGAGCCAGAAACGCCAAATGGAACGCCTGCTGTCATGACAAAGCGTGCGCCTTCCTCGGCAATCCCAAGGGATTTTGCGATTTTTGCAGCATGGCGCGCAGGGCCAGTGAAGTCTTCTTCGATTGTTTCGGGCGCGTAAACGGCCTGCACACCATAGGATACACTCATGCGGTGCGCGACTGTTAAATCAGGTGTAAGGCATAAGATAGGAACGCGCGGTCTTTGGCGCGCCATGCGAAGCGCCGTTGATCCTGAGCGCGTATAGGTCACAATGAAATCGGCATCGACATCCTCGGCAACCAGATGCGCAGCAGCAGTAATCGCATCTGATGGGCTGCCGAGCGTTTCAGGTTCGCTAAGCTCCATCATTTGTTCGTATAAATCGTCATTTTCGCTGTAGCGGCAAATGCGGTCCATAATCTGCACTGCGCGCACAGGGTAATCTCCTGCGGCAGTTTCGGCCGACAGCATCACGGCATCTGCACCATCGTAAACGGCCGTGGCAACGTCGGAGGCTTCGGCGCGGGTAGGGCGCGGCGCATCAATCATGGATTCGAGCATCTGCGTTGCAACAACAACGGGCTTTCCCGTTTCGCGGACATGTCTTACGATATGCTTTTGCACGGAAGGAACGCGCTCTGGCGCGATTTCAACGCCTAAATCACCGCGTGCGATCATAACGCCATCGGCAAGCTCGACAATCTCGACAAGGTGATCAATGGCAGACGGCTTTTCTAATTTCACCATCAGCGCCGCGCGGCCATCAATTAAATTACGTGCCTCGCGCACATCCGCAGGTGTTTGCACAAAGCTTTGCGCGATCCAGTCAACGCCCATATCAAGGGCGACTTTTAAATCGGCTTTGTCTTTATCGGTTAACGCCGCAAGCGGTATTACCGCGTCAGGGACGTTAAGGCCTTTTTTGTTTGAAAGTTTTGTGCCAGCCTCAATCTCAGTTTCGACATAATCATCACCAGCCTTAGTAATGCGTGCGCGCACTTTACCATCATCAAGAAAAATCTGTCTGCCCGCGGTTAAAACGCCAAGTACCTCAGGATGCGGTAATTGTACGCGCGTTTCATCACCAGGCGCGTCGCTAAGGTCAAAGCGAAATGTTTGCCCCGCCTTCAGCGCAATAGAGCCGTCAGCAAAGGACCCAATGCGTAATTTAGGCCCTTGCATATCGGCGAGGATACCAACATGTAAGCTTAATTTTTGGGCGATATCACGAATGAGTTTCGCGTTACGGCGATGCGTGTCGTGATCGCCATGCGAAAAATTCAGGCGAAAAACATTCACGCCAGTTTCGATTAAGGATTGAATTGTTTCAGGATTATCGCTCGCGGGGCCCAACGTAGCGACAATTTTGGTGCGTCGAGGCTCAGTCATATCACCATCATATCACAAAAATAGGTAAATGAATGGGAAAAGAATAATCAAATCGAAAAGAAGGGATGTGCGTAATAAAAATGCGTAAAATCAGCGCGGACAGAGAAAAACGCACCCTGCGGCCGTGATGGCGAGGGTGCGTTTGAAAAGCTATATATAGCAGATGTTCCGGCTAAATTTACTCGACAGCAGGAATTTTTGTGATGGCTGGCGCTGTATAGGCGGCTTCTGCTTCGATGGAAATTTCAACCTCGTCTGATACATTAGGAACATACATTGAAATTCCAAAGTCAGAGCGTTTCAAAACGATGCTACCGCTAAAGCCTGCCGTTTTCTTTTCTGAAATGGGGTTAATGCCAATTTTGTTCAGTGTCATGTCAAGTGTTACAGGCTTTGTGACGCCATGAAGGGTTAGGTCACCTGTTACTTTCGCGGTTGTTTCGCCAGTGACCTCAACAGCCGTGCTTTTAAAAGTGGCAGTCGGGAAGTTTTCGACATCTAAAAAGTCTGAACTTTTCAAGTGCGCATCAAATTTCTCAATGCCTGTAACCAAATCGGTTGTATCAATCACAACCTCAACAGAGCTGTTCTCAGGGGCGTCTTCGTCAAGGATGAGCTCGCCGCTGGTAAGGCCGAAACGACCAGAAGGCTTGGAAAAACCAAAATGTTCGGCCTTCCAAAGAATATTCGTGTGCGTTGGATCAAAGTTATAACTCTCAGGCGCGGCGTTCGCGACCTGAACACCACCCATTAAAAGTGCACTGGCGAGTGATAAGGTTAAGAATTTATTATGCATAAAAAGAGTCCTCTTTTATTTTGTGGGCGTGCGCAAATGCGCTTTATGTTACGTTTGCATAAACAATATAGATGACTTTGCGAAATTGTGTAGTGTTAAAATATAAAAATATGATTGCATCAAATATTTCGTAATATAATTACAAAGTATTGCGATGCATGTATTGACATATTATTTTTGTCAGGGTAAACCAATCTTATATTCAAAATTATGATAATAAAACTCGAGTACAGGAGAGGGCATAATGGTCGTAGAGCCACAATCACAGACAAGGGTCGAAGAAAAAACGCATTCACATAACTTGAAAAAATTTGCTGAAGCTTTTTCAGAGGCATACGGCAAGAAGTCAGATGCAGAAAAAGACTTTCTTACATATTTGCAGGCCTATCTGGATAACAGTGATCAGGTCGCACCATCTGCAGCAAAGCGATTGCTCAATAGCCTAGGGCAAGCAAAAGTATACAGCACCAATGGTGCGCAAGTCGTTTCGCTAGCGGAGAATGGAATGAAATCGGTTGAGGATTTAAACGATCCAGATTTCGACAAAGCGCGTTTCTCACGTTTGTATGGCCGCAGCCAAATTACGCAATATGACGCCTTTGACGGCATATACGGCATGGAAGAGCCTCTCAATAAAGTGATTGATTTTATTAAGGCATCGTCACAAGGTCTCGAAGAGAAAAATCAGATTTTATGCCTTGTTGGCCCGCCGGCCAGCGGTAAAACAACATTGGTTGAGCGCTTGAAAGAGCACATGGAAACACAGCCATTTGATTATATTGCAGGCTCGCCATCGCATGAGCATCCTTTGGCGATTTTAAACACGTCAATTGGCAAACAATTATTGAAACAGCACGGCATTAATATTCCAGGTCTTGACGAATATAAGCCCTCGTCTTGGCTTGAGGAGAAGCTCAAAGAAAAGAAAGGTAAGCTGCAGGACTTTAAGATCGTCAGTGCATACCCGTCACAGCGCCATAAATTAGCGCTTGCTAAAGTTGAGGCAGGGAATAATCAAACCGCTGTTCAGCAATTAGAAAGCGCCCTCACGCACGGCAATAACGGTATCTTAGACCTGAGCGAAGTGATGAAGTGGCCTGAAAATGAAATCGAGGCCTTGCAAAAATTACTGAATGTCACGCAAAGCCATGAATACCAATCGAAGGATGGAACAGCGCCGTTTAATGGTGTGATTATCGTTCAGGCAAATTGGGAAGAATGGAATAAGTTCTGCAATAATGACAAATTTAAGGCGCTGCGTGATCGTATGTGCATGGTAAAAATGCCCTATGTGTTGCGCTCTGACGCCGAGGTGAACGTCTATCAAGACGCTATCGCTAACAGTGACCTTAGCAAAGCGCCCCTTGCGCCGCATACATTAACAATGTTGGCCGACTTTGTGGTTGCCAGCCGCATGAGCCGAGCAAAAGGACAAAGATTTGATATGCTGCAAAAGGTCCATGCATATAATGGCGATGAAGTAGATCGGGTCGAAAAAATAACAGGCGACGAAAGTGAGCTAGTTGATGCGCTGAAATACTACAAAGATCTAGCGCAAACAAAAGAAGGCGCTGATCCAGAGGGCTTTAGCGGCATTTCAACGCGTGATTCATTGAAACTTTTAGGGCGTATTTTTAATGCCAACGCAGTCGCGCCCGAGGCTGATCCGCTTATCGTTTTAGAAACACTGGAAGCCTTCACATCCGAGCAAAAAAACACAAACCTTAAAAATCAATGGCATAATTTGATTACACAATTAAAGGATGAATATCGCAAAAAATTAGAGCATGACCTGAAAACGGCATGCGTTCCCGGCTACGAGGCTGTCGGTCAAGAAGAGTATGATAAGTATGTTAATTATCTGAACCATTTGGAAGAAAGACCTGGTGAGATGTATAAAGATGGTGAAACGACTAAAAGCCCTGAAGAACTAGAGAAAGAACTGCGCGACATTGAAAGTCACATTCAAATCATGCAGGGCAAAAAACCTGATGAATGGAAGGCGTTCAGAGGCACAATATTACAAAACGAATTGCGCTATCGCAGTGTAAATAGTCAAGCACATAAAGGATGGAAGACTGTTCCTGCCCTTTTCCAAGCCATTGAAAGCAAGATTTTGATGACGGATAAAGAGATGGAAAGCATTATTCGTCAGGGGGCAGATGCAACGAACGAAGGTATCGCTCGTCACAAAAAATTTGTAGAAGAAATGCTTTTAAAAGGGTATTCGCAGCGCCAAGTCCACAAAACGGCACGATTTTTCCTAGGTAATGAGCCTAAATAAACCTGCAAATTGTGATTGCGAAAACTGTCGGTAATAGAGCTGATTTAAGAGTATTCGTTGTCCCCATCGATAAGATAACGGAGCTCGCGCGTGAGATCTTCAATGCTATGCTTTTCAATTTGTCGCTTGGCTTGCTCGGTGGCAGAGCTTTGCTTTTTTCGCATAAGTTCCGCAATATGCTGAATAGTATCTTCGCCTAAATGCTCCCGCGCGGCGCGGGCATTTTCAATGGCTTGCGCGCGTAGCTCCTCGATCGAGGGCTTATTTTTGTCTTTTGATCCAAACATTCCCTATCATACCGCGCCAATCGTTAAGATAGGGTTATAGCGCATAACCACGTATGGGGATTCCCTTAATTTCGCAGAGGCTTACCCTTGGTCAGCATATGTTCGATGCGGGCATAAGTCCCTTCATTGTGGAGGAGCTTCATAAACTCGCTGCGCTCCAGCTTAATCAGGTCATCTTCACTGATCGGCGCTGTCCAGTCGCCGTTCTCGCCGCCGCTAAGGACGCTGGCAAGATGGCCGCTAACTACGCCGTCATAGGGCGTTGCTTTGCCTGATTTTTGCAAGTCCTTAACCGCCATGTCTAGGGCGAGTTTTCCGCTTGGCCCAGGCAGGCGAATATCAGTGCGTTTTTCTGGCGGGGTATAACCATCCACCAGTGCCAGTGCCTGCGCCTTCGCATCAAACAGCAAGCGATCACGGTTCATGGTAATGCCGTCGCGCGCACGGAAATATCCGATTTCTTTGGCCTCAGCCGCCGATTTGGCAACGGTTGCCATTGCAATGGTTTCAAACGCGCCGCGCACTGCGCCCATCGGCGTTTTATCAGGCGCAAACCACGTAGAGGCCCCTTCGGCCTTGGCACTGTCTGCGGCGAATTTTTCGGCCTCGCGCTCTTGCAGGCGTAAGATCATCTCCTTGCATCCTCCCCAACCAGGGATCAAACCAACACCAACCTCAACAAGGCCAGTATAGGTTTCAGCGTGTGCCTGAACGCGGTCAGAGGCTAGCAAAATTTCGCACCCGCCGCCCAGTGCCATGCCAGATGGCGCACTGACGACAGGGAAATCGCAGAACTTTAAGGTGGTAAAGACCTCTTGCCCGCGGGCGATAAAGGCCTCAACCTGAGGCCACATGGCAATGTTAATCATAAACATCGCAAGCCCCAAATTCGCACCTGCCGAGAAATGCGAGGCCTCGTTATAAATCACAAGCGCTTTATAATCGTCTGATGTTTCAATCGTTTTAACGGTTTTGTCCAGCAGGTTAAAGATATCCTCGTCAAAGGTATTCATTTTCGATGTGTGTTCGAAACACAAAACGCCATCACCAATATCCCATACTTTCGCGGACCCGTTTTTCAGTACAGGATCAGCGGTGAGCTTGATATCACTCAGCAGTAAAACACCATCAGGGCGCACGATGTCATGATACGCGCCGTCAGTACCGAAATATTGCTGCTTGCCGCCATCAATGCGGTAGAACGTACCATCGCCAACTTTCTCAAGGATGTCTGGCACGGCGATGCCTTCGTCTTTTAGCTGCGCGGCAAACCACGCAGGGCCAAGCGCATCAATCATCGCAAATGGCCCTTGCTTCCAGTTATAGCCAAGCTTCATGCCTTCATCGATGTCATAGACGCTTTCGGCAATTTCACCAACCAACGCCGCCGCGTAGGCTAGCGTTTGTTTCAGAACATTCCATGCATATTGCCCGCCTTCATCCTCGGCAGTGACAACGGCCTTGAGGCCTTTTTTACCTGCACTGATCGAGGGCAGGGAAGGTTTATCCGCCTTGGCGTACTGGCCTTCGTTAAAGCTGCTTGCATCAATGCTGAGTGCTTGCTTCTCTTTCTTGCCATCGGTGCGGTCAAGACGATAAAAGCCGCCCTTACCCTTGCGCCCGGTATAGCCCGCATCAATCATGTCATGGATAAAGGCATGGTCGATAAATAAATCGCGATATGCATCATCCTTTGGCAGGGTCGAAAGCAGCGAGTCTGACAATTTCGGCATCAAATCAATGCCCACCAAATCAATCAGGCCAAACACGCCCGTTTTGGGGATGCCGCAAGGCTTGCTCATCACCGCGTCGGCAATCTCAACCGAAATGCCGGCTTTTACGGCCTCGTTTACGCCTGCCGTTAACCAGAAGACGCCCAAACGGTTGGCGATAAATCCCGGCGTGTCAAAGCATTCCACAATGCCTTTACCCAGTTGAATGTCACAGAAATCGCGCACCACCTGCACGGCGTCCGCGCGTGTGTCTTTGCCGATGACAAGCTCCAGCAAACGCATATAACGCGGCGGATTGAAAAAGTGCGTAATCAAAAAGTCTTTGGCAAAATCATCGCCTTGGCCTTCGACCAGATTATGCAGCGGAATCGTCGATGTGTTTGACGAAATGATGGAGCCTTTTTTGCGGTGCTTATTCAGCTTCGCATAGGTTTCATGCTTAACCTTTAGGTCTTCTAAAACAACCTCGACAATCCAGTCACAATCCGCCAGCAATTCAAGATCATCATCCAAATTCCCGCATGTAATCAGCTTGGCGTTTTTCTTGCTCATAAACGGGGCAGGGTCAGTTTTTAACATGCGCGCAACCGCGTCTGATGCCAAATCCCTGTCTGGCAGTTTAATATCCAACAACACAACCGGCACGCCAGCATTGGCGATTTGCGCGGCAATGCCGCTGCCCATTACGCCTGATCCAATAACGGCAACTTTGTTAATTGATGTCATGATGTGGTTCCTTGTGGTTTGATGTTAAGCATACCTCTAGAAATGTACTCCCATAGGGAGAAATTTTTGCCCAGAGAGAGTGGTTTGTGGCACTCTTTGCAGATTCTTTTGTAGTTAATAATGTTTGAAGTGAAATCAAATTTAATTTGCTCAATAGGAGTGCGCTAGTTAGTTGTGTATTGTTGTGTATATCAGTGTGAGGAATAGGGTATGCTACCCCAGATTTTTGATGTTCTTGGATGTCGATTGGTGTGTTCGCAAAGCCGAAAGCTTTTTGGTTGAGTATCAGGATTTCATTTTCAGGGTTGTTTTGCTTGAATGTCGCTCTATGTATGCAAAGCAACAGCTCGACTGAATTTCTATCAAGTTCTTTAAGTGAATGAATAAAATGGGAGTGGCTTTCTTGCTTGATTTCAGAATGTAATAAAGCTGCCCACATGTCTTGTATAGATGGGTCATCTTCATAAGAGGCCTCTTGGATAAAACGGGCCATAAATTTTTTAGAAATTGGATGTGTATTTAGAAAATCATATTTGTCGCACAATTGATTATGCTTTTCCATTATGGAACAAACATTGACGAGCCTATAGTATGAAATACTGTCAGATAAGATAGATAAACCTATAGAAAAGGGCTCTAACGCCCTTTTAGTTGCGCATAGTATATCGTTTAATTGCTTTTCTGAAACCTCTGTGTTCACGTTGAAAGAAATTGGCATTAAATCGCCTCCAAGACCGTGGCGACGCCTTGGCCGCCGCCAATGCACATGGTGGCAAGGGCGTATTTCTTGCCCTCACGTTTCAGCAAGGATGCGGCCTTACCAGTGATGCGCGCGCCCGATGTACCCAGCGGGTGACCAAGCGCAATTGCGCCGCCGTCGATGTTAACCTTGGCAATGTCGATATTCAGTTCTTTGATCACGGCAAGACTTTGCGCGGCAAAGGCCTCGTTAAGCTCAAAAATATCAATATCGGCCAGTGTAATGCCTGCGCGCTCCAGCGCTTTGTGCGTGGCGGGAACAGGGCCAATGCCCATGATCTCGGCCGCACATCCTGCAACGGCAACGGATTTAATCCGCGCCAGTTTATTCAGGCCATGTTTGTCGGCGTAGTCTTCGCTGCACACTAGAACTGCGGCGCTGCCATCTGTGAGAGGGGATGCCGTGCCTGCGGTGACGCTGCCATCCTTATCAAAGGCGGGTTTTAGACCTGATAGCGCCTCGACCGAGCTATCCGCGCGGATTGTGCCATCCGTTGTGACATCGCCAATGGCAATGATTTCATCGTCAAATGATCCTGCCTCGGCGGCTTTAGCGGCCTTTTTGTGGCTCTCCACGGCAAACTCTTCTTGTTGCGTGCGGCTGATGTCGTATTTCTTGGCAAGGTTTTCTGCGGTCTCGCCCATGCCTATATAGGCCTGCGGGTACGCCGCGTAAATGGCAGGGTTTGGCATAGGATTAAATCCGCCCATTGGGATGCGTGACATGCTTTCCACGCCTGCCGCGATAAAGGCCGCGCCCGCATTCATTTGAATGGCGCCTGCCGCAATATGTATGGATGTCATGGATGACCCGCAAAAGCGGTTAACCGTTGCGCCTGCAACGCCAATCGGCAGGCCGGCATGCCCCGCCACTAGGCGCGCAATGTTAAAGCCTTGCTCAGCCTCAGGAAAGGCACATCCCATGAGTAAATCTTCGATGTCTTCGCCTTGTACGCCGCTGCTTTCGACCAAGGCACGCACAACATGCGCCGCCATATCGTCGGGGCGAGCTTTGGCCAGTGCACCCTTGTTCGCGAAATGCATCGGCGAGCGTTTAAAGCCACATATAACAACAGATTTTTCCATGAAGATTGTCCCTTTGTAATTCACACACTTTCAACCATTGTACCGCGAAGTGTGATTTGGGTCTACATTCCATTTGACAGGCACGTGAAAATCAGACATTAAGAATCAAGAATTAACGATGATTCAATCAAGGAGAAAAGTCAGTGAGTGCAGCAACAGATATCAGAGGCCTAAAACGCGTATGCGTTGATTGTGGTAACCGTTTTTATGACATGAATAAACGTCCTGTCGTGTGCCCCGTTTGTAATACTGAGTTCAGCCTTGATGCCAAGGTCAAATCACGCAAAGGCCGCATTGCTGAAACGGTTGAGCCGAAAAAAGCGCCTGTTGCCAATGATGAAACTGTCGAGGCAGATGACGAAGACGAAAAGACAACAATCTCTCTGGATGAGGCTGCTGATCTGGAAGATGACGGCGAAGAAGACGAGGATCTAGGTGATCTAGACGGTTTGGCAGATCTGGATGATGAAGATCTGGATGATCTTGACGCCGTTGAAGATGACGACGAAGATTAAGCTATAGGGCTAGCCGCCATTAAAGGTTAAATTTGCTGCGCGAGTGTTTCTTCTGGCGCAGCCCTGTTTTGACTGTAGCGGCTGTTATTGTTTTGTGTGCGCTGCGCAATGATAGGCGCAGTTCTTTCTAATAAATCATTGATGACTTGATAACGCTTGTTTTGGCTGGCTTGTTGTAGGACGTGGCCTTTTTGGTCTTTTTGTTCAACGCCAAAAATCGTCAGAATTACAGGGCGGTCATGCACAACGGCATAGAGCGCTTCACAAAATCCTGCAGGGTCAGTGTGGCCCGTTTTCGCCCATTTAACATCTGGATTATACCGCACTGCGCGGCTGACGTGGAAGCTGTTATCGGTCAGATCTTTTAAATCAAACCAGCCCTCGCCAAGGTATTTTTCGCACAAAAAGGGATGGTCATTTTGCATGGCACTGACTAGCAACGCCATATCATAAGGGGTACTGAGGTTGCTTTCGCTTTTGTCGCCAGTTACCCCGTTAAACAAGCTTTGCTGCATATTGTTGCGTGCGGCAAGGGCATTCATATCCGCAACCGTTTTGCTGATGCGCGCAAAGAGGTCATTATCTGTGCCTTTTATTTTGCCATAGTGATGCGCCAGCGCAAATGTTGATACCGCGCAAGAGCGCAGTCCTGCACCTTGCATAAGTTTATACAGCGGATAGCGTTGCCCTTCGTGCAGGTGCTCCATCTGCGCTAGTCCTTCTGGCAGGCTTTCACGTGTGCCAAGCGGAATTTTAACCGGTTCGTATAGGCTCAGGTTTTTGTCGGCAATATTATCGAATAATACATTCAGTAAGGCCATCTTGGTGAGGCTGGCAGGTTGGCGTTGTTCGTTGGCTTTTTCCTGCAAATAAACAGTGCCATCGTGAAAGTCTACAACGCAATATTGCATGCCTTGCGCAGCCTCATTAAAGGGTGAAGACGTGGGAGGAGGAAAGGCGGGCGGCGCATCTTTCTGCGGCTCTGCCGCGATGCCGAGGGCTGGCATAAGGACGCTCCCTGAGGCAAGCCCAAAAACTTTAAGAAATTTACGCCTGTTCAGCATGTTTTTTATAATTTTTTATTATACTATTATTTCATTTTTAGAGTGTTTTATTTCGTACAACAGTGTGCGCCATTGTGTCAATTTTTTTGCATAAGAAAATCATATGGACACGTATCTGCAAACTATTATAGGCTCTGCCTCATTATTAATCAGATAAAGAGATCATTCATGTACAGCGCCTCAATTGCTTTGCCTGCCTCATTGCAAGAATATGATATTGCAATCCTGTCCGAAGGATTTGCCGATTTAGAACCTGTGGCGCAATCAGCCCTGCGTCAGGGCGGTCATCGTGGTGATTGGCGCGTGGAATGGATTTTTAACGATGCCCCCAATGTCGCAGACCTGCAGGCGCGTCTCGAAATTCAAAAAACACTGCTTGAATATGATCTGACAGATATGGGTGCATGGGACGTGCAGGCCATCGATACGGACACAGATTGGTTGCAGGAATCCTACCGCGCGTTCCCGCCATTTTCTGTAGGGCCATTTTTTATTCACGGATCACATTACGATGGTGAGGTTCCCTCAGGGCAGATGAGCCTGCAAATTGATGCGGCCACTGCTTTTGGCTCGGGCGAGCATGGTACAACCAAAGGGTGCCTTCAGGCGATGCTCGATATGAAGGGCGCTGGGCAGTGCCCATGGAATGTGTTGGATATGGGATGCGGTTCGGGCATTTTGGCGATTGGCGCGTGGAAGCTTTGGAAAACGCCGATCTTAGCCGTAGATATCGACCCTGAATCAGTGCGCGTCAGCGAACATCATGCCAATCTAAACGGCGTTAACCTTGGCGGGTCATGTTTGACGTGCGAGGCAGGCGATGGGTTTAGTGCGCCGCTGGTGGGTAAAAAGGCGCCCTTTGATTTGATTATTGCCAATATTCTGGCAGGGCCGTTGATCGAGATGGCCGCCGATCTCGCCGCGGTGAGCGACGATAAGGGCTATGTCATTTTGTCAGGCATGCTGAACGAGCAAGCCGATAAAGTTTTAGCCGCTTATACGCCGCTGGGTTTCACGCTCAAGCAGCGCTATGACATTGGCGAATGGACAACATTGAAACTGCAAAAATAATGCGGCACGCTTTGGTCGCCTGATTATCCGGCTTGCTTTTGCACTGGAATTTTTAGGCTGGTTTTGGTGGAGGTCATCGGAATGACGATGGAAATGGTTGTGCCTTGGCCTTCTTCGCTTTCCAGATCAACACTGCCACCATGTGCTTCGGCAATGCGCTGCACCAGTGACAGGCCAATGCCCGCGCCAGACTTGGTTAGGCGTTCATTCTTACCGCTTTGTGCGCGCTCGAACGGTTCGAAAATGCGGGCTTTGTCTTCTGCGGCGATGCCTTCGCCTGTATCAGATACGATCAAATGGATGTGCGATTTTTTCTCAATCGCTTGGACGGTAATGCTGCCGCCTTCATCGGTAAAGGCAATGGCATTACGGATCAAGCTGATAAGAGCTTGCTTGATGCGTTTCTCATCCGCGTTAAGGTGTGCAATATCCTTCGCGCAATCCAGTTTCATGGCGATATTTTCTTTGCGCGCCCATTCGCTGACCAGATCGTAAACGTTGCTGAGCATCGCATGAACGTCAACGTCTTCGCGCTCAAGCGTCAGATAGCCTGCCTCAAGCGTTGAAAGATCAAGGATGTTGTTAATTAGCTCGAGCAAGCGTTCAGACGCGCTGCGAATATCGGTGGTGTAATCTTTCTGGCGTGTGTTCAGCGGTCCGAAATATTCATTACTCAAAATATCAGTAAAGCCCATAATACTGCTGAGCGGTGTACGCAGCTGATACGATACGTTGGCAAGGAAATCCAGTTTCAATTGCTCGGCCGTTTCTAGGGCCTGAGCCTTATCGCGCAGCGCATTTTCAACCTTAACCGTGCTGGTCACGTCGCTGTAAGTCATCAAAACGCCGCCATCGGGCAGGGGCACAACGCTCAGATCCAAAAGCGCCGCATCATCACCGTTGATAGGCGACGTTGTGATACGCTCATCAGATGGATCACGGCTAAGTGCTTTGCTGCGGATCAGGCGCTCAATCTGTGGCCAATCATCTTCGCTGAAGAACGATTTTTTCTTCTCGACAATGCGGTTGATATGAGGCTCGCCCTCAAGGTCTTCGGGCTGCAAGTTCCACATGCGTCCATAAGAAGGATTCCACAGCTTTAATCGCCCGTCACCGCCAAACACGCAAACGGCCTCGGCCAGATTGTCGAGCGTTTCGCGTTGCACGGCGATCAATGTATTATAAGATGACTCCAGTGCAAGGCGGCTGGTGACGTCTTCGAAGGTCATCATAATGCCGCCCATCGAATGCGGTACAACCAACATGCGCAGCGCCGAACCATCAGGCAGATACAGCATATCATCCTCGGGCTTGAGCAAATTGGTAAACATATCCAGCCAGCTTTGCTTGAAACTACGGAAATCGGCTTGCTCGGGCAGGCGTCTATTCTCGCGCAGCTTTTCCATGATGTCGCCTAATTTAGGCTGCTTATCCAGCCATCCTGCCTCTAGGTCCCATAATTGACTGTAGGCTACGTTGTAAAAGGTCAATTTTTGCTGCGCATCGAAAATGGCAATCGCACTGCGCATATGCTCAAGCAATTCATTCGTAGAGACCTGAAAACGTGCGAGCTCATTTTCTAATTCTTCTTCGCGGGTAATGTTATAGGCAATGCCCAGTGTCATGCCCAAACCAGTAAGCGGAATTTCTGAAAGGCGCAGTAATAAACGCTTTCCGTGGAAAACGCCGTGCATTTTTTGTTCTTGCGCGGTGCCTTCGCGCAGGGCTGTTGCAGCCATTTCTTTGACGTCACTGACCGCAGTTTTATCCTTGCGCTTGGATGCGCCTGCCGTGATTTGAACTTGCTGCGTAAGGACGTCCTCGATGGATTTACCCAGATATTCGCAATATGTTTTATTGGCCCAAACTAGATTTTGCTCCCCATCGCGCAGCCATACAGGGCGGGGCAGGGAGTCGAGCGCCAAGCGAATTTGATTAAATTCCTGCGCGGTTTCTTCTTGTTTGCTGGCAACTTCATTGCGGGCTTTGACTTCTTCGGAAACGTCCTCCACCCATAAAATCGAAAATTGATCAGTTTGCGCCAAGTTCTCGCCCTTACGACCAGAGAATTTAAAGCTGCGTTTCTCGTCAAGGGATTGCGCGATTAAGGTAAACGGCGTGCCTTGTTCTTGCATGCGGTCCATCATCCCTTCAAGCGCGGCGCTATCCCCGGGGGTTAGGGCTGCCTGCACATCGGCAAGGGATTGAATATGGGTGATGCCAAGCGTTTTGGAAAAACCGGGGGAGTACACACTGTAACCATCTGGTGATATGCCGCAATACTCACCGGGAAACGCATTTAAAAACGCCTCCAGATTGTTTTTCTCTTGCTCGAGCATATCAATGCGGCGAAAGGCCCCAAAGAAACGCGAGAATATATTTTCGTTACGCTTGTCCACGGAAGGTATAGTAACGGCGAACGGAAAAACATCCAATCGAAAATTGAAAATAAAACCTACAGAATAACGGTGCGTCCGTTGTGAAGGAAAATGCGGCGCTCGCTGTACAGTTTGACTGCGCGCGCTAATGTGCGTGCCTCGTTATCGCGGCCTGCGGCTTGCAATTTCTTCGGGTCATAACTGTGGTCGATCGGCATAATATCTTGGCTGATGATGGGGCCTTCGTCTAAATCTGCCGTGGCAAAATGCGCTGTGGCACCAATGATTTTAACGCCGCGCTCATAGGCCTGATGATAAGGTTTTGCGCCCTTAAACCCAGGCAAGAACGAGTGATGGATGTTAATAACGCGCCCCTGATAATCTTTGCAGAACCCATCGGTTAAAATTTGCATATACCGCGCCATAACAATCAACTCCGCGCCGGTTTCATCGATCAGTGTGCGAATTTGGTTTTCTTGCTGTGCCTTTGTATCTGGCGTAATGGGCAAGTGATGGAACGGCAGGCCGCGGCTTTCGACAAATTCACGCGCCGTGTCATGGTTCGAGGCAATCGCCGTGATATCAATGTTCAGCGCCTTCGTGCGCCAGCGATACATCAAGTCGTTTAAACAGTGATCTTCTTTCGACAGCAAAATCAGCGTCTTAACTGGCTGGTTCAGTGGAGTGATGCTCCACTGCATGCCAAGCGCCTCTGCGATCGGCGTAAAGCGCTCTTGAAAGTGCGTGGCGGCATGATCATTTGGCGCAGAAAAGACGCAGCGCCAGAAAAACTGCCCTGATAAATGGTCGTGAAACTGATTGGATTCCTCGATATTGCAACCCGTGTCCGCCAAAGCGCTAGCAACGCGTGCAACGATGCTTGGCTGATCATCACAAAAAAGACGTAAAATAAACATGACGCATTTTTACCTGAAAAAGGCGTGCGCGCAAAGGTTAAATTTAAAGTGAAGGCGCTATCTTATTTAGGCATATGATATGCGCAGCGCCATTAAGGCCCGCTTGGCTTGTTCATAGCGTGCTGAAAGAAGATATGATCGTCATATGCGCCGGTTTCTTTCATGAACTCATCAATCGGCGTTCCAGGCATTGTCATAGGGATATTCTGATATGTCTGCTTGTGCAGGCGGCCAGAGAGATAATAATACGCGATATTATTAGTATTCATATGATCGGCGTAGGTGCCAAAGTCATTTTGAATGAAGTGCATGTCGTGCAAATTATTTTGCGCCTCTTTTACGTCTTTTAATGCTTGTTTGATTTCGCGTGTCGTTTTGCGCCCAATTGCTACAATCTCAGGCAATGTATAAGGCATTTTTACAGGGGGATTGTTTCGCGCAAATTCATCTTTAAGGAATGTTTCGTATAGTGTAGGGCGGGTTACAGGTAGGCGCGCTGCTACGGACGAAAATTGGTCTAACAGAGTGTTGGTTCTGTCTGGGTGGTCTGAATATTGATGCACGGCAAACATAAAGTCGTGGACAGGTGTGTTTGCATCAATGTGCCTTAGCGGCGTAGGGCCGTGGCGCATTGTTTGAAGGACGGCGCCTAGATAATGGAAGCTAACGTTGTACTTATCAAATCGATCGATTTCACGCTGTGGCATCAGGTGTGCGTATCGCTCATTTTGAGAGTTATGGCTTAGGTCGAGCATTTTGACGATGATAATGTCGCTGTCGCCACTTTTGGCAATGCGCTGAATATAGTCGAAATATTTTTCACCAGGTTTGTGTGTGAGAGTAACAACGGCATCGACGATATCTTGATCGATGCCGAGATTTAAGAGGTCTTGAGCTTCCCATTTGTGTTCAGGATCGTTTTTGAGACTGTCCTCCAAAACATCATGTAGCAGCGCGATAATACGCTGGCGCGCGGTTAGAAATTTGTGTTGTGACAAGGTAACCGCATGCGTGTGCATAGGCAGCCGAGAGCGCAAAAATTTATTGTGACACGCAGAACGCAAAATCTTGTTCGCGAGCATAGCTTGATAACTGGTGCGCGCGTGTTCGCTCGCATCGCTGGCGGGGCGGTTTTGGTTTGCCCAACCTATAATTGAAGTTTTTCTGTGGTCAGCGGTAATGTCCATAGGCCGAGTTATTAGCCTATGAATTTACAGAAGTAAACAAAATATGGAAAAAAGAAAGAAAATTACCGAATAAAAAGTTAGTATCTGTAATCGTCTGTCTTAAATGGCCCTTCAACGGTCACGCCAATATACTCGGCTTGCTCTTGGCTGAGCGTTGTTAATTGCGCGCCAACTTTCTCTAAGTGAAGCGCAGCAACCTTTTCATCCAAATGCTTAGGCAAGACGTAAACATCGTTGTCGTATTTGTCGCTGTTTTCCCACAGTTCAATTTGTGCAAGGGTTTGGTTAGTGAATGATGCGCTCATCACGAAAGATGGGTGGCCTGTTGCGCAGCCCAAATTCACAAGGCGTCCTTCTGCAAGAAGAATGATTCGCTTGCCTGATGGGAACTCAATTTCATCAACCTGAGGTTTAATATTGCTCCATTTCATGTTGCGCAATGGTTCAACTTGGATCTCGTTATCAAAGTGACCAATGTTACATACGATGGTGCGATCTTTCATCTCGCGCATGTGGTCAACGGTAATGATGTCTTTGTTGCCAGTTGTTGTCACAAAGATATCTGCGCGCGGCGCTGCATTTTCCATTGTTACCACTTCAAAGCCTTCCATCGCGGCCTGAAGTGCGCAGATAGGGTCAACTTCTGAAACCATAACGCGGCAACCTGCTTGGCGCAGTGATTCTGCAGAACCTTTGCCCACATCACCAAAACCGCAAACCATTGCAACCTTACCGGCCATCATGACATCCGTTGCACGGCGAATGGCATCAACAAGCGATTCGCGGCAACCATATTTATTATCAAACTTTGATTTCGTTACACTGTCATTGACGTTGATGGCAGGTACGCGCAGCGTTCCTTTTTTGGCCATGTCGTGCAAACGGTGAACGCCTGTTGTTGTTTCTTCTGAAAGGCCTTTGATGTCATCTAAGAGCTCTGGGAAGTTTTCATGGATACGTACCGTCAAATCACCGCCATCATCCAAAATCAAATTAGGCGTCCAGCCATCTGGGCCAGTAATGGTTTGGTCAATAGCCCACCAAAACTCTTCCTCGTTCATGCCTTTCCATGCAAAAACAGGTGTGCCGCGCGCTGCAACCGCCGCCGCCGCGTGATCCTGCGTTGAGAAAATGTTACAGCTGCTCCAGCGGACAGTCGCGCCCAAAGCCTGAAGTGTTTCGATCAAAACAGCTGTTTGAATTGTCATGTGCAAACACCCAACAATGCGTGCATCTTTCAAAGGCTGTGAGGCGCCAAATTCCTCGCGCAGTGCCATTAGTCCAGGCATTTCAGCCTCGGCAATATCAATTTCCTTGCGTCCCCAATCGGCCAATGAAATGTCTTTTACTTTATAGTCATTTTGCGCTGTTTGTGGCTGAGCTGTCATGATGGAAAATCCTTATTGCTTTTTTCAAATCCCGTAACCGTTTGTTAACCTTTTTTGTGTTTAATAACAAGCATGAGTATTGCATTTAACCAAAATAGTGAGAAACCACGCTTCATCTTTAAGCCCAATCCATTGGATGCACTGGCCTTTCAGGTCTTTGAATGCACACGTGGTCGGGCAGAGTATGAACCCGTTGGTGATTATATCGTCGTTGACGACGCAGAGCCCAGAGAGCTTAGCGAAAAGAAGGTCGCTAATCTCGTCGGATTAATGAACGGACGTGGCAACACGGTTGATCTAAGCGCAGAAACAGATGTACGCACATTGTTTCAGCTTAAACCCAAACGTGTCAGCACAAATGAAACACAAATTATTTTCCGCACCTACGATGGTAACGGAGTATCAAAGGAAAACGCGGTCTTTAAGATCAAAGGGGGAATTTTTAATGGCTAATCTATCGCAAAAAGGTGCTCTTATTAGTAATTTCGCAGATGTATGTAATCAGAAGTTTCTGGATATAGGAAATGTCTTGGGGCAGCAGTGCGCAGCCTTTAGTCGAGATCCTAGCATCAGCCATGACAAAACGTTTGAGCAAGGCATTGGCGGGCCAGCATAATATAAGCTTTCAATAGTAGGGTGTAGGAAAAGCCTGCGAGCATGTCTCGTGGGCTTTTTTCTTATGAAGAACATAAAAAATATATAAAAATTTAAATAAAATGTATTTTTTCTTGCAAGAAGAGTGTTTTTATGTAAATATAAAATTATAGTGACAACATCAAAGACACAAGAATTCGTCCCTTACGCATATAGAATTTTTTTGAGTCTAGAGGTTTTTTCGTTCATCCGATCTGGTACCGACTACGCCGCCCTGTTAATTCAGGGTGGCATATTTTTTTGTCCATTGCGTACGTGTGCAGGTCAGATCAATGCCAGCTTGTACCGCTTTCTCAAAAATATCGGCTTTACCAATGCGGATGCGCATGCGCGTAACATCCTTCATTGCAAATCCTGCGCGGAATAAATCAACGGCCAGTTCTTCTAGTAATTCGGTGTGCGCGCGTGCTTCCCACGCGGCAATTGTGTCGTGCAGACGGGCGTAATCAATAAATGAACCGCCAAGCGCAAGGTCCAGATAATCCTCATCGCCATAGGCATAGGCGCTGACGATCAGGGATTGCGGTGATTCTTTTTCGAAGGGCAGTAACCCGATACGCACGCTGACGCGCATATCCTCGACAAAGACACAGTTTGAACTTTCTTTTTCAGACATAGTTTCTTATAACCGTTTTATGAGAAGAATCAAACTATGCTCAATCGCCGCCATGGCAGAAAATCGGGTTATCGGCCGTGATAACAAGCTCATCTGGCATTTGCCCGAGGATTTAAAGCATTTTAAACGGACAACAATGGGATGCCCTTTGATTATGGGGCGTAAAAGTTTTGAAAGTCTTCCTGGCATTTTGCCGGGCAGGCCGCATGTTGTCGTGTCGCGATCCGAGCCCACGCCCGCAATGATAGGGCATAATGACGTGTATTGCGTTGATAGCATTGAAAAGGCCATCAATCGTGCCTGCATATTGGCGCATAATGCGGGTAAAGATAGGGTCTTTGTTGCAGGCGGCGGAGAGCTTTATAAGCAAACATTAGACTTGGTCGAGCGTATGTATCTCACCGTTGTGCATAATGACTATGAGGGAGATGCCTATTTCCCGAAGTTAGACTGGGAAGAGTGGAAAATTCGCGGCACAGAAGAATTTGACGCCGAAGAAAATAAAAACCGCCCCGCCTTCACTGTGATGGAGCTTGTGCGCCGTTAGTGCTGCGCCGCGCGTATGCCCAGTATCATTTATTGACGATCAAGAATATGACGGGCAATCGCCTGATATGGTTCGCTGACCTGAGCGGGGACACCTTGGTCGCTATCAGCGCGAATTTGTGCGCTCAGCGGAATATCGCCTAAAAACGGCACATGCATTTTTTCGGCTTCACTGCGTGCGCCGCCATGCCCGAAAATAGGGTCTTCATGGCCGCAATTGCTGCAGATATGTGTGCTCATATTCTCGACAATGCCAAGAATAGGGATGTTTGTTTTTTCAAACATGGCTACGCCGCGCCGTGCATCAATCAGGGCAATATCTTGCGGCGTTGAAACAATAATGGCGCCATCAATATGAACCTTTTGTGCCAAGGTTAATTGTACATCACCTGTGCCTGGCGGCATATCAATCAGTAAGTAATCAAGCGGCGCATCACTGCGTCCCCACTGAACATCAAAAAGCAACTGCATCAAGGCCTTTTGCACAATAGGTCCCCGCCAAATCAGCGCAGCATTCGGATCAACCATCAGGCCAATCGACATCACATCAATGCCATGCGCGCGGATCGGGGTGATGTGCCCCTGCGAGCCATCAGGCTTTTGTCCTTCAATGCCAAACATACGTGGCTGCGATGGGCCATAAATGTCGGCGTCCATCACGCCAACGGTCTTGCCGGCTTGGGTGAGGGCGTGCGCTAAATTCGCGGTGACTGTTGATTTGCCAACGCCGCCCTTGCCCGAGGATACAAGGATAACGTTTTTCACATGCGGCAGGCTTTGCTGCGCGCCGCTGGCGGGTTGCGCCTTGGCTGGCGCGGCTTTTTGTGCGGCGCTATTGTCTGGGGTGGCCTGCGTTTGTGCGGTTAAGACAACCTGCGCGCCATCAATGCCCGCCGTGCGTTCCGCAATATGAGCAACTTCCTTGCGCAGTGGCTCAAGCACCGAGGCATGCTGCGGATCGATCTCCAGCGAAATCATCGCAATGTTATTGTCGTTGATCTGAACCAGCGGCGTAATTCTGCCAACAGATTTGTCCCGCAATAAAAGCGGCATAATCGCATCCGTCACAGCCTCACGCAGCGCAGCCTTCGGCGGTGTTTTGCTGCGGGGTGTTAAGATTTTCTTCAAAAAGGACGGCATCGCTCTCTTGCTTTCATAGTCAAAAACTATATTCTATTTTTTCGGATTTTAAATTATGAGGAAGGCGCTTCAATGTCCAGTGATGATGACAAAAAAGGCAAACGCTCAAACCCTTGGGGTAATGTTGAGAATATAAACACGGCCAAAAAACGCGGCGCAGGCCGACGCACTGGCGGCAATGGTGGCGGTGGGCGTGATCCTGGTGATCTGGATGAGATGCTCAAACGCGCCCGCAGTAACTTTGACGAGGTTATGCCCGGCGGCTTTGGCGGCGGCAACGGTATGTTGATCGTGATTATTCTTGCGATTTTGGCGGGTCTTTGGGCGGTCAGCGGCTTTTACGTTGTAAACCCCGGTGAAAACGCCGTTGTTCAGCGCTTTGGCGCGTGGGAGCGCACGCAGGCCGAACCTGGCCTTGGCTATCACTTGCCATCACCTTTTGAAACGGCAAATGTCATCAATGTCGAAGAAATTCGTAACTTGAACATTGGTTTCAGTGACGTTCTCTCACGTGGTCGCAGCTCTGCTCGTCGTGAAATTCCAGAGGAATCGCTGATGCTGACCTCTGATCGTAACATTGTTGATCTGCACCTTATTATTCAGTGGAATATCAAATCTGCCGAAGATTACCTGTTTAATATCTACGCGCAGGAAAATACGGTGAAAAAGGTCGCAGAAAGCGCCATTCGTGAGGTCGTAGGCCAAACAGATATGTTCCCGATTATCACCACAGGCCGCGCCGCCGTCGCGCAGCGCACGCAGGAAATCATCCAAAGCAACCTTGATCTGTATGAATCAGGCGTCAACATCACACAGGTTCTTATCGATAAGGCCGAAGTACATCCCGATGTACAAGGTGCATTCCAAGACGTCCAAAGCGCCAAGCAGGACGCCGAAGAAGTCCGCAACCGCGCCGATGCGTACCGTGAAGACATCTTGCCAAAGGCCCGCGGTAAGGCAAAACAAATGCTGCAAGAGGCCGAAGCCTACAAACAGTCAACTGTTGCCAAATCAAACGGTGACGCCGATCGTTTCCAATCGGTTTTGAAGTCATACCAAGAAGGCAAAGACGTCACCAAAGAGCGCATGTATATCGAAACGATGGAACAAGTTTTGCGTAACGCAGAAAAAATCATCATCGACCAAAACGGCGAAGGGCAGGGCGGTGTCGTGCCATACTTGCCACTGGATCAACTCAACACAAAGAAAGGACGTTAGAGCCATGAATAAGTTTTTAGGAACCATACTTGTCATTGTCCTTGTCGGTGTCTTCAGCCTGAACCAGGTCTTCTTTATCGTCGATCAACGCCAGCAAGCAATTTTGCTGCAACTCGGTCAACCAGTTGGCGAGCCACGTCATCCTGGCTTGCACATGAAATTGCCTCTGATCCAATCAGTACGCTACTTCGATAGTCGTATTCTGTCTGTCGACCCTGACCCTGAGCAAGTCGTTATCTCAAGCGACCAATCAGAAAAAGGGGACGGATCATCTGATGGCTCGTCGTCAGACGCAGCGCTTGCGAACATCACGGGTGAACCCATCATCGTTGATACATTTGCGCGCTACAAAATCGTTGATTCACTGCGCTTTATGAAGACTTTGCGTACAATCAGCGCCGCAAATAACCGCATTGAAGGTATTTTGAAAAACGCCACAAAGGCGGCCTTGGGTAAAACAACGCTCAAAACGTTGCTGTCCGAGGAACGCTCTGACGTGATGCAGGAAATTCAAGCCCGCGTAAACGAAGCCGTCCACAAAGACGAACTGGGTATCGAAATTGTCGATGTGCGCATTGTGCGCGCCGACCTGACGCCAGCTTTGCGTACGTCTACGGTAAACCGTATGGTGTCCGAGCTTAAAAAGCGTGCGACAGAAACCCGCGCGAAAGGTGAAGAAGATGCCCTTGAAATCCGCTCAACCGCGGAAAAAGAGCGCACAGTCATCATCGCCGAGGCCGAGCGTGACGCGCAAATGCTGCGCGGTCAAGGCGACGAGCAAGCCATCAAAATTTACGCCGATGCGTTTAATAAAGACCGTGAATTTTACGGATTTATGCGCTCGATGGAGGCTTATAAAAATACCCTTGCCGACGAAGAAACGCGTCTTATTTTATCGCCTAACAGTGACTTTTTCCGTTATTTCGACCGTAGAAAAGGACAGTAACTATGTTGCGTAAAACATCTCAGATCAAATTGACATTACTCTGTGCAAGTGGCGCTTTGCTCGCCGCGACGGCGCTTTCGCCTTTGACGGTGCAGGCAGGCCTTTTTGATAAAAAGGACGATAAAGCCGCAGCAGAAAAAGTTGAAAAACCGTCTTCATCGCTCAGTAATGTGCAAATGAAGCCGATCAGTTTCGCTGACCTTGCTGAAGAATTGCTGCCCACGGTGGTAAATATTTCATCGACTGTGAAAACAGAGATCAGCGGCGATTTGGATGAAGTGATGCCGCATTTCCCAGAAGGGTCGCCATTTGGTGATTTCTTTGAGCGCTTTATGGAGCGCCAAGGCCGCGGAGCGCCGTCTATGCCGTCAAGCTCACTTGGGTCGGGCTTTATTATTGATGCCAAAGAAGGCTATATCGTAACCAATAACCATGTCATTAAAGATGCGCAGGAAGTGCGCGTCACCTTGCATAATGATGAAACGCTCGAGGCCACTGTGGTCGGCTATGACGAAAAAACTGACCTCGCCGTCTTAAAGGTGGATACCAAAGACCATGATTTGCACGCGGTCAGCTTCGGCAACAGTGATCAAATGCGCGTTGGTGATTGGGTGCTGGCCATTGGTAACCCGTTTGGTTTGGGCGGCACCGTGACAAGCGGCATTATCTCTGCCCGTGCGCGTGATATTAATTCAGGCCCTTATGACGATTACCTGCAAACAGATGCATCCATTAACCGCGGAAATTCTGGCGGGCCGATGTTTAATCTGGACGGTGATGTGATTGGGATTAACACGGCGATTTTCTCGCCAACGGGTGGTTCTGTCGGGATTGGCTTTGCTATTCCATCATCGATGGCCAAAGCCGTTGTTGACCAGTTGATCGAATACGGACATACGCGCCGTGGATGGCTTGGCGTTCGTATCCAAAGCGTCACTGATGAAATCGCAGATAGCCTTGGTCTGGACGCGGCGAAAGGCGCACTGGTCGCCAGCGTCACCGAAGGTAGTCCTGCTGCGGATGCTAAAATTCAGGCAGGTGATATTATCCTGTCGTTTAATGATCAGCCAATCAAAGAAATGCGCGAGCTTCCGCGCATCGTCGCCGAGACCAAAATTGAATCAACCGTTGATGTTGTTGTCTTGCGCGAAGGCAAGGAAAAGACATTGAAGGTCAAAATTGGTGAACTTGAAAAAGCCGAAGAAGATGGTCTGCTGGAAACGCCATCACCTGAAGGCGCGCCAGCCAAAGGCACTGACATCGAAGATATCGGCGTACTGGTCGAGCCTTTAAGCGATGACCTGCGCGAGCAATATGCCATTGCCGCCGATGTAAGCGGGGTTCTGGTTCTTGATATCGCCCATGGCGGCGAGGCCGATCAAAAAGGCCTGATCGCAGGGGACGTTATCAGTGAAATGAACCAAAAACCTGTCTCCTCACCAGACGATGTGAAAGACATTATCAAGGCCGCGAAAAAGAAAAAACGCGGATCGGTTTTATTACTTATAAACCGTGATGGTGATGTGCGCTTTGTCGCGCTAAAAATCACAGACGAGAAATAACTATGGCTGGGCGCAGCGTCATTTATGTGATCGCGGGGCCCACCGCCAGTGGTAAATCCGCCCGCGCCATGGAATTGGCGCAATTGCATGATGGTGTGATCATTAATTGTGATTCGATGCAGATTTATGATGCGCTGCCTATACTCTCTGCGCAGCCAACCCATGAAGATATGGACATTGTTCCGCACCGCTTGTATGGGGCATTGCCACCGAACCAGCCATGCTCGGCCGGTATGTGGCGCGATATGGCAATCCCTGTGATTGAGGACGTTATAAAAAACGGCCAAACGCCCATTATCTGCGGTGGTACGGGGCTGTATATCAAGGCCTTGATGGATGGCTTGTCACCTATTCCCCCTGTGCCAGATGCGGTGCGCGCTCAAGCCGATGCCTTGATGGCAGACATTGGCGCGCCTGCCTTAAATGATAAATTGATCGCTGCGGATCCCTTGATGAAAGATCGCTTTCACCCCAATCATTCCGCCCGTATTCAGCGCGCATGGGAAGTCCTGCAAGCCACGGGGAAAAGTCTCGCCTACTGGCAGGAGCAACCCTTAATTCCCCCGCCCGCGGAATGGGATTTTCAGGTGGAAACGATATTGCTCCCGCGGGAGGCACTGTATCAACGCTGTAATGACCGTTTCGAGGCCATGATTGATCACGGTGCGCTGAATGAGGTGCGCGATTTTAAGGCACGCTGCGAAGCGGGTGAGGTTGACGATGGGGCGCTGATTAAAAAGGCATTAGGCTTCGCGCCCTTGTGCCAGTATTTGGACGGTCACATGACGATGGCCGAGGCAATCACACAGTCACAAACCGATACGCGCCGCTATGCCAAGCGTCAAATGACATGGTTCCGTAATCAGCTGTGATGCGTGCGGGTCGCCGCGCCCAAAAAACGGCGATTTTCCTGACTTTTCCTTTGACATTTGCATGCCTTGGTATTATTCAACCCCAAATAACTAATAAAATTACAAAGAGGGTCAAATGAATACAATCACAAAAGAGCAAGTCCTAGAGGCTTACTTCCCAGAAGGCGACGCCGTTAAATATAACGATTTGCCGAGCCTAACGCGCGCATATAACGAGACACTTAACCTTGGTATGCCTGAAGATTTAGCAAAAGAATTTATGCAATCCGTACAGCGTCAATCAACAGCCATTGTGTTGTCGAATTATACGAAGCGCAAAGACGGCTTGCCAAATATGTCGTATACATTCATGCAAAATGACAACAAGCCTCTGGGCGTTGACTTCTCTGGCACAATCGAAGCAGAAGATATCAAAGAAATTGCTCATGTCGTGTCGGTTGCCGCAGGTAAACTTGATCTATCACCAGCAGCGCCAGAGAAGCCCGCATCTGCGCCGTCAAATGATAATGATAATTTAGCGCCAGGAATGATTTTGGCGTAAAATTATCTTGCGCAGTCAAGAAATATTCGATAAAGGTTAAGTCATGCAGATGATTTCAAACACTCTCGTCGTCCTAAACAATGTGGTGCTCCTATCGGGGTGGCGCAGTTAAGGCAGTGTAAAAATCACAGCATTGACAAAAGCGCCCCGCCCGAAACTCTGGCGGGGCTTTTTTGTGCTTGAAACTTTGGGGGATGCCCCGTAAAACAACCATGCGTGTTAATGATAAGGAGATACCGCAATGACCACCGCAAGCGCCGCGAAAAGTCAGTCCAAAACAGCCCCTCAAGCAGGGACGCAAACCATGACAGGAGCCGAAGCCGTGATTGAGGCTCTGGCTGCGCAGGGTGTTGAGTATATTTTTGGATATCCAGGCGGCGCAGTCTTGCCGATTTACGACGCCATTTTTCAGCAAAATAAAATCAAGCATATTCTATGTCGCCACGAACAAGGCGCGGCGCATGCTGCGGAAGGGTATGCGCGCTCGACAGGCAAGGTTGGCGTTGTTTTGGTAACATCAGGGCCAGGCGCAACCAATGCGGTAACGGGTCTAACAGATGCAATGCTGGATTCGATACCTTTGGTCTGTATCACAGGGCAGGTGCCAACATTCCTGATCGGCACAGATGCCTTCCAAGAGGCCGATACAACAGGCATTACCCGCCCATGTACCAAGCATAATTACTTGGTGAAAGATGAAAATAAAATCGCTGAAACCGTGCATGAGGCGTTTCATATCGCACGCTCTGGCCGTCCAGGGCCTGTTGTGATTGATATCCCTAAAGATCTGCAATTTAAGCCTTGCGCCTATTCGCATGCGCAAGACGCGCCGCGCGTAAAAACCTATCAGCCCAAGCGCATGCCTGATCAAGAGGCAATTAACGCTGCTGTTGATTTGATTAGTACCGCGAAAAAGCCTGTCTTTTATACGGGCGGCGGCGTTATTAACGCTGGGCCCGAGGCAAGCGAAGCATTGCGTGAATTTGCATCCTTAACAGGCTTCCCAGTGACCAGCACTTTGATGGGGCTGGGCGCTTTCCCCGCCAGCAGCGACCAATGGCTTGGTATGCTGGGGATGCACGGCACGTTCGAGGCCAACTGGGCCATGCATGATTGCGATGTGATGATTTGCGTTGGTGCGCGTTTTGATGACCGCGTAACAGGTCGCCTAGATGCTTTCGCGCCAAACTCTAAGAAAATTCATATCGATATCGATCCAAGCTCGATCAACAAAAACGTGCCGATTGATATTCCTGTTGTTGCCGACGCGGGCGAGGCCTTAAAGGCCATGATCACCGCGTGGAAAGCCAAAGGCTACGCGCCGAATGATGCTGCTATGAAAGATTGGTGGGCGCAGATCGAACAATGGCGCGCGAAAAACTGCCTTGCTTATAAAAAGGACAGCACGATTATCAAACCGCAACATGCGCTTGAGCGTTTGCGTCACTTTACTCAGCAAGACACGCGTGAAACGTTTATTACAACCGAGGTTGGCCAACACCAAATGTGGGCGGCGCAATTCCTGCCGTTTGACAGTCCCAATCGCTGGATGACGTCAGGCGGTCTAGGCACGATGGGCTATGGTTTGCCTGCGGCGATTGGCGCGCAAATGGGCAACCCTGATGGCTTGGTCATTGATGTCGCGGGTGAGGCATCTATCCTGATGAATATTCAGGAAATGAGCACCGCCGTTCAATACCGCCTGCCAGTGAAAATCTTTATTTTGAATAACCAGTGGATGGGCATGGTGCGCCAATGGCAACAACTACTGCATGGCGAGCGCTATTCCGAAAGCTACACCGAAAGCCTGCCTGACTTTGTGAAACTGGCCGAGGCCTATGGCGGGGTTGGTTTGCGCGCAGAAAATGTATCGCAACTGGATGACGTTATTCAGGAAATGATGCACACGGACCGCGTGACAATCGTGGATGTGTGCGTTGATCAAAAGGAAAACTGCTTCCCGATGATTCCATCAGGTAAGGCGCACAATGAAATGATCCTCTCGCCAGATGCGGATCAATTTGATAAAACGCTAGTGTAGGCACAGTCAGGGAAGGACGCGCATCATGACAAATCCAAACAGCGGCTACAGCAAGAGCGTATACGCGCCATCAGGGGAAGTCGACAAAATCAAAACGCATACGTTGTCGATTTTGGTTGAAAATAAACCCGGCGCACTGGCCAAGATTATCGGCTTTTTTACAGGGCGCGGCTACAATATCGACAGTCTATCTGTTGCTGAAACAGATAAGAATTACAGCCTTTCACGCCTTGTGATTGTGACATCAGGCGCGGATATCGTGCTTGAGCTGATTAAATCGCAATTACAAAGCCTAATCCAAGTGCGCAGTGTCCGTGACCTGACTACCAGTGGCCCATTCGTTGCGCGCGAACTTGCGCTGGTGAAACTGTCTTTGTTGAGCTTGTCTGACGGTGATAAGCGCGATTTGCAAGACGTCACAAGTGAATATGACGCGACGATCGTGACGAAAACCAAAGAAAACGTGATTTATCAATGCATCGGCAGCAGCGCACATGTGACCGATTTTGTCAGCGCCATACGCGCATTTGATCCGCTTGGGATTTCGCGCTCTGGCATTGCGGCGCTGCCCAGTGGCTCTGCGCCAGACGATCATAATTAACCCCGCGTCAAGGGCTTGACCCCGCGGAAAAACTAGGCTTTATTACGACCAACCACCAAACACGAAAAGGAACTTTGAAAATGAGCACAGCAACTGCGCAAGCGGCGAACAGTGACGCAACAAAAACGCCACTGAGCGTTTACTACGATAAGGATTGTAATATCGAACTGATCAAGGGCAAAAATGTTGCCATCATCGGTTACGGTTCACAAGGTCACGCGCATGCGCTGAACCTAAAAGACAGCGGCGTTGCTAGCGTAACAATCGGTCTGCGTGAAGGATCATCTTCTGCGCCTAAGGCTGAAGCAGCTGGTTTTGACGTAAAAACACCCGCTGATGCAACGGCTGAGGCAGATGTTGTTATGATCTTGGTTCCTGACGAGCTTCAAGCTGATCTTTACCGCGATCACATCGAACCACAAATCAAACAAGGCGCTGCGCTTATGTTCGCACACGGTTTGAACGTACATTTCGGTTTGATTAAACCACGCGCTGACTTGGATGTATTCATGGTTGCGCCAAAAGGCCCAGGCCACACTGTACGCGGCGAATTTGAAAAAGGCGGCGGCGTTCCTGCATTGATCGCAATTTACCAAGACGCAACAGGCAACGCGAAAGAGCTTGCTTTGTCTTATGCTTCTGCTGTTGGCGGTGGTCGCAGTGGTATCATCGAAACAACATTCAAAGACGAGTGTGAAACTGACCTATTTGGCGAGCAAGCTGTCCTTTGCGGCGGTATTGAAGAGCTTATCAAAGCAGGTTACGAAACATTGGTTGAGGCAGGCTACCCAGAAGAAATGGCATATTTCGAATGCTTGCACGAAACAAAGTTGATCGTTGATCTGATCTACGAAGCCGGCATTAGCAACATGAACTACTCTGTTTCAAACACAGCCGAATTCGGCGGTTATGTATCTGGTCCTCGCGTGATTACAGCGCAAAGCAAGGCCGCAATGAAAGATATCCTAACTGACATTCAAACAGGTAAATTCGTTGAAGACTTCATGGGCGGAAACAAAGAAGGCCTCACACGCCTGAAAGAAATCCGCGAGCGCGAAGCAAATCACCCAATCGAAAAAGTGGGCGAGCGTTTGCGCGGTCTAATGCCTTGGATCACAAAGAACAAATTGGTTGATAAATCTAAAAACTAAGATATTTCTTTGATGAGGAAGAATAAGAAAGGCCGTGATAGAAAGACTATCGCGGCCTTTTTAAATGGCGTAAAAACCCTACATCATAAAAAGACAATAAGAGCGGTGACATGACCAATAAAATTGCAGAAAAATTAGAAGACGGCGATATCCCGATTAAGGGAATTATCTTTGCCTGTATTGCCTTTTTTATGTTCTCGGGCATGTCCATGTTTAATAAGCTTTTGACCGGAACGCATGACGCGGTTGAGGTTGTTTTCTATCGTAATTTGTTTGGCCTTGTTTTGCTGGGCGGTTATATCGCCGTGCGTAAACAGTTTCATGTTCTAAAAACGGACCAACCCAAACTGATGGCCGCGCGCGCGATTATCGGGACAACGGGCCTGTTTTTTACGCTGTCGGCGATGCGGTATTTGCCGATGTCCTATGCGACAACGCTGTTTTTTGTTTCGACATTAATTGTGCCAATTTTGGCGGTGGTGCTGCTGAAAGAAAAAATAGGTATTCACCGCGTAACGGCAATCTTAATCGGTTTTTGCGGGGTTCTTTTGGTGGCGCAGCCGTCAGGCGCGGTGACGGTTATCGGGATTGGCTGCGCACTGGCCGCAGGGGTAGGGCATGCGCTGGTGCAAATTATGCTGCGCGCGCTCAAGCGTCAGCCTGCCTTTACGATTACCTTTTACTTTTTCTTGGGCGGGGTATTGATGCCATTGCCCTTGATGCCATTTTTGGCGCATATGCCCACATGGCATAGTGGCTTGCTGCTGCTGATGGTGGGGGTTACTGGGTGCTTGGGACAGCTGTTTTTGACATGGGCATTTCAAAATGCTTCGGCCTCGCTGGTCAGTCCGTTTAACTACACGGGCCTTGTCTGGGCGATGCTCTTTGATTTAACGATCTGGGGCGTTGTGCCAAGCGCTGTGGTTTTTGCGGGCGCGGCGCTGATTATCGGGGCAAGCCTATATATCGCCTATCGCGAGCGTCAGGTTAGCGCTTCATCAGGTAAGGTGCTTACTGAAGCTGTAAGCCCTGATAGTTAAACACACCTAAAAATTGATCTGTATCTTTGTGTTGAAAGGCAAACGTTGGTGGCAGGGGGCTGTCTGGTGAAGACATCGCCTGCGCCAGCGTCAAAGCAACGCGGCGTTTATCGGTATCAGCAAGACGTAAAAACAGGTCGCTCACCTCGAAAACCTGCATGCCTTTTTTGTCTTTATGTCGGCCTGTGATAAGGCCGGTTTCCTGAAATTGTGTGATGACGCCGTATGTGCTTTCAGGATTGTGCGGAGTTGCACCATAGCGCGCAGGTGTCCAATCCTCGTAACGCCATGCGGCGATATGTGGCTGATTAGCGTCGCGCAAATAGTGTTGCGGATAATAAGCCGTGCTACCCTCAAGGTGCGAGCGCGAACGATCAGATGCCTTACTGGGTTCAGTTAAAGCAAAGAGTGTTACAAACAATAAAAAGAGCGCCAGAAAAAGGACGGGTTTAAGAATCTGCATGGCGGTAATTCCTTATTAACAGATTTAATGTATACTAAAAGTGATGGTAAATACAGTGTTATCCACAGCTATTTCTGGTTTAAATGCCGCAAGTGAGCGTGTAAATCGCGCAGCGGACAATATTGCCAACATGACAACCGAGGGACATCCTTCGGGGGGCGGCGCCACATTGCCGCAAGATATTGTTGATTTAAAACTGGGTGAGATTGAATTTAAAGCCAACATTGCTGTCGCGAAAACCGCCGAGGATATGAGCGACACGCTTTTAAATCTCTTTGACGAAGAGGTATAAACCTGTACTCTGGCAGGTATGAAATTTGTTTATTGCGGTTATGATTTTGCAATTGATACTCTGATGGCGCTGCTGAATCAGGGGCACGATCTTGCCGGTATCCTGACATTTCCCTGTGATAATATTTTCTCGCACAACACGCGGTTGCATTCGATCGCGCAAGAATTATCTGTTCCAATCACGTTGGATAAGCCTAACGCGGCGCTGATCGATTCCTATATCGCGCAAGGTGTGACGCTGTTTTTGTGTGTGGGTTATGCGCATAAAATGCCCGATATTGACGCGGACAAGGCTTATGGCGTGAATGTGCATCCGGCATTATTACCCCAAGCTCGCGGCATGATGCCGTTGCCGCATGTGATGATGAATGACCCTGATGCGTGCGGAATTACCGTGCATAAGCTCAGTGCGAAAATGGATGGCGGCGATATCCTTGCGCGCGTTCCTATGTTGCTGGGGCAAGATGACACACTGGAAACTATAGGCGCGCGTATGGCAATGCGTTTGCCTGCCCTGATAACAGACATTGTTGCGGATTTACCTGACATGTGGGCAAAGGCACGTGTGCAAGATGAGGCGCTCGCCTTCGAGTGTCCACACCCTGACGATGCGATGCGCATGATAGATTGGTCACAAACGGTGGATCATTCCTTGCGCCAAGCACGCGCATTTGGCCGTGCGGGGCTGCTAATGCATTTAGATGGTGATCTTTGGGTTGCTGGCACGATTCATGGCTGGCAAGAGGCACATCAACGCGCGCCAGGGGATATGTGTTTGTTAACGCCGCAGGAAATCGTGATCGCCGTGCAAGATGGATATCTGCACATCATGGACGCGCAAAAAATTCAGCAAAATTAAAGAGGTCTGAGGGATACTGCCGCAGGGAAGAAAGCGCGAATTATGCGCTTTTCTCGCTATGCTCGTCGTGGCTGTCTTTATAAACCGCGCGGTAATGTGCCTGACGATCACGTAATGCTTTCAGGCGCTCTGGCGTGATGTTATCAAGGCAGTGATGGCAGGAAATGCCTTCTTCGTATTCGGCGCGCTGTGTATCTTCGGGCGAGAGAGGCTCTCGGCATCCGTGGCAAACTTTCCAGTCACCTTCTTCTAAGGCGTGGCCAACAGAAACGCGTTGATCGAAAACAAAACAATCGCCTTCCCATTTGCTTTCTTCGGCAGGAACAGTTTCCAGATATTTCAAAATGCCGCCTTTAAGGTGGTAAACATTCTCAAATCCCTGTGCCAGCATGTAAGAACTGGCTTTCTCGCAGCGAATGCCCCCTGTGCAGAACATGGCCACTTTTTTGTCTTTTTCGGGGTTGAGGTTTTTCTCGACCCATTCAGGGAATTCGGTGAAAATTTTGATGTCTGGATCAATGGCGCCTTCGAAGATGCCGACCTTTGTTTCGTAATCATTGCGCGTATCAACCAGAACAACATCAGGATCGTTGATCAGGTCATTCCACTCTTCCGCGGTCACATATGTGCCGACTTGTTCGTGCGGCTTGGCTTCGGGCTTACGCAGGGTAATAAGCTCTTTCTTCGGGCGAACTTTAAAGCGGTTAAAAGGCTTTTCGGTGGCGCTTGAATATTTAAACTCGCATGCAGGCTCGTTCGCGCTGCGCACGCCAAGCTTGGAATCAAGGAAGTCGATCATCTTGTCCATGTCAGATGGGAAGGCAGCAATCGTGCCGTTAATTCCCTCGGGCGCAAGTAATAATGTGCCGCACATGCTTGGCGCGTTTTCTTCCGCAAAGGCATAGATTTCAGCGCGCAGAGCAGGAATGTCTGCGATATCAATAAAGCGGTACATAGCCGCAACTTTGTAAGCGTTCGTATTCATAAAAGGCGTTTTACGCCCTTTGTAAAAAAAATTCAAGAAATTGTTGTGGGGGCGAGGTTGTCACAAATCAGCGCTGCGATCTCCATGTAATCCGCGCTGCGTTGCGAGGTGTCACGCCACGCCATGCCGATGGTGCGTTTTGGAGCAGGGCGCTTGAAAGGACGCGTTTGAATACTGGCGGGCAATTGCCCTGATTCGATGACCATCGCGGGCAATAGCGTTTCGCCCATACCGTGCCCAACCATTTGGATAAGGGTTGTGAGGCTGGATGCGCTGTAACTTTTACGCTTGCTGGGGCGTTGTAGGTCGCAGGCCTGTAGGGCATGATCACTAAGGCAATGCCCGTCAGAGAGGAGCAAAAGCGTATTGGGGTCAAGCTCGGTGCTGCAAATCACGTCATGATCGTGCGGTGCATTGGGCGCGCTGCTGGGCGAGGCAAGGTAAAAATCTTCATCGAATAAGATATGTTGATGTGCGCCCTCGGTATGATAGGGGAACGCCATAATAAGCAAATCTAAATGTCCGCGCACGAGATCTGTGTGTAAACGGTCACTCAGATCTTCGAAAATTTGCAAATGCAAATCGGGATAGCGCGCTTGCATAAGGGGAAGAAGACGCGGCAATAGATAAGGCGCAATTGTTGGGATGATGCCTAAACGGATGGGGGCGCTCATCGGCTTGTCATACTGCTTGGCCAGCAGGCTGATTTGTTCGCTTTTCTCTAATATAGTGCGTGCATGATCAAGAATATCACTACCAAATGCGCTCAAGGATGGCTTGCGTTTGCTGCGGTCAACAATCGCGCGGCCAAGTAACGTTTCGGCTTCTTTGATGCCGGCGCTCAGGGTGGATTGTGTGACGTTGCATTGCTCTGCCGCTTTGCTGAAGGACTGAACGTCGGCAAGGGCAGTGATGTATTGTAATTGTCGAATTGTAAGGATGCTCATGCAATCGAATGTATCGATTTTAATTTAAAAAGACAATCGATTTTATCAATGTTGATTAGTGAAACTATTCATTGGCATTTGGCGCGCTAATATGCCCTACTGCAGATAATTCAACTGCCAAATATTATTTAAGGAGAGTTTAAATGTTAGGTATTGGTGATCAAATTCCAGAATTCACAATCATGGGCGTTAAGCCTGGTTTTAATGCGCACGAAGAAAACGGCGAAAGCGCATTCGAAGAAATCACAGAGAAAAGCTTTGAAGGTAAGTGGAAAGTTTTCTTCTTCTACCCAAAAGACTTCACATTTATCTGTCCAACAGAAATTGTTGAGTTTGCAAAGCTAAACGAAGAGTTTTCTGATCGTGACTGCGTTGTTATGGGTGGTTCTACAGATAACGAATTCTGTAAGCTAGCATGGCGCCGCGAGCACTCTGATCTGAACAAACTTGATCAGTGGTCTTTCGCAGATACAAACGGTTCATTGGTTGATGGCCTTGGCGTTCGTGACCTAGAAGCAGGCGTTGCATTGCGCGCGACATACATCGTTGATCCACACGGCGTTATTCAGCACGTTGCGGTAAACGGTTTGAATGTAGGCCGTAACCCTAAAGAAACTTTGCGTATCCTTGATGCGTTGCAGTCTGATGAGCTTTGCCCATGTAACCGTCAGGTTGGCGGCGACGTGATCGACGTATCTGCAGAAGCACAAAAAATCGCAGCATAATACGCCGCGTGACTAAAGAATCGGGATAAGGTCGCACGTCGGCGTTATCCCACCGCACAAAATCCTAAAAGGAGGAAACACATGTCTATTGATACTTTGAAATCTATGATCCCTGCGTACGCAAAGGATATCAAGTTGAACCTGTCATCTATGGCAAATGATGAAACCCTGTCCGAGCAACAGCTCTGGGGTACGATGATGGCGTCAGCTCTTGGAACGCGCAGCGAAAAAGTCATCGCAGAAATGATGCCAGAAGCCGCGCAGCACCTGTCAAACGAAGCGATGGAAGCAGCAAAAGCTGCCGCGGCCATCATGGGAATGAACAATGTTTATTACCGCTTTGTCCACCTTGCGAAAAATAAAGAATATGCAACGATGCCAGCAAAATTGCGCATGAACGTGATCGGTAACCCAGGCATTGAAAAAGTTGATTTTGAACTGTTCTCTTTGGCGGTTTCTGCGATCAATGGTTGCGGCATGTGTATTGACGCACACGAAGCAGAATTGAAAAAGGGCGGTCTAAGCTCTGAGCAAATTCAAACATCGATTCGCATCGCGGCAACAATCGCCGCAGTTGCAGCTGTCATCGATGGCGAGCAAGCAATGTCTGCAAACATGGATATGGCTGCAGCCGCATAAAAGAATTACTTTTGTAATGTATGAAGCGTAACTGAAATGCCGGCCTTAGGGTCGGCATTTTTTTGTCATTGAAAAGGGGATTTTTTTGCGAGGGCGCTGAGCCTTATAGCAATGCTGGCGCGGCATAATTTGTGGGGGTCATGGCCATAACTCCTGCAGTTGTCCCTGCGCTAGCGATAGTCACAGCCGCGAATATTGACGTGATAGCAAGTTTCTTGGGAGAAGAAAAGGCGGATCTAATTTGTTCTGAAACAAGCTTTTTTGTTGCTTCTGCTGCTTCTGCGAGTTTGCCGCCTTCATTTGTTTCATCAGCCATAGTAAATACCTTGTATTTTTTAATTTAGCGTATTTTACATATAGCACAAAGACAAGGTGTTAGCAAATTTAAATCGCTAAACGTCAAAAGCAAGGCCATGCTGGCCTGTGTGCTCAAGGCCAGGCAAAAGAGCACCTACGGCCGCTTCCATTCCAGGAAATGCTGCAAAGCCATAGATCATGGCCAAGTGGGGCACCACAAATGATGCCGCTGATGTGAATGCGGTCGTTAATGTCTCAAACGCTCCGCTTAAACCGCCCGCCGAGGCTGCTACTGCCTCTGCGCTCATTCGTACCTCATAAATGGGTTAACGTTATTTTTAGCACTCTCTCGTGTATATTTTTTTCTAAACGTTCTGTGTTGCCGTTTTCAACACACTGTTTATATAGATGATATGCAGGCCGAAGTCAAGATCTATTACCACTAAGTGATAACAGGGGGGGTATATAAGCGCTCATATTGTAATATTATTATAATTTTAGGGTGCTTTTGTGTGTTTAAGTGAAGTCAAATAAGAGTAGGGTAACGAGTGTTTCTATTCTCTGAAAATTATGACATGTATCAATGGCGCGCCCGGCAGGATTCGAACCTGCGACACCTGGCTCCGGAAACCAGTGCTCTATCCCCTGAGCTACGGGCGCTTATTGTTGCATCTGACAACTTTATCTGTGATGGCGCATCATTTGTCAATGCGTGCTATTTTGCCATAATAATTTGCCTTAAGGTGCGTTTTTGTGTAAGGTCTGTCCCTGAACAGGAATAACGCGGAGGATACCGTGAAAAAAGGCCGTATAAAAGGTCAGCAGGCCGAGCATATAGGTGGGCCACGTACAATGGATGGAATGGTCCTTGTTGGGGATCTTTCTTCTGATGATCCGCGCATCCATGATCTGGAATGCCCATGCTGCGAAGGTGTGCCACTGGTGTATAAAAAGGGCGCAAAGGTCAATGGCGGCCTTGAGCGCAGCGATCCGGTCTTATCCACGAAATCTGGTTATAAAGATAAACATTTGCAAGGCTGCACTTATGTTTCGCCTGAGGTCACAGTGAGCCTTAAAGACCGTTCATTAAAAGCTGCTGTCGCGAACAATGAATATATTTTGCTTAACCTTAACTTTTTGCATGCAACAGATGAATATAGCCGCAAGCAAGTGTCTCCGGATGTAAAAAGAAGGCACGGCGTGGTTGAACCACCAGAGGTCAGCGCCTGGAAAGCCACGCATGATTATAAGGCGCATGCTATTCACAGTGTTGATGATTATATCAAAACAATCAGGCGCATTCGTAAGCTCGCGCAAGAGCATAACAAGCCGAATTATGCGGCCATCAAGGTTGCGGTACATCACAATGGGCGCGTGCAATCCTACGAATCGTTTTCGGGTGGCGCAGACCGTGTGCGTTTGCGTCATGCGTTCCGGCAAACAATTGATGCACCTGTTGATGTTAAAGGACGCTGCCAAAAGGGGCGGCCTGTTTTGTTGACCAGTGAAATGGGCAAGTGGTCATTAACCGCGCGCGATAATGGCAATGTGCTTGCCTCAAGCTATTCAAATGAAAACCATCATAACAAAATTTATATTGTCTTTGAAAAAGCCGTCGGCAGCGAATTTGAGAAAACCCTTATGCAGCAAGCCGAGCAAGGCGCGTCCTTTGGTTTCATTGCCGAGCCAATTGTTGTGAGCAAGTTGTCGCATGCCTTCAATAACCAAAAAGGATTGGTCTTTAAGATTAAATCACCTGATCAGGTTACCTTTGATGAAACATTGGTGACAAAGGGACCTTCGGGCAAATTGTTCGAAGACGAACCTTATGTTGTAGGTCTGACGTAACCACCGAAGTTTCTTGGTGAAATGATGATTTTCTACTGGCATTTTGTAAAAAAGTGCAGTAAACCTAATTTATTCCCCGTTATAACAGAGACTAAAGAAAGGCCACTGGCCTCACGATCTGTACCCGAAAACGGCGTAAGAAAAGGATAAAGAAAATGGCAAAAGCAGGCCCAATTACATTTTTCAGACAAGTGCGCAGTGAAGCGCGCAAAATCACATGGCCATCTAAGCAAGAGATTATCGCCAGTACAATCGGCGTGTTTGTGATGGTGTTTGTTGCATCGTTGTTTTTGTATTTCGCAGACCAAGTTTTGGCTTGGGGTGTGCGCACCATTATGGGATTTGGCGGTTAATCCGGCCAATCCAGTTGAGTTAAAGAGTTAAGCAAGCATAGAAAAGGAAATTTAAAATGGCTGCTAAATGGTATGTTCTTCATGTGTATTCAGGCTTTGAAAACAAAGTATCCGAAGCCATCAAAGAAAAGGCAGAGAAGCAAGGTCTTCAAGACTGCGTAGAAGAAATTCTTGTGCCAATGGAAGAGGTCGTTGAAGTAAAACGCGGTCAGCGCGTCAACAGCGAGCGTAAATTCTTCCCAGGTTATGTTCTTGCGAAATTGGATATGAACGACAATCTGTGGCACATGATTAAAGATACGCCAAAGGTAACAGGATTCCTTGGCGCGGGTAACAAACCAGTTCCGATCTCTGAGCGTGAAGCGCAGCAAATCTTGACACAAGTCCAAGAGGGCGTTGATCGTCCACGTCCATCAGTTATCTACGATGTCGGCGAAGAAGTGCGCGTTACAGATGGCCCATTTGCATCATTCAATGGTGTTGTTGAGGACGTTGATGAAGAGAAATCTAAGTTGAAAGTTTCTGTATCGATCTTTGGTCGTGCAACGCCAGTTGAACTTGAGTTCACACAGGTTGAAAAGCTCTAAGATTTATAAGAATTATTCGTTTTTCAAAAGCGGCGCTTCTGTGATGGGGGCGCCGCTTTTTTCTGCGCTGTCTTCGCTTGGCACTGTATTTTTATCGTCCAGTGATTCTGACGTGTCAGGAATGCTTGGCACTGTAACGGCTGGGCCATTTGTCTGGTCGTCTTTCACCATGCCTTCACCTTCAAGGGCGTCGCCATCCATTTGTTCGCTGGCTTCTTCAAGGCAATCTAAAATCCACACATCGTAAATAGGATGATCCATATATGAAAGGGCAGGTGATGACGCAAACATCCAACCACTGAAAACCCATTCTGCGTGTGATCCAACGGATCCGATGCTGCTGATCTCTTTGTCTTGGCGCTCTTCCCAGATTTGCAGGAAGGCTGCGCTTTCTGGTTGTTCTACTGGTGGTGCTTTGCGGCAGGCTTGAACGCGCACAAACAGTGATCCGAACTTAACGGTTGATCCCACATCAGCCTGAAATGTCAGTGTGCGCGCCGTGATCTTATCAAGCGCCCGTAACTGCACTGCAGGGAAATCGATCATCTCTTTTGCATGTGATGTGGACGCATGAAAAGGAGCCAAGCACGTCAACAAGGCAAGCGCCGAAAGGGTAAGAGATGGTTTCACAATAGATCCACTTGTTGTTTTACTGTGCAGCGTCGTCGCTGTCTTTGTCTTGCATGCTAAAGATGAACTGGCCAAGAAGCTGCTCAAGGTTTTGCGGTGCTTGTGTGTATTCAATCTGACCGCCTGCCTCGATATAGTCTTCTTCTGATCCGGGCTCAAGGCCAAGATAAAGGCCGCCTAAAAGGCTTTCGCTGCTGATCAATGCAGCAGTATCAAGGGGAAGTTCGATGCCTGCATCAATGAGCAATGTTACTTGCGCAAGAAACGTAATGGGGTTGAGCGCAACATCTTGAACTGTGCCGACCTTAACGCCGCTGATACGTACGTCATCACCCGCGCGCAGGCCGCCAATGCCAGAGAATTCTGCAGAAACCGTATAGGTTTCATCGCTTTGCTCCATACCGCCAGCTTTATAGCTATACTGGAAGAAGACAATCGCTCCTAAAATAACAAGTGCGCCAAGAATGGTTTCAAATGCATTGCGTTTCATAAAAAGAAATCCCGTGTTTATATCTTATTTCGTGTTGTTGATCGCCGTATTGGGTGACCATGGTTCGTAATCGCCAGTGGCGCTGTCGCGCTGTCCACCAGAAAGGATATGGCCAGGCGGACGATATGCTTGATTCGTACCTGTCATGTTTGGCGTGTGTGGCTTTTGCCACTCGCGGCGATAGGCTTCTTCATCTTCTGCTGGAATGATATCTGTCTGGTGGTGCAACCATCCATGCCACTCTGGCGGCACAAGGCTGGCTTCGGGCGAGTCTTTATACATGACCCAGCGGCGCTCACGATAGTAACCTTTGCGCGGCTTTCCGCGATAATATTTGTTGCCGTATCCGTCTGTTCCGACCAATTCTTTGGCTGTGAACAGGTTGAAACAATGAATATGTGCAGGCGATAAAACGCCAATCCAGTCTAATATGCTCATGATGATAAGCTTACCATTTTTATATTTACATGCAGACGCGATTATGGCACGCCATACATCAGGATACAAGACACTAACAGGACAGTTTTAACAATGAATATCGAAGAAAAAGTAAAAGAATGTGGTTATGAATTACCGGCGGCGGCCAAGGCCGTGGCCAGCTATGTCCCCTATGTGATTAGCGGATCGCACGTGTATATTGCAGGGCAAATTCCATTTATAAATGGTCAGGCAATGAACCAAGGTATTCTGGGTAAGGATTTTGACATCGCGCAGGGGCAAGAGGCTGCTAAGGCATGTGCGCTGAATATCTTGGCGCAGGTCAATCAAGCCGTCGACGGCGACTGGAGCCGCGTTAAGCGCTGCGTGAAGTTGGGTGCATTTGTTGCGGCAACCCCTGAATTTACGGATCACCCTGTCGTTGTGAACGCGGCGTCTGAATTGCTGGTTGAGGTCATGGGCGAAGCGGGGCGTCATGCACGTTCGGCCGTGGGTGTACCCAGTCTTCCGCTAAATTGTGCGGTTGAAATCGACGCAATTTTTGAAATCGATGTATAAATAACCGTAAACGAGGCTTAGTCGCGAATTGAAAAAGCGCGGCGCGCTTCGTCGCGGCATAGTTGCTGCGTTTGCAGAGGAGGGCGCTCTGGTTTTGGGTTTGCGGCTTGTTCTGCGCGCTCGGCGTGCGATAAAATATCGTCGTAGGAAAGCGCATAATACGCCGTTGGAATGCGGACATGGTGGATGAGGGCTTCGCCGAAGGCTGTAGGCTTGAAGCTGCAATAGATCGTGCATTCAGATAGGTTTTGCGTTTTTAAAGTGTCGCAGGCCTTGCGAATGGCAAGGGCCTCTGCAAAAGAAAGCGGATCAAATTCGTTGCTATATGCGCTGCTGCCCTCGGCAAGAATACGCCCATCTTTATCGGCAATCAATGCGCCAAAGGCGCGTCCTTCACCGCTTGCCGCAGTTTTAACCGCAATTTCAATCGCGCGCAGCATCAAATCCTGCGGATCCGCCGTTTGCGTATTCATTGCAGCGAGCTGCGCCTGAGACGATTGTGAGGCAAGGGCGCATGTGCGCTGTGTGATGTGGATAAGGCGCTCGGGCAGGACGGGTTTTTCAAGGATACTTTGAATGCCAAGCTCACTAGCCTGAATTTCAAGGCCAGCCGGGTTTTCGCCAGTGATCGCAATAATAGGGGTGCTGTTGCCTGCTTGGCGCAAGTGCCTTGCGAAATCAAATCCCCCCATAGGTGACATATTAATATCAATCAAAATCAGGTCAAAGCGCTGCTTGGAAGCCAGATCCAAAGCTGTTTGTCCATCAGAGGCGCCGATGACAGTGTGGCCTTTTGTTTTGAGGATGCTGGCCATCATTTCACGGCTGACGGTGTTGTCTTCTGCAATTAAAATTTGGTAATGCGCGTGTTGGTCAGTCATATTGAGGTGTTCCCAAAAAAAAGAGGTGCAGGGCTGAAAGCCCAGATGATGCAAAGGGTATTTTAGCGCGCTCTGGTTGAAACGGCAATAGGGCTTGTTTCACTGCGGTAGTTGCTGTAAAAATGCGGGCAAGCAGAGTGTAAAAAAATAAAGGATTAAAACTATGGCTGATGCGACGCAATCAAATGAAAATCAAGGAACGCCAACAAGTGAATTGCCTGTGAGCATTCTTGCGCAATATGTGCGTGATTTGTCGTTTGAAAATCCGCATGCACCAGACAGTTTGAAAATGGGCGCGCAGCAACCCAATATGGATGTCAGTATTGGTCTGGATGCACGTAAGATGCCTGATAATGACGGCCTGTATGAAGTTGTGCTCAGCGCGCGCGCCGAGGCTGTATCTGGTGAAAAGACAATGTTCTTGTGCGAGGTTCAATACGGCATTATGTGCCAAATCGACCCAAGCGTTGACGCAGATACGCATCACCCGCTTGTTTTTATCGAAGTTCCGCGTCAGGCGTTTCCGTTCGTAAGGCAGATTATTGCATCAACAGTGGCAAATGGCGGCTTTCCGCCGCTCTATCTAGCACCTGTTGATTTCCATCAGCTTTATATGGATCGCTTTGCGAAGGATATTGAAAAATCCAAAGAAATTGCCGAGGCATAAGCCTTGCCGCATAAAATTATGAAAGTGACCTAAGGCTATAAAGTTACTGGCTTTATAGCTTTCGTCCCTTTTTATTGTTTGCGTTAAATGCGCAAATACGATAAAGAAACCGTGAATTTATTACTTTAGTGCAACAAGGGTCAGAACATGAACGTCTGGATTTTATTTAATGAAGATATCGAAGCCGCATCAGCCGAGGCTTTCGAGGTTCGACGTTTTGTTGCTGAAGGGCGTGAAATGGGCTTCAATGTTGAGGTTTATCACCCTGAACAATTTGATCTGCTTGTCACCGAAGAAGATAAAGGCTCAATTCTTATTGATGGCAAAAGCAAGCCTTTGCCCGATATCTTGTTGCCGCGTACTTATGTGATTGATACTGGTTATTTCGCAATGGCCGTTATTCGCCAGTTTGAACGCTTAGGCGTGCTTGTCTATAACGGCGCGGCGTGCATTGAAACTGTTGCGGATAAATTGCATACGCACCAAATTCTGGTTGAGCAAAATATCCCAACGCCGACAACGATGCTGGCGAAATTTCCGATTGATGTTGATCTGTTGGAAGATAAAATTGGCTTTCCTGTTGTTGTGAAAACGCTGCTTGGCGTAAACGGAACAGGGGTCTTTTTGATGGAAGACCGTAAACATTTCAAAGACCTAATGGATATGATCTTTGAGATCAGCCCAAATATTCAGCTGATTTTCCAAAAATTCATCGCCAAAAGCCGTGGCCGCGATATTCGCTTGTTTGTCGTGGATGGTGAGGTTGTCGCCGCAATGGAGCGCCGCGCGGGCAATGATGATTTTAAGGCGAATATCTCACAAGGCGGCAGCGGCATTGAAATCAAACCCGACCAAGAGGCCGTTGATATGGCGATTAAAACTGCCAAGGCTCTGAATATTCAAATCGCAGGCATTGATTTGCTTTATGGGGATAACGGCTATACAGTATGTGAAGCTAATACATTCCCAGGTTTTAAAGGGCTGGAAACATATTGCAATGTCAATATTCCGCGCCTCATCTTCACAGCCATGGAAAAACGCTTGGCTGATTTTAAGAAGAATAAATAAATTTAACAGGGATCCATCATGGAAATTGTGCTGCAATGCCTGCTTTGGGCATCGATACAGCTTGCCGCGACAATGTCGCCCGGGCCTGCCTTTGTTGTCACCGTAAAAAATGCCTTAACCTATGACCGCCGCACCGCGATGGCAACGGCTGTGGGGCTGGCGGCTGGCGTGGGCGTGCATGTGACGATTGCGCTCACGGGGATTTCGCTTCTGATTTCTGGGTCACAAATTTTGTATGCGATTTTAAAATATGCGGGCGCTGCGTATTTGATTTATATCGGTGTGAAAAGCCTGTGGAGCGCACGGAAGAAATTCTTTAAAAAGCCGCATAATGCAGAAAAGGCAGCAGAATTTTTCGCCGAACATGAACCGCAATCTGCGCGCATTATGCCTGCTCTGCATAAAACGGTTTTACAGGGATTCCTGACAAACCTGCTGAACCCTAAAGCGCTTGTGTTCTTTACCGCTGTCTTGGCGCAGTTTATCTCGCCAGATATGGGGGCAGGCCTGAAAACGGTTTATGGGCTGATCTCTGTGGTGACCGAGCTTGTATGGTTCATCGGGGTAAGCGTTGTTTTGACTAACCAAGCTATTCAAAAGAAATTCTTGGCCGTTATGCACTGGGTCGATGCCGTTTTTGGCGGCTTGATCGTCTATCTGGGGATTCAGCTCGTTTCTAAATCTTAGCCTCGTATCGAACGCTTAACGTTGGAACGTTGCAGGCGCTGGGTCGACTTCGACGATTGAATTGCGCTCGAACCCAAGAACGGAGAGGCCGCGCTCGACCGTGCCATTTTCTAAGAAACGAAAGATCCCATCAATCCCCGCAAAACCGTTCGGGTTTGTGATCGCAACGCGGTTAAAGTTTGGAATGCCGCGATACTGCATGCCGCTTTGCGCCAAAATCGCGGCCAGCGCCGTAGCGTCATAAGCAAGGCTGGAAAGGCGCGGCGGCACTGTGCCATACAGGCCTTTATAACGTCCCTCAAAGGCTTCGCGGCCGTGAATAGACGGGGCAGAGAACCATGCATCGCGCAGCGCAAATTCACTTGCCAATGCTTCATCGTCAAACAAGCCAATGCCAAGGCGTTTAACCTTGCGCGGTGGCAAGTCATAGTGGCTCAGCAAGTTTGAAATCGCCACGGCATTTTCACCGCCTGCCGCAATGAGTACAGCGTCAAATGGAGGCTCCATCTCGGCTTTGATGCGTTCGATCTCTTTTTTGATTTGTGCACGTTTTTGTGATGATTTGGTTGTCTTTGTTGCTTGCATCGCTTCGGCCAGTGTCGTGGCTTCTTCCATGCGCTCGTCATAATGCGTAAAGCTGCGCATGTCTGGGGCAAGGTTCGCGTTTTGCGGGTCGTATGTCAGGATATCAACGGTTTCAATGCCCATTTGCTGCGCCAGCGTCTGATAGGCCGAGATAATCGCGCGGCCATATACTGTTTGCGGCGCAATCGCGGCAATGCGTTTAATGTCTTGTGATACGGCGTATGTGATGATGCGCTCAATCTGGTCAAAGGGTAAAAAGCCCATAATAAAGACGTTCGAGCTTGTTACGCTCCAATCCGTAGAAAAAGAAATCATGTTCACATTGTGATAGCGCACAACGTTTTTCGCGGCGCGCACTGAATTGGAAAAGACAGGGCCCAAAATCAACTGCGCATCATCTTCGATGGCTTTGGTTGCGGCAATGCGCGCACCATCGCCAGTGCCTTCTGTGTCATAGGGCATAAGCTCGAAATTCGCTTGTCCCACATCAAACAAGGCCATCTGCGCAGTTTGTAACATGGCCTTGCCTAGGTTCGCTTGCGGCCCTGTGAGCGGTAATAAGATGGCAACGCGCGTGCTGTTATAGGTGCTTGTGGTTGCTGTGCGCGGGTCTTGTAATTGTTCTTGTGATACCGCACCTTGAGTATAGGGCGCGTTTGCAGGGGCGTAGTATGGCTTTTCCTCGCCTGCTTGTGCGGCGCTGCTATCAGGGATTGATGCGCCAGGTGTTGTGATCTGCGCGGGGGCTTGTTGCGCGGGTTGTTCGGTCTTCTTGGTGAAATCCCACGCAGGCAGGTTATAGCGGCTGCCCGTGCATGAGCTCAATGCCAAAGAAAAGATGAAAACGAAGCTAAGAATAAAAAGCTGACTATAGCGCATAGATCAGAATGCCTGTATGTTACTGTTAATATGATGGATCACACTAACGAAAAAAAACGGGCATGGCTACTGCCTGCGCTCACAAAAACAAAGTTGTCACCCGGACTTTATCTGGTGGCAACGCCTATTGGTAATTTGGGTGATATCACGGTGCGGGCGCTGGATACGTTGGCGGCGGCGGATGTCGTGCTGTGCGAGGATACGCGCGTCAGTGGCAAGTTAATGAGCGCCTATGGCCTGTCGAAAAAATTAATGACGTATAATGATCATGCTACGCAGGATTTGCGCGATAAGGTTGTGCGTATGATCGGCGAGGGGCAAGTTGTCGCCTTGATCAGTGATGCGGGAACGCCGCTGATCTCTGATCCAGGGTATAAGCTTGTGCAGGCGTGCCAAGGTGGCAATGTGCCTGTCACGACATTGCCTGGGGCGAATGCGCCGCTCTCTGCGTTGCAGCTTTCTGGTATGCCAATTGATGCATTTTGCTTTATTGGCTTTTTGCCTGCAAAATCAATGGCGCGTCAGGCCATGTTGCGGCAGTGGGCGCATATTGATGGTACGTTAATCGCCTTTGAAAGCGCGCAGCGCCTGCAAAAAACACTGGTCGATATAAAAGACGTACTTGGCGCGCGAAAGGTCGCGGTAATCCGCGAGATTACAAAGTTATACGAGCAGTATCGTATAGATGGTGTTTCTGCGCTAATTGATCATTATGCACAAAATGGCGCGCCCAAAGGTGAGATCGTTTTGGTTATTGAACCGCCTCACAATGAAGCCGTCGATGAGGACGGTGTGCGCGCCGCTTTGGCAAAGGCGCTGCTCACAATGAGCACCAAAGAAGCCGCCAATTTCGTGGCCGAACAAACAGGTTGGGCGAAGAAGGCTGTTTATGCGTTGGCGCTAGAGGTTAAAAATGACCAGTGATCAAACGGCAAAGCGCCGCGCCGCCTATGAAAGCGGCCTTGTTGCGGAAAAGGCTGCGGCGGCATATTTGCAAGGCAAAGGTTTTACTCTGATTGCCGAGCGCTATAAGAACGCCTATGGCGAAATTGATTTGCTAATGCGCGATGGTGAGTATCTCGTCGCGGTAGAGGTCAAGAAACGCGCCGACATGCAAAGCGCCCTCGAGTCGGTGCGCCCCAAAGCGCAAAAGCGCATTCAAAACGCCCTAATGATGTATATCGCAAATAATCCACATGAACGCGATAGCGCGCTGCGCTTTGATGTTGTGGCAATCGTGCCACCCTGTCAGATTCACCATCTGGACAATGCGTGGCAAGCGCAGTTATAAAAACTATCTAAAGAATAGTGCGTCGTCATGGTTCGGGCGGCGATCATTGATGTATATATTTATTTGAGGTTTTTCATGAAAGTACAAAAGATCATTTTGCTCGCCGCGGTTGCGATCTCACCATTGGCCCTATCATCCTGTGCGGCAATCGGTATCGGCGCGGGTGCTTATGCAGGGGCTTCTGCTGCGCAAGAGGGTGGTCTGTCACGTGCGATGCGTGATACGCGCATTCAGGCTGAGATTAATGACCTTTGGTTCAAATACAGCACGGATGCTTTTGGTAAACTGGATATGACAGTGAATAATGGACGCGTCCTGATTACAGGCGTTGTGCAAAACCCTGATCACCGCGTTGAGGCCGTGCGCCTTGCTTGGCAACCTAAAGGCGTTGAGCAAGTGATCAATGAAATTCGTGTCGCTGAAAGTGAAGGCATCAAAGGCTTCGCCCGCGATTCATGGATAACAACGCGCTTGCGCGCATCATTGGTGTTTAATAAGGAAATTCAGTCTTTGAACTATACAATTGATACAGTTCAAGGCACGGTTTACCTGATGGGCGTTGCAAATTCTCAGGACGAGCTTGATAAAGCGGTTGAAGTTGCGCGTACGATCCCTGATGTGAAGCAGGTTGTCAGCTACGTTAAGGTGCTTGTGCTGGAAGACGGTGCGCAAACGCCTACAACAACGGCAGAGGCGCAATAAGGTAGGGGCTTGATGAGCGAGGCCGAAGATCAAGCCATTGCAACGTTAAAATACTGCGCCGCCAGTGATGCAAGCGCCCTTAACCTTTACGAAGTCTTCGAGGCCTTCTCGATCCTTGAGCGTCCAGATCTACGGTCTGATCGTTATACGCATGTTATTGAAAAATTAGCGTCCAAAATTCAGGCGCGACATAAGCAATTTATCTTAGCCGGAGCCAAAAATGACAGCGGCACGCGCCTTGCCGCGATGCGTGATGTGCTCATTCGTGATGAAGGGGTTGCGGCGCTAGGCGATGATGATGGCGATCTGGCCTTTCAATTGGATATTGCGTCTGCGCTGGATCGTCGGGGCGCGCATCCTGCGATGCTGGCCGTGATCTTTATGATTGCCGCAGATCAATGTGGGTGGGCAGTCGATATGCTCTCAGTGCCGAAGACATATATTTTGCGGATGAATGGCCCAGATATGCCGCTGATTTTTAACCCGGCTCAAGAATGTGCGTTATTACAGGCGCACGATATTAGGGCGCTGATTAAAGAAAATGTCGGCGGAAGCGCCGAACTGTCCGCCGCCTATATGCAGCCAATGTCACGTTTTGACGTTGTCATGACGGTGGAGAATTTAATTAAACTGCACCGCATCGCGACCGAAGATTACGATGCGGCCTTGCGCACTGTGGCGGCGATGCAGGCCTTGGCGCCGCAAGAATATCGCCTGTTATTGGACGCAGGGGTTTTATATGCACGCACGCGCCAAACGCAGGCGGCGATTTTTGCGCTGGATCATTATATTTCAAAGACGCCAGACCCGCGCTCGCGCGCCGAAGCACAGGCTTTATTAGATGATCTCAGGCAGATCGAAGCACAAGGTGAATAATAGCCCTTGAAAGCTGGCGTTAAAGTTTCTACACTCTGCTTTCTAATACGAATGATGAGGAGCCCATCTATGTTAACACGTTATCTTTTATTACTGTCTGTTCTGTTTGTTACAGTCGCTTGTAGCTCAACTGACGAGCCACCTTTGACAGACAGTGTTCCTGCAATCGAGCGCGAAGCCATCACAACTGATGGGTCTTTGGAAGGCGCAAATGGTGCAACGCATGAAACGCTCGGCGTTTACAGCGAAGACATGGCAGGTGCAAAACCAACACAAACTTTTCTTGAGAAAACAATCGGCGACCGCGTTTTGTTCGGCTATGACAGCTATAGCCTCACAAGCGAAGCACGCGCAGTTCTTCTTGCTCAGGCAAAATGGTTGCAACGCTTCCCAAGCTTGAACATCACAGTTGAAGGTCACTGCGACGAGCGCGGTACACGTGAATACAACCTTGCACTGGGTGAGCGTCGCGCAAACTCTGCGAAAAACTACCTTGTAGCCTTGGGCATTGCGCCATCACGCGTAAACACCATCAGCTACGGTAAAGAGCGTCCAGTTGCTGCAGGCTCTAACGAAGCAGCATGGGCGAAAAACCGCCGCGCTGTGACAACAATCCAGTAAGAGATTTATTAGACTTTAATGCCTGCCTATATTATACATAGGCAGGCATTTTGTATTTTAAGGGCGCATTTCTGCGTAAAGGGGTAAAAATTATGGGATTTCAATCTGAAAAGTCTTTCCGTTTTGGCGTGTTAACGGCGGCCATCGTCATGATGCCAGTGATGACAGGGCAGGCTGCGGCGCTGGCGCAAATGGATCCCGATCTGCAATTGCGTTTTAACTACCTCGAAAGTGAAATTAAAACGATTAACCGTAAACTTGATCAAAGCCAAAGCAGTGCGCAGGCGCTACAAAGTAATGCAGACCTGCAAGCGCAAATTCAGGAATTTGATGTGCAAATGCGCCAGTTAAACGGCCAAATCGAAGAGGTCGCGCACAGCGTTCGCATGCTTCAGCAAAATTTAGATAAGGCAACCGAAGACAATAACCTGCGCTTTGGCGACCTGGAGCAAAAAATCAGCGCACTATCATCGCAGATGTCAGAGGCAAAAACATACAGTTCTCAAACACCTGCAGCAGGCGCGAGCGCGTCATCACCAGAATTACCTGCGGTCAAATCTATTTTAGGCGCCGCGTCAAATGAAGGCGGTGAAGAAACGCCAACAGCAATGCTAGAAGAAAAGCCTTTCATGCTTTCAGAAGGTGGCGGCGCAGCCGCACTTGCCCAGTATGAACAGGCCTTCTCGCTTTTGAAGCAAGGAAAATACAATTCGGCGCAATTGAACTTTGAAACCTTCCTGGAGAAAAATCCCGAGCATGCACTCGCCAGCAATGCAAAATATTGGCTGGGTGAAACATATTATGTGCGCGGTGAATATACGCAAGCGGCGCGCATTTTCGCCGAAGGATTTCAGGCTTATCCGCGCGGCGCGAAGGCGCCAGATAACTTGCTGAAACTCGGCTTAACGCTTGAGGCGCTGGATAAAAAGAAAGACGCATGTATTGCCTTGATGCAGGTGAAAAAAGAATTTCCCGCAGGGGCAAGCGCTGTGCTGGCGCGGACGCAAAAAGAAATTGACCGCCTAGGCTGTCAATAGGGCGGATGATATGCCGTGCCTTCAACATGTACTGCGCACATCTGATTTTCAAAACAGTTTAACGCCATCACAAGGCCTTGCCGTGGCTGTATCAGGCGGCGCGGATAGTATGGCGCTGCTCCATGCGCTTATGCTGTTTTGCCGCGATCATAAAATCAATCTGACTGCGATAAGCGTTGATCACGGCCTGCGCCCAGAAGCCAAAAGCGAGGCGCAAATGGTTGCTGATTGGTGCGTTGGGCAAGGCGTGCAGCACCATCTATTAACGTGGCAGGGTGATAAGCCCGATACCGCGCTTCAATCCTCGGCGCGTAAGGCGCGATATGATCTGATGGCGCAACGATGCTTGGCGCTTGGGATCGCGCATTTATGCGTTGCGCACCATCAGGATGATCAGGCGGAAACATTCTTGATGCGTTTGGCATCAGGCAGTGGTCTCAATGGATTAGGGGCAATGCGCGCGGTGCATGCGTATGATGATCGCCTGACGTTATTGCGCCCGTTACTTGGCGTGCCAAAGGATGAATTGATTGCCTATTGCGCGCACTATAAACTGCCATACTGCAATGACCCTAGTAACCAGAGCGATAAATATGCCCGCGTGCGCGTACGTAAAAGCATGGATATTCTGACCGAAGAAGGACTTAGTGCTAAGCGCCTGTCGGTGACGGCATTGCGCCTTGCACGGGCGGAAAGTGCGCTTGATTATTATGCCGCGCAAATCTGGCAAACGCGCCAGTGCGGCGGCGAGAAAATCATACTGGATGCGAAAATTTTGCAAGATCATCCCCCTGAAATGATGGTGCGCATAGTGGCGCGTATGATTGAGGCACTAGGCCATGATAAAGACTATTTGCCAAGAATGGAAAAGATCGAGGCTCTCAGCGCTGCGCTGCGTGATGATGATGTTTTTAAGGCGCGCACATTAGGCGGAGTGATTTTTGCCCGTGATGATAAGGCGGGTAAAATTACTGCAACGCCAGAAGTCTCTCTTGCGTAACGCTTTAAATACTCTATTTTAAATAGCATCAAGAACACAAAGGATGATGATTAATTATGTCACGTAATATTTTGTTTTGGTTGGGCGTTGCTGTTGCCATGGTCTTTGCTGTGCAGATGATGCAGGGCGGTCAAATGGCGCAAATGGGCAGTAACGAGAAAATCTCTTACAGCGAATTTATGCAGGCCGCGCAAGAAGGCCGCGTCGATGAGGTCATTATCAAAGGGCAAAAACTCTACGGGACATACGGCGATTCCAGCAGCTTTAACGCCATGGTGCCGCCTAATGAAAATGTGGTTGATCGCTTGCAAGGCGCGAATATTCAAATCTTTGCCGAAGAAGAAGACCCAGAGAAAATCAGCATCCTTGGCATCATCATTTCCCTGTTGCCTGCCATTTTGATTATCGGCGTTTGGATCTTTTTTATGCGCCAGATGCAAGGCAAAGGCGGCGGCGGCGCGATGGGCTTTGGCAAATCACGCGCAAAGATGCTGAATGAAAGTACGACGCCTGTGACCTTCGAAGATGTAGCCGGCATTGACGAGGCCCGCCAAGAGCTTGAGGAGATCGTTGATTTTCTTAAAGACCCAGGCAAGTTTGAAAAACTAGGTGGCAAAATCCCGAAAGGCGCATTGCTTGTTGGCCCGCCAGGGACAGGTAAAACATTGGTTGCGCGCGCTGTTGCAGGCGAGGCTGGCGTGCCATTTTTCTCAATTTCCGGTTCGGACTTCGTTGAAATGTTTGTCGGTGTCGGCGCAAGCCGCGTGCGCGATATGTTTGAACAAGGCAAGAAAAACGCGCCATGTATTATCTTTATCGATGAAATTGACGCCGTTGGACGTCACCGCGGCGCAGGTTTTGGCGGCGGCAATGACGAACGCGAACAAACGCTCAACCAAATGCTGGTTGAAATGGATGGCTTTGCGGCGAATGATGGCGTGATTATTCTGGCCGCAACAAACCGCCCTGATGTGCTTGACCCCGCGTTATTGCGTCCAGGACGTTTTGATCGTCAAATCCCGATGCCATTGCCAGATGTGAAAGGCCGCGAAAAAATCCTGAGCGTCCATTTAAAGAAAATCGCCGTGGCAAGCCATGTTGATGCCTCGACAATTGCACGCGGCACGCCTGGTTTTTCTGGGGCGGAGCTTGCCAACCTTGTCAACGAAGCGGCGCTTTTGGCTGCGCGTAAAAATAAATTACTGGTTGGGAATGAAGAATTAGAAGAAGCCAAAGATAAGGTGATGATGGGATCTGAACGCCGATCGCTTGCCATGTCCGAGGAAGAGAAAAAACTGACCGCCTATCATGAGGCAGGCCACGCGATCGTCGCACTGGCCGAGCCTGAGTCTGATCCAATCCATAAGGCCACAATCGTGCCGCGCGGTCAGGCGCTTGGTATGGTGATGCGCTTGCCAGAAGGTGACCGCTACAGCCAGCCAAAGGCACGCATGAAGGCCAATCTGTCCGTTGCAATGGGTGGACGCGTTGCCGAGGAAATCATCTTTGGTGAGGATTTCGTGACCAGCGGCGCTTCGGGTGATATCAAACAGGCAACATCACTGGCGCGCGCCATGGTGACGCAATGGGGCCTCAGCGATAAAGTCGGCATGATTGATTACGGCGAAAACGAAGGCGGGTATCAGCCTAAACGTATCTCAAGCGCGACCGAAGCCATCATCGAAGACGAAGTGCGTAGCCTTGTTGACGAAGGATACACTAAGGCGAAAAAGGTTCTTACCGATCAATTGGAAGACCTGCATACTCTTGCCAAAGCATTGCTTGAGTATGAGCTTCTTTCTGGTGATGAAATTAAGGCTGTCTTGAATGGTGAGAAAATCGTGCGCAACACAGATGATGATGAAGGCGGCGCAACATCGCCAAAAACATCTGTGCCGACCAGCGTACCAAAAGCGACAAAGAAAAAAGATAAAGGCGATGATTTCGGCGGAGAACCACAGGGCGTCTAGGCGTGTGATTTTCTGTGTCTTGCTCTTGTGATTATTCTCGTATAAAAAGCCAATATGACTAAGAAAAAATATTTCGGTACTGACGGAATCCGCGGACGCGCGAACCGCTTCCCAATGACGGCGGAAATTGCGCTGAAGGTTGCGATGGCAACGGCGCATGTTTTGCAAAAACGTCAAGATATCTCCAAGCAAACAAACCGCGTTGTCATTGGCAAAGATACCCGCCTGTCAGGATATATGTTCGAAGACGCGATGTGCTCGGGCTTTGTATCAATGGGCTTGAACGTTATTCAGGTCGGGCCAATCCCAACGCCGGGCATTGCGATGCTGACGCGTAATATGCGCGCAGATGTTGGTGTGATGATTTCAGCCTCGCACAATAAATTCGAAGATAACGGCATTAAGCTGTTTGGCCCTGATGGCTATAAACTGGATGACGAGATCGAGCGCGAAATCGAGGCCCTGATCGCACAAAGCTTTGACGATAAATTGGCGCCGCCTGATAAATGCGGAAAAGCCAGCCGCCTTGACGATGCGCTGGGCCGCTATGTTGAGCATGTAAAATCCAGCTTCCCTAAGGGCGAAAGCCTTGAAGGTATGAAAATCGTTGTCGATTGCGCAAATGGCGCGGCCTATAAGGTTGCCCCGCAGGTTTTGTGGGAACTTGAGGCCGAGGTCAAATCCATCGGCGTATCGCCAAATGGCCGTAATATTAATGCAGGCGTGGGCGCAACGGATGTTGCCGCGTTGCAGGCGCATGTCTTGGCCGAGGGCGCCGACATCGGTATCGCCTTGGACGGGGATGCTGATCGCCTGATCGTTGTTGATGAAAAAGGCCAGAAAATTGATGGTGACCAAATTATGGCGGCGCTGGCACTGCGCCTCAACGCGCGAGGCGCACTGGCGGGTGATACACTTGTTGCGACTGTGATGTCTAATCTGGGGATGGAGCAATTCCTTGCCAAAAACGGCATTAAAACCTTGCGTACGCAGGTTGGTGATCGCTACGTGATGGAAGCGATGCGCGCTGACGGATATGTCTTGGGCGGCGAACAATCAGGCCACATGATCATGAGCGAATACGGCACAACGGGCGATGGCTTGTTGGCGGCGCTACAGATTTTGGCGGCCTTGCAAGAAAGCGGTAAACCTGCAAGCGAAGCTTTGCATATGTTTGATCCATTGCCGCAGCTTTTGAAAAATGTGCGTATCTCGCCTGATGCCGCGCCGATGGATGATCCTGCCGTGATAAAGGCCATTGATAATGCGCAAACGGCATTGGACGGGCAGGGGCGCGTTCTTGTGCGCGCATCAGGAACCGAGCCGCTGATCCGTGTGATGGCCGAAGGGCAAGACCGCGATCAAATCGAAACCCATGTTGATGCGCTGTGCGCGATCATTGAAAAATCTGCAAACGGAGCCTCGTAATTATGACTGCCCAGCGACACACACCATCCGTCCTTTTGCCAAGTGGCTTTCGTGATCTGCTTCCTGCCGAGGCGCAAAAAGAAGAAGACGCCGTGCGCCGCTTTTTAGATGCGTGTCTGGCGCTGGGGTACAAGCGCGTGCGTCCGCCGCTGGCTGAGTTCGAGGATGCTTTGTTCGCCGAAGGGCCAGGGGCGTTCGTGAAAGAACAAGCCTTCCGTTTTATTGATCCTGTGTCGCAAAAAATGATGGCGCTGCGCTTTGATATTACCACGCAAATTGCCCGCATTGTCTCTTCACGTATGGCAGATGCACCGCGTCCACTGCGCTTGATGTATGCCAATGATGTTGTCCGCGCTAATGCCAGCCAGCAACGCACAGACCGCCAGTTCCGTCAAATTGGCTGCGAAATTATCAGTGATGAAAATAATGCCAGTGATCTGGAAATCGCGGTGACGTCGCTCATTGGGCTTGAAGCCATGGGCATTAAGGCCTTAACTCTTGATCTGTCATACACAAAATTGCTGCACCTGATTTTGGAATCCTACGGCATTACTGGCGATGATAAAGATATATGGCTGGATATGTTGGCCAGCAAAGATATGGCGGCGCTCAATGCGCGCCCCGAAGCATTCAGTCAAGCCCTTGCCAGCGTGATCAGCGCATGCGGCGTGCCGTCACAAACAATTGCCGCGCTGAAAGATTTATCGCTGAATGATCAGGCAATGCAATGTGTCGCGCAATTGGAAACGCTGTCCGAAGGATTGCTTTCGGCGCTGAAAGATTTGGGTCTTGATCAGGTGCAGGTGACAATCGATCCATTTGAAACGAATGGCTTTAAATATCATACGGGCATTTGCTTTACCCTGTTTACCGCGCAAGCCAACGCAGAGATTGGTCGCGGTGGACGATATGATGTGCAAGGCGGCCAAAGTGCCTGCGGCTTTACCATTTATATGGATATGCTGCTGGATATTTTGCCTGTAAGCGAACAACAAAAAGCGATCTTCGTCGGCGCGCAGACATCTTGGGCACAGATAAAAACACTGCAAACGCAAGGATGGATTGTACATCGCGCGATAGAGGGCTATGATGCGCCCGAAGAATGTACGCATGTTTTTGACAATGACGAAATCGTGCCGAACAAGAAATAAGTTAATTCATAAAATAAGGTAAGGGTAAAAGCATGGCAAATGTGGCAGTAATCGGTTCTCAATGGGGCGATGAAGGTAAGGGTAAAATTGTTGATTGGCTTTCCAGCCGCGCAGATGTTGTTGTGCGCTTTCAAGGCGGCCATAACGCAGGCCACACATTGGTCATCGATGGTAAAGTTTACAAGCTTCACTTGCTGCCGTCAGGGATTGTGCGCCCGGGTAAAGTGTCGATCATCGGCAGCGGCGTTGTTATTGACCCATGGGCGTTGCTCGAAGAAATTACCCGTATCAAAGAACAAGGCGTCGAGGTTTCCCCTGAAACATTGGTGATCGCGGAAAATGCGCCGCTGATCTTGCCTGTACACCGCGTTTTGGATAAAGCCATGGAAACATCGCGCGGCGACCGCCCGATCGGTACGACAGGTCGCGGCATTGGCCCCGCATACGAAGATAAAGTTGCGCGCCGCGCCATTCGCATTTGCGATTTGGATGATGACGCTGCGCTCGAGCGTAAATTAAACCGCATGATGGATCATCACAACGCGCTGCTTCGCGGCCTTGGCCTTGAAGAAGTTGATGTGCAAGAAACGCTTGAGGCACTGAAAGAAGTGCGCAGCGAAATCTTGGCGTATCGCGGCGTTGTGTGGAAAGTTTTGGATCAAGCGCGCCAAGATGGTAAGCGCATTTTGTTTGAAGGCGCACAAGGCATGATGCTGGACGTGGATCATGGAACATATCCGTTTGTGACATCGTCAAACATGGCGGTTGGTCAGGCCGCCGTGGGTGCAGGCATTGGCCCTGATGTGATCGATAATGTCTTGGGTATTACCAAGGCTTATACAACGCGCGTGGGCGAGGGGCCTTTCCCAACAGAACAAGATAATGAAATTGGCGAACGTATCGGTCAAAAAGGTCATGAATTTGGCACGACGACAGGGCGTAAACGCCGCTGTGGCTGGTTTGATGCGGTTGCCGTACGCCAAGCGATTAAAGTTGGCGGGATCAAAGGCATCGTTTTAACAAAGCTAGACGTTTTGGACGGTATGGAAGAAATTAAAATCTGCGTGGGCTATGACATTAATGGCGAGCGCTATGACCACTTACCTGCCGCGCAAAACCTGCAACAGGCTGCAACACCTGTTTACGAGACAATGTCTGGATGGCAAGGCGAGGTTCATGGCGCGCGTTCATGGGCGGATATTCCTGCCGAGGCCATTAAATATGTTCGCCGCATCGAAGAATTAGTGGGCGCACCTGTAACATTGCTCTCCACATCGCCCGAGCGAGATGATACAATCGTAATGGAAGACCCATTTGTAAAGTAAACAAATGGTCTTCTGTTGTGTGAAGATTGTATCAATAAAAGGTTGTTTTTGTGGCTGCTAAGTCATCCCCGATCAGCGAAAGTAAAAACACGGTTAGTCTCGGCGCGAAGATCAAAATTTATTATGATCGTCCGCTGCCCGAGTATGATCATGGGCCGTTAAAAGCGTACGAAGCAGTCAGTTACTTAAATGATGTAACAAAGTGCTACGCGCTCATTTGTGAACGTGCCTATATGCCGCGCCTGACTTTGGTTGAAAATTATGTGCGTGTGAATAACCCCGGATTGGTTAATCTGGTGGGCAATGGGGTTGTGTTCTGGACGCCCGCTAAAGAAGAGCGTTATGTCTTTGTTTATCAGACACGGGCAAGCGCCCAAAAAATCAGTGATGATAAACCAGAAATAGCGCTAGGGTTGAGCCCGTCTATGGTGCTTAAGAATATTATCCCGCCATTTGTAAGTATTCTCACCGATCTTGAGCATAAACGCATAAATCACGGCAGCTTGTGCCTGTCGAATGTCTTTGCGCAATACCAGGATAATAATATTGTCGACGTGTTTATAGGCGATATGCTGTCGTTACCATACGGCATGGCGCAGCCATCAATTTATAAAACTGTGCCAACAGCATTGGCCGAGCAAGGTGGCATAGGAACAGGTTATATTGCCAATGATATTTATGCGTTTGGTGTGTGTGTTGCCCTCATGCTTCGCACAAAAGACCCGATGGAAGGGAAGTCCGATGATTTTATCATAGAGGCAAAATTACAAAAGGGCAGCTACGCAACCCTGCTTGACAAGCAGCGCTTTAGTGGGCCATTTCTTGAGTTGCTAAAAGGTGTCTTGCAAGATGATCCTTTAAAGCGCTGGAGCGTAGAAGAAATATCTTTGTGGTATGACGGGCGTCAATTATCACCAAAGCAAAACCCGCCGCCAAAAATTGCGCCGCGCCCGTTAGAGTTTGAAAATAAAAAATATAATCAAATTGCAACGCTTGCTAAGGAGCTTTCTAAAGCGCCAGCAAGTGCCGCGCATCTTGTAGAAAGCGGACAGCTTTCCCATTGGCTGGAAAGAGCCTTAAGTGATAAAAAAGCAGTGGCGCGATATGAACGCGCAATGGGCTTTGTGCGTGAAAATCTAAAAACACATGAAAAAAACATCATGATCGCATCTAACCTTGCCATAGGTATGAACACAGCAAATCCCATCTTTTATAAAGGGCGCGCTCTATACCCTGAGGCATTTGGCGATAAATTAATTGAGGCCACAGAAAAGGGAGAAGATCCTAACCCTATCGTCGAAATCTTAAAACAAGGGCTGTTTAATAGCTGGTTTATTTTTAAGCTTGAGGCCGGCGGATCAGATTATCTGGGTATGTCCGAACATTTCGAAGCCGCGCGCAATGCGCTGCGGGGTAAGAAAACAGGCTATGGCGTTGAACGCTGCATTTATATGCTCTCTAAACGCGTGCATTGTATGAGTCCATTGCTTAAAAATGTAATCGCTTATGATGCGGCAGAAATTGCATTGAAACTGGATAGGCTTCTGGAGCAAAACCCAAAAGCGGTTTCGCAGTTAATGGATCGTCATATTGCAGCCTTCTTGATCGAGCGTGAACCACAGGTGATCGAGCGGCGATTATTCGATTTGGATTCCCCGCACCAAAGCGAGGTCATGCATGCGATCTTGAGCTGTTATGCTGCTATTCAAAAGCGCCATAAAATTGATTCTTTGCCGCATCTGGCCAAAGCACTTTTGAAAAAGATAAAGCCTTGTTACCGTGTCTTTTATGATTTGACGCTGCGCAAGACGATTGAGGATAAGGTATCTAAGGCCGCTGAAAAGGGTGATTTGCCGGGGATGCTCTCGATGATTGAGGATCCAGTTACGCGAAGCCGTGACCGCAAGGCATACAACAGCGCCGTAGAAGAATATTATAAGTTGGAAATTGAATCGCAAGAACTTCAGATGAACCTGATTGACCGTAGCAGTTTTAATAAAAGCTTCGGACGTGAGATATCAGCGATGATTGCAAGTGGTCTGTCGATCATCGTCATTGTGTTTATCGCAATATCATTTTACACGGGCGGCTAGGAACGATGGCAAAGGCAGATAAAGCGCAGAAAAAGGGCAATGGTGGCAAAATATTTTTTGTCCTGATGGCGATCATTTGTTCATTGATTGCCTTGCCCAGTACAATTTTACTGGCGATTGGGTGTTTGCCTTCGATCGTCGCCTTTTTTGTTGATCGGACAAAGTTAAAGGCACGCGCGATTTCAGTTGCGGCGTTAAATCTCGCCGCGTGTAGCTTCTATTTGTTGACTCTTTGGTCGCGTGGCGATGAGCTGTTTTTTGCGCTGGAATTGGTTGCTGATCCGGTGAATGTGATTGTGATGTATACCGGCGCGGCGGCTGGGTATGGAGTTGATTGGTTCCTCAGCGGCGCTGTAAGCCAAATTTTGTACGCAAAGGCAAAGTCACGGCAACAAACGATCCAAAAACGCCAAAAAGAATTGATACAGCGCTGGGGCCGTGTTGTTTCTGGTAAGAAGCAAGATTTAGAAGGCGAAGGCAATGTTTCTGATGCGGATGAGGGCGCTCCTGAGGGTGACACCTCAAGCGGTTCTAAGCGTAAGGGCGGAGATAAAGCTGAGCAGACCCCTTCCAAAGCTGCCTTGCAGCAAGAGATGAAAGATACATTCGCCTCTGAAGAGGGCTAGCTTGAAACAGCAGTATGCTTAGGCCGTGGCATAGGTTTTGGCGCTGCATGTCCATGTGATTGCATTAAGGCACGAATAATCCGAAAATTCTTTTCCAAGGTTAGGTCATCTGGATAACGGCGCTTTGCCCATTGTGTCAGGTCAAATGCATCCTCATACAATTTCATAGAAAGCAAATGCGTCGAAGCATCGTCAACTAAGCGTATATAATCGTGTTCGGACAAGTTGCGCGTATCGGCGCTAAACAGGATTTGATCATATATCTTTTGTGCCTCAAGGGCGCGTTCGTTCTTTGTGTAAAAGGCAATAAGCGCCTCACGTAAGGGGAGGCTTTTAGGGCTGAGTGCGAGTGCTTTCTTAAGGTATGTTTCTTGCTGATCAATATTGCCCAGTGCGCCTTGTATTTTGGCTGCCAGCGTATAGTCGCTTATGGTGGCCTTATCGCCCTTGATGATGCAGTTCATGACATTCATCGCGGTTTGCGGGTCTTTGTGAAACAACAGCGCATGAGCGTAATCGCGTGCATGATCAATGTCTTCAGGCGCTTGGACGTATCGCTTTTCAATAGCATCTAAATTGGAATAGTCACGCACACTGGTTCCCGCGCAGGCAGGGATCAGTAAAAGGCTTGTCAGTAAAAGTAATTTTCTCATCTTGGGCGCTATACTAAGACGATTTCCAGTGAATTTAAAGATTGAAGATTGACCCATGCACGAAATTGCGCGAAAAACAGGGAATGAAGCAATTAACCGCACTGAGCGATATAACGCAAACCGAACAAGGCGCCGTCATCATTATTGGTAATTTTGATGGGGTTCACCGTGGTCACGTGGCTTTGCTGCGCGCGGCGCGTGATATTGCACAGGCCAATAATGTGCCTTGCGGTGTGCTGACGTTTGAGCCGCATCCACGACGCTTATTCCGCGCCGATGAGCCACCTGGCCGCATCACCCCGTGCACCATTAAGGCCGCGCGCCTTGACGCGGCAGGCATGGATTTTGTGCTATCTATTCCTTTTGATTGGGAATTCGCCAGCCAGTCAAGCGATTACTTTATTCAAGAAATTTTGCAAAACACGCTTAAGGCCACGCATGTTGTGGTCGGATATAATTTCCGTTTTGGTCAATTGCGCCAAGGGCAGCCATCAGACATTCGTGATGCAGGCATTCATGTCACCATCATTGATGAACTGCAACAAGACGGCGGTGATGCCCTGTCATCAAGCGCGGTGCGTCAATTATTGCGTCATGGTGATATTGAAAAAGCCAACCATATTTTGGGGTGGGATTGGGAAATTCAAGGACAAGTCGTCAAGGGCGATCAACGCGGGCGCGAATTAGGCTACCCCACGGCGAATTTAAAATTGGGCGAAACCATTCACCCGGCCTATGGCATTTATGCGGCGCAAGTCTGCGTGCAGGGCGAGGATGAATGGCACAAATCTGCCGTGAATATTGGTATTCGCCCGATGTTCGAGGTTCCTGTAGCGCAGGTTGAGGCACATATCCTAGATTTCGACCGTGACATATATGATAAAATTTTGCGCGTGCGTCTTGTAAAAAGACTGCGCGGCGAAGCCAAGTTCGATAGCCTTGAGGCCTTGATCGAGCAAATTGAAAAAGACTGCGAACAAACACGCAGCGTATTAAACTAAAAGGTAAGTGTAATGGATGTTTTTGGTGTAATTATGGCGGACTTAGTGCCGCTATATTTATTGATTGGCGTTGGCTATATTGCAGGGCGTTATTTGGATGTGAACCTGCATTCGATTTCCCGGATTTGTTTGTATATCTTACTGCCGCCAGTGTTCTTGGGCGCGATGACGCGCATCGATATTCAACCATCGTTGATCGTGCTGCCGCTTATAACGCTGGTGTCATCATATATCATTACGCTGAGTGCGCTGAATATTGCCAAACGCATCTGGCAGGACGGCACCGCCAATTCGATTGCCAGCGCTGCGGTGAATGCGAACGCCGTGTATTTTGGTTTGCCTATTGTTTTGGCGCTCTTTGGTCCGCATGGTGCGTCGATTTACCTGTTTATGAATCTGGGCGGCGCAATTAATAATGCAAGCCTCAGTTACTATATCTCGGCGCGCGGACGCTTTACCGTACAACAAAGCCTAAAGCGCCTGATGAAATTGCCCGTTTTGTATGCTGTTGTATTGGGGTTGGTCTTTAACTATGCAGGCATCACCATGAACCCCATTGCCGAGAAATATTGGGATTACGCCGCAGGTGCATTAACCATTTTGGGGATGATGATGATCGGGATTTCAGTATCAAAACTGGGCGGTCTTTCTATCCGCTGGGGCGAGCTTGGCGCGCTATTTTTGATTAAATATGTCGCATGGCCAGTGATGCTTGGCGCTGTGATCTTTGCGGATGTGCATTGGTTTGGCCTGTTAAATCATGAGATTTACGCCTTGATGATTATTTTGTCCTTTATGCCATTATTTGCGAATTACGTGGCCTATGCGGCGGAAAATAACCTGTTCCCCGAGCGCGCAGGCAGTGCCGTCCTGCTCAGCAGTCTTTTCTCAACCGTGGCTATTCCCTTTGCCTATTTCCTTATTAAGTATTTTGGGTTTAATTAGCGCATGGATGTTGTTCTTACATTAGCCGGTAATTTGGTGCCGTTATATGCCCTGATTGTTTTGGGGTATATCGCAGGCAAATTTTTTAATGTCGATCGCCAGACGCTGGGCGCGCTAGGCATTTATATCATTATGCCGATTGTTACATTTGGCTATGTTGCGCAAATGGAATTCCGGCCGAGCTATATCGCGCTGCCGGTTGTGTTTTATGTGATGATCACATGCGTGTGTTTTATCTGGCTTGCGGCAGGTAAAAGGGTTTATGGCGATAGTCGTGCGAATTTGATGGCGATTTCGTCGGCCTCAGGCAATACGGGATATTTTGGCTTGCCGCTGGCGCTGATGCTGCTGCCCGAGGAATGGGTCGGCGTTTACATTTTTGCAAATCTAGGGGCGCTTTTGTTCGAGGCTACAATCCTGTATTACCTTGCCGCGCGCGGGCGGTTCAGCGTCCGTGAAAGCCTGATTAAGCTTGCACGCTTTCCAACGATATATGCCGTGGCCGCAGGTGTGGCCTATAATCTCTCTGGCGCAGGAATGGCCGATGTGGTTGTCACATATTGGGAGTATTTCAAGGGATCGTACGTTGTTATCGGCATGATGATTATCGGCGCGGCCTTGGCCAAGGTTAAGCGCATGGTGTGGGCGCCGCGTTTTATATCGCTGACCTTTGCGGGAAAATTTATCATGCTGCCCCTTATAAGTGTGGGGCTGATCATGTTGGATCAATCGGCGCTGCACCTATTTGATGCGCAGGTGCATAAGATTATGTTCATCCTGACGATTGTGCCGATTGGCGCGAATATTGCCGCCTTTGCCGTTGAAATGGATCTGAAACCTGAAAAGGCCGCCAGCACAATTTTATACAGCACCGTTTTTGCCCTGATCTCGATCCCGTTTTCGTTGTATTTGTATGAGAATTTCATCGCAATAACCCCTTGATTTTAGCGCCCCGCGCAGCCATAGTGCTTCGCATGAGCGAGCAAAATAAAGACCAGTACAAAGAAACCGTATTCCTGCCTAAAACCGATTTCCCTATGCGGGGCGGTTTGCCGCAAAAGGAACCTGAAATCCTGAAAAAATGGCAAGAGATGAACCTGTATGGTCAGCTCATGTCCCGCGCGGACGAACAAGGCAAAAAGCCTTGGATTTTGCATGATGGCCCGCCATATGCGAACGGCAATATTCACATGGGTCATGCGCTCAATAAAATTTTAAAAGACGTGATTATCAAATCACGCGCGATGACAGGCTATAAAACGCCTTACGTTCCTGGCTGGGATTGTCATGGTTTGCCGATTGAATGGAAAATCGAAGAGAAATACCGCAACGCGGGTAAGGATAAGGACGAGGTCGATATCCTTGATTTTCGTGATGAATGCCGCAAATTCGCAGGCGAATGGGTCGAAACGCAAAGCGCACAGTTTCAGCGCCTCGGCGTGACAGGGGACTGGGAAACGCCGTACCTAACCATGCGTGAGCGCGCCGAAGGCAAGATCGTCCGCGAAATCCATAAGTTCGCCTTAAATGGTTTGCTTTACAAAGGCGCAAAGCCTGTGATGTGGTCTGTCGTTGAAAAAACGGCTCTGGCCGAGGCTGAGGTCGAGTATAAAGAGCATAAATCCGTCACGATTTGGGTGCGCTTCCCAGTGAAGCAAACAAACGTGCCGTTACTGGAAGGTGCAGACGTTGTGATCTGGACAACAACGCCTTGGACAATTCCATCAAACCGTGCGATTGCCTTTGGTGAAGGCATCGAATACGGCGTTTATCAATATGAAGGCGGCAAAATCGCCATGGCGACATCACTGGCCGAGGGCGTCAAAGCGCAAGCAGGCATCGAAGAATGGGAATGCCTTGGCACATTTGATGGTGCGCAGGTTGCTGGCACAGTGTGCAAACATCCACTTGCCACCAGCGATGCGCATTATGATGCGTTTGATGTGCCTGTATTGCAGGCTGATTTTGTGACCGATGATGCGGGTACAGGTTTCGTTCACTGCGCCGCAGGCCATGGTGAGGATGACTTTAACTTGGTGCGTGCAGAAAACGCCCGCCGCGAAGCACATAACGCGCAAAGCACGTCAGACGACCAATTGCCATTGATTGAAATTACCGACAATGTTACCGATGATGGTAAATTCCGCCCGCATGTTGGCCTGTTCGCAGGGATGGAAGTCTACACCCAAAAAGGGGAGCTTGGCGGCGGTAACTTTGCTGTTCTGAAGGCTTTGACAGAGGTTGGTAAATTGCTTGCCAAGGGATCTGTGCGCCACGAATATCCGCATAGCTGGCGTTCAAAGGCACCCTTGATTTTCCGTACAACCCCGCAATGGTTTATTGCAATGGACCGCACGGGCACATCTGCGAATGAAACATTGCGCGATGTAGCGCTGGGTGCGATCAAGGAAACAAACTGGTACCCGTCCAAAGGCGAAACGCGTATCACGTCAATGATCGAAAATCGCCCTGACTGGTGTATCAGCCGTCAACGCGCATGGGGCGTGCCGATTGCATTATTCTTGCACAAAGAAACAGGTGAGGTCCTCGGTGGGCCAGAAGCCGAAGGTGTCTATAGCCGCATCGGCGATGCATTCGAGGCCGAAGGTGCAGATTGCTGGTGGCACGATGGCGCAACCGCGCGCTTCCTTGAGGGGACATCATTTAACCCTGAGGACTATGATCAGGTCTTTGATATTGTGGATGTTTGGTTTGAATCAGGCTCAACCCACGCCTTTGTTGTTGGCGATGATCAAACATGGCCGCATTACGCAGGTGTCGATCAGATTGACCTGTATCTTGAAGGATCGGATCAGCACCGCGGCTGGTTCCACTCAAGCCTATTGGAAAGCTGCGGCACGAATGGCCGCGCACCCTATAAGAACGTGCTGACCCACGGTTTTGTTTTGGATGAAAAGGGCTATAAAATGTCCAAATCATTGGGCAACGTGGTTGATCCGCTTAAGATGATGGAGCAATACGGCGCGGACATTTTACGTCTGTGGGTGATGCTTTCCGATACATCCGAGGATATCCGCATCGGCAAGGAAACCATGAAAAATACAGGTGATCTATATCGCCGTATCCGTAATACATTGCGCTTTTTACTGGGCGCGATGGATGGTTTTACCGAAGGCGAAGCCGTTGATCTGGGCGATGTAAAATCCTTGCCAGCGCTTGAGCAATTAATGCTTCACCGCCTGCACGAAGTGGATGACATGATCCGCGCGCATATTGAGAAATATGAGTTTTCTCGCATTGCCAAATTGTTGCATGATTATTGTAACGAAGATTTGTCGGCATTTTATTTTGATATCCGTAAAGATGCGCTGTATTGCGATGCGCAGGGCAGCGACCGCCGCCGCGCGTGCCGCACCGTTTTGGTTGAGATTTTCTCATACCTGACGGCATGGATGGCGCCGATTTTGTCGTTCACCGCCGAAGAAGCATGGTCGCACCGCCCGCAAGGTATGCTGGGCGATGAGCAAAGCGTCCACTTGCGCGAGTTTCCATCCGTGCCTGCATCATGGCAAAATGATGCCTTGGCGGCGCAATGGACGCAAATTAAGGCTGTCCGCAAGGCCGTGACCGAAGCAATTGAGCCACTGCGCGCAAGTAAAGAGCTAGGCTCATCGCTTGAGGCGCATCCGGTTGTTAGCGTAACTGCTGATCAGTTTGAGGCATTGCAAGGCGTTGATTTGGCCGAGGTCGCAATCACATCGCAGGCAAAAATCGTATCAGGTGATGCGCTGTCTGTTCAGGTGGAAAAGGCCGAGGGCGGTAAATGTGTGCGCTGCTGGCAGGTGAAGCCTGAGGTGAGCGAAGCCAATGACGTGTGCCATCGCTGCGCCGAGGCTGTCGCGGCAATGCCACAAGAAAAGGTCGCGTAAAATCCGCAACCTGATCTTTGCGCTGTTGCGGCGCGCTGTTATTTGAGCTTACCTTGCTTTTTCAAGATGACGCGCAAATGCTTGCGGCCATTTTGCTCTTCATATTTCTCGTAATATTGCTGGTGATAATCCTCGGCAGGCCAAAAGGTGCTGGCAGGTTCGATCGCTGTGACAATCGGCGCGTTATACTGGCCGCTGGCCTCGGCGTCTTTGATGGCCTGCATGGCGGCCTCTTTCTGCGCGGCGTTGTGATAGAAAATGGCGGATCGATATTGCGTGCCCACATCAACGCCTTGGCGGTTTAATTGTGTCGGGTTGTGCGCCTTGGTTAAAAAGAAGCGCAGCAGATCGGCGTATGGAATTTTCTCAGGGTCGTATGTGACCTCGACAATTTCGGCATGTCCTGTGGTGCCGGTGCTGATTTGCTGATAGGTGGGGGATTTGGTTTTTCCGCCCATGTAACCAACGCGGGTGTATAAAACGCCGTCTAGGGCGCGATATTCGCTTTCGGTGCACCAAAAACATCCACCTGCCAGTGTTGCGATAGGGTATCCTTTGGGCTGCTGTGTCATAAGGTCTTCTCCATTATCCATTGCGCGTGCGCTTGACATCAATATAGTGCCGCCTGCGAAAAAGGCGATTGCGGCCAGTGTGAGTAAAATTTTCATGACTGTATCCTTTCATACCTGTATTCGCGCGTATCCTGTGATAAGTTACATGATATGAAACATCGCTCATCACCGAATTATAATGACCGCAAAAACGGCGCACTGCCATCAATGATTATTGTGCATTACACAGGTATGCCAACGGCGCAAGGCGCGCTTGATCGTTTATGTGACCCTGATGCGCAGGTAAGCGCCCATTATCTGATTGAAAAAGATGGAACGCTTTGGCAATTGGTGGATGAAGAAAAGCGCGCATGGCATGCAGGCGTATCTTATTGGGAAGGGCAGCGCGATATCAATAGCCTTTCAATCGGGATAGAGCTTGAAAATGGCGGGCATGAAATCGGGTATGAGCCTTTTCCTGATGCGCAGGTGCAGGCGCTTATGGATCTATGCCGCGATATTCAGGCGCGTCATGATATCGCCCCTGATAACGTTATCGGGCACGAGCATATTGCCCCAGATCGTAAAATGGATCCTGGCCCGACATTCCCGTGGCAGACTTTGGCAGATGCGGGCATTGCCACATGGCCGATCAAGGATCTGGCGCGCAAGCAAGATCAATCAGACACATAAAAAAGAGAAAAGGTCAGAGGGTCTATAAGCCGGGTTCTGTCGAGGATGACTATTCATCTAGGGGACGTGTTGCCAAGTCCCTCGTGCGACCGACCCGAACCGCAGCGTGGAAATACGCTATCATGCGGTTCCTATTTGGTCTTGCTTCTGGTGGGGTTTACCATGCCATGAACTGTTGCCAGTCACGCGGTGCGCTCTTACCGCACCTTTTCACCCTTACCTGCTAGGCAGGCGGTCTACTCTCTGCTGCACTTTCCGTAGGCTCGCGCCTCCCGGGCGTTACCCGGCACCATATTTCCATGAAGCCCGGACTTTCCTCTGGCGCGCAAGGCGCAAGCAGTCATCCGACCCTCTGACGGGCGCACTATGCGCTATTGCACTTGAAAAAGCAATCATTATGGGGCTTGGACTGGCGAATCGGGCGTGCTAGAATCGGCAGTATAAATTGATTTGCACGTGTTAAAGGCCCTTTATGTCCCACATTCCTGTTATGCTTAACGAAGTTCTTACAGCGCTTCAGCCCGAAGACGGTAAGATCTATGTGGATGGCACATTTGGCGCGGGCGGTTATACGCGCGCCTTTCTTGAGCGCGCACAATGTAAAGTTATCGCGATTGACCGTGACCTTGATGCGCAAAAACGCGCCGCAGAATTCACCGATGAATTTGGTGATCGCTTTGAATTTATTCGTGGCTGCTTTGGCGATGTTGCAGATTTACTTGCAGGGCGCAGCGTAGACGGCTTTGTTTTGGATTTGGGCGTTTCATCCTTTCAAATTGACGAGGCCGAGCGCGGATTTTCTTTCCGCTTTGATGGGCCGCTTGATATGCGCATGGATAAAGGCGCGGGACAGACGGCTGCCGACCTTGTAAATACAATGGGTGAAGAAGATTTAGCCAATATCATTTATAAGTATGGAGAAGAACGTAAATCGCGCTGGGTTGCGAAACGTATCGTTTCAAGGCGAAAGGGTGCGCCCTTTACCACAACCCAAGACCTTGCAGATGTTGTGCGCTCATGCGTGCCAAAATCCAAAGATGGCATCGATCCAGCAACGCGGACATTTCAGGCGTTGCGCATCGCAGTGAATGATGAGCTTGGCGAGGTCGAGCGCGCACTGGACGCAGCGCCAAAAATTTTGAACGATCAGGGGCGTTTGGTCGTGGTGTCATTTCATTCGCTAGAAGATCGCATTATCAAGAAAACAATGCGCGAACAGGCAGGGCGCGGAGGCGGTCAATCCCGCTATATGCCTGATGCGACTCGGGAACAAAAACCTGCACTCTATAATTTACCTCAGACCAAGCCTGTGTTACCTTCTAAAGAGGAGACCAGTGTCAATCCAAGGGCACGCTCCGCAAAGTTACGTTTGGCTATTCGCTCGGTTATTTAAAAAGTTACGAAAGTTAAAAGATGAAAATGCACCTGAAAACCGCATTGGTTTTGTGTTTTGCCATCCTGTCGGGGGCAATGCTGGTGTACACATCACAGCGCGTTCATGACGCGCAGCGCACCTTGCGTATGGCGCGCGCCGCCGTGCAAAAAGAGACACAAACAACGCGCATGTTACAGGCCGAATGGGCTTTCTTAAGCGCTCCGGATCGTCTTGAAAAGATCGCTGGCGAAAAGTTAGACCTCGAAGGCGGCGCGCCCCGCATCATCCCTAGCTTTGAGGTACTTCGCCCGACGACAGCGCCACAAATGCATGACGCATCTTTTTCGGGTGACGCTGGCGAGCATATCGGGGGGCATGAATGATTTTTTATCGTATGATGCGCCGTAATGCCGCAAAACTGACCGGAGATCGCAGTGCGATGCTTGATTTGGCGCACGGGCGTCTGGTGGCGTTAAGCAGTTTTTTCGCAATTATTTATATGGTTTTGGCGGTGCGTGCCTTTGATGTTTCGGTTGTGCAGGCCAAGTTTTGGAATATGGAGGACGCCGGGGCGATTGTTGTCGCCGAAGCGCCAGAAGGTAAACGCCGCGGCAGCATTTATGACCGTAACGGCAATATGCTGGCGACGTCGCTGGATATGGCGTCGCTTTATGCTGACCCGTATTTGATTGCTGATCCTGAAAAAACCGCGCGCGGCCTGAGCGATATTTTTCCTTCGCTTAACTTTGGGAAGACGCTGCGCTCGCTGCAAAGTGCGCGCCGTTTTGTATGGATCGAGCGCAATATCTCGCCGCGCCAACAAGAGGCCGTGATGCAGTTGGGCGAGCCTGGCCTTGCCTTTCGCTATGAAGAAAAACGCGTATACCCAGCCAAAAATGAAATGGCGCATTTGGTTGGTATGACTAATGTTGATGGGCGTGGTCTTGCCGGGGTGGAGCGCAGTTTTGACCGTATGCTGGCCAAGGGGCAGGATGTCACGCTGAGTTTGGATATGCGTTTGCAACATGCCTTGCACCGCGAGGTCGGCAAGGCAATTGACGATTTTAACGCAATGGGCGGCGCTGGCGTGATTATGGATGCGCACACTGGCGAAGTTTTGGCGGGCGTGTCTTTGCCGGACTTTAACCCGCACGAGCCTGGCTTGTCCGAGGCCGCCGCGCATTTTAACCGCTTAACGCTCGGCGTTTATGAGCTTGGCTCTGTCTTTAAGATTTTCTCGACTGCGGCGTTTTTAGAAACTCATGATGTGCCGATGAGCACAACCTTTGATGCGCGCGAGCCTATTAAGGTTGGCCGTTTTACGATTTCAGATTATCACGCGGAAGAGCGTATCTTAACCGTGCCCGAGGTCTTTATGGTGTCGTCGAATATTGGTTCTGCCATGATGGGGCAGGCCGTCGGGGGGCAGCGTCTGCGCCAATTTTACGAGGATTTAGGTTTGCTCTCTGCCATGAATGTCGAGGTTGCTGAGGTTGCAAGTCCGCTTGTGCCTGATCGCTGGGGCGAGGTTGCGACAATGACGGCGTCTTACGGGCATGGCATTGCCACGACGCCTTTGAATGTAGCGGCGGCTGTGGCGACGGTGGTGAACGGAGGATACTTGATCGAGCCAACCTTCGTGCATGCAGGTGAGGGTGGTAAAGCGCGTAATAACCGTAATAAAATCAGCGTCATTTCCGAGGAAACATCATACAAAATGCGCGAGCTTATGCGCCTGGTCGTGACCGATGGTACGGGTAAAAATGCAGATGTGCCGGGCTACCGTTTGGGCGGTAAGACGGGCACAGCAGAAAAATCAGGTGCAGGCGGCTATCAACGCAAGAAGCTTATTTCATCATTTGTCGGGGCGTTTCCGATTAACGACCCGCGTTATGTTGTGATGGTTGCCGTGGATGAGCCAAAGGGCAATAAGAAAAGCTATGGTTACGCAACGGCGGGCTGGGTTGCAGCGCCTGCAGTGCAGCGTCTTGTAAAGACGATGGCTAATATTTTAGGGATGGCGCCAGATTATGATGCCCCATCTTACGAGCATCCATTGCGCCAGTATGTGGCGCTGGAAGGGTAGATCATGTTTGATTTAAACGGTATTCGCGGTGTGACCTCAGATAGTCGCGCCGTAAAGGACGGCTACGTATTTGCTGCGATTGCGGGTGCGCACCATGATGGTCACGATTATATCGATGCGGCGATCAAGCAAGGCGCAAGTGCAATTTTGTCAGATCGTGATCTGGTGTTGCCGGGCGGTGTGCGTTTAATCAAGGTCGATAATCCCCGCCGCGCCTTGGCGCAAATGGCGGCGCAATTCTATCAAGGCGCGCAACCTGAAACGGTTGTGGCGGTGACGGGGACAAACGGCAAAAGCTCTGTCGTGACCTTTGCGGAGCAATTATGGCAGTGTCAGGGGTTAAATGCGCGCAGCCTTGGCACAATTAATGCCAAGCTGACGTCGCCAGATCCTGTGAGCTTGCATCAAACACTGGCGGACTTGCATGAGGAAGGCGTGACGCATCTTGCGCTTGAGGCATCTAGCCACGGGTTGGATCAGTGCCGTATTGATGGTGTGCGCTTATCTGCGGCTGGGTATACTAATTTGTCGCGCGATCATTTGGATTACCATGCAACAATGGAGGAGTATTTTCAGGCCAAAGCGCGCCTGTTTTCTGAGTGCTTGCCACATGACGGCGTTGCGGTTGTGAATATGGATGACCCGTATGGCGCGCGCATTGTCGCGCAAAGCAATGCGCCGTGTTTGACCTATGGTTATGATGGAGAGCATCTGCGTATCCTTGAGGTTGAGCCTGTTGGTGCAGGCTCAGAGGTGCGCCTGGATATGTTTGGTCAAGAATATCAGGTCTTTGTGCCATTGATTGGCGCGTTTCAAATATCAAATCTATTATGTGCGGCGGGGTTGACGTTGCAAACAGTGAAACCTGCGCGCAAGGATGTCGATGGTTTGGTTCAGGCCTTTGCGAAAATTAAGCCTGTAAAAGGGCGTTTGCAACATGTGGCGGGGCATCCCGCAGGAGCGGATATTTATATTGATTATGCGCACACGCCAGATGCGCTTGATACTGTTTTAAAGGCCGTGCGCCCCCATGTAAAAGGGCGATTGGTATGTGTTTTTGGCTGTGGCGGTGACCGCGATAAAGGTAAGCGTCCCTTGATGGGGAGCGTGGCTGCGAATCGGTGTGATACAGTTATTGTTACAGATGACAACCCTAGAAATGAAAAAGCCGTGGATATCCGAAAACAGATCCTAGCGCCAATAAAAGACGTCATGCATAATGAAAATGTCTTCGAAATTGGTGACCGCGCCGCGGCTATCGATTTTTCCATTAAACAATTAAAACAAGGTGATGTTCTCGTGATTGCCGGCAAAGGTCACGAAAGCGGCCAGATTCTGGCTGGTGAAGTGATTCCGTTCGATGATTACGAGGAGGCTGCAAACGCGATAGAAAAGATAAAAGGCTAAAAACAAATGGGTTTAAATGCATTGTGGGTCAGCAACGAAGTTGAAGTGATTACCGGAGGGCGATCAACAATGCCGTGGGAGGCTGTTGATCTGACGATCCGTCAAGACGATGTGCGCCCTGGGGATTTGTTCTTTGCCTCAGCAGAAGATAACCTTCATCACGTTTTTGAGCTTGGCGCATCTGCTGCTGTTGTAAGCCACGGTATGTCCGTGCCTGCCGATATCGCCGATCAGTATCCATTATTGCAAGTATCTTGCGTTTACGAGGCTTTGCGCGCCTTAGCCCGCGCTGCCCGTTTTAGAACGCACAGCGTTGTTATTGCCGTTCAAGGTTTTGAGCAGCGCCGCGCCTTTAGCCGCGCCTTGGGCGCAGTTGCGGATTACTATGAAGGTGGACGTCACCTGTCATCATCTATGGCGGCGATGCCAGAAATTTGCGACTTCAGTATCTTTAGTCTATCCCCCGCATTGCAGCCTGATATCGTTGTGATTGATAAGCCCGCAGCTTTGCGCGCGTGTGGTCTGTTTGAAAATATGCCAACCAATGGCGTGGTTTTGATGAATATGGACGCGCCTGGTGCGCTGGATGTGTTGGCACAGGCAAAGGCCGCGGGGCTCAATAATATTTTGCATTACAGCGAACAAGACAAAAACGCGGAAATCTGCGTGATGGATCGATTGCTTGCCAGTAACGGCATGCAGGCAACGTGCCGCATTTTGGGGCGCGAGGTTACAATAAACGCGCCCACGCAAAATAATCCAGATATGCCCATGAAGGCGCAAAGCCTGAATATGTTGATGGCGGCGATGGCGGTCGTAAAATTGTCTGATATGCGTCTGCGTGAATGTGCGCAAGTTATGGCGCGTGCCTATATGGCGTCATCAGATATGTCGCACCCAGATCACCGCGCCGAGCATATGAAATCAATTTCCCTGCTTGGTGTGGGCGATATGGGCGGTGCGTTCGTGCAAGAGGCCTTGTTCCGCGTAAAGAACATGATCGACACAGGCGTTGGCCGCCGCACGGTTGTGCTTGAGCAAGGCGCGCCTCATGCGCAGGCACAAGATTTTACACTGCCATCACGCCTTGGCGGTCAGGATGTTGTGTGTGCCACGAAAAAGATTTCTGTTTTTAAAAACGCAAGAAACGCGGTTGAGGGATTGATTAAAGGTGTCAAACTACAGCATATTGTACCCGAAGTCCTGACGCCGGGTGATTATGTGGTGTTTAAATCCTCTCCCGATGCGTCCAGCACAGTCTTCTCAGAAGCACTGCGCGCGGAAGGCTAGATAAATAAAAAAGATAAACTAACCATAGGGTAGGGATGTCTACTGCATGCTGTATAACTTGCTAACGCCGCTGGCGGATGAATTTATTGCTTTTAACTTATTTCGTTACTTAACATTTCGCACAGGCGGCGCCATTTTAACGTCACTGGTGATTTGTTTTATTATTGCGCCGCCAATGATCAGAATGCTGCGCGCGATGCAGGCGGGCGGTCAACCTATTCGCAAAGAAGGCCCTGAAACGCATTTTAAAAAGGCCGGAACGCCAACAATGGGCGGTTTGATGATTTTGATCTCGGTGGCGATTTCAACATTGCTTTGGTCCGATATTACCAGCCCGTTTATCTGGTATGCGCTGCTGATTATGGTGGGTTATGGCTTGATTGGCTTTGCGGATGATTTCTTAAAACTGACCAAACGCAATACCAAGGGGCTTCCAGGGCGTTACAAAATTATTGGTCAGGTTGGCTTTGGTCTGATTGCCACATGGGGCACGATGAATATTTTACCGCCAGAGCTTGCAACGCATATTACTGTGCCGTTTTTCAAGGATCTGGCGATTAATATTGGCTGGCTGTTTCCTGTTTGGGGTTTGTTGGTTGTGGTTGGCGCATCGAACGCGGTGAACCTAACTGATGGTCTTGATGGCTTGGCAATTGTGCCTGTTGCCATCGCCGCGGCATGTTTCGGGTTGATCGCATATTTGGTTGGTCACGCGGCCTATGCTGGATATTTGGGCATTCCTGCCGTTGCTGGCACAGGTGAGCTTGCCGTGATTTGCGGCGCGCTGATCGGTGGCGCGATGGGCTTTTTATGGTTTAATGCCCCGCCTGCGATGATTTTTATGGGTGATACAGGTTCGCTTTCTATGGGTGGCTTATTGGGCGCAATTGCTGTGATGGTCAAGCATGAGATTGTTCTGGCAATTATTGGCGGCCTGTTTGTTTTGGAAACATTGTCTGTGATTATTCAGGTGACAAGCTTTAAGCTGACAGGCAAGCGCGTCTTCGCGATGGCGCCGCTGCACCATCATTTCGAGAAAAAGGGCTGGTCAGAGCCCACAATCGTGATCCGTTTTTGGATTATTGCCGTGATTTTGGCTTTGGTTGGCTTGTCGACGCTAAAATTGCGATAAATGATTTTAGCGAGGCGCATCAAGGCGGCGCTCTAGCGGTATGGCGCGTGGGCCGTTATCTTCGAAGATTTCTGTAAGTCCTGATTTTTGCATTATACTGCGTGCCATTTGGCGTGCCTCATCATCGCGTTCCTTTTCGGGGATACACATGTGCGTAGTCAATAAGCGAAATGAGCGGTCAATGAGATGCTCTTCAATAGCCAGGAGGATTTGGTTTTGCGCTACCTGATGCGTCGTAGGAAGTTCCATTTTATCAAAAGAGAAGTCATGGTCGCGTTTAACGAGCTTTAAAACCGTTTCTGTCGGGGGCGGGACGATTATATCTTCAGATGTTTTTGTTATAATTTTTATAGCATCATAGCGTGTGTGATGTTGTATGTCTGTATCAAATTTATAATCCGGGCGTACAGTTTCTGATTTGCGCTCACGTATTTTAAGCGCGTAATCATCATCTCTGCTATAGTCATGCTGCCAGTCAAAGCCATATGCGAAAGTGTACTCTTGTTGAGCAAGGGTCGCATTCAAATTGTCTAAAGTTTGTGTTAACCAATCTTTGAATTCATCACGACTAATTTTTTCTTGTGAAAATAAATCACAAAGCGAGGGAGAGTGGTTATTGTCTTGTGGTTCTTGTTTGTTCATTGTGTATAGGTCGCACATATGTTATGAAAAGTAAAGAAAATAAGTCTTTTCTTTCATAGGGGCAAATTCTATCATGCCCTATGGATTTGGAAAAGACGATTGCGGTGCTGGGCTGGGGCGTATCTGGACGTGCGACATACGCGTTTTTAAAGGCGCGCGGACACAAGGTTATCGCATGGGATGATCAACCCGCCGCACGCGAAAAAATGCCGGCAGAGGCGCTTGTGCAGATGAATGAAACTGTTCTGGCTTCATGCGCGTGTTTGGTGACATCGCCAGGCATTCCGGATGATAATCACATCATCATCGCCGCGCGCCAGCAAGGCATAGAGGTCTTGTGCGATGTTGAGCTGTGGCATCGTTTCTATCCCACGGCAAAAACAATCGGCATTACAGGAACAAATGGCAAATCCACATTAACAGCGATGGTAACGCATCTTCTGGAGCGTGCGGGATATGATGTGCGTATGGGCGGGAATATCGGGACGCCAGTTTTCGACATGCCACCGCCGCAAGAGGGAACATGGACGGTGCTTGAGCTGTCTTCGTTTCAAATTGAGCGCTGCCCAACCTTTCGGCCAACGATTGCGGCCCTATTAAATATAACGCCAGATCATTTAGATCGTCATAAAACGATGGAGCGCTACGCCGCAATTAAGGCGAGCCTTTTTGAAGGGCAGGGCGATGCTGTTATTGCTACGGATGATATCTGGACACAGCAAATTGCCCAAATGGTTCAGGTGAGCGGTCAGCGTTTTTTATCCCGCATTCATGGCGCCGCCAGCGCGCAGCAGCAAAATCAAAACATGGCGATTGCCATTGCCGAAAAAGCAGGCGTTTCGCAAGATGATGCACAAAACGCACTGGCAAGCTTTACCGCGCTGCCGCACCGTCAGGAACATGTCGCGGCGCATAGCGGCGTTGCCTTTGTGAATGATAGTAAGGCCACCAATGCCGAGGCATCGCGCGCGGCGCTTCGCGGGTATCAAGATATCGTTTGGATTGTTGGCGGCGCGCCAAAAGAAGGCGGCTTGCAAGCGTTAGAGCAAGATTTGACGCACGTGCGCGCGGCGTGTGTGATCGGCGCGGATACTGCGCCGTTTATGCGCTGGCTGGCGGATCATAATATACCTGCAACGCATTGCGGCGATATGGCCCGCGCGGTTGATAGCGCTTGGCGCATTGCCAAACAAGGGGATGTAAAGACAATTTTGCTGTCCCCCGCTTGCGCTTCGTATGACCAATATTTAAACTTCGTGCAGCGCGGTGATGATTTTAAAAACTGCGTGCAGGCATTAGATACTCAAAGCTAGAACTCAAATCATGGAAACTGCAATTTTTTCGCGCGTAGATCGCTCCCCTCTTGGGCAATGGTGGTGGACCGTTGATCGTACCACGCTGTTTGCCTTTTTGTCGTTGGCGGTGATTGGCGTATTGATGGTCGCAACGGCCAGCCCCCCTGTGGCAGAGCGCATCGGCCTTGATAGTTTTTATTTCCTTACGCGCCATTTGATTTTTATTGTTCCCTCGGTTGCCGTCATGGTGGGGGTGTCTGTGCTATCGCCGCGCTGGTTATGGCGCCTCAGCAGTCTGGCTTTTCCCGCAATTATTCTTGCGCTGATTGCTGTTCTGATCTTCGGCGCCGAAATTAAAGGCGCGCGCAGATGGCTGCCGATTGCGGGCATGTCCGTGCAGCCCAGTGAGTTTTTAAAACCGATCTTTGCCCTTGTTGCAGCGTGGTTTTTGGCGCGCACTAAAAAGCACGGAAACCTTAAGGCTGCCGCAGTGGCAATGGCGCTGTATGCGGTGTGTGTCGCACTTTTGATGATGCAGCCTGACTTTGGGATGACCTTCGTTTTAACGGCAATCTGGTGTGTGCAGGTCTTTTTGGCGGGGCTGCCGTTGCGCTATGTCTTTGGGCTATTGTTGGCCTTGGCGGTGGGCGTTATGATTGTTTACGCCAGTTTCGATCACGTACAAAGCCGCATTGACCGCTTTCTAAACCCAGATAGCGGTGATAACTATCAGGTTGAGCAATCCCTTGAGGCATTCCGTGCAGGCGGCATTCTTGGTGCCGGGCCAGGGCAGGGGTCGGTAAAATTGCGCCTGCCTGATGCGCATGCGGACTTTACCTTTGCTGTCCTTGGCGAGGAAATGGGCGTTATCGCCGTTGTGTGTGTGATTGGTTTGTTCTTATTTGTTATCCTGCGCAGTCTTGCACGCCTGATGGAGGATGATGACATCTTCTGTGTCCTTGGCGCAGGGGGGCTTCTGTCGATGCTTGGCTTGCAGGCCTTTGTGCATATGGGCTCGGCCTTGAATGTTTTGCCTGCAAAAGGTATGACATTACCTTTCATCAGCTACGGCGGATCGTCAACATTGGCAATCGGCTTTACGATGGGGGCGATTTTGTGTTTAACGCGCCGTAAAACGAGATAAGAGCAATGACAAAAACATCTTCACATGCAACGCAGGCGGATAGGCCGCTAGTGTATCTAAGTTGCGGGGGAACAGGCGGCCATATGACGCCTGCGGCGGCGCTAGCCAAGGCTTTGCTGGAGCATGATCTGGATATTGAGATTATTACGGATCGGCGCGGATTGAAATATAAAGACATGTTTGGTGACCTGCCGATGATGGATGTGCCTGCTGGCGCGGCGGGCGCAGGGCTTATGGGGAAGGTTAAAGGCGCTATGGCTTTGGCTTCGGGTGTGTGGCAATCGCTTTGCTTGATGACCAAGAATAAACCAGCCTGCGTTGTCGGATTTGGTGGATACCCATCTGTGCCAGCCGTCTTAGCCGCGCAAATGATGGGCATTCCAACACTGTTGCATGAGCAAAACGCCATCATTGGCAAGGCTAATGCTTTCTTGGCAGCGCGCGCAAAAAAGATTGCTATTTCTTTGCCTGATATCAAAGGGTTAAGTCAATCTGAGGAAGTAAAGGTTGTTTATACAGGAAACCCCGTTCGCCCCGAAATTGAGGCCTTGCGCGATCAAGATTACGCCGCCCCCAAAGATTCTGCCCCGATTCGTATCGTTGTTGTCGGAGGATCATTAGGCGCAACAGTTCTAAGCGAGGTCGTGCCAGAAACGCTGAAGGCCTTGCCGCAGGAATATCGGGCGCGCTTGTCCGTGTTGCAACAGTGCCGCGAAAGTGACCTTGCCAATGCGCAGGCCGCTTATGAAGGCAGTGGCATTCAAGTCGATCTCGTGAGCTTTATTGACGATATGGCGGGCGCGATTGGCGCAGCGCATCTTGTGATCGGCAGATCTGGCGCCAGCACCGTGTCAGAGCTGACAGTCGCAGGGCGGCCAGCCATCTTTGTGCCATATCCTTTTCACAAGGATCAGCAGCAAAAAATGAACGCCCAAGCCATTGCCGATCATGGCGGCGCATGGGTGATCAGCGAAAGCAGCTTCACCGTAGAAACCCTTAAAGGGCGGTTAGAGCTTTTATTGCAAAACCCAAGCAGTTTAAAAATTGCCGCAGACAAAGCTAAAGAATGTGGCAAGCCCGATGCGGCAAAAACATTGGCGTCATTGACGTTAGATGTGATAAAGGACAAATCATAAGATAAAAAGATCAAGGCAATGATCAGAACAAGGAAGCCCAACTATGCGCGCAATGGATAAAACAATCGGAACCCTGCACTTTACTGGCATTGGCGGTATCGGGATGAGCGGCATTGCAGAGATTTTACTCTCGCTAGGTTACGATGTTCAGGGGTCTGACATGGCAGAAAATGCCAATGTGATGCGCCTGCGTAAACAAGGCGTGACCATCCATATCGGCCACCAAGCCGAATATATCGAAGGCGTTGCTGCCGTGATTGTGTCCTCTGCCATTCACCAAGATAACCCCGAGGTTATCGCTGCGCGTCAGGCGGGCATTCCTATTGTGCGCCGCGCGGAAATGCTGGCCGAGCTTATGCGCCTAAAATCGGCCATTGCCGTTGGCGGGACGCACGGAAAAACAACGACAACCGCAATGATCGGCCGCATGCTTGAGCTTTCAGGATTTGATCCCACGGTAATTAATGGCGGCATTGTTAACGCGTATGGTACCAACGCGCGCTTGGGACAAAGCGACCTTATGGTTGTTGAGGCCGATGAAAGTGACGGTACATTTACGCGCCTGCCAGCCAGCGTCACCGTCGTGACCAATATCGACGCTGAACATATGGATCACTACAGCAGCTTTGACGAAGTGCGCCAAGCCTACCGCAGTTTTATCAGTAATATCCCGTTTTACGGTTATGCGCTGCTATGTATTGACCACCCTGAGGTTCAGGCGTTAATTCCGCATATTGCCGATCGCCGCATTATTACCTACGGATTTAGTCCCCAAGCCGACGTGCAAGCCTCGCGCGTGCGTCACACGCCCCAAGGTGTGGTCTTTGATGTGCAATTTGCCGCGTGGTTAAATGATGATGATACAGGCGAGGCCAAGCTAGCCGATATGACGATGCCGATGCTGGGGATGCATAACGTGCAAAATGCGCTGGTTGCGCTTGGCATCGCGCAGCAAATGGGCGTTGATCACGACACAATGCGCCGCGCGCTTCAGCAATTTACGGGGGTAAAACGCCGCTTTACACAGACAGGCATTGTGGGTGGCATTACCATTATTGATGATTATGCGCATCACCCTGTCGAAATTAGCACAGTTTTAAAAACAGCGCGCAGCGTGACGCAAGAAACAGGCGGGCGCGTCATTACCGTGATGCAGCCACATCGCTATAGCCGCTTATCTGGCCTGTTCGAGGAGTTTTGCACATGCTTTAACGATGCCGATACCGTCATTATTGCCCCTGTATACGCCGCAGGTGAAACGCCCATTGATGGCGCGTCCCATGAAAACTTGGCCGAGGGCATTATGTCGCACGGCCACCGTCATGTCCTGCAATTAGACAGTAAAGATCACTTGGCAGATATGATCGCCGAAATCGCGCAGCCTGATGATTTTGTTATTTGCATGGGCGCAGGCGATATTACGGCGTGGGCGCACGATCTGCCCAAGGCGCTTAGCCGCGTTATCGAAAGCAAGGCGGCCTAGGCAGGAATGGATCTCGCAAACTTGAAAAATCTGCGCGGTACGCTCAGTCAAAATGCCCCCATAGGCCAGCAAAGCTGGTTTCGTTGCGGCGGCGCGGCTGATCTGTTGTTTCAGCCCGCCGATCAGAAAGATTTGCAAACGTTTTTGGCGCAGTGGCCAGAGGATCAACCATTATGCGTTATTGGTGGCTTGGCCAATACGATTGTGCGTGATGCTGGTGTGCGCGGCGCAGTGGTTAAGCTAGGTAAAGAGTTCTCTGCTATTACATGCGAAGGCGAGGTCATGACTATAGGCGCAGGCGCCCTTAACGGAACAGCCGCATCAATGGCGGCCAAAAAGGGCATTGGTGGTCTTGAGTTTCTAAGCGGCATTCCTGGGACAATTGGCGGTGCTTGTGCAATGAATGCAGGCGCGTATGGCAATGAAATCTGCGATATCCTGCAAGAACTCCGCGGCGTTGACCGTCAGGGGCAAGAGGTAACTCTTGCGCCAGCGGATGTGCAAATGACTTATCGCCGCGGCAATATTCCGCAGGGCGTTATCATTACGCAGGCCATCTTTAAAGGGCGCCAGGAAGATACGCAAAGTGTACGCGCGCGCCTTAAAGAGATTAAAGATAAACGCAATACAACGCAGCCTATTCGCGAAAACACAGGCGGATCGACATTTGCCAATCCATCCGATGATATGCGTGCGTGGCAAGTTGTTGAAAAGGTAGGCGGTCGTGGGTTACAAATAGGCGGCGCAGCTATGTCAGAAATGCATTGTAATTTTATGGTGAACGCTGGCGGCGCATCGGCGCAAGATCTTGAGGCGCTGGGCGATGAGCTGATTAAACGGGCTCAAGATCAACTGAATGTAACACTGCGATGGGAAATTAAACGTATTGGGGATTGTAAAAAGAGCCCATAAATGAGAGCCTTCTTAAATCAGGTAATTCTTATTTAAGAAGAAAAAATAATAAACATGGAAACAAAAACATTCTCAATCGGTGAAATTGTTATTCGTAAAGGCGAGGAAGCCCTTACGGCGTACCGCGTCGTGAAGGGCAGTGCGCATGTGTATCTAGATAAAGGCGAAAAAATTGTGACGCTTGCACATTTGCAAGAAGGCGCAATTTTTGGTGAGATGGCGTTGCTGCAAAACCGTATTACCAATGCCAATATTCAGGCTGGTGAAAACGGACTGACGGTTGAACTGATCACCAAACAAGATTTAGCCGAAAGGCTTGAGCAAAGTGACCCTCTGATTGGGCAAATTTTAAAATCAGTCGTTCATAGATTGGACACAGTAAATGAAGCGCTTTTAAAAAGCGAAACGCGCGAATTTATCGAAGTTGATCTGATTTAAATAAAATTTTATCTATTTATTACGCATTATTAATTCTCTCCCTATATTCTGGTGAAAGCGCCTTGTGAAAAGTCGGCGGGCTTTTCGTGTGACAGAAAAAAAGCTAAGATGCCAAAAGGGGAGATAAAAATTTATGGCTTATAATGAATCAGGATTTGGTGGTGTTTCACAAACAACGTCACAACCGTCAATTTTACAAGTGCAAGGCGATGCGCTTGATCTCCCGAATGATATAAATCTTAAAAACGCACACTATGCACGCCGTGGCATGGATTTACTGGTTAAGGACGCTGGGCATGATGTGGTCGTTGAAAGCTACTTTGCTTTTGATCCTGCGCCAACACTGAATGCTGGCGATGCAGTGCTGTCACCTAAATTGGTGTCGTCTTTTGTGAAGGCCTCACCTGACTATGCAGCGAATAATGTCACCAGCGATGAAAGCCCGGTTGGCATTGTTGATGAAATTACAGGCGGCGCAACTGTGACGCGCCTTGATGGCTCAACTGAAACTGTGCGCCTTGGTATTGAAATTTATCAGGGCGATATTGTTGAAACAGCAGGCAATGGTGCAGTGAATATTGTCTTTATTGATGATACCAGCTTCGCGGTCTCTGAGGATGCGCGCCTGGCGATTGATGAATATGTCTATGATCCTGTGACCGAAGCGGGGCAAACAGATTTCTCCGTATTAAAAGGGGTGTTTGTGTATACATCGGGCGCTATTGGCCGCGATGATCCTGATGATGTAACCATCGATACGCCCGTCGGATCAATCGGTATTCGCGGAACAATTATCGCAGGTGATGTTGATCAGGGGGAAATTACGGTCGTGGAAGGTGCCATTGTGCTGCGCGACTTTGGCGGGAACGAGGTTACACTGGCCAACCAGTTTGAAACCGCACGGTTCGAGGCCGGCGGCCGTGGCATTTCGCACATGGGTGAAATGGCCGCAGGTGATGTTGTGCAAAAATTTGCGTCGATCTCGAATGTTGCGCCTGACTTGTTCTCATCGATGAATGATGCAGCAAATGAAAATGCCCAAGATAGCCAAGAGGCCGCAGATCAAGCTGATGGAACGCAAGATGATGCCAGCGCGCAAGAAGTGAGAGAGGATGCTGGCGCAGATACAGATCAAGCCTCTGCTGAATCTACTGGAGAGCCTAAGGGTGAAGGTGCGGAGCAAAGCGCGAATGAGGATCCGCAAGGGGATTCAAAAGCAGAATCAGAAGGTGAAGGCTCGGAAGCAAAAAGCGATGGAGAACCTCGCGGAGAGGCGGAGCAGTCATCAGGCGCTGATGGCGAGGCTGCTAAGTCTGATTCAGGAGATTCGCAATCAGAAGCAAATAGCAATGCCGAGCAAGGGCGGAGCGCTGGAAGCAATAGCGCTGCGCCAGATAATGGAGGGCAAAGCGGATCAGAGACTAGCGCTGATAGTGGGCAACCTAAGGTTTCCGAGCCTGTAAAAATGGCTGATCCAAATAAAATGGCTGGGACGAGTAAACAAGTACCTGTCAACGATGCGAAACCTAACCCATCCAATTCATCGTCTTCAGGAGGTGATAATACATCCTCAAGCACACCGGACGGTTCGGCAACATCAAATAATACTACATCGCAGTCATCAGAGCCTGTTGATCCAGTTGCATACGAGCCCGATACAAATAATCGCGCGCCAGAACTTTTGACTAGAAATCTACCACCATCTGAGTTTTTTCAAGTCAGTGAAAATACTGGAGCATTAGAATTTTTCTTCGATCAAGTTTTCAGAGATCTGGACGGCGATGCCGTAACGTATGGCATGTCACGTGAATCTGAAGAGCTCCTCAATAGCTTGACTGAAGATCAAGCTGGCGTAGGACTCTTGGAATCTGATGGGGCAGGGGCGCCTGGGTGGTCGCTTGATCAGGCAAATGGTCGTTTGATTTTAAATATTAATGATGCTTTTGAAGAGTATATTCAAACATTAGAGCTGACAGTCGTTGCCTCAGATGGGATCGATTCCAGCTTTTACACATTCGAAGTGAAGGCATTTGAAGATGGTGCCACATTTACTGAAAACGGTACTTCTTATACTGTGCGTTCACTGGCTCTTGGCACTTCCATTGATAACGACAATGAGGTCGTCTTTGTTGATGATGGTGATGGGGGGGTGACGGTTAATTCAAGTTACTCTCAGGTACATCTTGGCGAAGGGCGCCAAGACGTAGAGATCGACGATGCGGCAAATGGTAACTTGGTGATCGGCGGAAATGTGCCTGAATCAGATAATTTCTTTACGGTATATGACGTTGATAACTACTTATACGGCATGGATGGGTCGGATACCTTTAAGGTGCATATGGATGTCGTCGATGTTGACCCTGATGGAGCGACTATAACGGATGCAGTTATCGATGGCGGTCATAATAATCTAAGTACCGCGCAAAGTGTTATGCGCGATCTTGAAGATGGTGTCGTAGACGGAGACTATTCTAATTTAGAAACCGGCGATATGCTAGAGTTTTATAATGCTCCCTCAGGGGCTTCGAATGGGCATGTCAACTTTGCGACCTTAGATGTATTGGTTAAAAATATTGAAACGCTATATCTGGAAGGCGATAGCGTAAGAGTGGATCTAACTGTCGATGATGTCTTGGCAATGACGGATGATCATAATGTGCTAATGATACAAGGTGATGGTAACGATGTTGTAAGCCTTGCAGGGTTCAGGCAGCTAGATCTCAATGAAGATACTGATTTTGATACCTCTGACCTTGTTAATGCGGGTGGCAATGATTACGCCGTATACACAGGTACAAATGAGAACGGAGCCGAGGTCACGTTGGTGGTTGATTCTGATATTGCAATAACTACGGTCTAATCAAATTTCATTTTTCTTGAATAATATATCCACATGCATTGTTATGGATGCGTGAAAATCCTTTTGATTCCGCGTTTTTTTGTGATAGATCATAAAAAATCTTGCAAATGGACATTAAATCGTTAAAGTCCACGCCAGTCGCCTGATGACAGGTGCAGGGTTTAACATTATAAGATTTAAAAACGAAAATAAGGAAATAAACATGAGCGAAGTAGCAAGCAAAGTACAGGAGATCGTAGTTGAGCACCTGGGCGTTGAAGCAGATAAAGTAGTTGAAGGTGCAAACTTCATCGATGATCTGGGCGCAGATTCTTTGGATACAGTTGAATTGGTAATGGCTTTTGAAGAAGAGTTCGGTATCGAAATTCCTGATGATGCAGCTGAAAAAATCGCAACAGTTGGCGATGCAGTAAAATTCATCGAAGAAAACAAATAAGTTTTTCTTGATCAATTAAGATTAAAAGCCCCTTAGAAAGCTGTTGAGGGGCTTTTTGTTTATAAAAATCATAGGAGCAAAAGCAATGTTAAGACGCGTTGTAGTCACTGGAATGGGCATGGTATCGCCGTTAGGCGTAGGGGTTGATCACAACTGGCAGGCGCTGACTGCTGGTAAAAGCGGGATTAAACCTATCGAGCATTTCGATCTGGATGGCATTCCATCACATATTGCGGGGATTGTACCGCGCACAGATGACGAAAACCCAACTGACGGTGCTTTTAATCCTGATTTGTTTATGCCTGCGAAAGAGCAGCGCAAAACAGACGTCTTTATCGTTTATGCGATGGCTGCCGCGAAGGAGGCCGTTGCAGATGCAGGATGGACACCCACAGCCGAAGAAGACCTGTTGCGTACAGGCGTATTGATCGGGTCAGGCATTGGTGGTCTGTCATCAACATATCAAGCATCAACCACTTTGAACGAGCGCGGACCACGCCGCTTGTCACCTTTTACCGTGCCATCACAATTGATTAACTTGGCATCAGGTCTAGTATCTATTGAATTTGGTTTTGCTGGGCCTAACCACTCTGTCGTGACGGCATGTGCAACTGGTACGCACGCCATTGGTGATGCGGCGCGTATGATTGCGCTGGGCGATGCAGAAGTAATGATTTCTGGCGGCGCCGAGGCTGCAGTAAACCGCCTTGGCGTATCAAGCTTTGCGGCGGCGCGTACATTGTCATGCGGTTATAATGACACACCTGAAAAGGCATCGCGTCCTTGGGATTCTGGCCGTGATGGTTTTGTCATCGCCGAAGGTGCAGGGGTCGTTGTTCTTGAGGAATACGAACACGCCAAAGCGCGCGGCGCGAAAATTTACGGTGAAGTTTGCGGTTACGGCATGTCAGGCGATGCATATCACATCACATCACCAGCATCAGACGGTAACGGTGGTTATCGTGCGATGCAGGCCGCGCTGAAAAGCGCTGGCGTGAATGTTGACGAAGTCGGCTATATCAACGCGCACGGTACATCAACGCCTGTTGGTGACGGCATTGAATTTGGCGCGGTAAAACGCTTGTTCGAGCCTGCCTTGGATAAAATCTCGATGTCCTCAACAAAGTCTGCTATTGGTCACCTATTGGGCGCGGCGGGCGCCGTTGAAGCAATTTACACAATGAAGGCACTGGAAACAGGTATCTTACCGCCGACATTGAACCTTGAAAATCCATCAGAAGGCATCGAAGGTATTGACCTTATCCCGCTTAAGGCCAAAGAAAAGGCCGTGGACGTTGCTGTATCCAATTCATTTGGTTTTGGCGGAACAAACGCATCGCTTGTGATGCGCAAGGTCTAATCCCAGCAAGGATAAACGCGATTATGAAAGCCCTGTTAAGCATCGGTCTGACACTTTTTGCATGTGTGACCTTGATGCTTGCCGCAGGGCTTTTTTATGTGATGCAGGAATTGCAGCGCCCCATCGAAATGCCAACGCCGATTGTCTATGAAATCGAAAATGGCACAACATTAGGGCAACTGGAACATGACCTGATCCAGCGTGAATTATTGCCGTATCCGCATCTGTATAAATTTGCCGCGCGCGTCATGGGAATGAACGCTCCAATCATGGCTGGTGAATATGAAATCAGCCCCGGCATGACGCCGCTGGCGATTTTATCTTTGTTCCAAAAGGGATCGAACTATCAACGCTTTATCACCTTGCGTGAGGGCTTAACAAGCTATGAGATTGTACAAGTTCTCAGCGAAGAAGATGATTTGTCTGGCGAGATTACTGAAATCCCTGCCGAAGGATCGCTTCTGCCAGAAACGTATAGTTATACCAAGGGTGAAAACCGCAACAATGTGATTGCGCGCATGCAATTGGCGCTTCAGCAAACCTTGGATCAGGCATGGGAAAATCGCGCAGATGACTTGCCCATCAAATCAAAGGAAGAGGCGCTAGTTCTGGCCTCGATCATTGAAAAAGAAACGGCTCAACCTGACGAGCGCGAACGCGTCGCAGGCGTGTTTATTAATCGTCTGCGCCGCGGCATGAAATTGCAAACGGACCCAACAGTTATTTATGCCCTGACAATGGGAGAGCATGAAAACGAAGGACGCGGCCCGTTAGGGCGTCGTTTGCTGCGTAAAGACTTGAAAGTTGATTCGCCTTATAACACGTACCTGTATGAAGGTCTGCCGCCGACCCCTATCGCCAATGCGGGCGCCAAAGCCATTCAGGCCGCGCTTCAGCCTGAAGATAATAAATATATCTTCTTTGTTGCCGATGGCACAGGCGGCCACAGCTTTGCCAAAACATTGGACGAGCATAATCGCAATGTCGCCAAATGGCGTACGATCCGTAATTTGAATAAATAAAGACTATGGCGGCGCGGGGCTTAATCGTCGCCGTTGCTATCGGTGCTGTCACCTGTGTTGTAATAGGTGCTGCGGCCGCTGCTGGTGCTGCCGCCCATGCCCGGGGCAGAGAAACCAGGTGCAGATGGCGCGGCGGCTGGGCGAACTTCCAGCGAGTGTTGACGCGCTAAGTGTGGCGCAAATTGCAAGCTAGCCGGTGATGCATCACCTAAAACGCAGTTTGTATTACTGTCGTCGTCTAAATTATCACGGTGAACGGGTTGCCCCACGGTGCAGCGTGTCACAAAGGCATTAAACGCCGCCAAAGGTTTTGGCATGGGTGGCAGGCTGCCTAGTTTTTCGCCGCGATAAGGATCATCCAAAAACATCAAAGGCACCTGATAAGCCTGACCAATAGCGCCATTTTTAACAGACCCAATATGCAAAGTTGGATTAAAGTCCAGAGTTTCCCAAAATGTCTGGTCGATAGGAATGTTAAATTCCAGCATATCCATATCGGCAAATTCGATATTCATCATGCCCGTTTGATTGTCGAACAAAATGCCGATCGCCTTCTTGACCAGATTTTCGCTGCAAATCAGTCCGGCGACACCCTCGTTTGTGAAAAGTAAATCAATATCCATTAAAATTATATATAGGCGAAAAGACGTTCAATATCCACATGCAATGCGACATTAGTGCTTTTACGCGCATCCTATATCAGTATAATGGGTCTTCGTTAAGAAAATGTATTCTCATGTGTGGATTAACCGGATTTTATGACCTCAAGGCGCAAAGGCGTCGCTCGGAACATCACAAAATTGCGCAAGTAATGACGCAGGCCTTGTACCATCGTGGCCCCGATCAGGGTGATGTGTGGCAAGATCCTGATGTGCCTTTGGCATTAGGGCATCGCCGTTTGTCGATTATGGATCTCACTGAAACAGGGCGCCAGCCCATGGAATCACCGTCTGGGCGTTTTATGACGGTCTTCAATGGAGAGATATATAATGTCCTATCGCTGCGCGCCGAGCTCGAGGCACAAGGCATCACATTTCGCGGTCATTCCGATACCGAGGTGATGCTCGCAGGGTTTGATCAATGGGGCGTTAATCTGACCTTGCAAAAAATTAATGGCATGTTTGCAATTGTCCTGTGGGATCGGCGCGATCGCACGCTTCACTTTATGCGCGACCGTATGGGTAAAAAGCCTTTATATATCGGCTGGGCGGGGGAGAACCTTGTCTTCGGGTCAGAGCTTAAATCCCTGCGCGCCCACCCTGATTACCAAACCCGTTTGAATAAGGGCGCGGCGGCCCTGTATTTTCGTTATGCTTGCGTGCCTGCGCCGCATTGCATTGACGAAGGCGTGTGGCAATTACCACCAGGTCACAGCCTCAGTCTTAAGTGTGAAGAGAGCGCATTTCCCGTCTCTGGATCAGATTTATCGCAAAAAATGCTGGTATATTGGAACGCCGCCAGCGTTGCCCAAGACGCACAACAATTATTGCGCACGGATCAAAGCGAACAAGATGTCGTGCAAGAGTTCGAGGCCTTGTTGACCCAGTGCGTGCGCGATCGTATGATTTCGGATGTGCCGCTGGGTGCGTTTTTGTCGGGCGGCATTGATAGCTCTACCATCGTGGCACTTATGCAAGGCCTGCAAGACGCGCCAGTAAAAACCTATTCTATTGGCTTTGACGAGGCTGGCTTTGACGAGGCATCCTTCGCCAAAAAGGTTGCCGCGCATATCGGCACTGACCACCATGAAATGTACGTCACCCAGCGTGATGCGCTGGACGTGATCCCAAGCCTTCCAGCCATGTATGATGAGCCTTTTGCCGATATATCAGCCATCCCAACGGCGCTGGTCAGCCGTTTCGCCAGACAAGGCGTAACGGTGGCATTGTCGGGTGATGGCGGGGATGAAATGCTAGGCGGTTATAATCGCCATATCGAAGCGCCGCGCCTATGGGGCAAACTTGGACGCTTGCCAGTCACCGTACGCCGTATGATCGCCGCGTCTATTATGGCCGTGCCGACGGCGGCGTGGGATAAGATATTGCCAATGCGTCCGCAGGCGGGAACGGCGCTGCATAAGGTTGCTGGCCTGTTACAACAAGACAGCCGCGAAGGCGTGTATGATCGTTTATGCTCGCACTGGGACGATGGCGCTGTAACCGCGCAGGGAATAACTTCACCCGATTTATGGACGCAGCGCGATGAATATAATTTGCAAGGTCTTGGCTTTGCCGAGGAAATGATGGTGTGGGATGCGCTGTCATATTTACCGAATGATATTTTGGTCAAAGTCGACCGCGCCAGTATGGATTGCGCCCTAGAAGTGCGCGCGCCGTTGCTTGATCCGCGCATTTATGAATATGCATGGACATTGCCATTGTCTTACAAAATTAAACAAGGGCAGGGCAAGTGGCTGTTGCGTCAGGTCTTGCAAAAACATGTCCCGGCCGAGCTGTTTGAACGCCCTAAACAAGGGTTTTCTATGCCCGTTGGTGCGTGGCTGCGCGGGGATTTACGCGACTGGGCCGAGGATTTGCTAAGTGCGCAAAATTTGCAAAAGCATGGTATACTGAAAAAAGACGTTGTGCAGCGCACATGGCAGGCACATTTAGATGGACATGGTGCGCATGCTACGCAATTATGGACCATTCTGATGTTCCAGTCATGGGCACAAAAATGGTTGTAAGCTAAGGAGACATTTACATGAAAATTGCTGTAACAGGTGGGGCAGGCTTTATCGGGGCCCGCTTAGTCAAGGCATTGGAAAATCAGGGGCACGAAGTCGTCGTGCTGGATAGCGCTGCGCCGCATCCAATTGACGTTACTGATGAAGCCGCCGTGATGGGCGCGCTGCGCGGTGTTGAAGTGATTTACAATCTTGCGGCAGAACACCGCGATGATGTCCGCCCGCTTCAGCGCTATTACGATGTGAATGTTGGCGGGGCAGAAATTCTTGTGCGCGCGGCCAAAGCGCACGGCATTAAAACAATCATCTTTACTAGCACCGTTGCTGTTTACGGCCTGAACGCCGGTGAATCCCGCGAAAGCGACGTGCCGCAGCCTTTTAACGATTATGGCCGCTCTAAATTAGAGGCCGAAGACATCTTTAACGCGTGGCAACAGGAAAATGCCAAAGACAATACGTTGGTTACGCTGCGTTTGGTTGCGACATTTGGCCCAGGAAATCGCGGCAACGTGCATACGCTGATTGATCAAATTGCGCGTGGACGTTTTGTGATGGTGGGTGATGGATCGAACCATAAATCACTGGCGTATGTTGAAAACGTGGTGGCGTTTTTGGCGCACTGCCTGACACAAGGCACAGGCGCGCATATTTATAACTACGCGGACAAGCCTGACATGAACATGCGCGATATGGTTGCGCAAATTCGTAAATCATTGGGCATGAAAAAAAAAGGCGTTCAAATTCCATACCCAATTGGCTTGGCAGGGGGCATTGTATTTGACCAAATCGCGCGTGTGACGGGGAAAAACTTCCCGATTAGCTCGATCCGTGTGAAGAAATTCTGTGCAGATACAATCGTGAACTCTGATAAACGCAATGAAACAGGCTTTACCGCGCCATTCTCGCTGGCCGACGGGTTGGAGGCCATGATTAACGCGGATTTTTCTCAAGTCCAAATCGCGCAAAATAAGGCCGAGGACGCCGCGTGATTGCCATGGACGAAAAGGCCGATAAGAAGCCTGAAATTTGCTATGTGATTAATCACATTGACTGGTTCTGGTCACATCGTTTGCCATTGGCGCGCGGCGCGCAAGAGGATGGCTGGGACGTGAGTGTTGCCGTTCCAGGGGCAAACGCCGATGAAAATCTAGCTGATGAAGGATTTAAAGGGATCGATTTGCCCGCGCCAGATCAGGGCTTTGGTCCGCTGGGCGTTATCAAAACGATTTGTGCGCTGCGCCGTATTATTCGCCGCGATTCCCCCGATCTCATCCATGCGATTACCTTGAAATACGCCTTTATCACGGGACTGGCGACGCTGGGCCTTGCGAATGTGAAACTGGTGCATACAATTGCGGGGTTGGGGTATTTATTCTCGGGCGAGGGCGTGAAGCCTAAAGTGCTGCGCACTTTGATAGGTCCATTTTTGCGCCTTGCGCTGCGCCGCGCAAATATTCATCTGATTTTTCAAAACCCAGACGATATGCATATTATGATCTCGCGCGGGTTTGCAGATCCTGATCGTGCGCATCTTATTCGCGGATCGGGCGTGGATACGGCCGAATTTATGCCGCGTGAAGCGCCTTCAGAAACAAACGATCAAGGGGATAATCCCATCGTTGTGATGCCAACGCGCCTTGTGCATGATAAGGGTGTTGCCATCTTTGTCGAGGCCGCGCGCCTGTTAAAAGAAGATGGCGTTAATGTGAGCTGCCAAATTGCAGGCGGCGTCACGCAAAATAATCCGCTGGCGATTTCACAAGAGGACATGGAAAACATGGTTAAGGATGGCGCGGCTGAGTGGCTGGGGAAGGTGAGTGATATGCCTGCGTTACTGGCAAAAGCGGCGCTCGTGGCTTATCCATCCTATTACCGCGAAGGCATACCTAAAGTCCTGCTTGAGGCCGCATCAATGGCCAAGGCAATCGTGACAACCGATCATCCTGGATGTAAAGAGGCCGTCAAGGACGGTTATAACGGATTACTTGTGCCTGTGAAGGATGCCTGTGCGCTGGCCACAGCAATCAAAACATTGCTGGATGACCCGAAATTGTGCGCTGAAATGGGCGCACATAGCCGTCAGCGCGCTGTGGACGAATTTGACGTCAAAATTATCGTAAAACAGACACTTGAAACCTATAACCTTTAAGAAACGCCCTGCTTATGTAGGCTATAGCGCCTGTTTTATTGATTTAACGACCAAAAAATACTATGATTTAACTAGAAATTTATGAAAATAAGCTAATATTACCCTAAGAAGCACTGTTAAGGGACGCAAAGGACGACCAGATGTCTGAAGAAACGCCGAAAAAAACACAGAAAAACAACTCACTCGCAGGGAAATTGCTGCTTGCGATGCCATCGATTACGGATGACCGCTTTGAGCGCGCAGTGATCTTTATGTGCGCACATGACGATAAGGGCGCAATGGGTTTGCGGGTTAATCACATGATGTCCGAAATTGGCTTTGATAAGGTGATTGCGCAAACAGGTATTAAATCCGATATCGCAATTGATTTAGATGATATTGACGTTTTGGATGGCGGCCCTGTCGAGGGTGCGCGCGGCTTTTTATTGCATAGTGGTGAATTTCGCCAAAAAGATACGATTTTAGTATCAGACGATTACGGGGTCAGCGGCACAGTAGATGCCTTGCGTAACGTGGTCGAAGGCAATGGCCCAGGGCAGATGTTGTTCGTTCTAGGGCACGCAGGGTGGAGCGCAGGACAACTTGATCGCGAGCTTCAGCAAAACACATGGTTGGTTGCAGATGCAACGCCAGACCTGATTTTCAATACCCCCAATGATAAAAAGTGGGAGGCGGCCTTGGCCTCCATGGGCATTGATATTGCAATGTTATCGGCGACGCCTGGTAATGCCTAGGCCTTTGCGCTGCGCAAAGATGATCCAATCATTTTAAAGATTGAGCGTCTGAGGCTCTGACGCATGGCTTGTTGTGCTTGCGTGCATCGCTGACGCATTGTGGTCAAGCGTATCTGTTGCCGTGTCTGGGCGCTTTGGCGCTTTATCTGTGCGCGGCGCATCACTGGATACGGCAGGCATAATCAGCGGCCCTTTCAAAGGATGATGAGCAGGCGGCGCATAAGGCATAGGGACGGCACCATCGAGGCGCTTGTGCATGTTCTTGGCCATTTTAACAAGGCGCGCAGCATCGGCCGTATATTGATCGTCAACAAGGTCTGGCAGTTGACCAAATTCAGGGTGTCCAAGATCGCTCCACCTGCAAAATTCGCTCGCACCTGTTTCATCTTTGATCAGTAATCCTTTTTTGCGCCACGTTAAAATAGCCATGTTGCCGTGCTTATCCTCGGCAAAGAATTGCGGCGCGTGACCAGTTGAACTGCCATCATTGATAAAGAGTGTGCCATTATCCAAGGTTTCGATGCCCTCAATATGCGAGTGTCCGCAAATAATGCCGTCATAGCCACTGGAGCGTGCAAAATTTCCTGCATTAGCCTTAATATTTGTTTCGCGCTCCGCAATGTGGGCGAAGCTCTGCGCGAAGATATGTACCAAAGAAATTTCCTCGGTATTGAGCGCACGGTTCAAAAAGCTCTCGGTTAAATAACATGTTTCAATGACCGTATCGCCGACCTTATACGCGCCTTGGTCTTTTTCGCTGCGCAGTTTATTGTCAAACATATCGCCGTGGCAGACGAAAAATCGCCGCCCCATTTTATCGGTATAGGTGCTGTCATTTTGGATGGACAGGCCAAACAAGTTCTTGCCAATCGTGTTGCGATATTCTTGCAAGGCAAGCGTGCCATCTTCGCCGGGTTTGTAAATGTAGTGACCGCGCAGGATTTCATCGTGATTGCCGGGCAGGTATGTTTTTTGCCCATCTGAGCGCAAGATATGACCAACGGCTTGTTCTTGCCATTTGCTAAGGCTCCATTGTTCTTGGTCTTGCGCATGCCAGAAATCAAAAATATCACCCACAAGGGTCAGATTATCAAAATCTGTGTTGGCAAACATCCGGGCAAGGCCTTTGGCTTTGCATTGTTTGGTTAAAAAGTGAATGTCAGAGATAAAAATATGGTCAAAATGAAGGCGCGCGCGGCCATCATTACCGGTACGTATGTCCAGATCAAAAGTCATCAAAATTTCCTAAACCGTTTCTCGTTCAATGCAGTGGCGCTGCATTGAATTTAATCTAGCAAGGAAGTGATATGAAAATCAAGCCGCCTGAAGACGCGCAGCCAGATCACTGTGGGTAAGCAAATGGTCAAGCGGGCCAATAGCGCTGAGCGTGGGGGCGCCAGAAAGGGTGCGCACCGCGGCATTGCGGATATCATCAAGGGTCAGCGCATCAATTTTTGTGATGATCTCGTTTTGGTCGTAGACCTTATCCTTGTGCAAAAGGGTCTTTGCAATCGTATCGGCGCGGCGCATCATCGATTCTTGCCCCATCAGCAAGGATGCCTTGATTTGTGATTTTACGCGCATAAGCTCTTCTTCGGTGGCGCCATCGTGTTTGATTTTGGCGATCTCGTCACATAAAACGGGCATAAGCTCGGCAACGTCTTTTGGCCCTGTGCCAGCATAAATGCCAAAAAGGCCGCTATCTTGCATGGCCTGTGAAAACGCAAAAACGGAATAAACGAGGCCACGTTTTTCGCGAACCTCTTGGAACAGGCGCGATGACATGCCGCCGCCGAGGATGCTGGTCATGGCGCGCACTGCGTAAAAATCTGGGTCGTGACGTGAAACGCTGTCAAATCCGATAAGGACATGGGTTTGCTCAAGGTCTGTTTTGCTGTCACGGCGTTCCCCGCCTGTATATGTTGCGGCCTCATATGGGGCGTCTTTGCTGTTAGGCATGGCCGAGAAATGCGCGTCGGCTCGGCGGCAAAAATCATCGTGATCTAAATTGCCTGACGCGGCCAAAACCGTGTTTTGCGGCGTATAGTAAGACTGAATATGAGTGTTTAGCGCATCGCGCGGCATGGCGCTCACGATATCGCTAGGGCCTAGGATAGGGCGGCCAGCGGCCTGATCGGCGTAGGCCGTTTCATAGAAATGATCAAAAATCAGATCATCAGGCGTGTCATTGCACATGCCGATTTCCTGTAAGATGACGTGACGCTCTTTGCTGAGTTCATCTTCTGGCAGGGTCGAGTTTTGATACATATCAGACAGCACATCAAGCGCCAGATCTGCATCATCCTTTAACAGGTGAATGTGGTAGCTGGTAATCTCGCGGCTGGTATAGGCGTTCATTTGTCCGCCAACATTTTCAATCGCATCGACGATGTCTTGCGCATTACGATTTTTTGTACCCTTAAACAGCATATGCTCAACCATGTGGGCGCTGCCATTCACGGCGGCATCTTCGTGGCGTGATCCGACATTTGCCCATACTCCAAGGGCGATACTTTCAACGGTGGCAACGCGGTCAGTGATAACGCGCATACCGTTATCAAGTGTGGTGGTGCGGATATCTCGGCTCATGTGATTAGTGCTCTTTGATAAAGGTTTGAACGGTGCCTAGGTCGTTTGGCAGGATGTCGACATGCTCTTCACGTTCAAACAAATCAGACAGATGCTCTGGCAATTCTGGGTGAATAGTGCAGGCTTTTTTAACCGCATCAGGAAACTTCGCTGGATGCGCACAGGCCAGCGACACAACAGGCGCATCATCGCGATAACCATTTTCTTCGGCCAGTGCAATGCCGCCGCGCATGCCAACGGCGGTATGCGGGTCAAGGACATAGCCTGTTTCGCTGTGAATGGTGCGGATAATGTCCAGCGTATCATCATCATTTGCGCGAAATGCGCGGAACTGGGCGCAGGCCTGATCCATCAGATCCTGGCTGAGGCTAAAGCTGCCGCTGGTTTTAAAGCCTTCCATGATCGCGTTGAGCTTATCGCTGTCGCGGCCAAGCAAATCAAACAAATAGCGTTCAAAGTTACTGGAAATTTGAATATCCATTGATGGCGATAGGGATGGCTCAACATCGCGCGCGCTCATCGCGCCGCTTTCGAAAAAGCGCGTCAAAATATCATTACGGTTTGTTGAGATCGCTAGCGTCTTGATCTGCAGGCCCATTTGCTGCGCGCAGTAGGCCGCAAACACGTTACCAAAATTGCCTGTCGGGACAACAAAGGATGGCTTAACATCAGGCGCGCCAAGAGATACGGCGCTGGTGAAATAGTAAACAATTTGCGCCATGATGCGCGCCCAGTTGATCGAATTGACCGCAGACAGGTTTGTGGCGTTGCGGAAATCTGTGTCGTTAAACATGGCTTTGACCATGTTCTGGCAATCGTCAAAATTGCCTTCTAGGGCAATGTTATGCACGTTAGGTGCATCAACGCTTGTCATTTGGCGGCGCTGAACATCAGATACGCGGCCATGCGGGTGCAAAATGAAAATGCGCACCTGATCAGAGTGACGGCATCCTTCAATCGCGGCGGAGCCTGTGTCGCCTGAGGTTGCACCAACAATGGTCACTTGACGGTTTTTCTTGGTAAGGACGTGATCAAACAAACGTCCTAGGAATTGCAGCGCCACATCTTTAAACGCGATAGTAGGGCCGTGGAAAAGCTCAAGCGCGTAAAGGCCATCTTTGATTTTATGCAGCGGCACAACGTCTTCGTGGCGGAATACATCGGGACCGTATGTTTCATCAATCATTGCACGGAAATCTTCGCGGCTGATGCATCCTTCAACAAATGGATACATTACAGTTTCGGCAATATCTTGATAGCTTTTACCCTTAAGCGCGGCAACGTCAATCTGTGGCCATGTTTCCGGCACATACAAGCCACCATCAGGCGCAAGGCCCGTTAAAAGAACGTCTTCAAAACTCTGCGGGGAACCGCCGCCGCGCGTGGAAATATATTTCATCATGAGGTTACAAATACCGCGCGCGCAGATGCTTTTCAAGATAGGATGAGGTGAATTTTTCACCTGTCGCATCTTTTACCAGATCATCCATGCTCATCAGGCGGCCTTTGGCGTAAATATGCTTGTGCAGCCACGCCCGTATATCATTAAAGTTACCGTTTGTGATATCTGCGCCGATGTCTGAAAATTCCTTTTTCATCGCGTAAAAGAATTGCGCCGCCAGCATATGCCCCAAAACGTAAGAGGGGAAATACCCAAACTTGCCAACAAACCAGTGCACGTCTTGCAGGCAACCTTCAAGGTGATTGTCAGGGTAAACGCCCAGATATGTGTGCGTGCGCTCAACCCATGCTTCGGGCAATTTATCAACCTCAAGGCGGCCTTCGATTAAGTCACGCTCAAGCTCAAATCGCATAAGGATGTGATAGAAATATGTGACCTCATCGGCCTTTTTGCGGTCAACGGTTGGCTTGACATGGTTTTTGAGGGCAAAGAGGTTCTCTGGCGATAAGGCTGGTGCATTAATGCCGTGGAAGAGACCTTCTAAACGCGGGCTAAGGAATTCATAAAACTCCATCATGCGCCCGATAATCATCTCGATGAGCAAAGCCTGCGATTCATGGACAACCGCGCCCAAATCCATCGCAACGGGCTGGTATCGCCATTCTTTGCGCGGTAATCCTTGGATGTAAAGGCCGTGTCCGCCTTCATGTAGGGCGCTTTTCATCGAGGTCATAAAATTGGCCTCGTCCACATTGGAAATCACAAGGCGCGTATCTTCGGGCGTGCCGCCCTCTACAGGATTGTGACCAGTTTCATAAAGGCCGCCGCGTTTAAAATCAAAACCAATCACACGCAGCAGCGAACGGTTTAGCCACATTTGCGCTTCTTGTTCATATTCTGCAGTTAGGGGGATGGGAGCAGGCTGTTTGTCTTGTTTTTTAAGAATCTTGGGTAGCAAGTCATCAAGCGTCCCTTTGTAATCAGTAAAGATTTCCTCAACGCGGCGCGTTGTCATCGAAGGCATATATTCCTGCATTAACATCTGATAATGCGAATCCTCGCCAAATGTTTCGCAGCGTGCCTCGGCAATGCGGCGGTGCAGGTCAATTTGCTCGGTCAGGAATTTCTTGGCCTCACCCCAATCGCCCGTCTTCTTAAGGGCACTATGGTGACGGCGACCTTCATAAGACAGGCGCGCCTTTTTCTCGATCAATTCTGGCGAGATGCAGCAATACATGCGGTACATTTGCGCCATCTCGTGCAGGTTAGCCTTATCCCATTTATCCCAGTCATCAGGGTTTTTATATTCGTGGTCTTGTGCCTTGTTAATCAAATCGCGCATCTCGGACGATGTTAGATCCTCGTGCATGCGGCGATAGAGATAGGCAATATGGCCAAGGCGGCTTTTATACGCGCCAGTTGGCATGGCTGTTAAAAAGTCGCGGCCAAGCGTTTCGATAATGGCGTTCATACGCCCAATATCACGAAAATTAAATTTCAGCGTCGTGTAAGACGGGCAGGCATGCTCTTCATTTTGTTTCTTGCCAATAGGCAGGTCTTCATGAATGGATTCATCGGCCTCGGGGACTTTTTCCGGAGGCGCGTTAGAAGTAAAACTGACGATGCGGTCAAGGAATTGTTTAAACGGCATAATAGGCACAGTCTAATGCATTTATGTGCAATACACTAGGGCTCAAATGCTGTAAAACGTGCCTTTTCAAATGTATTTGCAGCAATGTGCATGGCTTCAGTTTGGCGTTGGGTTATGGGTCTGTGATCCTGCGTAAGAAGACCTAAAACAACCTGTTTTGCTTTTTTCGCTTCGTCTTTGGGGAAGGCGTGATAATTAATGGCGGCATTCGTAGGTGTTTTTGGATGTGCAAATGCAGGAAATGCTTTGGTCAGTTCTTTGATTTTATTGGCCTCAAAACTTTGTCCGATTGATTCTGTGTACGTACCTGTATCGTAGACCAGCGGCGGCGGCGATGTATGATATAAATCTGCCGTATAGGCGTTGTCGGGTGATACAGCGAAAGGATCACGTGGCGTAGGATCTGGGCGTTCAGGGAAAAAGGGGGCGATGGCTAAAAAGGCGCAATGATTATCCGCGCGGCCAAAAATATCACACAAAGAATGCCTAAAGGGGACATCACGTGATGTTCTATCATTTGCTTGGGATGTGTTTGTAAGACGTTCGATGCCTGCAAGGTGCGCTGCCCCTGTAAATAAAACGCCAAGGGATGTGCGTGTGTCGTAAAGATGCTGTAGCATCAAATCGCTCATGGTTAAATTACGCAAGGCCATGCCCTCGGGTTCGGCGCATAAAAAAGATGGGTGATGCTTATGTGTTAGGCGCTCAAAATCTTCAGGAGGGCGCGTTAAGTCTACGCGGTCTAGGTGCTTGGATTCGATGCTGTCATCTGCAATATCAATATAAATGTCATCAACATTTGTCGAGTTGGGTGTCTTATAGTGGCGCTTTGCATCCACGAAGGTCATGGGAATATCACGTCGGATAGCATTTAAGTATTTTGCACCGTTTGAAAGTGGGATTTTATTTTTGTGGCTTGCAATGTATGAGCACACAAAAGGCACAGCTCGTAAGTCTGCATCATTTGCAGATAAAATGGGTTTGGCGGCAAAATCATTCAGAAACGTGTGGTCGCCTTCGAGGTAAATGTTGAATTTAGGCGACGTGCCAGCATCTCGCTGCTCGGCCAGGATGGAAATGACGGCATGCTGCAAAATTGCATGCTCCATCACGGAATGCTGCTCGCCAAAGCCGACGATCAATCTTTTTCCTGCGCGCTGTAATTGTGCGTGATAATCCGTTATATGCTGGGCAATAGTTTCCGCCATCATCCATAAGTTTACAGAACTTGGAACGCCTTTGTTGTGTGCACGCAAAAGGTTATATTGACCGCTATCGTCTGTGGTATGTTCGGAAAACGTTACATTATGTGTCATGGTGATGGTGCTCGCGTGAGGGTGTCTAGGATAATATGTTTTTTGTCAGCGTAAGAGGCATTGCTGTTAAGTAGCCCCTTGATTTCGCGGTAGGTTGTTTTGTTGAACCGCGTGCTGCGCGCAAGGCGCGGGTCAATAGCTGGTTTGATGGATCCTGCCGGAAAAGTGTCAGTGAGTGTGCTTAGTGCGTGGACATCCTCTGAATAGGTTTTTGGGCTGAGCAGGCTGATCTCGTCAACGATCAAGAGGTTATGGCCGCGGTTATAAAGCTGCTCTGCGTATGCACTTGGGTCGTTATACAAGTCTTCGGCGTATGATAGGTCGGGCGTAATGCATAGCAGATCATATGTATCCGCATAGTGTGGTTGCTGTGTGAGGAGCGCGCTGAGTGAGTTATCTGCGGGATGTGATGGTGCTGCGGATAATCCTCCTAAATGGGCCGCGCCAGTAAAAATGATCCCTAGTGAAACATTGTCGTCTGTCATAGCCTTGTTGCAAAGGTCTGCCATGACGGCGTTACGGAGCATAAAGCCTTCGCTGGAGGCGCGCGGTATGCGTCCTTTTGGAAAGTTATGAGGGGTGAAATTTAGTCTGCGCGCGGCGATGTATTCGGGCGTGCCCATATCTGTTGTTGTAATATATTCTTGGCCGCGCCATGTTTTCTTGAAAGCTGCATCAATAAAATGAGCAGGAATATCTAACGTGATCTCTGTCAGGGTAGCTGTTGCTTGTACCGTGCAGAGGTCTGTACTGTTTTGCAATGTGCCAAGGCAGTGCAGGGCAAGGCGAAGGTCTGCGTTTTTTTGTGATATGTTTGCAGGTTTGGTCAGTGTATCCATTCTTGTGTGCGCATATTCATGCAGTGTATTAAATCGCATCCACGGCGCATCGGGATTTGTGTCGCGGCGGAAGGCTAGCTGGTTTAGCAGTGCAAGGCGTAGCGCCGCATGCGCGGCAAGTTTGTGGTCTTCACCGATGGCAACGATTAACTTTTTGTTGTTAATTAAGGCTTCTGTATGGGCGCTGTGGATGTGTTGCATACAGGCGTTTGCAAGCCCCCACATGTTTGTTGGGGACGCGGGAGTAATGCGGGTGTGATAATGCCCCTGTGTAGGGATTTTAGTTTGACTGCACCCAGTGTCTGAAAGACTGTTTTGTATTTCGTTGAACATAAATGTTCTATTTACCCTCTTTTAGCCGAGAGAATTCATACCACACGGTAAAGATTTATGTCAAACAAAAGCGGATGTGATTAGATGAGGTCTAAAAAGCGCTTATGCATGGGTGAGGGGGCGCTCAGGTTTGTTTCAGGGTGAAACGTGCTGGCCATGGCGTTGCCTTGTTGAACCCAGACCGGCTGGCCTTCGTGGGAGGCTAAAATAGCGCACTGCGCGGCGTCCGTTATAACCGGCGCACGGATAAAGGATACATCGTAATCGCAAACCTTGGAAATGTGGCTGTCTAACTGACGGCCATAACCATTGCGCTGTACTGTAATGGGCAGGCGGGCGAAGGATTTTTGCGCTGGGTTTGTGACATGGGTTGCCAGTAAGATTGATCCTGCGCAAATGCCCCAAACAGGCTTGGATGCGAACTCATCTGCCAAGACATCCCACAGATCAAAAGTCTCGATCAGCTTCAGCATCGTCGTGCTTTCGCCGCCGGGCAGAATGTAACCATCAACATCCTTAAACTGCGCAGGCGTTTTAACGGCGCGAAATTCGCCGCCAAGTGCTTCGATATGAGGTTTGTGGAGGTCAACAGCGCCCTGTAAAGCAAGAACGCCAATAACAGGGCGTGTCGTCATAATGGAGCCTTACCAGCCGCGGTTTGCCATGCGCTCAGAGTCTTCAAGCGTTTCAAGCGCAGTGCCGCGCATTGCTTCGCCAAGACCTTTTGAGGCTTCTAAAACGGCCTTAGGGTCATTGTAGTGCGCTGTTGCTTTGACGATGGCCTTTGCAAATTTGGCAGGGTCTTCGCTTTTGAAAATGCCTGATCCAACGAAAACTGTTTCCGCGCCAAGCTGCATGCAAAGTGCCGCGTCCGCAGGTGTTGCCACGCCGCCAGCCGCAAAGTTAGGAACAGGCAAGCGGCCTTGTTCTTTTACCATTCTCACAAGCTCAAATGGCGCGCCCAAATCGCGGGCTTCTGTCATAAGCTCTTCATCGCTCAGGCGTGTGATGCGCTGAATGTCTTGGTTGATCTGGCGCAAGTGACGCACGGCTTCAACGATGTTGCCTGTGCCAGGCTCGCCTTTTGTGCGCATCAGGGCTGCACCTTCGCCAATGCGGCGCAATGCTTCACCAAGGTCTTTCGCACCACATACGAAAGGCACTTTATAGTCGTGCTTATAGATGTGGTAATCTTCATCAGCTGGTGTCAAAACTTCTGACTCGTCGATGAAATCAACGCCGATGGCTTCTAAAATCTGTGCTTCGGCAAAGTGACCAATGCGGCATTTCGCCATAACAGGAATAGAAACGCTTTCCATGATTTCTTGGACAAGCTCTGGCGGGCTCATGCGGGCAACGCCACCAGCGGCGCGAATGTCAGATGGTACGCGCTCAAGCGCCATAACGGCAACAGCGCCAGCATCTTCTGCGACTTTGGCTTGGTCGGCGGTTACAACGTCCATAATGACGCCGCCTTTTAACATTTCGGCAAGGCCTGTTTTAATTGTGATGACATTGCTGCTCATGGCTTTTCTTCCCTCTTGCAAAACGATCTGTAAAATATGTATCAGGCGCAAGATATAGCCAGTCCAAACCCGTTTTTCAAGCTGATTATCGCGATAACGCGCGAAATTATTTGAAAAGGCGCTTTTTTGTCGTAAAAAGGGTTGAAATTTAATTGAAAAGGCTCTAATCAATGGGGTCTTACAAGCAAAGAAGGGTTGAGGAAAATATGGCTCGTGTAACCGTTGAAGATTGTGTTGATAAAGTTTCAAACCGTTTTGAACTCGTTTTGGTTGCTGCGCAACGTGCGCGCAAAATCGGTTCAGGCGCTCCGCTGACAATTGATCGCGATAATGATAAAAACACTGTTGTGGCTCTGCGTGAAATCGCCGAGGAAAAATTAGACCTAGAAGACATCAAAGAAGGATTCATCAAAAGCCATCAGCGCGTTGTATCTTACGACGAAGATGAATCAATTGATTTGATGGACGGCGAAAAAGAATGGGCTGAGATGGCTGAGGCTGCTTCTCCATCAGGTATGTACGCTGATGAAGTTGTCGAAGAAGATGCCGCTTCTGATAAAGAGCCTGATCTTTCAGACATCGTTGGTGGCTAATATCGCCCACCATTGATAAAAAGAATAAGGCCGGATCGTTGTATCCGGCTTTTTTATATAGAAAAAAGCATTTTTGCAGTGCATAATCTGGCTCATGGATCATTCCTATCTCGTTGACAAAATAAAACCTTATAAAGGCGACTTTGATACGTCAGAGCTTGAAGAAGCCTATCTTTTCGCTAAAGAAAAGCATGAAGGCCAGTTCCGAAGCTCGGGCGAGCCATATTACACGCACCCGATGGAGGTCGCGGGTATCCTCGCCGATATGAAGATGGATATGGCCACCGTCATCACCGCGATCTTGCATGATACGCTGGAAGATACGGATGCAACCTATGAAGATTTAGAAGGGCGTTTTGGCAAAACTGTCGCAGATTTGGTCAGCGGCGTGAGTAAACTGAACCGCATCGAAAGCCAAACTGTCGAAGGCAAGCAGGCCGAAAACTTCCGTAAATTATTGCTGGCGATGTCCGAAGATATCCGCGTGTTGCTGGTGAAACTGGCTGACCGTCTGCATAACATGCGCACAATCGAAGGCATTAAAAAGCCGCACAAGCGCCGCCGCATTGCGTTGGAAACGCTTGAGATCTATGCCCCGCTGGCCGAGCGCATCGGTATGCATCAGGTCAAAGAAGAATTAGAAGACCTTGCCTTCGCGCAAATGAACCCTGAAGCGCGCGAAAGTATTTCAAACCGCCTGTCTTTCTTGCGCCGCAAAGGCACGGACATGGTCGAAAGCATCATTGATGAAATCCATGATCTGTTAAAGAAATCTGGCGGGATCGAAGCCGATATCACAGGGCGCGAAAAAACGCGATATTCGATCTGGCGGAAAATGCAGCGCAAAAACGTCGCCTTTGAACAGCTCTCTGACATTATGGCCTTCCGCGTTGTCGTTGACTCGGTCGAGCAATGCTATCTCGTTCTCGGGATTATTCACGCCAATTACCCCAGCGTCCCTGGCCGTTTTAAAGATTACATTTCGACGCCAAAACCAAACGGATACAGCTCTATTCACACAACAGTGATGGGCCCCAAACGACAGCGCATTGAAATTCAGATCCGCACGCGTGACATGCATACGCTGGCCGAGATGGGGGTGGCGGCGCACTGGGCGTATAAAAAGGGCGAAATGCCCAGCTTGCAGGATGTAAAGAAATATCGCTGGCTGCGGGCGCTTCTCGAGATTTTGGAACAAGAACAAGCCCCAGAAGATTTCTGGGAAAATACGAAAATGGAACTGTTCCAAGATCAGGTGTTCGTATTTACGCCCAAGGGTGACTTGATCGAAATGCCAAGCGGCGCAACCCCAGTGGACTTTGCGTACGCGATCCACTCGGACATTGGCGATAAATGTGTTGGCGCGAAAATTAACGGCCGCATTACGCCGCTGAACACGAAATTACAAAACGGCGATCAGGTCGAGGTCATTACCGCAAAAACACAAAGCCCATCACCAACGTGGGAACGCTTTGTCGTGACGGGTAAGGCGCGCTCTCACATTCGTAAATTTATTCGTGCGCAGCAGCGCGATGAATATGCGATGCTAGGTCGTGCGATGCTGCAAAAGGTTTTCCGCCAAGAAGGCTATGACTTCACGGAAAAGGCGCTATCAGGCGTTTTGGATAAGTTTGGCGCAAACGAAGCAGATGATGTCTATGCCCGCATTGGTTCGGGTCTGTTGGTTGCGCGTGATGTCTTTAAGACTATATTCCCGTCGCATAAAACGAAAATCGTTAACCGCCCATCGGCGGACATGGACGCCGCCGTTATGGTGAAAACCGATGGCGGAAAAGGCGACTCTGCTGTGCCGATTAAGGGACTTATTCCCGGTATGGCGGTGCATATGGCGCGTTGCTGTCATCCGCTGCCGGGGGATCGCATTGTCGGGATTATCACGACGGGTAAGGGCGTGACCATTCACACGATTGATTGTGATACGCTGGAAACCTTCGCTGACACGCCCGAGCGCTGGATCGAGGTGTCGTGGGGCGGTGACCATGAAGCCCCAGAAACGCAAGTTGGTCGTATTGAAATTACCTTCCAAAATGCCCCCGGCGCGCTCAGCTCTGTCACGACGATTGTGGCGAAAAATGGCGGGAACATCGCTAATATTAAGGTCACAAACCGTACTGTCGATTTTTGGGATATTCTGCTGGATATTTATGTCACCGATACCAAGCACCTGAATAATCTGGTCGCGGCACTGCGCGCAACGCCAGTCGTCACCGCCGTGCAGCGCGCACGCGGAGGATAACAGGCCTGCATAATGATCTTTAAGCGTAAAAAATCGCCACCTTTGATGAAGAAATTATCAAACTATGTCTGGCCATCGATGGGGTGGGGGCGTTTCTTTACCTATATCAAAAAGCGCATTATCCGCTTGTCTGACAGTCCGCATAACATTGCACTGGGATTTGGGATTGGGCTTGCATGCTCGTTTAACCCGTATATGGGGACGCATATTTTGCAGGCGGCGTTTTTCTCGTGGGTTTTTGGCGCAAACATTGCGGCCAGTGCGATTGGTACAATCTTGGGGAACCCGTCAACATTTCCATTTTTCTGGTGGGCGGCGCTGGCAACGGGCGAGGCGTTGTTATCTGCATTTGGTTTTTCCATGCCTGTCGAAATTACGCATAGCACCGATTTTGAAGCGCTGCTATCCGCCGCCGAGGAAGAGCCTTTGCGCATTTTCTTGCCATGGACGCTAGGGTCTTATGTCGTAGGCGTTGCAACGCTGCCAATTAGTTATATGATAATGTATCCATTGATTAAGGGGACCAAAGCTGCGCGCCAGAAAGTCATTGATGCGCGCCGTGCCTATTTGAAAAAGAAGCAAGACGCAAAGGATAAGACATGATTATTGGTATAGGACATGATTTGACCGATATACGGCGCATTGCAAAAATTATTGACCGTTTTGGCGACCGTTTTATCAAGCGATGCTTCACAGAAAAAGAGGCCGCACTTGCGCATGCACGCGCTGATAAACCTGGGCAAATGGAGGCCACCTTGGCCAAGCGTTTTGCGGCCAAAGAAGCCTGTGCCAAAGCATTAGGCAGTGGCATTGCACAGAGCGTTGCGCTGCGTGATATCGAGGTCGGGCGTGACCACCGAGGCAAGCCCACAATTATTTTGCACGGCGGTGCCTATCAGTATGTGCAGGCCATGATGCCCGAAGATTTTATTCCAATAATCCACCTCAGCCTCAGTGACGAGCCCCCATATGCAAGTGCTTACGTCATTATTGAGGCTTGCCAAAGCCCGCAGGGCGCTATAATGATGGAGGCACAATGACACAACCTGAAAACCAAATGCCAACCAACGATGAAACGCCTGACGTAAAGCAGGATCATCAAGGCACAATGACGGCCAAAGAAGAAGCTGGCGAATTTTTTAAAAGCGCCATGATCGCCATTTTGGTGGCGCTGTTTATTCGCTCCTTTTTGTGGGAGCCTTTCAATATTCCATCTGGTTCAATGAAGCCGACCTTGCTAGTGGGGGATTATTTGTTTGTGTCCAAAGGCGCATACGGCTATAGCCGTTATTCATTCCCGTTTGGCATTATCCCGATCGAAGGCCGCATGAATGCTCGCGACCCGCAGCGCGGCGATATTGTGGTCTTTAAACTGCCTAGTAACACATCTATTGACTATATTAAGCGCGTCATTGGATTGCCGGGTGATACGGTGCAAATGAAATCTGGCCGTTTGTACATTAATGGCGAAATGGTTAAGCGCGAAAAAATTGGTGATTTTGATATCGCCAGTGACAGCGGCGAAATTGTGAAGCTAACGCAATATACAGAAACGCTTCCCGGCGGTGTAAAACACACGATTTACGAGGAAAGCGATTACGGGCCGCTGGATAACACGCCGCTTTATACAATCCCTGAAAAGCATTTCTTTATGATGGGTGATAACCGCGATCACTCGCAAGATAGCCGCGTTACCCACGCCGTAGGCGCAGTGCCGTTTGAAAATTTTGTCGGTCGGGCAGATCGTTTGTTCTTCTCAACCAATGGCACGGCGGCATTGATGGAAGTGTGGAAATGGCCATGGACAGTGCGCTATGATCGCTTGTTCAAAGGATTGGCGCCTGAACGCCCGCAAGATAACAACTAACGTAAAAGGTCAACCATGAGTGTAGAGCGCATTATTGGTTATGAATTTAAAGATAAATCTCTTTTAGAACTGGCTTTAACCCATGCAAGCACGGCAACGGGTAAAACGTATGAGCGTCTAGAATTTTTAGGCGATCGTGTGCTGGGCATGGCGGTAGCCGATACGCTTTATAATAAATTCCCGGAAGAACCCGAAGGCGATCTTGCGCGCAGGTTATCCGCCCTTGTGCAAGGTGAAACGCTGGCGCAAATCGCGCGTGAATATGCGCTTGGTGATTTTATTCAGCTTTCCGAGGCCGAGCGCAATAGCGGCGGCGCTGATAACGACCATATTTTAGCAGATATTGTTGAGGCCATTTTAGGCGCGCTTTACTTGGATGCAGATTATAAAACCTGTCAAAAGGTTGTCAGCCACCTTTGGGGCGATCGTTTCTATGAAATGACGCAACCACCGCAGCATCCTAAAACCCGCGTACAAGAATGGGTGCAAAGTAAGGCACTTGGCTTGCCATCGTATGAGATCGTTGGGCAATCTGGCCCAGACCACGCCCCCGTGTTCGAAGTACGCCTCAGCGTCGACGGCTACGACTCTGTCACGGCGCGCGGACGCTCGCGTCAGGAGGCCGAGAAAAAGGCCGCAAATCGTTTTATGAAAGATAAAGGATAACGCCAATGGCAGATCAACAAGAAACACGCTGCGGCTTTGCCAGTATCATCGGCGCGCCCAATGCGGGCAAATCAACATTGGTAAACGCACTTGTCGGCGGCAAAGTTTCAATCGTATCAAGTAAAGTGCAAACAACGCGCACCCGCGTTCTTGGCATTTTGCCGCACGAAAATGCGCAGATTATCTTGATCGACACACCAGGCGTGTTTCAGCCCAAAAAGACACTGGAAAAGGCGATGGTCGGCGCGGCGCTGGACGCCGTTAAAGAAAGCGATGTGACCATGCATATGGTCGATGTGACGGATAGAAACCTGCTTGATAAAAATAAAATGATTATCAGCAGCCTGCCAAAAAATAAGCCCTGCTATTTGATTTTGAACAAGGTCGATAAAATCGCAAAAGAAAAACTGCTCGAGCTTTCCGCATCGTTGCATCAGCAATATGATTATGCGCGCACCTTTATGATTTCTGCGCTTAAGAAAAAAGGGCTAACCGAAATTTTAAAGGCACTGGCCGAAGATCTGCCTGCGGGGGATTGGATGTATGATGAAGATCAAATGACAACAATGCCAATGCGTATGCTGGCCGCAGAAATTACGCGCGAAAAAATATTTAATCAACTTTACCAAGAAGTGCCATATTCCATCATGGTGGAAACCGAGGAATGGGAAAATTTTGATAACGGTGACGTAAAGATTAGTCAAATTGTCACCGTGCAAAAAGCCTCACAAAAAGGGGTTATCCTTGGCAAAGGCGGCAGCCGCATTCGTCAGATCGGTCAGGAATCCCGCGCCGACCTTGAGGATATTATGGGGTGCAAGGTGCATTTAAAACTTTTTGTGCGCGTTCAGGAAAACTGGCAAGAGCGCCCTGAAACATATCAGGCAATGGGCCTGGATATGTCGCAATAAGGCGCACAAAAAACCGCAAAAAAAGATAAAAAATCCTTTGTGTGGATTACTGCTTTTTTTCTGTGTTGTTGGCTTGGAAGTTCTGAAGAGGGCTGTTAATGTTTGCTTACTTTCAAAGAACACAAATGACTTATCGACTTTAAGGAGATGTGCAGGCCATGAGCTGGACTGATGATCGCGTAGAAATTTTAAAGAAACTATGGGGCGAAGGCCGCACAGCAGCAGAAATTGCCAGTGAACTTGGCGGCGTTACACGTAACGCTGTTATTGGTAAAGCACACCGTTTGAAATTGTCAGGCCGTGCGTCTCCAATTCAGCAGGGCGCAAAGAAAAAGGCTGCAGCAAATTCAAATGCTGTGAAGGCAAAAGTCGCTGCGCCGCGCGCAGTGAAAAAGACAGATGCACAGAATGCTGCACCATCATCCGATGCAGTATCTGTGAAAAAGGCCGTTGAGAAATCAATAGTTTCCCCGGTATCTGTTGAAGAAATCAGTGAAGCAGATAAAAAGCGTAAACGCATTCCTTTGGTGGACTTGGGCGCATGTCAGTGCCGCTGGCCTTTGGGTGATCCACGCGATAGCAAATTTGGTTTTTGTGGTTCAAAAACAGATGCGGGTGAAGTGTATTGCGCCGAGCATACTGCCGTAGCGTATCAAGTTGTATCACGTGGCCGTAAAATCAGCGCCGAAGACCTTGAACGCGAAGAAAAAGCGCGCGCCGAGAAAATGGCAATGGCTGGCGAGCAATACGCTTAAACCAGATTATATTCATAATGCATAAATAAGATTTGTATAATCAGCTAAGGATTGCTCTTTAGCTGATTATTTCTATGGCGCTGGCTTCGCGGCCTTTATCGACATTTTTGACAGTCACTTTAACGCGCTGACCTTCTTGTAGCATGTCGATTTCAGATTTTAGCAGCAAACTCTGATGGACGAAGATATCTTTTTGCCCATCATCGGCAATAATAAAGCCAAAGCCTTTTTCAGGTTTGTACCATTTGACGATGCCGCCAATTACAGGCGTGCCGTTATCATCGGTGCTGGGGATGAGGGCCGTTGGATTGCGCCCTGAATCAATCACTTCTGTGATGCGGCGGACTTGTTTGCCCTTGTCACCATCAAAGACTTCGCAATCAAAAATAGCTCCTTCACCGGCACTGTTCAGGCCAGCCTGTTGCAAGATTGTCACATGGACAAACGCATCAAAACTGTTGTCCTCGGGGACAAGAAACCCAAAACCTTTGCTGGCGTTAAACCATTTCAGGTGGAGTTGCATAATTCTAGTTTCGCCAGATGGCGGTGACGCCGTCTGGTCAGTTGTCGCAGCAATACTCAAGTCATGCTCCTTATACGCATAAAGTAACCCCAAGCATAGCCATATAGCTATAACGCATCATTCGTTTATAATTTTGCCCAGATAAAATCTGGACATATGGCGTTAAAGTTTAAATAAGGCCACACACACAGGGCAATATAAACCATAGGTTGTTTTTTTTGGCAAGAATATATTTGCGATAACGCAAAAAAAACTATATTGCATGGCAATATGACCGAAAAAAGTGTACAATAAAAAAATGGTGCGTGAGACACAATTTTCTTGGGAAAAGCAATATGATAGCGGAATCTCATGGGGGGCAGATTTGATGCAGATCCCTGTGGAGGTTATGCTGCAACGCACAGTAGAAAAATTTCCTGATCGTCCAGCTTTTGATTTTTTAGGTGCGCGGCTAACGTGGTCGCAAATCGGCTTTGGCGTGGATCAACTCGCCAATGGATTGCAGGCCAAAGGGCTTGGTAAGGGTGATCGTGTTGGGCTTTTGCTCCCTAATTGTCCGTATTATCTGCAGGCCTATTATGCGATTTTAAAAACTGGCGCGACAGCTGTGAACCTTAATCCGCTCTATTCTGTGGAGGAGCTGGAACACTTAATCGAGGATAGCGAACTGACCCGCATTATCACGCTGGATCTTGCTATGATGTTTGACAAGGTGCAGCCCATGTTGGCTTCCACATGTCTTGAAGAAATTATTGTGTGCCCGTTCGCGCATGCGCTTCCGTTCCCGAAACGTCAATTATTTTGCTGGTTGAAAGGTAAGGAGATTGCCAATGTACACTATACCCGGCGGATTATTGCCCTTGAGGATGTCATCTCGGCGGGGCAGGCGCATGCATGGCAAGACGTTGATATTGACCCTGTGAATGATATTGCGCTGTTTCAGTATACTGGCGGCACAACTGGTCTGCCCAAGGCTGCGATGCTGACCCATGAAAATATTGTCGCCAATGCGCAGCAATGCAAATTATGGTTTCGTGAAATCCGCGAGGGGCAGCAACGCATGCTTGCCGTCCTGCCGTTTTTTCATGTGTTTTCCATGACGGTGATTATGAACTTGAGCGTTCTATGCGGTTTAGAAATTATTGCCTTGCCGCGCTTTGATCTGGAGCAAACCTTAAAGGCGATTGATAAGAAAAAACCGCACCTGTTTCCCGCCGTTCCTGCGATTTATAGTGCCATTAACGCTAGCCCTAAGGCGCGAAAATATAATCTATCAAGCTTGCTTTACTGCATTGCAGGCGGTGCGCCCTTGCCGCAAGAGGTCAAAAAAGCATTTGAAGCCAAAACAGGATGTACCTTGATCGAAGGCTATGGCCTGACGGAAAGCTCGCCCGTTGTATGCGCAAATCCGCTGCAAGGCGAAAATGTCGATGGGTCAATTGGCTTGCCATTCCCGCAGACCATTGTTGAAATCGTCAATCCAGAAAACCATGATGAAATTATGCCGACTGGCGAGCGGGGAGAGCTGTGTATTCGTGGCCCTCAGGTCATGAAGGGGTACTGGAATAAACCGGATGCCACGCGCGAAACCCTGCAAAATGGACGCTTGCATACAGGGGATATCGCCATCATGGATGAACGCGGCTATGTGTTTATCGTTGACCGGATCAAGGATATGATTATTACCAACGGCTATAATGTCTATCCGCGTAACATCGAAGAAGCCATCTATAAGCATCCTGCCGTGCATGAGTGCATTGTGGCGGGCCTGCCTGATAAGCAGCGCGGGGAAATCGTAAAGGCGTGGGTAAAGTTAAAAGATGGCCGTAGCCTCAGCGCGGAAGACTTAAAGGCCTTCCTTAAAGATAAGCTAAGCCCTATGGAAGTGCCGCGCCGTTATGAATTCCGTGATGAAGATTTGCCAAAGACGCTCATCGGAAAGCTCAGCCGTAAAGATATCGTCGCCCAAGAGCTTGAAAAGAAATCTTAAAGGCAACTAGCTGCGCAAGACGCCGCCGGCTTTTTTCTCGACAATATCAATCACCTTTTGCATTAAGGCTTCGATGTCTTTGTCACTTAGGCTCTCGCCTTTGGGTTGGATCGTGATCGAAAGCGCGAGTGATTTTTGGCTTTCATCAACGCCCTTACCAACATAAACGTCAAAGACGTTGGCATCGGTGATCAGTTTCTTATCAGCGGCCTTTGCTGCGCGCACAACGTCATCGGCGGCAACGTCTTTATCAACCAAAAAGGCGAAATCACGGCTGAGCGGTTGTAGCGGCTCAAGCGTGAGATAAGGCTTTTCGGTGCCTTTATTACGGCTTGGCGGGATCGCGTCCAAGAAAACTTCAAAACCAACCATGGCGGTTTTTGCATTCATCGCCTGAAGGGCGGCGGGGTGAAGCTCGCCAAAATACGCTAGTACATTTTTACCCAAACGGATCGCGCCAGAGCGCCCTGGGTGGAAGTAATCAGGGGCATCGCGGCTGATTTGCGCGTTTGCAGTTGGCGCGCCAGCGGCTTCAAGCGCGGCAAGCGCATCTGCCTTCGCATCATAAACATCAACGCCGCGCGCTGCGTTTGCGTCGCTCCAGTGGCGGGTATGGTTGCTTCCTGCGCGCAGGCCAGAGGCAATCACTTTTTGCTCGTCAGGATTTGTGCCTTCAAAAACGGGGCCGACTTCGAACAAGGCAACATTGCCATATCCTTGCGCGCCATTGCGAATGGCGGCCTGAATAAGGTTCGGCAAAATAGACGGGCGCATGACATCAATTTCAGATGAAATCGCATTGCGGAGCGTCAATTTTGCGCGCTGCGCATCGTCAGTCAGGCCAAATGTTTGCGCGGCTTTATCGCTCAGGAATGACCACGTGACGCATTCATGCATGCCGCGTACGGCAAGGGCGCTGCGTGTTTTGCGGGCGCGTGATAGGTTAAGTGTTTCGGCTTCGGGCGGAACGGAATCGGCGGCAAAGACGCTGCGCGGAGTGATTTTATCCAAACCTTCGATGCGGATAATTTCTTCGGTTAAGTCCGCAGGGCCAAAAATATCGCCGCGCCATGATGGGGGCTTGATGCTATAGGGGCCGTCTTTCATCATTGCGCCGCTGATCTGGAAGCCGAGTGCCTGTAAAATAGAAAGCTGCTCTTCCGATTTCATGTCATAGCCAATTAGGTCGCTCATCAAAGAAGGCTTGTATGTGATTGTGCGTTCCCATTCAGGGGCGCTGCCCGCTTCGATAATTTGGCTGACCTTGCTGTCTTCGTTGCCGCAAATCTCAAGGATCATGCGCGTTGCCATTTCTACGGCTGGGGCGGTGAAGGCGGGGTCAACGCCGCGCTCGAAACGGTAGCGCGCATCACTGATAACGCCTGTATCGCGTCCTGCACGCGCGATGCGCTCAGGCTTGAAATATGCGCATTCCAAAATCACGTTGACGGTGTCATCGCCGCACCCTGTGGATGTGCCGCCAATAATGCCGCCCATGCCGATAATGCCGCTATCGTCATAGACGCCAACCGCATTTTGGCTGAGCGTATAGGTTTTATCGTCGAGCGCTTCGAGTTTTTCAGTGCCTTTGGCGGCGCGCACTTGAATGCCGCCTTTGAGCTTATCTGCATCAAAGACATGCAAGGGGCGGGCAAAGCCGTGCGTAAAGAAGTTCGTAATATCCACTAGCGCCGAAATTGGACGCAAGCCAATCGCCTTCAAACGGCGTTGCAGCCATTCTGGTGAGGGACCATTTTTAACGCCGCGAATTTCACGCGCGATAAAATGCGGGCATCCTTCGCTGTCTTGCACATCAAGGGTAAAGTCGCTTGTGAGGCTGCCTTTAATGGCTTTGGTGTCAGGTTTAATCAATGTGCCCATGCCTGCCGCAGCAAGGTCGCGCGCGATGCCATAAATACCAGCGCAATCGGCGCGGTTTGGCGTAAGGCCAATTTCAATGATGGGGTCGTTCAGGCCAAAGACATCGGCCATTGGCGTGCCAACCTCAAAGCTGTTATCCACTTCGATAATGCCGGCATGCTCATCCGACAGGCACATTTCTTTTTCAGACACCATCATGCCGTTACTTTCGACGCCGCGAATTTTTGTTTTCTTCAGCGTAACATCAAGGCCGGGGATGTATGTGCCCTCGGGCGCGAAGATGCCTTTCATGCCTTTGCGGGCATTTGGTGCGCCGCAAACAACCTGCAGGCCATCTTGATCAGCCGTTTTAACGCTTAGAATCTGAAGCTTATCTGCATCAGGGTGAGGTTTCGCATCGGTGACGTAGGCAACCTTAAACGGCGCAAATGTTGCGGCTGGGTCTTCTAATCCTTCAAGCTCAAGGCCAATGGCGGTCAGACGATCGCAGATCTCCTCAAGGCTTTTGTCTGTATCAAGGTAATCTTTTAACCAGCTTAGCGTAAATTTCATCACTTCTTCCTTATCTTCGGCTGCGCCTATAATGGCAGGACATGCACGGTAAAATCAATTGGTTGCGCAATTTTTTTGTAGAGAGCTTGCGCGGCCTCGTTGTTACGTTCTGCCAGCCAGTAAAGCCTTGACCAGCGCTCTTTTTTGCCGTGATCAATGACGGCGTTGATAAGCTTGCTTGCGATGCCTTGACCGCGGTGGGCGGGGTCAACAAAGACATCCTGCAAATAGGCCGCATCGTTTAGCGCCCCTGTGGTTGGGTGGACAATAATATGCGCAAGGCCGAGCAGTGTTTGCCCTTGCACGGCGCAGAGGCCTTGAATGCGCGCATCGCTCGCATCGGTGAGGCGTTGCCATGTTTGTGCAGTAATCGCGCTGTCGCTTTGTCCTTGGTTATTTTGTGTCCATAAGGGCAGCCACGCGCCAAAATCATCCATATGTAATGGGCGAATTTTCACGGAGCTTACGATCCTGTTGCGCTGTTCGGGCGGTCAAGCGGTGTAAACCCATAATGCGCCAACCAGCGAACATCACTGTCAAAGAATGTGCGCAAGTCCGGAATGCCGTATTTCAGCATCGTTGCGCGCTCTAAGCCCATACCAAAGGCAAAGCCTTGATATTTCTCGGGGTCGATGTCGCAGTTTTTCAAAACATTTGGATGCACCATGCCCGAGCCAAGGATTTCCATCCATTTTTGCTCTTGCCCTTCGGGGGCTTTTCCCAGTTTGATGCCTTCACCCTGTTTGTAATAGCCAATATCAACCTCGGCGCCAGGCTCAACAAACGGGAAGAATGATGGGCGGAAACGCACAGGCAGATCATCAATTTTGAAAAAGGCACGCACGAAATCCTGTAAGCATCCTTTTAGGTGCGCCATCGTAACCTTGCCGATTTCATCGATATACAGGCACTCCATCTGGTGGAACATCGGTGTGTGGGTCATATCCCAGTCCGAGCGATAAGTACGTCCAAAACAAATGGTTTTTATTGGCGCGCTGTTTTCTTGCATGTGGCGAATTTGCACAGATGACGTATGTGTGCGCAAAAGTTTTTTGGCATGCTCGCCTTGCGCGCGTTCATCATCTGGCAAGAAGAATGTATCTTGCATCTCGCGGGCAGGGTGGCCCGGCGGGAAGTTCAGCGCCGTAAAGTTGTGCCAGTCATCTTCAATGTCTGGGCCTTCGGCAACGCTAAAGCCCATGGCGCCAAAAATGCTAACCAGTTCATCCATTGTTTGCGAAATGGGGTGGATTGTGCCCATGGCCTGCGGGCGTGTATCAAGGCTGATATCAACGGTTTCTTGCGCAAGGCGCTGCTCAAGCTCTTTGGCTTTTAACGCGTCTTCGGCCTCATCAATCAGCGCGGCCACTTCGTTTTTCAGCGCGTTAAGTAATGGGCCTTGCGTTTTGCGCTCTTCAGGGTCCATTTTGCCAAGCGTTTTCATGAGGGCAGATACACTGCCTTTCTTACCGATGGCGGCAACGCGCACGGCGTCCAATTCTTGTAAATCATTCGCCGCAGCAACTTGATTGGCGATATCTTTTTTGAGGGTATTTAAATCTGTCATGAGGATTGTTTTATCAGACGTTTTTACGCCTGCCAACTGTTCTTTAATAAAGGAATGATCTGATCCATGCGGTCAATAATATGATCGGGCGCCGCCTTTTTAAGGCGCGCACGGCTGATATAACCATCAGTAATCCCGATAGATGTAATGCCAAGGGCGCGTGCGATTTCAGGCTCTTCCATGGTGTCGCCAATAATAACGGTATCTTGCGGACGAAAACGGCGCTTGGCCATGAAGGCGCTAAGGCGCTCGGTCTTGCTGGTTTTCTCAAGGATGCTTGTCCCGTTGCAAGTATGCGCGGATATGGCGGCAAAATAATCCTCCAGCCCGAGGCGCGTAACATGCTCAGCAATTTTATCGGTGACATAGTTACTAAGAATAATGCTGGTCGCGTCCTGATTTTTTAGCCAATCAAGCAAGGTGCGCGTGCCGCGCCGTGTACGGGCGTTGGCGGCAAGGCTTTCATACGAGGACTGGAAGACAACGTTTGATTCCTCTTTCTTTGCGAGGATCTCATCAACGCTCAGGCCATATTGCTTATAGAAATGAATGATGGGGAAGGTAAATAAATCACGATAGCGCGCGAGGCTCATAGGCTCGGCGCCATAGAATTTCAGACATTCATTACCCGCAATCCAAGATTGACGTGTGTCTGAAAGAATTGTCCCGTTCCAGTCAAAGACGATGAGTTTATGTTTCATGCCTCATTATTAAGCATAGATCACGTATCTTTAACAGGGGGAATTCACAAGGTGATATCAAAATGCCACAGGCGCCTTTTGGGTGCGGAAGCCTTTGCACCGTAAAGCCGCCTGTGATGTTTAAAAGCATATAGATACACTAACCTCCACGCTTGCGTATCCATTCTTTTAATTTAACATAATAATTTGAAGGTGGCAATTAAAAAAGGACGTTTAAGCAGGTGTAGGCGCTGCTGCGGGTTCGGCTTTGCCTGTGCCCTTGAATGTGGATTTAAGGCCAAGGCGCGTAAAGAGTGCCCCTGCAACGCCTGCAAGCGCCGCAAGGCCGTATGTCATTGCACCTGCTGGCCCTGTGGCAAGTAAATAACCTGCCGTAGCAAGGTTAAAGACACCTTGGGCGGCAATCGGAACACCGGCTGCGACATCTAGGGCGCGGCCTGTTCCAGTTGTTGATTCTTTTGCGGGGTCGGTGCCTTGTGTCATCGCGCGCCAGCCAAGACGTGTGTTCGCAAGGCTAAGCGCTGACATGCCAACGCCTACAACTGTCATCCATCCGATAGGATTAGATGCCGCCCAAAAGGCACCGCTCAATGCGCTCAGCGGACTGAGGAGGGCGAGCGGAGCTCCGGCAGCGATGTCAAAGGCACGTTTCATAGTCATTCCTGTATGTGGCAGATTATTAACATAACGGAGGGGCGTGCGCAAGAAAAAGCCCTTCCGGTGAGGGAAGGGCTTTGTATATCTGTATCAAAAGGGCTTGGATTACGCCGCTTTTTTCAATGCATCTTGTGCTTGTTTTGCAAGTGCGGCAAAGCCAGCTTCGTCATGGTATGCGATTTCTGACAATGCTTTGCGGTCAAGCTCAATGCCAGCCAATTTCAGGCCGTGCATCATTGTTGAGTATTTCAAGTCAAACAGGCGCGCTGCAGCGTTGATACGCTGGATCCACAATTTGCGGAAATCGCGTTTCTTGTTGCGGCGGTCGCGGTATGCGTACTGACCTGCTTTTTCAACTGCTTGCACTGCGGTGCGGAAACAATTTTTACGGCGGCCGTAGTAACCTTTAGCTGCCTTGATGACTTTACGGTGTCTTGCGTGAGCGCGAACGCCTCCTTTTACACGTGCCATTATTTGCCTCCCTCAGTTTTAGCAGCAGGAGCTGCAGTTTTGCGTTTGCGGTTGTATGGCAAGAAATTGCGAAGAACGATACGTTGATCTGGTTCGCTCAATACGCCAAGTGCGCGCGCTTTACGCTTCATTGATTTTGGTTTGTTCATTTGCATGTGACGCATAAAGGCCGCTTTGGCTTTGACACGTCCGGTCTTTGTGACCTTAAAGCGTTTTTTAACGCTCGAGTGGGTCTTCATCTTCGGCATTTCATATCTCCTTGTTAAAGGGTTAAATTGCGTGGTCGAGGCAGCCGATCCCAAGCCAGACCACTATCAAGGGTGCTTTATAGAAGAACTTGAAAGGCAATTGCAAGGGAAAAGTGCGTGTAAAAACGCAGATTTTTGTATGCCGCGCGGTTTAATGTGCTTGCGCCCAGTTATCACCGTGTCCAGCCTCGGCAATCAGGGGAAGTCCCAGATCAATGCCGTGCAGGCTGGCGGCATCTTCCATGACGCGTTTGACGCAGGCGGATGTGGCGTCAATCTCGCCTTCGGGAACTTCGAAAATCAGTTCATCATGCACCTGAAGCAGCATCTTTGCGCGCAGTCCCTCATCAAACAGCGCCGCAGGAATGCGCGCCATTGAGATGCGCATAATATCTGCCGCCGTGCCTTGCAGGGGCGCATTAATCGCCTGACGTTCGGCAAAAGCGCGCACTGCGCCGTTTTTATCGTTAATGCCGCGAATGGTGCATTTGCGGCCGTGCGCTGTGGTGACGTATCCGTTATCTTTGGCTTGCTGCTTTGCGCCGTCCATATAATCGCCAAGCTCGGGAAAGCGGGCGAGGTATTTCTTGATGAAGTCATTGGCTTCACCGACGCTGACGTTCAATTGCTTAGAGAGGCCAAATCCTGAAATGCCATAGATAATGCCAAAATTAACGGCCTTGGCACTGCGGCGAAGCTCTGGCGTGACGTCATCAATGGCAACGCCAAAGACTTGCGAGGCTGTCAGCGTATGAATGTCCACCCCATCAATGAAGGCTTGTTTCAGTGCGCTAATCCCTGCAAGCGCGGCGGCAAGGCGAAGCTCAACTTGCGAGTAATCGACGCTGAGCAGTGTATGCCCTTCGGCAGGAACGAAGGCTTCACGTATTTTGCGACCTTCTTCGGTGCGGATGGGGATGTTTTGCAAGTTCGGGTCACTGGATGAAAAGCGCCCAGTGGTCGTATGCGCCACGGCAAAAGATGTATGCACGCGCCCTGTGGACGGGTTGATCTGTGCCTGAAGCGCATCGCTGTAGGTCGATTTTAATTTAGCAAGCTGACGGTAATCGAGGATACGTGCGACAATGTCGTGCCCTTCATCGGCAAGCTTTTCCAGCACGCTGGCAGAGGTGCTCCACTCGCCGCCCTTGGTTTTTTTGCCGCCTTGAAGGCCCATTTCTCCAAACAGAAGCTCAGCCACTTGCTTGGGCGAGGCAATGTTAAATTCGCGTCCGGCAAGGTCGTAAATTTCTTTTTCTAAAACGCGCAGTTTGCTTTCAAAATCGGTGCTCATGTCAAATAAGGCCTGTGTATCGACCTTAATGCCTTCCAGTTCCATGCGTGCAATCACAGGGATCAACGGGCGGTCGATGTCTTCGTAAATGCGGCACATTTTCTCGGCCGCAAGGCGGGGTTTTAACACCTTATGCAGGCGCAGCGTGACATCCGCATCCTCGGCCGCGTAATCAAGCGCCTTATCAATCGCAACCATATCAAAGGTGACTTGTGATTTGCCTTTGCCTGCGACCTCTTCGTATTTAATGGGCGTGTGGCCCAGCATTTCGCTGGCAAGGTTATCCATACTGTGTGAATGCGCCGCCCCATCCAGTACATATGACATCATCATTGTGTCATCGCACGGTGTCATTTCAATCCCCTCGCGGGCAAGGATTTGCCAGTCATATTTGGCGTTATGGGCGATTTTTAAAATGCCTTCATCCTCTAACGCGGGTTTTAACATTTCAATGACGCGCGCCTTGGGTAATTGCGCGGGCATGTCGTCGCCGCCGCCCAAAAGATCAGCTTCAGGCGCTTGGTGCCCCACAGGGATGTACGCGGCTTCACCCGGCGTGATGCAAAGCGATATACCGACCAATGATGCCTTCGCAGGTGTAAGCGCCGTGGTCTCGGTATCGATGCTGAGGATGCCTTCTTTCTGCGCCGCATCGATCCAGCGTTGCAGGGTGGCCACATCATTAATCAGGGTATAAGTGTTATCCTTAATCGCGGGATAGTCCTTAAGTGGATCATCTATTGCTGCGGCAGGGGCGCTGTCTTGCGCGGCGCTGTTATCGCTCTGCGCGCTGGAGGAGGGGGCAGAGGCTGGCGCGCCAAGGCGTTTCAGGATGCTTTTGAAATCATGCTTTTGCAAAAACGAAACCAGCGCCGGTTTTTCCGGATCGTGGGTTTTAAACTCTTCCAAGGCCATCGGCACAGGCGCATCATCGTCCAGCTTAACCAGCTTTTGTGAAATGCGGGCGTCCTCGGCATGATCAATCAGCTTTTCGCGGCGCTTGGGCTGTTTGATTTCTTCGGCGCGGTTTAAGAGCTCCTCAAGCGAGCCATATTCGTTAATCAGTTGCGCGGCTGTTTTGATGCCGATTCCTGGTACGCCAGGGACGTTATCGACGCTATCCCCTGCAAGGGCCTGCACATCAACAACGCGGCTGGGCGGTACGCCAAATTTCTCGATCACGCCGTCATGATCAACCCATTTGTCTTTCATCGGGTCCAGCATCCGCACGTTATCGTTTACCAGTTGCATTAAATCTTTA
>DKAJ01000001.1:172118-179955 GCA_002448815.1 Micavibrio sp. UBA6929
AGTTGCATTAAATCTTTATCAGACGAAACAATGACAACCTTTTTGCCAGCTTCAGTGGCAAGGCGCGCATAGGTCGCAATCAAATCATCCGCCTCATATCCCTCAAGCTCTAGCGCGGGAATGTCAAAGGCCTCGGTCGCATCGCGGATAAGCGGAAATTGTGGCTTCAGGTCTTCGGGGGTTTCGTCGCGATTGGCTTTGTAATCGGCATAAATTTCATTGCGGAAATTCTCGCGGGCAGCGTCAAAAATAACCGCCATATAAGGCGCATGATAATCCCGTAAAAGCTTAAGCAGCATCTGCGTAAAGCCGTAAACCGCGCTGACCGGTGTGCCCTCGGGGTTTGTCATGCCCCCGCGATTGGAATATGCCATTGCGTAATACGCGCGAAAAATAAAACCCGATCCATCAACGAGATAGAGTTCATTGTCATTATTATCAGAAGAATCAGCCATGGATCACAATTTAAGCGACTCGCATTTAAAGGGCAACGCATTAAAAGCTTGATTATCGTTATGGTAATTCATTATAAGAACGCATGCGTGAAATACATACTCAGTTGCCGCCCGTGCATGAGGGGAATACTTTGCCTTCTGGCATTGTGAAGGTTAGCCCTTCATCTTTTGATCGGCATATTCGTGTTCAAGATCCTTATGATATATCCAGCGCGGCGCATTATGCGCTGAGCCATATCCTGCAAGATCAAAAGCGCGCTCATGAAGAAGGGCGACGCCATGTTGTTTTGATGGGGGAAGAGCATGTTAAATCGTCCCATCGCTCGCTTCAGGCCGCAGTGATCACACTGTGGGATGAGTTTTCTCTGAATAATTCTGAGGCAGCCGGCTTTATTATTGGTGATGAAACATCGCACATGCTTTTGCAAAATATGGGCTGTGATGGGCATGATCATGTGCTGCGCGCTCAATTAACTGCGCTAAATGTTCTAAAGGATAGTCTCGCGCCACTAGCATCTTCGCTCGTCCTACAAGAGATTGCTGCGCGCCAGATCCCCTATTTTCATGTGGATGCGGACGAATGCGATGAGGATAGCTTTGATGCGTATCTGAATGCTGAAGATACGCATGCGCAAAAAGCCTATGCAGATGTTATGCATGGTATGCGTTTAGATGATTACAGCGTACCAGCGCAAGATGCTCTTGGGATGGCGGTTCGTAACCGTGTTCATTTTAACCTTGTCGATGAAATTTTGGCAAAGACGCCGCAGACAAGTGCCTTGTTGATGAACGGCGGAGATCATATCACTGGACATGAAGAAGAAAAAATCTTGTATAGCGAAAGTTTGACTGCTCTGTTCCAGAACGCTGGATATCTTGTTACGCCGATTATCCCTGATTTTGATGATCTGGATGCAGATCCTAGTTATTTTTCAGAGCAAACCAATAAGAGGCAAACCATAGTAATAGATGGTCTGAGTGTCGAAACATTTGATTATCAGGTGCATGACAAGGGGTTGCAGGATGAAAAGCAGCACCTAAAGTTTATGCAGCGGCATTTTATGCAAGCAAATCAAGGAACGCAGCCCTATACTTTGCCTAGTAAACTGCGTAGCCAAAATTATTACGCCGATATTTGGAGAGATCTGCGCGATTGCGCGGCGAACATGCCTCGGCAGGAATTATTGACCTTTGTACATGATGCATTGCAAGGGCAGGCAAACGTGAATGATTTGCAAAAATTTATGCCCACTTAACCGATGAGCGCGTAAAGCGCTACGGCTGCCGCGTTGGAAACGTTAAGGCTGGCGATGGGTGGTTGCGTTGGAAGTTTCACCAGCGCGTCACAATGCTCGGCCACCAAACGGCGCAGGCCAGATCCTTCCGCACCTAAGACCAAAACGCTTTTACCGCCTTTTTTCAAATCACCGATATTTTGCTCGCCGCGCTCATCAAGGCCATAGGCGAAATAACCACCTTCTTTTAAGGTCTCAATCGTACGGGATAGATTGGTTTCATAGGCAACGGGTACATGCTCCGCCCCGCCGCAGGCTGTTTTTGCAAGCACACCGGTCAGCTCGGGCGCGTGTTTGCGCTGCATAATCAGGCCATCCGCGCCAAACGCCGCGCAGGAGCGTATAATCGCCCCCACATTATGCGGGTCAGTCACTTGATCCAGAATGATGATCAGCGAATCAGTTTTCTCGCGCGTGGCAATAATCAGGTCTTCAACGCCGACCTCAGGCAGGTCAGTGCACTGCAAGGCAATGCCTTGATGCACCGCGCCTTGCGGCAAGGAGTGATCTAAATCGCGTTTATCAACGATGGTCGGGGCAGGGCGCTTAACGCCATCAGGCGCGCGCAAGTCAAATCCTTCGGCCGCCTTGTCGGTAAGATACAGCGCCGAAATTTTACGCTCAGGATTGCGCCAAGCCTCTTGCACGGCGTGCATACCATATAAAGGCGCATTGATTTTAGGCTTTTGCGGTGCTAACGGCGCAGATTTTTGAGGTTTATCACGCTTTGGCGCACCCTTTTTAACCGGACGTTCACCGCGCGGCGCATTATTTTTTTGTGGTTTTTTGTATTTATTCTTCATTTGCGCACAATTACACACTTGACACAGACGCGCAAAACTTTTTTACTGCGCGCAGCCTAAAAACACAGGCTTGAATTTTTTCGAGATGTGGAGGGATGGCAGAGCGGTCAAATGCACCAGACTGTAAATCTGGCGACTTCGGTCTACGCAGGTTCAAATCCTGCTCCCTCCACCATTTTTGTACCTCCATCGCCCACTAGCCCGCAAAGCCTTATGGGCTGGGCGATTGGGCGGTTCAAAAACCCACTCTCTTTGTCATACCTTAAGTTGTCAGTAAACAGCACTTTTAGCAGCGATTTGCGGTCTGCCAAACACCCTGTATCCCACAGTACAGCTGGGTTTGTTAACCAGACGAGAGCGGTTTTAAATGCACGCTCAAAGCTAGGTTGCCTTTTGCGTCCAATCTTGAGTTTTTCATCGAGCAAAACTTTCTGTTTCTCAAGCTGCTTTATGGATTTTTCATAGGTTTTGATGAGCGTGGGACTGTCTGTATCCAGTAGCCGGTCCACCAACTTGTCCAACTTTTGCTCAATTTTTGTTTTTTCCTGATTAACTATTCCCAGATCCATACTGCTATTTGACCGCTTCTTCTCCCAGAGCATCTTGAGTGCTTCTTGAGCAAGGAAGAAAATGTCCTTGGGCATTCTCAGAGATTGCAACAGTTCATTGAAATCGCGATCAATAGCCTCTCTTTTGATGACTTTGCCGTATTTCTCACAGCCTTTCTGAGAACACCAATAGTACGGGTACTTTTTGCTGCGTCCCTTCACCATTCCCGCCGTCATAGGCTGATTGCAGCAAGAGCAAGAGATATGGCCTCTCAGAGTGAACTCATCACTGATAAAGGACTGCTGTGGTTTACGAGCGGCCTTTTCGATCTTGTCTATGATGGCTTGATGAGTTGCAAAGCTAATCAGAGCCTCATGCTTAGCTGGGTGCATGTAGATATTCCACTTAGGAACACTCAAATATCCGGCATACAAAGGCTTGGTTAAGATATCGGCGACTCGCTGGTGCGATACCCGACCTTTCTTATCTGTCGGGAACGCTTCGAAAGACTCAAAGAAGCGTTTAATGTCGGTCTGCGTCTCGAAGCGATTAGACGCGAACCCCTCAAGCCCCTCTCGAATGATAGAGGCCACGGGTTCCTGTTTGACCAGTATCTTCCCATGTTCTGGAAGCTTGTCGTACTTGTAGCCCGGAACGGGACAGAAGCACCAATAGCCACTCTTTACCCTAGCCTGCATGCGATTGAACACCTGTTCCTTGTTTTTTTCACGCTGATGCTGGGACACGGATGCCAAAAGGTTCTCGACCAGCATAGAGTCGGAGTCTGTGCCAAATTCAATGCTAGGGGACTCAAGCTTACCCCCAGCTTGTTGAATAGTAGTTCGAAGTTGTAAATGCGCCTCCAGCCCTCTCGCTAAGCGGCTGATGTCATCAATAAGAACGATGGTTTCTTCAGGTTTTCTGTCTGCAATGAAATCAAGTAACTCAAGCATTGCAGGACGCTCAACCATTCCACCAGACACGCCTTCATCGTAGAAGACAGCCTCGACACAATAGTTTTTGTGCTTGGCATATTCCCGACATCGACTCTCTTGTGAAGATAGTCCATGACCTTCCTTCAATTGTCTGGCGCTAGAAACACGGCAATAAATAACCGCATTACGGATATGAGTCATGAAAATCTCCCTTCATTCGTTCTCAATGCAATCGAAACTCTTTTGTTAACTGGGTTAGTTCTGAATCTAAGGGTAAGTTTTGATCCTGTAAATCGTAAAATTGGACTTGTCCGCGCCCATGCCGAGTAGGATTAATGCCCCATTCTTGGTCTGCTATAGATTCCATCGCCTGCCATACAAAGTTGATCACTTTAATTCGCTCACTCATGGTGAGCCCCATATGCTCGGTATAAGGCAAAAGTCTCTTTTGCTCCTCAGGTAACATGTTTTCCTCCTTTACGGCTCGTAATTCAGTGTTTCCAAGGTCTCGGTAAAGCTGTCATCCAGTGACTGCCGTTCTTGCCGTTGCTGCTCACGCAGCGCCTGAAGCTCAGCTTGTAAGGCTTGCCGTCTCTCCAGTTGCGCCTTGATAAGCCTTTCTTTTTCTTGTCTGTCTCGCAGCTCTGCGGCGTGCGCTTCCTGCTCGTTTTGCTGATGTTGTTTCTTGGATCGTCCGCTCAGAAAATCCCACAGCCCCAATAGACCTTTACGGATTTTGCTTTGTCTTGCCTGTTGTTCCTGCTGTGATCGAACCTCTTGCTGTTGTTTGAGTGCTTGTCGGGCTTCGCGGTGAGTTTGCTGCATAGCCTTACGCTTATCGGATAAAGGCTTGCGGGCAAATTCATGCGTAAGCTGCAATTCCTCAGAGAACTGCCGGTGCAGTTCAACATGCTGAGAGGCAATCTTGCTTTTCACGGTCTCGACCGTTGGCAGCGCATCGGGATCACCCAATCGCGCTTTCAGCTCTTTGGTTTTGATGCTGAGTGAACGTGACAGCGAATAGATTTCGCCGCGCCAATCCAGTGCAACATAGCCGCGCCTGTCACCCTTAGCGATGAAGAACCCTTTTTCTGTCATTGCGTGTTCAAAGCTGGCTTTGTTGTCTGACGCTTTCCAGCATTGCTGCATGGCGTTTTTAATCTCACGCGGATCAATCTTGTGGCGCTTGGCTTGCTGCCACTCAGCCAGCGTGAAGTTGCGCGGATCGCTCAGCTCTTTTGAGATAAACCCTTTAGGTAAATCCCAGCCATGCTCGATATAAAGCTCTTTGGCGATGCCGTTTAAGCGCTGCTTAAAATACGGCAGCTTGATGGCCTTCATTTCTTGGCCATCAATCCGTGACCAGACCGCATGGCAATGGCGTCTGCCTTGCTTCTCATGAAAAACGATGCAGCGCGGCTGGCCTTTGATGTTCAGCTCTTCTTCAATGCGGCTAATCGCATCTTCAAAATCATCTATGCTGGCACTTTCATGCTGCGGCGGATTGAGCGACAGCGAAAACATGAACTTTTTACACTGGGTGCCTTTGGCAATGGCCTGCATTTCTTTGAAGGCACCCACCACGTCATCACTGATAAAGCCCTTTAACTCATACTTCTCTTTATTGATCTGACCAAGGGATTTATCTGCCGCCTTTTCACTAATCTGATCAATAGCATTATTGTAAGCAGTGGCTGGCAAGTTAGGATTGAACTTCTCCAGTGCAGCACGAAGGTGACGTTTTAAAATGGTTTCGGACTTATTCTCACGCCCTAGCAGACCATCCTCGCCGAAAGATTCTTTCTTCCATGCATAGGCAACCTTCCAGCCCAAATTCTCCAGCACTTCCTGCGTGGCGGCTTCTACTAGCCCATCTTCTGAATATTCGTAACTCATGCGGCCTCCAAATTTTTTTCTGATCCATTCAGTCGGATTTTTGTTTTTACAAAAGCCTCGGATACGCTGTCACAGGTGAGCAGCAAGTCGATGAAGCACTCACAACGTGCGGATCGTTGTATCTGCGTGTAGCCTTGGCCATGTACCATCAGCTGCGTCATGCGGCCTCCTGTAATAGCTGGGCGGGGTCGTACTTCTCCACATCAATCATGCCGGTCATCAGGCGCGGCAGCAGAATGTCGCGTGCTTCGCGTAGGCGGGTGTTTTCAATATTCTTCAAGCAAATCAGATCAATAATGCTGCCGATATTTTTATTGAAATCATCTAACACGTTTCTCGCTGGCACTAGCGCAGGCATTTTTGATGCGTTGACTGGACTCAGATTCTGTTGTGCCGCACCGTTCGAGATATTCTCAAGCTGGGTGAGCGTGCCACGACTGCGAAGCAGTGTATAGACGTAAAGGCGATCTGCTGGGTTGTTTGGAACTACTTTTGCGACACGTTGGTTTAGTAAATAGTTCTCGCCATAAACAAGACATACGCGCCCAACATTCCCTGTGAGCGACATAATGATGTCACTCGTTGAAAGGTTATGGTGTGGTTTAATGTTGCTTGGCAATTCTGCAATCGTGTCCGATGTCTCAGGAACAAAAGAACCATCTTGAACATTTTTGATGGTAACGATTTTATGCTGACCATTCTGAATATAAGTGCTGCTTTTGAAGGCGTAACCATTTTTGAAATCGAATAAATCCTGCATCGTTCCCACACGCCAACCCTCTGGCAGGTTGGTTTCGGGATTTATGGGGGTGGATTCATGGCCGGGGAAGCGCAGGCGCACGAACCATTCCTCATAGGTGATCTGTGCCATTTCTTCGAGCAGCTTAATCCGCTTCAGATTATTCTCGATCAAATCATCATAGGCCGACAATATCGCGTTTTACAAACGGCGAAACGGGGTGATCGTATCAAATTGCCACGTGGTCTCTGGCTGATTAAAAAATACAAGCGCAAGAAACATACAATCCGTTGTTTGGAAAGTTGTTATTTATATCAGGACAATTATTATAAAAGCCTCACAGAAATTGCTCGGCTTATTACGGGGACGGACGTATCTGGGCCATCGTTTTTCAAACGTAGTACCGAGATTATAATGGATCATAGATAACTGGAAAATATTTTCGTTTTGCATCGTCGTTTTTGCTTCAAACGGCATACCAGACGTTAGGAAGGCCATTCTTCCCTAACAGCAAAAGGAGCCAAAGCGATGACAAGCCCGAAAAAACTCTTCCTGTCCGATGAACAAAAAACCTTTCAAGTGGCAATCCCGCCGTCATGGGCAGGCTGATCGCCTTGTTGACGATAGAGGAGGGAAATATGCTTCAAGATCAATATGACGACCTGTATGTCATACGCCAGTTTGCCAGGCTGCAATTCTCATCGACGCAGGATTTGAAAGCTGAATATAAAAAGCGTCTTAAAAAGAAATGTCCCTTGGGAATTGAGCGTGAAGAATTGATTTTGCGGCTGATCCAGCAGATCCAGAAAGAGCTATATAGGCCTGAACAGGTACGATCGGAGCAAGAAATCAAGAATCCTGCCGCCTTCAATAAACGCGCGCTGGAAATGGCGGTGCAAGGTTCAACAACGGAATTGGCAGACGGCACAGTTCTTGAGCGTGCCTATAAAGGCGAAATCCATGTTGTCCGCCGTGTCGATGGAAAATATGAATACAAAAGCAACCGTTATAACAGCCTGACCGAGATCGCCCAGCGTATCACTGGTACTCAATGCTCTGGCCCGGCGTTTTTTAGCAGGAAGACGCGAATAGCTTTTTAATTCTACTTTTATGTAATCATGCCAGCAATTTTTTCAAGAAAGGGCTCCCCCCCCCCCCCCCCCCA
>DKAJ01000001.1:180267-210498 GCA_002448815.1 Micavibrio sp. UBA6929
CCCCCCCCTCAAAATTTGTTAGAATGGAGGATAGTAGTGAAAATACTTCATCTAAATATTGAATTTTTAAGGAGGACAGGATGTCACACAATGCTAAAACAAATATTCTTGGTTTTTGTGGAATGCGCACCACAAAAAATTCAAAAGAAATGATTGATATTCTGGACGCTTTGGACAGATCTAATGCGACGATTGAATTTGAATTAGACGGCACAATCTTAACTGCGAATCAAAATTTTCTGGATGTCATGGGTTATACACTCGATGAAATCAAAGGCAGGCATCACAGCATGTTCGCTGAACCTGTTTTTGCGGAATCGCATGAGTATAAAGATTTTTGGACGAAACTGAATGAAGGACAATTTTTTAGTGCTCAATATAAACGTATAGGCAAGGGCGGGAAAGAAATATGGATTGAGGCAACGTACAACCCTGTTATGGGTAAAAACGGAAAGCCCTATAAAGTTGTAAAATATGCAACAAACATTACTGATAAAGCGCTTGAACAGGCCGAACTTAAAGGTTTAGGTGGTGCGATTAATCGTTCGCAGGCTGTTATTTCCTTTCACATGGATGGTACGATCATAGAGGCGAATGAGAATTTTCTGAATGTTATGGGCTATACATTAGAAGAGGTAAAAGGGAAGCACCACAGTATATTTGCCGAGCCTGATTTTGCCGAGTCCCAGGAATATAAGGATTTTTGGAAAAGCCTTAACGATGGCCAATTTCAAGCTGCGCAATACAAGCGTTTGGGGAAAGGAGGAAAAGAAGTTTGGATAGAAGCCTCCTATAATCCGGTTTTTGATATGAATGGAAAGCCGCTCAAAGTTGTGAAACTTGCAACAGACATCACAAAGGAACAGAAAAAGAGAATTGCTACTGAAACTTTTGCAAATGACGTTCAGGGGGTTGTTCAAGCTGTAGCGTCCTCTGCGACTGAATTGGAAAGCACAGCACAAACTATGGCAGCCGCATCAGAAGAGACAAGTACTCAATCGAGCACGGTGGCTTCTGCAACTGAAGAGCTTTCTGTATCAGTAAATGAGATTTCCAGTCAGGTTAGTAACTCTGTGGCAATTGTTCAAGAAGCAGTAGAAGAGGCAAGCAGTGTAGAAAAACTTGTTGCCAGTCTTCTAGAAGCGTCTTCCAAGATTGGTGACGTTACTCAGCTTATTTCAGATATCGCCGACCAAACCAATCTTCTTGCACTAAACGCTACAATTGAGGCGGCCAGAGCAGGCGATGCTGGAAAAGGATTTGCTGTTGTTGCATCCGAAGTTAAGTCGCTTGCAGCAGAGACGGCAAAAGCAACAGAGGAAATTTCTTCGCAAATTAGCGGAATCCAAAATGTAAGCCAAACAACTGCAGATGCCATCAAGAAAATAACAGAGGTCATCACCAAGGTGAACGAGATCAGTACGGCAATTTCTGGTGCCGTCGAGGAACAATCCGCCGCCACAAGGGAAGTATCTTCGAATATAGTCGGTGTTCAGACGGCTGCTAGTGAAACAGGACAATCTTCAGCGACGATGCTGGAGGTGGCCAAGGATCTCTCAGAACGCTCCGAGGATTTACAGGTTCGGGTAGACGACTTTTTAGAAAGCTCTAGGCTTTAAATTTCAGAAATGTTATTTTATTTCAATGTTTTGCATAGTATTTGAAAGGTTAGAATGATTAGGGTGGATACACCACCATTTAATTTAACAAACGCCCTTTATGGGTGTTTTTTTATGCCTGAAAAAAGCGTGTTTCTGCGCTGTTTAGCCTGTGCGTGTGAGCACGGTTAGAAAAAATAACACGGCAAAATTCTCTCTCAAACCTCTCATTCTCTCACGGCTCTGAGCACCTTTGCGATTTTCCGTACTCACCTTAACACCTTGATTTACCATCATTTTCAAAAATGATGGTTGGCATCCTATGAATGGTATCTTTTTTACTGGTTTTCTAACTTTTCAAATTTTTTTCATCGGCCTTCGTCATTTCAGCATCCGACTTTGTACCGGCATCAGAGCAACAACAAATATGGAGTTCTCACATGCGATTAAGTACAAAACTGCCCGATGAAATGAGCGCGAATGAGCGTTTAAAGGAAATAGCATCCATTCTGGCCAAGGCCGTATCCAGGGATAATCAGGACGATGCCAACATATTGAAAAACCTTGAGAATAAGAGAGGTTTGACTGGACTTCCCGTCACTTCGAAGCATTCATGCTCTAACAACAAAAAACTCTCAAAACACAAGGGAAATGAAGGGGTTAGACATGAAGATTGATGTTGTAAAAACAGCGGCGGAGTTTGAAAGCATGAGCATATGGCAGAAGCCAAATCTGTACGTCAGGTCGAAGCTTCGAAAGTCTGTATGGTCAATGACACGGTTTTTGACCGTGATCAGATTGCCGTTGAGGTGGGAGGTAAAACTTACTACGGCTGTTGCCCGATGTGCAAAGATCGTCTGAACCAAGATGCTTCAATCCGTAAAGCAACTGATCCTATAAGTGGTGCGGAGGTTGATAAAGCTGCCGCAATTATCGGCGCAGATGAATCTGGTAAGGTTTATTACTTTGAAACAGAAGAAAACCTTCACAAACATATGGGTCATTAATCCAATAAAGCATAAGAGCCTTCAGTTTTATGATTGCTGGCTCTTATGCTATTTTATCGCTAATCAGCTTAATATTCGTATCGCTCACGCCATATTGCTTTGCAAGTCTTGGCCATTTGGACAGGCTGGATTTTGTGGCCTCAATAATTTCGGCGGCGCGGTCTTTTTTGATTTTGGCTTCATCTGCCAGCTTTAACAGATGGATTGTATTCGGATTTCTACCTTCACCCATAACCATTGTGCTTTGCTCACCGCGTGGGCCAGATGAGAATGTCAGATCATACGCAGGTGAGATTTTCCACCGGCCTTGGCTATCCATCAGATAGCTGAAGTTCTTTGAATGATCGTCACGGTTATGTGCTAGCACGTTAAACACGGCCAGTTGATAGAGTTTTTCAACTTCACGCACATCACGGGTCAGCATGCCCGTCAGCGCAACCAAATCTTCGTAATCCAATGAAGGCGTACGGAAATCTGAATGCAACAACCCACAAGCTGTGTGCATGTGGTATCGTTTGTCGCCATCACGATCAAAACGTTTAATCGCAAAATACCCTGTGCCGCGCTTCGCTGGGAAAAGATGAACATCAGGCATGGAAACGCCTGCTTCTTTTGCCATCAAGGCATACACATATTCGATTGCACCGGCATCAAGGCCGTCCTGACTGTTCGGGAATTTCACCATCCATGGTGTGTAGCCTGCGGGCAAATCATGTACACCATGAATGATATGATCCCGTTTGTCGTTTACACCAATTAGCGCTTTTGGTCTTGCGCCTGCCGAAGATCCGTTGAGGGCTATCAGCTCCGCTAACACATCATCCGATGTGCCGTCTAAAACTTCCTGTGCCTGCATGGCAAGGTTATCAAGGCTGATGTCGTTTTGTGTGTCGTCTGCGCTATGATCAGGTTCAAACACAAGCGCACCCAAGGCATGTGATCCCACATGTGCCAAACGATCCAGCGGTGTGATGTCGGCTGGCAATATTCCTTGTGTGCGGGCAAAACGATCAAACAATAGCCGTCCCCAACCATCAGGAAGGCTGTCATTAAACACACCTGGCAATCCTTCAAAAAGGTCGTAATCAAAACTCTGAACGCCTGACTGCAAAGGCAAACGTAGCGGCGATATTTCTATGCCGCTTTTTATGAAGGAACTATCATACTCAAAGTAAATTTTGTGGTCGCGGGCGGCTAATCTGCCTACAGCTTGCACGCCTTTGCCAAAATTAATACCGATTTTTACTTCTGTTACGGAGAGATAATTATTCATTTACGCTTTCCTCTTTTTCGGGTGGGATTGCTGTCTGCTTCCAACACATCATCAATCGATGAGAAAAGCGTGTCTTTAACTTGCGTCGCTTTGAGGATATCCTCTAACCCACCAAGCACCATGTGAAGCTTGAGGAATGATTCCAGAGATAGCACGCCGGTACGCTCAAACTTACGGAGCGTTGGCAAGGCGACGCCAGAACGCTCAGCAAGACCTTCCTGCGTCAACTCCATTTGCAGACGACGGGCGCGTGCTTGTTCTGCGAGCTTTTTTTGCGCTTTCGCTGGTGTTGTAAGTGATATCATTATATCTTGAAACCCTGTTTGATCCTCATCTATTGATATTATAGTATCACTATCAATAAAAATCAAGCAAAGTTTCTGACATCCTAAAACCCGCAAAAAATGTTCGCGAACATTTTTAGGGCGGACAGGTCGAACAAAAAACGATAGTCTAATCAATACAATCGCTGGAGTAGTATCTCAAAGCCACGCAACCATTCACTTTGGGCGTGGCTTTTGCTTTTTCCCTTCCCTGTTATAGCAAAAAAGGTACTTCCGGCGATTGAACCCTATGCGGCGGGCTTAGGCGCAGGACTTTTTTAGCGCCAAACTATTTTTTTGGGTCCGCACTTTAATTTTTAACATCAAAAACTTAGCAAAACCGCGCCTTGCAGGTGCGGACCCTAAGTGCGGACCCATGCGGACGCATATAAGAAGGAATTTGAATTTGTGGATCATCGTTCCCTTAACATTTTGTCATTGTGTGCCGGTGTCGGCGGACACGACCTCGGCATCCGAGTGGCGCAGCCAAATGCTAGAGCAGTCTGTTTTGTCGAGATCGAAGCCTTTGCGTGCGAAATCTTGGCAACGCGCATGGAAGACAAAACCATGGATGAAGCGCCTGTTTGGACGGATTTGCGATCCTTTAACGGCAACCCGCGATAAAATACGCACTTTACGCTTTGGCGGATCTTATGATTTTAGGGATAAATTTTTGGGTCTTAACGTGGTTAGCTTAAGTTTATCTCAGGGCGTAGACGGATTCGGTGCAAGTGATGCAAACAACCCTTTTTCTTCACGAAGTGATGCTAAGCCAGATTTTACAAAATTAGAAGTGGGCTATAATCGCCAAGATTTTATATCAAAAAGCTTATTGTTTAATCTTGATTTGAAAGGTCAGTTATCTCCTGATGGTCTTTATTCTTCAGAGGAATTTGGTTTTGGTGGCATTAATGCAGGGCGCGCTTATGATTTTTCTGAGATCACTGGCGATCAGGGTTTTTCAGCTTTAGCCGAGATTCAATATACAGGACTTGATAGATTTTATAACTATCAAGTCCATCCGTTTGTTTTTTACGATTTTGGGAAAGTGTGGAATAAGGGAGACGCCGCAATTAAAAATATTTCAGCATCATCTGCAGGAGTTGGGGCACGTGTCTATGGTGATAATGGCCTAAACTTTGATGCATCTCTTGCATTCCCGCTCACCAAATCCATTGATAACCCACTTTATGGCAATGGTAAGAACCCCGTTTTGCGTTTTGGAATGACGTATCAATTTTAACTTTTCATTTAAGGATGGTGTGTAATTATTATTTACCATTGAATTTTAAAAAAATATGTTATATTAGAAATTATGAGCAAGTTTTTATTAATTATTAGTGTTTTTGCAATGGTTGTTACGACAACAGCCTCCATTGCACATGCTCATATGGATACTGGTTCTACATCTATCATTCATCTTAATGCCGATTCTAATGATAATATGGCAGATAATGATGAGCCTATTACGAATAATGAATGTGATATGGGATGCTGCGGGACTTGCTCTCATAACCACTTGATATCTAATGGCGCTCAAGCAGGCGATATGCCGTTTCTTGGGGCAGCTAAACTGGCTACTATAGATATCTATTATTCCCCTTCAGATCTAATTTGCGGTCTTAAACGTCCTCCCAAAGCTTAAATCTATAAGGCGTAGTGTATCTACCGTTTGACGATAGTCACGGCAGTTAATTTAGGACCTTTTCATTTTAGATTGCGTGATTTTTACAGCGCGATTTTACCCTGTTTGATTTAAGTTTAAGGAATAAACCACATGAATAAATATTGTTATATCTTCGCAATGGCAGTGTTGCTATGGCAGCCTGCAATAGCGAATGCAGAAGATCTCGATAAAGAGACAGCCTTTCAAAAGGCACTCCAAAATAACCCAACCTACACGGCAGCATTGGCCAATATCGATGCGGCGGACGGTTCACGCCTTCAAGCCTCTCTCCCTCCTAATCCTGATGCCGTATTTGAAATTGAGAATTTTGCTGGAGACGATGAAAATGAAGGCTTTGACGGAGCTGAGCTTACTCTTGGCATTGAACAAACGATAGAATTGGGTGGAAAGCGAAGTAACCGTACCAAAGTTGCAGATTTTTCATTTCAAATCTCAAAAGAACAAGCCAAAGCGAGAGCCTTAAGCCTTTTGGCAGAAACAGACTATGCCTATATGCGCCTTGCCGTTGCACAGGAGCGTATGACCTTGGCTGATAAACGTCTCGCATTGGCCGACAAAACTCATAACATCGTTAAAAAACGTGTAGGTGCAGCGCGATCTGCAGAAATTGAACATACAAAAGCGGATATTGAGAAAGGCGCCGCCGAGGTTGAACAACGCAAAGCACAGCAAGAAGTTATCACCGCGCAAAATGACTTAGCGCGTTTGCTCGGTAGCATGGATGCTACAGATATTGGTGTAGATGCTGATTTGAATAATTTGCCGGAGTTAATTGAAAAAAGCACGTTGTTTGATGCACTCCGTCATGCGCCGCAAATACAAGCACAAGAATTTGCCAAAATGCAGGCACAATCTTCTTTAGACTTAGCAAAATCACAAGCTATTCCCGATCCTACATTTGGACTAGGCATTCGCCGCTTCAATGAAAATGACAGTACAGCGCTTGTAGCGGGTATTTCGTTCCCCATTCCCGTTTTTAACCGTAACCAAGGCGGTATTAAGGAAGCCAAGGCCAATATGATTAAGGCCGATGCAGAAAATCATGCCGCAGGTTTGGCATTAAGACAATCGGCAATTCAGGCATGGGAAAGCTTCGCTGCTTCTTTGGTTGAAGCCAAACGCTATCAAAATGACATCATTCCCAGCGCGCGAAAAGCCTATAAACAAGCCGATGACGGATATAGCCGTGGTGCTTTTGATTTCCTCGATTTACTGGACGCACAACGCACCTTGTATGAGGTGCAGGAAGCACGGCTGGATAGTCTCTTAAATGTCTATGAAGCCAAAGCGCAAACTGATTTTCTGATGGGAACGCATAAAACTCTTATCGAAAACCTCTCTCAAGCAAACATGAAAGGACTAAACAATGAATAAAAAATATTTAACCATTTTGATGATGGGTCTTGCACTATTTGCATGGCAACTGACACCCATTACGCTCAGCACTGCGAAAGCGGAAACAGAAACGCATGACGATCATGGACATGATAACCACGGTCATGATGCACAAGAAGGTCACGCTCATGATGACGGGCATGAGCATGAAGATGGTCATGACGAAACCGATGGTGATAATCACGCAGATGATCATTCCGAGGAAGGTGATTCACATGATAATCATGGTCATGAAAACCATGAAAAAAAAGACAGCCATGACGACCATGGCCACGGAGGGCATGATGACCATGGTCACGGTGGTGGAGATGGTCATGGTGAGCATGAGGAAGGTAAAGTTGAGATTTCACCAGATGCTGCCAAATTGACAGGTGTTCAGGTGCAAAAGGCTGGACCTGACACAGTTGCCATGACGATTCCCTTAACAGGGCGAATTATTTTAAATGAAAATAAAACTGCCAATGTTCGCGCGCGATTTCCAGGCTTTGTAAAAGCCGTGCATGTTAATTTAGGTGATGAGGTTAAAAAAGGACAAAAGCTTGCAACAATTGAAAGCAATGAAAGTTTGAAAACTTATAGCGTGACTGCGCCAATGGATGGCGTAATTTTAAGGCGCGAAACCAATATTGGCGATGTCACAGATGGGAAAGAATTATTTGCGATCGCTGATTTATCTACTGTTTGGGCGAAATATCATATTTTCCCGCGCGATGTTTCACGTATAAAAAAAGGCCAACTCGTGAATGTTCATACGCTGGATGAAACCATGCGCCAAACCGCAAATATTTCCATGTTATTTCCTACGGCGGATACGCTTAGTCAAACCGTTATCGCCATTGCCGAGCTTTCTAATGAAAACGGCATATGGCGTCCAGGTATGACAATTGAAGGCGAGGTTGGCGTTGGAGAAAAGCAAGCCGGCATCGTTGTGCCAAGAACAGCCCTCCAATATATGGAAGATAAACAAGTTATTTTTATTAAAAGTGGGAACACATACGAACCACGCTTTGTTGAAGTAGGACTTATTGGAACAACCAATGCGGAAATTACATCAGGTTTAAAACGCGGTGAAAGCTATGTTAGTGCGGGAAGCTTTGTCATTAAAGCTGATATTCTTAAAGGCACAGCCGCTCACGAACATTAAAGCTCCCGATATTATATAAAGAGACAATAAAGGATTATTCAATGCTTGAGACTATTATCAAACAATCAATTACTCACAGATGGCTGGTACTTATATCCGTTCTAGCGATTTGTGTTCTTGGAATTTATAATTTTAACCGCCTGCCGATTGATGCCGTTCCAGACATTACCAATGTGCAGGTGCAAATTAATACGGCTGCAGATGGATATTCTCCCTTAGAGGTTGAACAACGTATCACATTTCCCGTTGAAACAGTTTTAGCAGGTATTACTAAATTAGATTATACACGTTCTTTATCGCGCTATGGTTTGTCACAAGTAACCGTGGTGTTTGAAGATGGAACAGATATTTTCTTTGCACGTCAACAAATTGCTGAGCGCTTACAACAGATTAAAAGCGAAATCCCTGAAGGCTTAGAGCCGATTATGGGACCTATTAGTACAGGTCTTGGCGAGATTTATTTTTATACGGTTGAGGCAGAAGAAGGCGCATTAAAAGAAGATGGCACGAAATACACGCCTATGGATTTATTGACCGTTCAAAACTGGATCATTGTACCGCAGCTTCGCAATCTAAAAGGTGTTGTGGAAGTTAATACAATTGGGGGGTATGAACAGCAATTTCATGTGCAACCTTTCCCAGATCGTCTGCTCTCTTATGATTTGAGTATTCATGAAGTGATTGCCGCTTTAGAAGCGAATAATGATAATGCTGGAGCTGGATATATTGAGCGCAACGGCGAGCAATATTTAGTGCGTATTCCCGGACAAGTTAAAGGATTAGAAGATATCCGCAATATCATTGTGGCTAAACGGGATGAATTGACGATCCGCGTTCAAGATGTAGCCGATGTCTCTTTAGGCGCGCCGCTTCGCACAGGTGCGGCTACTGAAAATGGTGAGGAAATTGTTCTGGGTACGGCTATGATGCTTATGGGTGAAAATAGCCGTGATGTATCTTACCGTGTTGGCGAAAAGCTTAAAGAGGTTGCCGCCAGTTTACCAGAAGGTGTTATTGTTAAGCCGATTTATGATAGAACAACACTTGTTGAAAAAACCATTAAAACGGTTGAAAAAAACCTTGCTGAAGGGGCATTACTTGTCATTGTTATTTTGTTCCTACTTTTAGGAAATTTTCGCGCTGCCCTTATTACAGCTCTTGTTATTCCAATATCTATGCTCATGACTATTACAGGTATGGTGGAAAACAAAGTATCAGGAAATCTAATGAGTCTTGGCGCATTGGACTTCGGCCTTATCGTCGATGGTGCTGTGATTATTATTGAGAATTGCCTAAGACGTTTTGGCATGGAGCAGCATAAGCTTGGACGACTTCTCACAAAACAAGAGCGCTTTGATCTTGCAGCAAAAGCAACTGCTGAGGTAATCAAACCAAGTATTTTTGGGATTTTGATTATTACGGTTGTCTATTTACCGATATTCTCTTTAACAGGCGTAGAAGGAAAAATGTTTCATCCGATGGCCTTTACAGTTGTTGTGGCCTTGCTTTCTGCAATGGTGCTTTCCATTACTTTTGTTCCTGCGGCTGTGGCGACTTTTATCACGGGTAAAGTGCATGAAAAAGAAAATATTGTCATACGCGGTGCAAAAAAAGCTTATGAGCCTACGTTGCGCTGGAGTATCGCTCACCCAATGCTTGTCATTCTCACAGCGGTAGTATTGGTCGGCATAAGTCTATTTTCAGTGACTAAAATGGGATCAGAATTTATCCCAAATCTTGATGAAGGTGATATCGCTATACAAGCGCTCCGTGCGCCTGGTACATCACTTACAGAATCTGTTCGCATGCAATCTTTCATGGAAAAGATGCTGGTAGAGAAATTTCCCGAAGTGGATACAGTTATTGCACGGATTGGTACGGCAGAAGTTGCTACTGATGCCATGCCCCCTAATATTGCTGATACATATGTCCTTTTGAAAAAACGTAAAGATTGGCCTGACCCATCTAAAACTAAAGCCGATTTGGTTGAAGAAATGGAAGTGGCACTGGAAAGTATTCCGGGTAGCAATTACGAATTTTCTCAGCCGATACAGCTTCGTTTCAATGAATTGATTTCAGGGGTGCGTAGTGATGTGGCTGTAAAGATTTATGGGGATGATCTAGAACAACTTGTAAAATCGGCTAATGATATTTTAGGAGTTGTTCAGAATATTGACGGCGCAGCTGGTGCAAAAGTTGAGCAAGTCACGGGTCTACCTGTCTTAAGCATTGTACCAGATCGAAAACGCATGGATCTTTATGGCCTCAATATTGCCGATGTACAGGAAATCGTACAAACTGCGATGGGTGGCCGCGAAGCCGGTACGGTTTTTGAAGGGGATCGTCGCTTTGATCTGATCGTACGCTTACCAGAAGCATTACGCAGCAATATTGATGCATTAGATCGTCTTCCTATCCCTCTACCAAATGCTGAGCAAGATGGCGTTGATGAAACGCCTGATTATGTTCCTTTAGGCGAAGTGGCTGATATTTCTATCATCTATGGACCAAATCAGGTAAGCCGTGAGAATGGAAAACGCCGTATTGTGGTGACATCCAATGTCCGTGGACGCGATTTGGGAAGTTTTGTTGGCGAAATTCGTGAGCAAATCACCACAAATGTTACGCTTCCAGCAGGATATTGGACAGAATATGGCGGTACGTTTGAGCAATTAATTTCTGCTAAGCAACGTCTTTCGATTGTTGTACCAATCTCGCTTTTATTGATTTTTGGATTGCTGTTTATGGCCTTTAATTCTGCGCGTGCAGCCTTATTAATCTTTTCTGGCGTTCCTTTGGCTCTAACCGGTGGTATCGCTGCTTTATGGTTGCGGGATATTCCACTATCCATATCAGCTGGAGTAGGCTTTATCGCGCTGTCTGGTGTGGCCGTGTTAAATGGTGTGGTGATGCTCTCATTTATTCGCGATTTGGAACAACAAGGTAAACCGTTACAAGAAGCAATTATCGAAGGCGCACTCACACGTTTACGTCCTGTGCTTATGACGGCATTGGTTGCCTCGCTTGGTTTTGTGCCGATGGCACTTAATACCGGCGCAGGAGCAGAAGTACAAAGACCATTAGCAACGGTGGTTATTGGTGGTATTATATCCTCTACCATCCTAACATTATTAGTATTACCAGCTTTGTATAAATGGTTTCCGAGTCGTTTGAATCTTCGTCGCAAACCCCAAAAGCAACTAGAAGAAGGATAGAGCAATATGGGACATCACCACCACCATCACCATGGTGATCCATCAGAAATGGGAGAACGCCGCCTTTGGTGGGCTGTCGGTGCAAATATGCTGCTTACCGCTGCACAAGTGGTTGGCGGCATTATTTCCGGCAGTTTATCCCTTATCGCTGATGCCCTGCATAATTTTAGTGATGCGGCAGCATTGTTAATTGCTTTGGTGGCCATTAGAATTGGGAAAAAACCACCAGATCAATTTAAAACATTCGGTTATAAGCGCGCTGAAACAATCGCAGCGCTCATTAACCTCACCACCTTGATCATTATCGGCTTGTATCTTTGTTATGAAGCAATCATGCGCTTTATCACGCCTGAACCGATTGTTGGATGGACGGTGATCATTGTCGCAGGGATTGCTTTGGTTATCGATGTTTTTACAGCACTTCTGACCTACAGCCAATCGAAACACAGTATGAATATTAGGGCCGCGTTTCTTCATAATGTAACAGATGCTTTAGCATCTGTGGGGGTCATTATCGCTGGAACACTTATCTTGCTTTATGGATGGGTTTGGACAGATGCCACCATGACACTTTTGATAGCAGGATATGTTTTATATCAAGGCATCACGGAGATCCCTAAAGCCATTCACTTACTAATGGAAGGAACGCCTGAAGACATAAATGTTGGCGATGTCATCACAAAAATGGAAGCTGTGAGTGGCGTTCAAAACGTTCATCACGTTCATATTTGGCAGTTAGATGAACAACGTAATGCCTTGGAAGCACATGTTGTTGTAAATAAATTAAGTGAGACTCATACTGTTAAACTTAATCTTAAGGCAACTCTTTATAATGAATTTAAGATCATGCATTCTACGTTAGAATTTGAAGAAGAAAGATGTGAGGAGGAAGTGTGCACTACTCTCTCAATATAGTGAAATAAAGGATGCTAAATAGCCTATTATTGACTGCTTATTGAGCATCAATTAGAATATTTGTGTTGGTGTAACGCATACACAAAAGTCAGATACATAGATACAGGAGGAATCGCCGCGAACATTTTTGTTATTTTTAGCCATTGTTTTGAATTTAAAAAATGTTGTATGATTACTGTGTGTTGGGAAGTATTTGAAAAGTTCGTGAACGGGATTCGAATACACCACCATTTAAAACACCGCCCTTGTGGCGGTTTTTTTTGTACCTTGTTGGATGATGGCGGGGAGGGCTCTTGGAAAAGAGCTGAGCCAAAGGACATAGAAAGTTGGCTCAGCCCTAGGGGTAGTCTTCTAAAACGAAGGCGTTGCTATGGTTTACTCGCCCAGCGTCGTTAGATAACTAACAACAACCATGCCAAGCATCACATTGACGGTATACGCCAAATAAATGCCGATCATTGCAATGACCACGGCCATGATATCTTTGGTGAGCTTTTTGCCCGATAGAACCAGACTGGATAAAATAAGTGTCCAGCCTGCGCCAATCATCGTGTGAATGCCGCCGCCGTCGAAAAAGCTTTCAACGGTGCCATCAACGATGCCCAAGGTCACCATATAGTGTCCTAGAAAAGTTGAGAGGCCAACCAGCAAAACAGTGTGAAACAGGAAGAAACCTACTGCTTCGGTGATTGAGCGTGTATGTGCTAGATTTGTAATATGTTTAAACATAACAAGTCTCCTTTCGTTGCACGTTGTTTTGCGGAACCTTTCCGCCTTCTGCGGCCACCCGTGAAAGGAGATATCTAAACCGCTCCCCTCAGGCAAAGCCGAAGCCTTATTCGTCTGGTGTGCGGCACGGTAAGTGTTGGTGTTATTTTTGTATATTTATGCCGCATTTTTACATAATTTTATTATAGCATGTTTCGTATTCTTAAAATATCTTTTGCAGCATAAATCTATGCTGCACCTTGTCATAAACTCGCTACATCAAGTGATGAAATATGTAAAATATATTGGTAAAACAATATCTTGCTGCGCAATTAATTTGCACAATTTTTATATGTGCGCTGCATCAAATATCCATTGTATATGAGTGGGTTATGCGTTTTGATTGGCGTTATTTGTAAAAGCGCTGCATGACGGTTGATGCTGCAAGATCGCCTGTCACATTGATGGTTGTGCGGCACATATCCAAGATACGATCAACCCCGATGATAAGGGCAATGCCTTCTGCTGGAACGCCGATGCCGACCAGTATAGTCGCCAGAACAACAATGCCTACGCCTGGGGTGGCTGGCGTGCCGATGGACGCGCCAACAGTCGTGATGAGCAGCAGCCCAATTTCGCCATAAGACAAATCAATATGAAAGACCTGACAGAGGAATAATGCGGCGATGGCCTGATAAAGCGCTGTGCCGTCCATGTTAATAGTCGCGCCCAGTGGAATGGTAAAGCGGCTAACGCGCTCATCGACATGAAGTTTTTCCTCGGCGCATTGAATGGAAATTGGCATCGTCGCGGCAGAGCTTGACGTTGAAAAGGCGATTAATTGTGCCTCACGTATGCCTGCAAGGAATGAGGAAGGACTATGCTTGCCAAGAAAACGGACGATAATTAAATACACGCCCATCATTGTTGCAAGCGCAAGCAAAACCGTTGACATGTATAGGCCTACGCCAACCAGTGATTTCGCACCGATCTGTATTGTTATGTTGCAAAGCAAGCCGAAAACAGCGTAAGGCGCAATCACCATTGCCCAGCTAATGACCTTCATAGATAGAGTTTGCCCCGATAAACAGAGATCGTGAAAAGCCTTGCCTGTTTTGCCAACACTTAGAAGGGCGAGGCCAATAATAATTGAGGCCACAACGATTTGAAGCATATTGCGGTCAAGCTCGGCGCGCGCTGGGTTGGTTGGGATAAGGTTGCCTATGCGCTGGGGCACGGTAAGGTCAGAAAAGTTTTGCGCAGGCACAGCGGGCGCGTTGCTAAGTGTGGCCTCGATGAGGCTCGGGTCAAAGCTAAGCCCTGGTTTAATCAGTTGCACAAAAAAGATACCAATCGAAATGGCGATAGATGTTGTGAAAAGGAAATAGGGGACAAGCCTTAACCCAAGTTTCTTTATGTTCTCTGTGCTGCCGCTTTCGGCGATTCCTAAAATGATCGAGCATACAACAAGCGGCACAATCACCATTTGAATAAGGCTAAGGAAAATCACGCCAGGAATCTTGATCCATTCCCCAAGGGCGTATGCACTTTGGCTAGGGATGAGTGCTAATCCTTCCGGCGAGAGCAATGTCCCGGTCAAAACGCCAAGTGCCATACCGATAAGGATTTTTATCCAGAGGCGATCAGCCAAGATTTTATTGCTTGATGTTGAAAGGCTGCGTTCGCGGCGGCTTTTGATGAGGTTATTGAGCATATCCCTGTTATCTTTTCTTTTATTAACAATAGTTTGATTATTGTTGTTTAAAGTGAAAAGAAAAGCAAGCTATGCCCTGTGGCGCACGGCGTTTAGTCGTTGATCTTTTTGACGAACTCAGACTTTAGGCCCATTTGACCCACGCCTGGGATTTTGCAGTCAATATCGTGGTCACCGTCAACAAGGCGAATATTTTTGACCTTTGTGCCGACTTTAACGACCAAAGATGATCCTTTGACTTTTAGGTCTTTGATGACTGTGACGCTGTCACCATCTTGTAGGGGTGCGCCGTTTGAATCGCGCACAGTCTTTGTGTTATCGCCCTGGCCTGAGCCTTCTGCGCCTGCGGTCCATTCATGTCCACATTCAGGGCAGTTCAAGACCCCACGATCTTCGTAGGCATAAGGAGAATTACATTCTGGGCATGGAGGAAGGTCGCTCATAATCTTGGTCAGGCTTTCGTTGGTAAAGTTTACAGTCAATGCTTATAGGCGCATTTATACGGTATGCAAACCCTGAATGGATTGATAACAATCAATTAGCGGTCAAAATGTATGGCGCTTGCGGGTGTTGTGGCGGTGTTTCCAAGTAAATGGTCTTGGCAGGTTTTTCAGGCGCAGGGTACACGGATGGATCCAGTGTATATTCAAGCTTGGGAGTCGTGTTTTGCTCGTGAGGATCCGGTGTTTTTCCAAGTAAACGGTCCTTCATATAGCTAATTTTGGCGCCATTTTGCTCGTGGAATTCTTCTATTCCACTTTTGATGAAGAAAAGTCCGGCTAATCCAATAGCGGTCGCCCCCATCATAGAGCCATCATGTTGGACAAGGTGGATCGCTTCCGCGCTGAAAAATCCTCCTTTGCCAATCATGGTTATTGGCGGAACCCATTTAAGAACAGCATCTGCAATGTACTGCCTATTCGCCGTGTAACCTACAAGTGCGTGTGCTTCGCTATGGTTATATTTAAAGTCTTCTTTAAAAAGGGAATGCAGTTTTTGCCATCGCCGCGCTTCTATCGCCTGATCAATTTGGATAAGACTGTACCCAACGGCGGCTGTAATTGCGCCGTACACCACCATATCATCATGGCTGAATGCAGCTTGGAAGCTGTGAATGAGCGACCCTGCACCCGCGCCGAGAGAGTTGATTTTTGCGGCTTTGATATCAACGCCGATTTGTGACTGTGGCTGCTTTGACTTGGATTCATTGCTCTGCGCTTTACGAGCGCGCTGCGTTAAAAAGCTTTGCAGGCCTTTTGTGTTGTTTTTCACGAGGCTGAATTTTTGCAAAAGCTTTGCTGCCTTGCGGTAATTCTCGTGCGATGTACCGTGCAGAGTTGCAGTCAATTTATTGTTGCTACTCGCGTTAAACAAAGCAGTCATCCATGTGCCGCCACGCGCAGTATTAAGGGCGGCAACAACAATGCTCGCGGGGTCGTTGGTTGCGAAGCCAAAACCTCCTACACAAAGTGAAGCTGCGGTTTGATCTCGGACTAGTTTTTTTAGACCACCTGATTGTTCTGGTTCAAGGTCTTGCGAGGAGGGGGTGCGCCGTGCTTCTGTTTGTGGAGGAATATAATTGAAATGCCACTGCGGGGGCGGCGTCCTGTGTTTGCTCATGCGCGGGGGACGCCCATACTCAGCGTTGTGTTTAAAGGCACTTTTGCGCGCTATGTCCGTCTTTTTGACGGGTGGATTAGCCTGATTGGCAGGCGCGCGTCTAATAGTCTGTTTCTTAGGCATGGTTGGCAAGGTATTACAATTTAAATGTCTTGCAACTATAAGGTGTTATAGTATGATGTCAATAAAATTATGTTAAATATTATTTATCATGTTGTGCATAAAATATAGCATCTGGCGCTGTGATAAAAAGGCTTGGCCTGCACAGATGAATGGGCCATAAAGACAATATGACAGAAGTAAGAACAAAATCTGCAAAACGTGCTGGCGTGATTACAATCATTTTGGCGCTGTGTCTGGTCGGTGTAAAGGCTGTTGCATGGGCGATGAGCGGATCTGTATCCGTACTGGCATCACTGTCTGACAGTGTGATGGACGCGGTCGTATCTGGTATGAACTGGCTTGCTGTTCGCTATTCGTCTAAGCCTGCCGATGAAGATCATCGCTATGGGCATGGGAAAATCGAGGGGCTTGCCGCTTTGGCTCAGGCGCTATTGCTGGCGGGGGTATCCATTTTTGTGGGTATTGAAGCTATTCACCGCTGGCAAGAGCCTCAGGCGCTTACCGATATGGTGCTTGTGACGGGCATGATGATCGTGTCGCTGATTGGATCGGCCATTATTATTATGGTGCAGAAAAAGAGCATCGCTGAATCTGGCTCCCTTGCTATTGAGGCCGATCACGCGCATTACAGCGCCGATGTCGTGCAACATGCGCTGGTAATCGCTGCACTGTGCATTGCATATTTTGATGGGCCGTTATGGGTGGATTTGCTAGCCGCAGTTATCATTACGCTTTGGATGTTGATGTCGGCTTATGGTATTGCGCGCAAAGGCATTGATATGATCCTTGATCGCGAACTGCCAATGGTCGAGCGCAAAGCATTGTTGGAGGTCATCAAGGCGCATCCTCAGGTTTTAGGTGTGCATGATCTGCGCGCGATTAAATCAGGTATGAAAGAGCTCATCTTTTTTGATATCGAGGCCGCCCCAGAAATGAGCCTACATGACGCGCATGCCATCACGCGTGATTTAGAAAATGCAATTCTAAAGATTTATCCCTATGCCGAGATCATGATCCACGTTGATCCGCACGGCGAAATCGAAGATAGCCGCCATACTGTGGCATCTATTCACCACTGATGGCTTCGCCCCATTTTTCGGCATGTAAATCAATGTCAGGGCGGCTTTGATGTTTCAATAGCGCGCGCAGTTGATCTTCATCTGGGGCGCTGTCAAACAAGGTAAGGCATTTTGCGGTAATGAAATGCTCGGCCTGTGCATTCTTCGCCCATGTGATGAAATCATCATAAACGCCGCCTGCGTTGATTAGGCCAATAGGGCGCTGATGCTTGTCCAGTTGTTTTAATCCCATTGCGCATGTCACGAAATACGCATTTTCCAAGGTCGGTTTATCGATAACGATGGCCTGTAGCGTATCGCGTGAGATTTCATCTTCGAAATGTGGCAGGTGCGCAGGTGTCTGAATAGGGGGGAGCTTGTCCCACGCCTCAAGCGCGGGCAGGATGCCTTCGACATCATCGACGATAATGCAGTAACGATCATCATAGTCAGGCAGGCTTTTCAGGAACGCCATCATTTTATCCCAGTATCCATCAATATTAACCAGCACAATGGGCTTGCTGTGCATTTTAAGGCTGCCCCAATAAAGCGCCTCAAGCGTTTCATCAAGCGTACCAAAACCGCCAGGTAAGCATACAACAACGTCACATTCTTCGAACATCAGGCGTTTGCGGTCGCAAAGCTCCTCAACCAGTAAAGTGCGGGTAAGGCCTTCCATGATGCGTTCGCTATCTTGTAATTTACGTGGAATAATACCCGTTACCGCGCCACCACCGCGCAGTGCATGTTGTGCCAGCAACCCCATCAGCCCTGCATTCATACCGCCATAAATTAAATGTTTATCCTCGCGCGCAAGAATGTCGCCAAGCAAGCAGGCTTGCTGTTTGAAGATGTCGCGCGCTGCGCCGGCTGAGCCAAGATAGACGGTGAATGTTTGCATGAACCCTCGTGAAACTGTGTTATAGAACGTTTTTATCTTACGATTCTACCAAGTTTCACGCGCGGTGCAAAGCGCTTTGATTGCTGTGCCGCGGTAAGGCGATGTTTTACAAAGATGGTGATGCAAAGGCTGCAATAGGCGCAGAAGTCTGATGCGCGGTGTAGGCGTCGTTTTGATTTGCAGCGTCTTGTGCGGTGCGATCTTGCTTGGCTTTAGCGGTTAAAACCGGTGCAAGCGCATTAAAGAGCAATGGAAGCTGATATTCAAAATAAACGGCATTATTCTCGGAATTATCAATGTCGCAGTTTTCTGGCTTGTCAGGGTTTAGTCCCAGTTTTGCATCGCGGTTATATTCATTTGCTAATGTATTTTTGTTGTACTCAGGGTGCAAGGTCCATAAGGCGACGTTACGCTGCTCTGTGCGGTCTGTCATGATTGATGCGCCCATGTCGGCGGATTCTGTGATGACTTTGAGGCGTTGATTGTCTGTCACGGCCTGCTGCAGAGCCTCTTCGTTGCTTTGCCAAAAGCGGGAGCCTGGCAAGTATAGGTCAGGGCCATCATCTTGCGGAATGTCTTTAAGAAGTGGATGGTGCGGCGTTAAAATGTTTTGTTTGAAATGACCGAAAAGCTTGCTGTCACGTTTTTCGCGCGGAATATCGTAAACATCTTGCAAATAGGCCTGCGCGGCAAGGCATGAAAAGAGCGCAGGTGTTTTGCTGTCTTTTGCAAAATCAATGGCTTCCTTCATGTCAGGCCAGAAAACTTCTTTGTGCAAATGATCTTCACGCGGAACAGTGCCGGTTACAACCAATGTATCAAGGTTGAGGTCGTCGAAAGATGCACTATCAAGCGTATGGTGAAAATTATCGACATAGGCAAGGTCTGTGTCTTTTGCTTCTTCTGTTAGGCCGTGTTCTAATTGGCGCGGGCTGATCGGGACAATTTCAATGGCGACATCGCCGTTAAGGCGGTCATGTTCGCGTGCCCATTCAACGGATTCAATAATGCGCTGCGTGAGCATAACATCCGTCGCGGCGCGTGAAAGCATACTGTTTAAAATACCGATGCGCAGTTTAACAGGTTGTTTGTAATCTGTTTCAATCGCGGAGCCAAAGCGCGTTGCTTTGTTGAAGGCATTGCGGTTGAGTGAAATCGATACATTGTCACTCGCCGCAAATTTTTCGGCAAGTTTCGTCGCAACAGAATTCTCTGTTTGGCTGCCGTCACGGGCTGCGGGCAAAATAAGGTGAGTTTTACCTTTTGCTGACACGTTTTCTGTATCAAAAGTTTGATCTGACATACACAACACTCCTCTTGTGCTTTAGGGCACAAAAATTCTTCGTTTTTATTTTACGGTAAGAGGTAAAACTCTAACCATGGCTTCCTACGGTGGATACCATGGCAGAACGAGTGGAGGGTCGTCTGACCACGGCGCTTTAGCTTTGGTAATGCGGTGCAAGCTGATCCATCAAATGCCGCAATTTCAATAAGGGTAACGAAAATTGCGTTTTTTTGTCAAGCTTTTTCGAATATAAAAACTATAAAAAATGAGAAGCTGGTTTGCGTGGCAAATCGGCGCCTTCCAATTTGACAATGGGGGTAATGCCGCGAATAGAATTGACCAGATATAAGGCTTCAGCATTTTTAAGGTCATCTGGTAAGAGGCTGCGTTCTTCGACTTTACTCTGCGCGACAAGGTGAGAGCGCTGAATCCCGTTCATAACGCCGTCGCTTAGGGGCGGTGTGTATAGGCGCGTTCCCATCGCAACAAGCAGGTTTCCGGCGCTTGCACATGTGACGTAGCCCGCATTGTTTAATAAAATGGCTTCGTTCGCGCCGCGTTGCTTGGCTTCATTTAAGGCAAGAATGTTATCGCCGTAATTGCAGGATTTAATCCGTGATAGGGGGGATCCCTCATTGCGGCGCACCGTTTGGGCAATAATCGCATGCACTGGCGGAAAATCCTCTGGCGCTGGTGCTTTGGCAATCATGAGAATGACCGAAGGTGTGACGTCATCCGCAGGCATCAAACCGCGCGCCCCTGCGCCGCGCGTAACCAATGTGTTCACCGCATAGCGCGCATCGGTAGCCTTGTTTCGGCGGATCAAATCAGCAACCACACCATTAAAGGAATGTTGTCCCATGGTGAACGGAATATCCATGATCGCGCAGGATTCTTTCAGGCGCTTAAAATGATGCTCGGCGTAAATGGCTTGTCCGCCAACAGACAGCATTGTGTCAAAAACGCCGTCACCAAGGCGGATACGATCACGCGCGTTCAGCGCCGCCTGACGGCCGCTGAGCCAATGTCCATTATACCAGATAAAATCACTCATCAGGCCTAAGATAGCATAAGCTGAACAAAGTTTTGAATGATTTGTTGACCGTGATTGGTCAAAATAGATTCGGGATGAAACTGTATCCCGTAAACGGGGTGCGTATCGTGGCGCATCGCCATCAGCACATTATCGTCGGCGGTGTTAGCGATTGGCACAAGGTCAAGCGCATCTTGAATATCTGCAATCAAAGAATGGTAGCGCGCGGCGCTGAAATCTTGGGGGATATCCTTAAACAAAGGGCATGTTTGATCGTGGCGGACTAGGCTTGTTCTGCCATGCATAGGTGCATCGGCCTTTATCGTTTTGCCGCCATAGGCCTCGCCAATGGCTTGATGGCCAAGGCAGACGCCCAAAATAGGGATGTGCGCGCCAAATGTGCGGATCAGGTCAATGCAAATGCCTGCATCTTGCGGCGCGCAAGGGCCGGGCGACAGGATAATGCCATCAGGCTTCATCTGCGTAATGGCCGACAAACTGATGCCATCATTGCGTTCTATGTGGACTTGCGCCCCTGCTAACGCGGCGTAGCGGCCCAAATTATGCGCAAAGGAATCGTAATTATCGATCAGCAAAATTTGCGGCTTCGGATCTAGGCGCATGCTTTGCGCTCCTTATCCTGCGTGCCGTGCGTGGATGCGAAACTGCGAAAGAGGCTTTGCGCTTTATCAAGGGTTTCTGCGTACTCGGCCTCTGGGTTTGACAGGGTTGTAATGCCGCCGCCGACATTAAAACGCACACTTTGTTTTTCAAAAATCAATGTGCGGATCAAAATGTTACTGTCCATTGTGCCGTTACACCCGATCAGCGCAATACTGCCGCAATAGGCATGGCGGCGTTGCTCCTCAAGTTCTTCGATGATTTCCATGGCACGTATTTTGGGTGCGCCTGTGATCGACCCGCCAGGAAAGCACGCCTGCAACGCGTCTAGCGCGCATTGTTCCTCGGACAGTGTGCCGCGAATGGTTGTGACCAAATGATGGACATCAGTAAAGCTTTCGATCTTGCAAAAATCACTCACAGTGATGCTTTGCGCGGTGCAGGATTTGGATAAATCATTGCGCAGTAAATCAGTAATCATCGTGTTTTCAGCGCGGTCTTTTTCGCTTGTTTCTAAGGCAAGCGCATTTTCAGTATCCAGCTGCGTGTCAGGATGGCGGGGCGCAGTGCCTTTAATCGGCTTGGTCGAGATGCAGCGCTGCGCATCTGCATGCAAAAATCTCTCGGGCGAGGCACTGGCGATTTGCACATCCCCTAAATTAAAGTAGCTGGCAAACGGGGCGGGGTTGATCGCGCGCAAATGCAGATAATGCGCATAAGGGTCAAAGGCGGCGGGTAGATCTGCGCTGAATTGTTGGGATAAGTTGGCCTGAAAAATATCCCCTTCGGTAATATAATTTTGGACGGAGGCGATGCGCTGAATATAGGTGTCTTTTTCAAATTGCTCTTGCCATGAAACGGCAGGCAGGTCGGACATTTTCTGCGTGCGTGCGCCGCTGAGGTTATGGCGCAAGACGGCGCGCTTCATGTCGGCCTCAAGCTCATTTTTCGCGTGCGTGATGATCCATGCTTGTTGCTGCGCATGATCGAAGGCAAGCACCTGATCGTACAGGCCAAGCGCCATGTCCGGCATAGAAGATGTGCTGCGCGCGCTGGTTGGCAGGGTTTCTTGCGTGCGCGCAAGATCATATCCAAACAAGCCTGCCAAGCCGCCCTGAAAAGGCGGCAAGTCTGCCAGTTGCAAGTTCAAATAATCACGCGCGGCGAGGCGGGATTTCGCCGTAGAAAACGGGTCTTTGCCATTTTGATGAGAAAGGTGACTGCCGCTACTGATGGTGATGTGGTGGCCATGTGCCTCGATGATTTCAATCGGGTTCATGAGGATATAACTGTAACGCCCATCAGGATGCGCGCTGTCGGCGCTATCGATCAGCAGGCTGTAAGGCATGTGCGCAACCGCCCCAAACAGCGCAGCAGCATCACAATAATCATAAGGCGCGGTAAAAATATCCATCAGGCAGGACTATAAAAACGTTTTGATGGTTTCGCAAGCCTGCGCAAGGCCGCATTTCAAGATTTGCGTATCAGGCGGAAAGGCATCGTGCAGGCGGCTGGGCAGGCCACTATCCAGCATCACAAAAACGCCCTTATCACTGGCGCGGCGGATTAACCGGCCAAAGGCTTGTTTCAGTTTAAGGCGCGTTAGCATCTCGTCATAGGCGCGGCCGCCAAAATGATCACGGCGTGCCTTGTGCAAGATGGTCGGACGCGGCCATGGAACACGGTCGAACGCCAGCATTTTAAGGCTATCGCCCGGTATATCAACGCCGTCGCGCGTGGCATCCGTGCCCAACATGCATGAGCGCGGATCAAATTTAAACATATCAATGAGCGTCCCTGTATCAATGTCATCGACATGCTGCGCGTGCAGGGGGAGACCATGATCTTCCATACTGGCGTGAATGCGTCCATGCACTGTACGCAGGCGGTTGATCGAGGTAAATAGCCCAAGGCCGCCGCCGCCAGACGCCATAAACAGTGCTAGCATCGCCGCGGCCACTTGGCCAGCATCATTTTTATTCACATCATTAATAATAATCACGCGGCTTTGCGCGGCGTAATCAAAGGGCGATGGCGCGGAAAAACACTGCGGATTGTCGCTGAGATACGGCGCGCCGCTTAGGCGCAGGGCATTATCCCAGTTGGCATTTTCATCATCGGTTTCTGTATCGCGCAACGTAGCCGAAGTCACCGCCATGCCGTGCAAATGCGGTTTGATTGTGCTGGCGAAGGCTTGCATGGGGTCGATCGCATGTGAAAACAGGCCAACATCAATGGCTTGGCCTTCGGCGCGGGTGATCTCCATCCATTCAACCTGCTGCGCGGCCAGCTTTGACGGATCCTCGAGCGCGGCTAGCATATTGATCCACCCTTGCAAAAGCATGCTACTGCGGTATTCCAGTGAATTGGCGGTGGCCTCAAATCGTTTGCGCGTATCGCTGTCCATCATGGGTTGCCCATCGTCGCCGATATCATTTTGCAAGGTTTCAATGAAATGCGCCGCCAGTTTCTTCATTGGCGTTTGTAACTGCTTGAGCGCCGCGCTTAACGCTTGTGCCTTGATCATCAGATCATCCTCAACGGGGTGCAGCGGCGTTTCCAGTGAATAGGGGCCATTCACCCCATCTGCGCGCGCATAGACGGCCTTCATAACGGCGTAGAGGAATTCTTCACACGGGCCTTGTGGGGCTTCGTTCTTCATGCGCCGTGTCCAGCTTTCGGCGGTGATCTGCGTTGTCGCGGCAAGGATATCTTGCAGCAAATTATGCGCGGTTTCATTGCCTTCGCATAAATCTTCGATCCGGCGTTTCAGGCCGCGTGCGCGCCCGCCGCGCCGTCCACCTTCTGGCCCTAAAATCCAGCGGCGTAAATCCCGCGTTTCGCGCGCAGTTAGATGCAGGCAAAAGGCACTGTCGGCGGCGCTGAAGAGGTGGTGGCCTTCATCAAAGATATAGCGGTCGGGCAAGCGCTCCATCGTGCCAGCCATAGCAGACTGGATCATCACCAGCGCATGATTGGCGATGACGATGCGTGCATTTTTCGCCTTGCGCACGGAATGCTCGGAAAAGCAGCGCTTGTAATGATCACAGGCCGAATAAATGCACTCGCCGCGTCGATCGGCAAGGCCTGCTGTGCCCGCAAACCCAAGAAGCCCATTCAGCCATCCGGGAAAGGCACTGCCGCTTAGGTCGCCGTCGCCGCTTGCGACAACCCATCTGACCATCAGACCTGTGGCAATCGCGCTTTGTGGATGGTAACTGGCGGCAAGGCCCGAGGCATTTTCATGCAAGTTGAGTAAGCATAAATAATTCTCGCGCCCTTTGCGAATGGCGACATGTTCATCCTTGTCGGCTTGGCGCGGATACAGGCGTGAAAGCTCGCCATAGATTTGCTGTTGCAGGTTTTTGGTGTAGGTCGAAACCCAAACGGCGGCGTCATTTTTCTCGGCCCAGACGCTGGCGGGCGCAAGATAGCCGAGCGTCTTTCCCGTGCCTGTGCCAGCCTCAGCCAAAATGATGTGGGGCTGGCTTTCGTCGCTGGGCGTATCAAAACATTGGGCGATATGCTGCGTGAAGGATTTTTGCTGTGGGCGCATTTCAATGGTTGCGCTGCTGTTATGGAGGAGATCACTTAACCGTTGCTCGGCCTCCGTGCCAGTGACGCTATGATGGGCGTGAGGCGGTTTAGGCGGGCTATCTTCCCATTCTGGCAGAGCTTTACACGCATCCAAAAGCGGCCTGACATCTACGGGCTCTTGCGGGTCATAGGCCTCGCCAAGTGCGTCGCATATATAAGGCGTCCATCCCCATCCCTTGCCCGATAGTCCCATCGCACGCGCAATATCGGCGGCGGGGGCTTTGGCTTCCCACTGGTCGTGACGTAAATGCTCAAGCAATGTGCGCGTGATCTCTAGCAGGGAAAAGGCCGCATCTTCCAAAGATTGCGGGGCGGGTAAGCTGAGGATATTGCACAGCCCATGAATGGTCGGCACGCAAAAGGTCGCAGGATGGACAAAAGCAAACAGCTCCATCACATCCAGCGGGTAAAATTCATGCGTGCCAAGGCGCTGGCGGATATAGGGCGCATACGCACATAAAACAGGTTTCTTGTGGATCAGCATTCCTGCGCGATCATGCGTGCATGTCTGGATTTCGCCCTCGTCACTGAGCAGCGCCGCATCACGCGCGCCGACGGCCAAACAATCAATCGCGGGAATCGGTACCGAGGAATTCATTGCGCATATTTAGCACTGTTTCACGCGCATGGGTAGAGAGTATAAGGCAAATCATTATGGCGTTTCTTGTATGTGATATCTTGTGAATGGGCTTAGTTTTTGCTGCTTATCTTGGCTTATTGTTTTGTTTTTAGTGATTTTTATGATTTTATCTTGCTGAGTTGCGATATTTTCGATAATAATTATTTATGCTCAAAGTTATTTCTAATAATGATAAATCCGCGTTAATAGAAAAGTTTTCTTGCGCGCAGGTCGCCTTGAATGCAGAAGAAACGCAGCGCTTGCTATTGGATACACCGAAAGAGCAATTTTTGATGTCGACTGCAGGGTATCAGATGTCACGCGAGCAAATGATTGACATTGATCCAGACGTGCTTCCTTCTTTGAAAAAATTTATGAAAGGCCCATTTTTGATGCAGGTCTCTAATCGCGGTTCGTCAACAGAGCGTTCTTTGTTGTGTTTTGATATCGCGCCGATAGAACGCCAAGAACGTTATGTAGATGGAAGCGATACAATTCTAAAAGATGGCGTTGATTTGGCGGTGCGATCGCTGGCTGCCTTGCCCTTTGTTGATGTGTTTCGTGAAAAAATTGAACAAGAAGCTCAGCAAGCCGAACGGTTGATTAGTAAATCTCAAAACAGATTTCGTCATGCAGCAGAGAAAAAAGACAGGCAAACGGTTTATTTGCTGACGGAAGCCTTTTTAGCGCATGTCCGCGATCAGGATAAAGGGCCGCAACAAGGAAAAGAAAAACGTATCGGTCTTGAGGCGATCAGTGATTCTCTTGCTCCAAGTTTGAATGCAAGTTCTGATTTTTATAAACAGTTTTGGGATAGTGTCTATGCGGTTTATGCGCCTGTAATCAGACAGCTAGGCGAAGATTATGCGCTGGGTAAGGTCAAATTAGATGCAAATGATTTGCGAATTACCTAATATAAATTAGACCTATTGTACCGTTTTCGACAAAGCGATTAGTAAACCGTAATGCGCAGGTCATTATGAAAGTCTTGCGCTTCGATAGATTTGCGCAATTTCTCGGCCAATGTTGATGAGCCAATATTATGTGTTTCAGGAAAGTGAAGTGGAGCGGGTGATGGGAATCGAACCCACGTATGCAGCTTGGAAGGCTGCCGTTCTACCATTGAACTACACCCGCGAAGGTTCGTACGTTATAGATAAATTATTTTGACTGCGCAAGGGGCTTTTGTGAACTAATGCTTTGCCTGTGTTTCTTTCATGTTTCTATCAGAAGTCATTTTAAAGGAAATCTATTCTAGGCCTATTATTTTAAGGGTGTTTTCAGGTATAATAAAAAGTATATCCCTGTAATCCGAGGAAAAATAACAGCTATGCAAAACAATAAAACGCGCAATGTAAACGGTTTTACTTTGGTTGAACTTGCTGTGAGTTTATTGATTATTGGCTTGCTGACTGCCGGAGCGTTAAAGGGGCGCGCTTTGCTGGATAATGCGCGCGTAGCAAGTTTCATGTCTGAATTGGATGCGATTGAAATGGCGCATATTAATTTTGTGAATTTATATGGCGAATTGCCAGGCGATCTGCGCGCTTCGGGTGTTTTGCCTGGTTGTGGAGCAGATAATGCAAATTTTTGTGCGGGCGGTAATCAGGATGGCGCGATTGGGACAGTGCAGAGTGCTACGAACGTGGATACGTCCCTGAGTGTTGAGCATGCAATGTATTGGAAGCATCTAGTGTTAAGTAAATTCTACACTGGACTGGACCCCACAGTTGATATCAATGATGCCGATAACATGGAGCGCGGCGTGACGCACCCAATGATCTATCGTAATACGGTATTAGATATTATCCATTTAACGCGTTCAGGCTGCGCAGGGTTTGAGTGTAACGAAGGGCCAACCTACCGTTTGCAGCCAGACTTTTTTCGTTATACTGGCGCTGTCGGTGAGGGCGCGATTAAGCCGTTATATGCAGAGAGAATTGATAGGAAATTAGACGATGGCTTGCCTGATACTGGCCGTGTTCAGGCTGAGGCATCTTCAAGTGAATGCGATACTGGCCGTGTTTATAATTCACAAAATGATTCCTACAATTGCGTTATGTTTTTTCAAATTGGCCATGGCTCGTAAGTGTAGCTCAGCAATGCAAGGATAAGTATAAGAAATGAAGATGTTAAAGTTTAGATCCGCGCAAGGTTTTACACTGGTTGAGATTGCAATCAGTTTGCTGATTATTGGTTTGTTGACGGCAGGCGTTGTAAAAGGGCGCGAAGTTGTTGAAATTGCACAAATGTCAGGCTTGCTCTCAGGCCTTGAGGCTACAACAAAGGCGCATGTCAGTTTTGTGAATGTCTATGGTGAACTGCCAGGCGATATTGATGCGCCCTATGTTGTGCCAGGGTGCGAGGCAGATAATACAAATTTCTGTTTTGGCGGTAACCAAGATGGCGCGATTGGCACCATTGCAACAACGTCTGCAATAAGTACATCCAGCAATGTTGAGCATGCAATGTATTGGAAGCATCTGGTGTTAGGCGGTTTTTACACAGGGTTAGATCCCACAATTGATGTGCGTAATAACGTCAACATGGTGCGCGGTGAAACGCACCCGATGATTTACCGTAGAACAGTGCTTGATATCGTGCACATGACACGTTCAGGCTGTGCGGGGTTAGAATGTAACGAGGGGCCTACATATCGCTTGCAGCCCGACTTTTTTAACTATACGGGCGCCATTGGTGAAGGCGCGATGAAGCCGTTATATGCACAAAGAGTTGACCGTAAATTAGATGATGGTATGCCAGACACGGGAATGGTTCAGGCCGAGGCCGTGTCCAGTGAATGTGATGCAGGTCGTATCTATAATATCGACAACGATTCCTATAACTGTGTCATGTTTTTCCAGATTAGCCCTTAGAGGTCTAGCCTGTTGTCCTGTTTAGGCGTTGGATGAGCCTCGTTTGTGTTCGCAGCTTCACTTTGCTGTTTGAAAATAAGTCCTTTGACGCGGCTTGCAGCATTGCGCGCTTTTTGTTCACTCCATATCACGCGCGGGTCATTTGCAATCATTGTACCAAGTGATGATTTTGCAAAATCTTGCGCCGCGCTTTTAAGAATATAAGCTTCAACACTATCACTTAGCGCGGATTTTAGGTCATGTAACGGACGAGGCTGGTTGGCGAGGCTGTTAAAGTCACGGGAGACTTCTTCCCCTAAATGCAGCATGGGCGTGGCGGCCATTAAAAACGCTGTGGCGTTTAAGGCTGCTGCAATGTGATTGCCACTTTGCAGGTTATTCAAGCCTTCCATGAAGTGCGCACTTTCAAAGGCAACTTCTGCGCCGAAGGTCGTGAGGAGCATCCCGTAAAGCGCTGCGTTCTTCGCGTCGGTTTCTTTGATGATTTTCTTCGCATAGGCTAGTGACAGGGCCGTATCTTTTGCACCCAGCACAGTGCTTTTTGCGATGTCGATGCCTTTGAGCGGAGCTGAGAGTGTTTCTATTCCAAGTTCTTTAGCAAAGTGAACGCTATCGCGGGCAACGTTCTTGAATGCTTTTTTGGTAAAGCGTTTTTGGTTTTTAGGTTTGCTAGTGTCTTTCCCGTAGGCGCGCGCTTCTTCAAGAAACTGCTCCAGCACGGCAGGGTCAGTAATCTTGTGCTTGTCGTCAATTTTAATGTCATGCTTTTTCAGGAGTTTAATGATGCGCTTGTGGTGATTTGTACTGTCATCCAACTTGTGGGTATAGCTTTGCGCCACGCGCGATAAATCTTTTAAATTGCGGTGGTTTTGTACAAGGCGCGTAATGAAAACGGACGCAATGACGCTTGATGCGCCAAGGGCGACCAGAATACCAGAATAACCATGGTCGCTAGGCATGAAAAACGGCACTGCCGCCGTGGGCGCAACCGAGGCAAGCTCCATCTTCATGCCTGAAAACAGGTTGGCGCGGCGTTGCTTGCAAAGGCGGTTATATGCGTTCGCCAGCGTATGCGATGCAGTATCTTGTGTGATGCAGTGCGATGTTTTATCTGTCGGCGTAACGCCAAAATAATCGACGCTATCATCTTCAAATGTCTCAGGAATCGGATGAATCTTAGCGATTTTAGTTTGTGGCGCTTGACGAAGTGGAGGGCGCGCAAATGTTGTGTTTTTCTTGTCGTCTTTGTTCGATGACATCTATTTTAAACCCTAAATTTATTACCGTTACGTGATTTTAATTGTTATTTTGTTATCACTTGCGGACTTTTTAGCAGTTTTTTTACGTAAGTGCAAATTTATTTGGTTTTTCCGCAGGTTCCTGCGCAGAAATCCATTGACTCACGACTCCATGTTATCTAAACAATTTCGTAACCATCTGGTTGAAGGCTTTAAAACGAAGGGTGGCGAAACGTTTTATTGTTTAAATTAGGAGAAAATAATGTCTAAGGAAAAATTTG
>DKAJ01000004.1:0-58075 GCA_002448815.1 Micavibrio sp. UBA6929
ATTTGATAAATATTTCCAAATTGCGCCATGTTTCCGTGATGAAGATGGTCGTGCAGATCGCTTGGCTGAGTTTTATCAGCTGGACGTTGAGATGAGCTTTGTAACGCAAGATGATGTGTTTGGCACGATCCGCCCAGTGATTGAAAATATCTTTAACAAGTTTAATGACTTTACTGGTGAAGAGCGCCGCGTTGAGTGGTGCGATGATATTCCTTATGCGCAGGCGATGTTGAAATATGGTTCGGACAAGCCAGACTTGCGTAACCCATTGGTGATTACAGATGTGACAGATGTCTTCGCCCGCGAAGATGTTGCGTTTAAGGCGTTTAAAGGCGTGATTGAAAAAGGCGGCGTTGTACGTGCGATCCGTGCGCCGAAGGTTGCAGATCAACCTCGCAGTTTCTTTGACAAGCTCAATAGCTGGGCGCAGGGACAAGGCGCACCAGGTTTGGGTTATATCCTGTTTGATGGCGGCGAAGGTAAAGGCCCGATTGCGAAATTTATTCCTGAGGCCGCGCAAGCTCAGCTGAAAGAACTTGCTGCGCTGGAAGATGGGGATGCGATCTTCTTTGTATGTAACAAAGAAAAAGACGCAGCCAAGTTTGCAGGCCTTGCGCGTGATGCAATTTGTGATGCCTTGCCAGAAGGTCACGAAGCCGAGCGCGAGAAGGGTGTTTACAAATTTGCATGGATTGTGGATTTCCCAATGTATGAATTTGATGAAAAGGCGCAAAAAATTGACTTCAGCCACAACCCATTTTCAATGCCTCAAGGCGGCGTAAATGCGCTGGATGCTGAAGATAAAGAAAGCATTTTGGCGAACCAGTATGACTGCGTTTGTAATGGTTTTGAGCTTGCGTCAGGTGCAATTCGTAACCACCGCCCAGAGGTCATGGAAAAGGCCTTTGGCATTGCAGGATACAGCAAAGACGTATTGGAAGAGCAATTTGGCGGTATGCTGAATGCAATGCGTTACGGCGCGCCGCCACACGGTGGTTTGGCCTTTGGCGTAGACCGCATTATTATGTTGCTGGCGGATGAGCCAAACTTGCGCGAGGTTTATGCCTTTGTGATGAACGGTCAGTACGAAGACCAGATGATGAATGCACCATCAGACATCACCAAAGAGCAATTGAAAGACCTTCATATTAAGTTGGATTTGCCCAAAAAGGTGAGCACAAGCGAAGCCGCATAATTCACCCTTAAGTGATCAAAGCATTAAAAAAGCCCCGCCAGATGATGGTGGGGCTTTTGCGTTTATACCTTAGTATGTTGCATCAGGCCATGGTATTGCTTGTGTTTCGGGGTGGTCGCGCATGAATTTTTCTGCGCTTTGCGGCGTGTGCAAATGAGAGATCAGCACGAACAGGCGCGATTTTCCGTTGTCATTACTATTCAATCCTTGCGCGTGGTGATAAAACCCTGCGCCAGCAATGATTTCATTATCCTTAGCTGCGCGATGGTGAAAGGGCATGTCTGTTGCGTTGTGTCTGCATGTTATAACATCTTTAGCTCGGTAGGTCTGGAAAGTGCTTTGTGTGTTTGTGCTGCCTACTTGGATTTGAGATCCCTTGCTGGATGACCACATAATATCGCTAGCCACCATTTTATCTGACACGTTTTGGTTGGCTAGAATATGATCGGGGGGGGATCCAGTGGTTTTATGTAAGGAAATATTGTCTGGGTAGGTGTGTATATGCCAGTTCTTGCCGTGTACGAAAGGAATGAAAGCTAGATCAGGGTAATGCTTGATCGCGGCGACGCATAGTTTGTCTTGTGCGTAGGGTGAGTGCGCATATTCATGATCGGCGGCAATTTGAAACAGGTCGGCCAGTGGGGCGAGTGCTTTTGGCACATGGTATGTATCTTCTCCGGGCTTTTTTATAACAATATCGTAAAGACTGATAAGCTCATCTTCTAAAGTGCTACTGTCAATTGATAGGAAACTTTGTGATACTGCGGGCTGGCCGTGGTTAATGATATTTTGGGTGACGGGGCAGTCGAGTATATATGCAAGGCGATTTTGTGCCGTTTGGTTGAATTGCACCTTGGGCGTGAGTGTAACTGCGTCCTGATATGAGATGTCTTTGTTTTGTATCATAATATGCCTTACGGCAATATTTATTACGTAAAACTATGATCGTCAAGAAAAAAGGAAGCCTGACACGTTTTTCAAGGGGGGGGGAGGGAACGTGCCAGGCTTGGGGGGATGCCTGCATGGGGGATAGGGATAGGGAAAGCAGGCAGCTCTAACTTTATCTTTGCAAACGGTGTGCCAATTTATGCCGTTGCATTATCCAATTTTGTGGTTTTGTAAATTTTGCGGTTTAGGTCTTCATTTTTTAGGGCAAGAATGTCCATGATATCCAGTTGCCCATTAATGAAGTTTTCATTGCGGGTGAGTTCTAATGAATTGATTTTATAAGTATTTTTCGTGTTGTTTTTCATGTTTTAGGTCCTTATGCAATGTCACGTGTAAGTGCGTTGTATAAGGAGCATTGCGAAAACCGTGCCAGTTTCTTTTGAGGGGTTTTGTTATATGTAAATGCTTGTTTTGGCGTGACGTTGGGTCAAAATTGCCTATCAAAGCAGGTATATTTTTCCGCAAAAGTCGTTTATCGTGGTTTTTTATGCAGATGAACAAGGGATGAATGTGATCTCGGCAGTTAAAAATGAATGGTTTGTTTTTATTGCGGCGCTGATTGTGGCGTGCGGCATTTTGGCCTTTGGGCGTGATGAGGATCGCGCGCCAGTTGAGAAGTCTGCGGCGCCACTGGTAGGGTATGAAGAGCTACTACCGCACCGCGCATTATATAAGGTTAAGATGAAAACTGTGCGCAGCGGCGCGCAAATCGTGAATGTCAGTGGGGAGCTAGTTTATGAATGGCGCCCTGTTTGCGGCGGCGTGATCAGCGATTATCATTTTGATATGCATTATGATTATAGCGACGCGCAGCCCTTAGATGTAAAAAGCCATGTTGCTAATTTCGAGCCGTATGATCAGGCGGCGCTCGACTTCGTGACGCGGCGCTTTAATAACGGGCATTTATTTCAATCGGTGAAGGGGCGCGCGAACTTTGACGAGAGCCTTGTGCGTTATGATCTGCCTTCGCAGGTGGATGAGTCCATTGAGCAAGGGGTTTTGTCGCCAACGGCTTATACGCTGCGCGTGGTTGAGGCTATTCGCGCGGGAGAAGTGTCTTTTTCAGGGCGCTTGTTTGATGGTAGTGATAATAAAGGCCCGATCTGGATTAATAGCCTTATTGGCAGCGAAGCCGAGGCTGAAGATTATGGCGCCGCAGTTGCGCCAGAGGCATTGGGCGCACCAGCACGCCACGTTCACATGGCCTTTTTCTCAGGCGCAGGCGGTGATAGTATGCCTGACTATGAGATGAATGCAATTTTTCACCTGAATGGGGTTATGAGAAGCGTTCAGATAGAGTATGATGATTTTAGTGTCGTTCAGGAGCTTGTCTCGCTGGATGTTTTAGAGGGTGGATGTAAATAGGGATCCTATATTTATGAGTAAAAAAGTTTTAATTGTTGAAGATAATCCATTGAATATGAAGCTGTTTCATGACTTGCTGGAAGCGCATGGTATAGAAACCATTGAAACCAACAGTGGCCACAATGTGATGGATCTTGCGCGCGAGCATAAGCCTGATCTGATTTTGATGGATATTCAGTTGCCTGAAATCTCGGGTTTGGAAGTGACCCGTCAATTAAAGGCGGATGAGGAATTGGCCGTTATACCGGTTGTTGCGGTGACAGCCTTTGCCATGAAAGGCGATGAGCAAAAAATCCGTGATGAGGGATGTGAAGATTATATTTCCAAACCCATTTCTGTTCCGCACTTTTTGAAAGTTGTTAACGGCTTCTTAAGTGAAGAGGCGGCATAAAGGTATAAGAGCTAATTGCATATTTAAGATAGAGGTCTAGAAAATATATTATGTCTGCACGCATTCTGGTCGTTGATGACATCCTTCCCAACGTCAAACTGTTGGAAGCTAAATTAAAAAATGAATATTACGAAGTTTTTACTGCGACAAACGGTGAAGACGCGCTGCGCATTGCTGAAGAACAGCGCCCTGATTTGCTCCTGTTGGATGTCATGATGCCAGGGATGGATGGTTATGAAGTGTGCCGCCGCCTAAAAGAGAATAAAGATTTGGCGCATATCCCTGTTGTGATGGTGACGGCGCTGACCGATTCCGAAGACAAGGTGCGCGGCCTAGAGGTCGGCGCGGATGACTTCCTAAGTAAGCCGATTAACGATGTGGCCTTGATGGCGCGCGTGCGTTCGCTTGTACGTTTGAAAATGACAATGGATGAATGGCGCGTACGCGAAAGCGCTGCTTCGCAGCTTGGCATCGGTGACGAGGGCGCAACCGTCATGAACGAGCAAGACAAAGGCGGTCGTGTCTTATTGATTGAAGATCAGGAATTTGAAAGCAATAAAATCAGAGAAACGCTTGAGGCTGATCATGAGCTTGTGCGCACGGTGACATCTGGCCCGCAGGGGATTGATCTGCTAGGGCAGCTTGTTTTTGATGTGATTATCCTGAGTTTGAATTTGGGCGCAGAAGACGGTTTGCGCTTGCTGTCTTACTTTAAATCCAGTGAAAAAACACGTCATCTGCCAGTGATTTTGATTGGCCGTGATGAGGATATGCAGAAAATTTCCCATGGGTTAGAGTTTGGCGCGCACGATTATATTATTCGCCCTGTTGACCGGAATGAATTGCAGGCGCGCGTGCGAACGCAGTTGCGTAAAAAGCGCTTCCAAGAGCGGTTGCGTTCTTCGTATGAGATTAGTCTGTCTATGGCGCTGACCGATGGTTTGACGGGGCTTTATAATCGTCGTTATCTTGAGGTTCATCTTGAGAAGCTGATCAAGAAAAACAAAGAAGATAATAAGGCGCTGGCCGTGATCTTGATGGATATTGACCATTTCAAAAGTGTCAATGATACCTATGGTCATGGCGTCGGTGATGAGGTTCTTAAGGTCTTTGCCGAGCGCTTGAAGTCCAAGTTGCGCAGCATAGATACGGTTGCGCGCTATGGCGGGGAAGAATTTGTGGTGATTTTGCCTGATGTATCGGTCGAGCGTGCATATCGCGTGGCCGAGCGTCTTCGGATGAGCATTGCGAATGATCCGTTTAAATGTTCTGCCCCTGGCGGCTTGCTGAAGGTGACATCATCTTTTGGTGGTGCGATTATTGGCGCCGAAGAAGAAAATGTTCTCAAGGCGCTAGAGCGTGCAGATAAATGCCTTTACGAAGCCAAAGAAGGCGGTCGTAATTGTGTGTATTTCGAAGGTAAGGGGCGTTTGGATCCTGCTGAGATTGCATTGCTTGCGGGCGGCGTTGATCCTGCGGATGCATCTGAAAACGCTTAGATTTCTTCTGTTATAAAAATTGTTTCATTGTGCGCGGAATTTCGGTGATGAGATCGCTGGCGACCAGATGATTGCCGAAATTATGGGCGCATTGTCCGTGGATCCAGACAGCTGCGGCGCAGGCTTCGCGCAGAGGCATGTTTTGCGCGGCAAGGCCTGTAATAATCCCCGCAAGGACATCGCCGCTGCCCGCGGTGGCAAGCCATGGCGTGGCGTGCGTATTTTGAATGATGTCCTGATTCGGCGCGGCGATTAGGGTTGTTTCCCCTTTTAAGACGATGATGCATTGCATCTTATCTGCGGCGGCTTGTGCGCGCTGCTCGCGCGTGCCTTTTAATGTTGGGAAAGCGCGGTCAAATTCGCCTTGGTGCGGCGTTAAGGCGTAATTGGTGGCTAGGCGCGCAGGAAGTGTCTTAAGCGCGTCAGCGTCCAAAATAACGGCGCTGCCTTCGATTGTGAAGTCAGGTTGTTCGGTGATGCCGCCGGGGCCGTAAAGGCGCGCTGTAATGCGCGGGTCGTCACGTTTGATGTCATTTGCGCTGCGCACCATAATATGCGGGGGTAATATCGTGCGGTAAAGCGTGTCTGTTTGCGTTGGCGCAATCAGCGTTGTGAGGCCAGCGCCAATGCGCGCGCAGGCGCTTGCGGCGAGTGTGCTTGCCCCTGTGAGCTGCGGCGCGCCATAAATAAGTGCGTGGCCGTAGTGATATTTGTGGTGCTTCCCTGTTTTAAGGGGGAGGGTGTTTTGCCAAAGGGAAGGGGTGTTCGTTTTCATCTGCGCATTATACGCCGTTTTGCACGGATGATAAATACGGTGCGCGCGGCCTGTTCACAGCGCATACAAAAAAGCACCGCCGAGATATAATCTGCAAAGCGGTGCTTTTGATGTTGTTCGTATCAGAAGAGTTAGTTCTTCTTCGCAGGTGGCATTTTCTTTTCGACAAACCATACGTGCATGCCGCGCTTACCTGTTTCTTCGTTTACTGCCCAAGGATCGTATTTTTTCTTGCGCAATTTGTATTCTGCTTTTGTGCTGCGCTTGGCGTAGTAACGGTAACCTGTACCAGCTTCGCTCTCAAGGCGCACTTTGATATAAGATGCTTTTTTTGCCATCGTTAATCTCTTTCGTGTTCTTACTTAGGTGCGCTTTATGCAGCCATTTATATGAATTGTCAAGGGATTATTTATCGCTTTTTTGGCTTTGTTTTCGCTTTGACGTTTTTCTTGCCTTTTTTGAACGGTTTTTTGCCTTTTGGTGGGCCTTTTTTACCGTCATTTTTCGGGCGGCGGCGATCTGGCTTGCCAACGTTCAGTGCCATGCCAGGAATGTCTGCGCCCTTGTCATAGGGCGGGCAGACATTGAAAACAGAGCTTCCCGTGATGGGGTCGGCTTCTTTGATCATGACCTTAATGGGCGCACCGAGGCGGTAAACGCGTTTGTGGCGGCGTCCGATCAGGGCGTGGGCGTCTTCATCATGGATATAGTAATCAGAGGGCAGTGATCGCATGGGCACAAGGCCGTCTGCACCGCTTTCTTCCAGTTCGACAAACAGGCCAAAGCGTGTGACGCCGCTGATTTGGCCGGTAAATTCTGCGCCGATATGGCTGGCGAGGTAGGAACTGGTAAAGCGGTCGGTTGCGCTGCGCTCGGCGACCATGGAATTGCGCTCGGCCTGAGAGATATGTTCGCAAATTGAATTGATTCGCTGGCGTTCATTATCGCTGAGCCCGCCTTCGCCAAGGTTATATGCGCTGACGAGGGATCTGTGAACCAGCAAATCGGCATAGCGACGAATCGGTGATGTGAAATGCGCGTAGCTATCTAGAGCGAGGCCAAAGTGGCCGATATTTTCCGTTGAATATAGCGCCTGACTTTGGCAGCGCAAAATCATGATACTGATCAGATGGGAATAGGGGCTTGTGCTGGCCTTGGTGAGAATGCCGTTCAGGTTGGATGGTTGGTTGATTTGTCCTTTAGGCAGGCTGAGGCCAAAGCTTTCGATGAAGTCACGCGCGCCGTCAACTTTGCTGGCGGCGGGGCGGTCATGGATGCGGTACACGCAAGGATACGCCGCGTCTTTATCCTTGTTTTTGTGTTTGTCCTCAAGAGCGCGTGCGGCGGCAACATTGGCCAGAACCATGAATTCTTCGATCAATTTATGGGCGTCGAGGCGCTCGCGCTTTTTCACGCCGGTCATTTTGCCGGTTTTGTCGATTAAGATTTGGCGTTCTGGCAGGTCTAGGTCAAGTGCGCCGCGCTTTTGGCGGGCCTTGTCTAACACATCATAGGCCGCGTAAAGCGGATTGATGACGCGCTCCATCAGTGGTCCCGTTGTGTCGTCGGTTTGCCCGTCTTTTGCGGCCTGAACCTGTTCGTAGATCAGACGCGCAGCCGAGCGAATAATTCCGCGGTTAAATTTATACTTGGTTAGTTTGCCTGTTTTATCGATCCACATATGCGCGACCATAACGGCGCGGTTTTCTTTTGGGCGGAGCGAGCATAAATCATTTGATAATGCCTCGGGCAGCATTGGGACGACGCGATCAGGGAAGTAGGTGGAGTTTCCGCGTTTTTGTGCCTCGTCATCCAGCGGCGTTCCTGTGCGGACGTAGTAGCTTACGTCTGCGATCGCTACGATCAGGTGAAAGCCACCATCGTCCAAAGGTTCGGCATAGACGGCGTCGTCGAAATCACGAGCATCTGCGCCGTCAATCGTGACCAAAGGCACGTCGCGCAGGTCTTCACGGCCTTTTAACGGGGGCACTTTCATACCTTCGCTAGCCTTGATAACCGTGTCGGGGAAGCTATCGCGCAGGCCTGCTTCGTATAGGCTGATCAGGCTGATGGCGTTCACGTCATCGCGTTTACCTAGAACATTTAAGATGCGGGCCTTTTTATGGTGTTGTGTGCGGCTGGGCTGAATTTCGGCGATGACAAGGTCGCCTTCGCGTGCGCCATTGGTGTCGCCGCTGGGGATTTCGAGGTCATGTTTGGCCTTTTTGTCGGTGGGGCGCACAACGCCGCGGCCAGATCGTGTCAGTTCGAAAATGCCGATTACGCGGCCGCGATCATCATCAAGGCGGCGAATAGGAAAGGCGATGTAGAGATCTTCGCCGTCGGGGCTGGTGCGGCGCTCGATACGGGCAAGGATGCGGTCGCCTTGGCCTGCGGCGGGGTGGCCTTTCTTGCCAGGTTTAAGCTCGATCAAGGGTTTAGGGCCTTGGGTGGCCTCGTTCCACTCAACTGGCGTTGCAAATACATCACCGTCGATATCCAGATCGGTGACTTCTAAGATCATAACCGAGGGCAGGCCCTCGGCAACGGTGTAGCCGCCGCCAGGATGTTTGATAATGGTGCCTTCCTTTTCCAAGCCGCGTACGATTTTCTTCAGCACAACGCGCGGGCCAGAGCCGGTCACGCCAAGGGCGCGCGCCAAGTCACGTTTTGTCATGGGCGATGGACTGTTTTGCAGGAGGTCGAGAATGTCAGATGATTTCATAACACTAGGGTAGTTGTGTTTGCGGGAAATGTAAATTTTCCTTTGTTGTTTTATACATGAATTACGAATGTATATAGATTTTATTTGACATATTAATCTGCCATCTATACTAAAGCATTGATTACGAGGATTTTCAAAAGGGAATTAAGCGGATGGCTTATAAAAAACTTGCGGTATTATTGGCGATGCTTTCACAAACAGCCTCCAGTGGTGGAGCGGATGTTGAAAATGATTTTGCTGCGGTGAAGGATGACGTTCAGGCGTATTCGGATGTTTTTAATGATGAAAATACAGGTTATGCCTATGGGGACAGTACGCTGGGCGGAAACCACTGGTTTGTCTTTAATAAGGATTATAGCTGCGCATATAAGGCGGATGATTTTTCAGATGAGCGCGTGACCTGTCAGGATCATGCGACTGATAACACAATTACGGTTTATTTTTCTGAGGCAAGCAAAGCAGAGGTCGTAGATAAAGTTTTGTCGGCATCTATGAATGAAATAGCCGAGTTGTCGGCAGCGTATGCGATCGTGGCATCAGAGCTAGCTCAACGTAATCAGGAGCTTGATATGTGTGAACGAGGGCACGCAATAGATCCTTATATTGAGGTTCCATCACGACCACAGGCTGTGATTTATCAGCCTGTCTTTCATCAGGATTGGACGTTTGCCGAAGGTGAGGCTCTGACCTTTTAGGCCAACTTATTTTTTGGTGCTGGCGGCTTTTTTCTTTTTTGCAGGTGCCTTCTTTTTCTTGGGCGCGGCCTTTTTCTTAGGGGCGGCGCCTTTTGCTTTTTCGGCCTTTGCAGCTTCGCGCGCGGCGCGTTTGATTGCGCCTTCGGCAAGGACTTCTACGGCGCGGTTCATGCCAACATGCAAGACATCATCATCTTTCGGCAGCGATGTGAACGTGCCGTCATGTTTCAAGAACGGGCCAAAGCGTCCGATGCCTGCCTCGATCAACTTGCCTGTTTCGGGGTGAATGCCAACCTCGCGCGGCAGGGCAAGCAGCGATAGTGCACTTTCCAGTGTTACGTCCGCAGGTGTTACGCCTTTTGGCAGGCCTTGGCGTTTTGGTTTTGGCTTTTTCGGCTTGGGCGGCTTTTTGGGCGCTTTTTCGCCAGCGGCTTTCGCTGCCTTTTTGGCTTCGGTCCATTCGATGATGGCTTGGTCGTATTTTGCGTCTGCATCTTTGTCTTCTGGCGGCGGGTCGATTTGCACGTATGGGCCATACGGGCCTTTGCGCAGTGACACTGTGCGTCCGTGTTCGGGATGCTGGCCAAGGATTTTAGGTTCGTTCGCAAGAATATCATCTGCGCCGTTTTCATCCCCCTCTGGCACGACAAGTGGGCGTGTGAATTTACATTCAGGATAGTTCGAGCAGCCAATGAACGCGCCGAATTTACCAAGGCGGAGTCCTAATTTGCCGTCGGCGCAAGCCTTACATTTGCGCGGGTTTGGATCTGCTTCGGTCACGGGTAGGAAATGCGGGCCAAGTTCTTCGTCCAGATAATCAATGACATCGGTGATGGTCAGGCCTTGGGCCTCGTCAACGGCGGCTTTGAAGCTCTTCCAAAAGAGGCTAAGCGCGTCTTGCCAGTTTGTGTGGCCGCTGGCGATGGCGTCGAGTTGCTCTTCCAGTGTGGCGGTGAAGTCGTAATCGACATAGCGCGTAAAGAATTTTGACAGGAAGGTTGTTACGAGGCGGCCGCGATCTTCGGGGATGAAGCGGCGTTTGTCCATGGTGACGTAACTGCGGTCGCGCAGCACCTGCATGATCGATGCGTAGGTTGATGGACGGCCAATGCCCATTTCCTCGAGCGCCTTGACCAAAGTTGCCTCGCTATAGCGTGGTGGAGGCTGCGTGAAGTGTTGTTCTGGCGTTGTTTCCAGATGCTTCATGGCTTGACCTTCGCTCATCGGTGGGAGGCGGCGATCTTTGTCGTTACCTGATTTTTCATCATCATCGTCAGTGGATTCTTGATATAGGGTCAAGAAACCGTCGAAGGTGACAACGGATCCATTGGCGCGCAAAACAACATCGTCTGTACCGTCTGAAATATCGACGGCCATTTGATCCATGATAGCGCTTTCCATTTGGCTGGCCATGGTGCGTTTCCAGATAAGCTCGTACAGCTTGCGGTGATATTCATCCTTGGGCGCGTTTTTGCCGCGCGGATGGACGGAAAGATCTGTCGGACGGATCGCTTCGTGCGCTTCTTGTGCGTTTTTCGCCTTGGATTTATACAGGCGCGGCGCATTAGGTAAATAGTTCGCGCCGTAATCCTTTTCGATCAGGCCGCGCGCTTGTGCAACGGCTTCGCCAGATAGGGTCGTGCCGTCAGTACGCATGTATGTGATTAAACCCGCTTCGTATAGTGCCTGTGCATTGCGCATGGTGTTTGATGCGCTCATGCCCAGCTTGCGTGAGGCTTCCATTTGCAATGATGATGTAATAAATGGTGGCGCGGGATGGCGGCGGACTTGCTTTTTACTGATCGAGGTGATGCGCAGGTCTTTGCCTTCGATGCGCTGCACCGCGCCTTTGGCCATGGCTTCGCTATTGATGTCGAGCTTGCCAAGTTTATTGCCAGACAGATGCGTCAGGCGGGCGGTAAATGGCGCGCCATCAGGTGTTTGCAGGGCGCTTTCGATTGACCAGTATTCTTGTGGGTTGAATTTTTCGATTTCGGTTTCGCGTTCGCAAATCAGGCGCAGTGCCACTGATTGCACGCGGCCAGCAGATTTTGATCCGGGCAGTTTGCGCCACAGAACAGGCGACAGGTTAAAGCCCACAAGATAGTCAAGCGCGCGGCGCGCCATGTAGGCATCAATTAAAGGTTGGTCAAGGTCGCGTGCTTGATCGAAGGCGTCTTGGACGGCCTTTTTCGTGATCTCGTTAAAGGTCACGCGGTACATTTGCACCTTATCAAGGAGTTTGCTGTCCGATAGAATTTCTTTGATATGCCATGAGATGGCTTCTCCCTCACGGTCGGGGTCAGTCGCGAGATATACGGCGTCAGCCTTTTTGACGAGCGCCTTGATGTCGTTTACATGCTTTTTCGAGCGATCGCCCAATTCCCATTTCATGGCGAAATTTTCTTCGGGTAAAACCGAACCATCTTTGTTGACCAAATCACGGACGTGACCAAAAGATGCGATCACTTCATAATCTGAACCCAGATATTTATTGATCGTTTTTGCCTTGGCGGGGGATTCGACGATGACGACGTTTGGTGCGCTCAACTCTTTGTTTTCCTTATTCTTCTATCATTATGACGGCATTGCCGGGCAGGCGTTTTATGCGTCCGGCAAGCTCTAATTCCAGCAATATGGTCTGCAGAGCGCCAATATTCAAGTGACATGTTCGGATCAATTCGTCAACTGCTGTTGCGTGAAATGATAAATTTTCTACGACCATGCTGCGCATTTGATCGGTGATTTCGGCAGGCGCGGATGCGGGGGAAATCATATTGACGGGTGCTTGGTTTTGGTCGCTGAAACCGCCGCCAAGGCCGCTGTAGCTAAAGCTTTGGAGGTGTTCGATAACGTCATCGGCGCTGCGCGTTAGGATAGCGCCATCGCGGATGAGGGCATTGGGGCCAGATGCGCGCGGGTCTGCGGGGTGGCCAGGTACCGCGAAAACGTCGCGTCCTTGGTCGCCTGCCATGCGCGCGGTGATCAGTGACCCTGATTTTAATGTGGCCTCGATGACGATGGTGCCCTTGGACAAGCCAGAGACGATGCGATTGCGGCGCGGGAAATGCTGCGCCTTGGGTTTTGTGCCTGCGGGCATTTCCGAGATAATAAGCCCGCCTTGGTCTTTTATGCTGCGGTAGAGGTCGATGTTTTCCTCGGGGTAGATGACATCAATTCCGCCCGCAACAACGGCAATTGTGCCTGTGCCGAGTGCGCCTTCATGGGCGGCGGTGTCGATGCCGCGCGCGAGGCCTGATGTGATGATATAATCATGTTGCCCCAGATCGCGCGCTAGTTTTGCGGCGAATTTCTTGCCGTTTAGTGATGCGTTGCGCGCGCCAATAATCGCAAGAGAAGGCTTGTTGAGCAGGTCTGCATTACCCAAAACGGCAATCACAGGCGGGGCATCGCGCAGGGCTGATAAGCCGAGCGGGTAGCTCTTATCCGCGGCAGTGATATAGCGTCCGCCGCTTTTGTGCAGCCGTGCGATTTCCTTTTTAATAGTGGTGGGCGGCGGTGTGTTCAGCGGGGCTTTGCGTCCGCCTTTTGCGGCCAGATCAGGTAGTGCGGCCAGTGCGTTTTCGGCCGATCCATAGGTTTCTAAGAGTTGGTGAAAGGTGACAGGGCCAACATTTTCTGTGCGAATAAGTTGAAGCCACTGAATAAGATGGGTGTCTTTATCAATCTGTTTTTTGGGATGGTGAAACAGGCTGGTCACTCTTTTTCTTTTGTCCGATCTTGGTTTCAGTTCCGTTTAGGATACGTTTTATATTATCGCTATGGCGGATAAATACAAGGGCGGTGATAATTGCGCACAATCCGGCGGCCGGCGCGGAGTAGAGGATATAGGCCGCAATGGGTGCAATTGTGATTGCGATAAGGGCCGATAGCGATGAAATGCGCGTGATAAATGCCGTTAAAAGCCATCCTAGTCCCGCAGCAAGCCCCGCAAGCGGCACTGCGGCGAAGAGCGTGCCAAGCATTGTGGCAAAGCCTTTGCCGCCTTTGAAGCCAAGCCATACGGGAAAGCAATGCCCGATAATGGCGCCAAGGCCGCATAGGATGCCTGTTTCAAGGCTGGCGCCTGTTAGGGCGGTAAAACCAAGGACAGTGAAGGCGCCTTTGCCGCTGTCGAGGATGAGGGTCAGTAACGCCAGAAGTTTATTGCCTGTGCGCAGGACATTTGTCGTGCCGATATTGCCTGAGCCAATTTTACGGATGTCACCGTATCCTGCGGCGTAGCACAGTACAAGGCCAAAGGGTATTGATCCTGCGATATAGCCAATCGCCGCGGCGAGTAAGTTCAGGGTTATTACGCTATCCATTGATGGCGATATCCAGTGCGGCCATGCGTGTTGGCACGCCGTTAGCGACTTGTTTGTGATAGATGAATTTTTCGTGATCGTCGGCCAAATCGTCCGAGATTTGCAAATTACGCAAGAATGGGCCGGGGTCCATGACGATGGCGTTGCTTGCGGCGCCTTCGAGTTTGTGGTGCGTTAGGCCGTAATCTTTGAAGTAATGGAAATCATCAATCAGGACTTTGTCCATGCGTTCCTTTTGCGGGCGGATCGTCATAACGACATTTGCGCCTTTGATGCCTTCGCCAAGATTGTTGGTTTTTTCGATGCCCTCGGCAGGCAGTTTTTCTGGCATTAATTCAGGCGGTGCGATGATGGTGACGCTGGCGCCCATTTTTGTGAGGAGCTGCATGTTAGAGCTTGCCACGCGTGAGTGGCTGATATCGCCGATGATGGCGACCTTAAGGCCGCTGATGTTGCCGAAATTTTGGCGAATTGTCAGGGCATCCAGCAGAGCTTGTGTCGGGTGTTCGCGCCAGCTGTCGCCGCCGTTGATGACAGGGCAGTTCATGCGCTTGGCAACATAGACGGGCGCGCCGTATTCGCTGTGTCGCAGGACAACCGCGTCAGGGTGATACGCGTTGAGCGTGTCGATAGTGTCCATAAAGCTTTCGCCTTTGGCGAGGGAGCTTGTATGTGCGTTCCAGTTGATCACATCAGCGCCCAGTCGTTTTGCCGCCATTTCAAAGGACGTCAGTGTGCGCGTTGAATTTTCAAAAAACAGATTAAGGATGATTTTGCCCTTAAGGCACGTGCCGTCATATGTGCCGTCCTTTAATTGATCGGCGTACATTTGTGCGCGCTCAAGAATGGTTTCGATTTGATCGAGGCTTAATTCATCAATACCAAGGATATGTGTCATATTATATGCTTTCCGTTTCTTTCGTGACTTTAGCGTTTCAGGGTGTGTTTGCAAGTTTTTTGTTATGTGCACTGCATTGATTTCAGGGGAAATTATGACTTGCAATTTGGATGGCTTCGCGATTAACTCGTCCCTTCGAGTGAACACCAAGGTAAAGAGGTTTTTTCTATGGGCTATAAAGTCGCAATCATGGGCGCCACTGGTAATGTAGGGCGCGAAGTTTTGAATATTTTGGAAGAGCGTAATTTTCCAGTGGATGAGGTGATTGCACTGGCGTCATCACGTTCGGCTGGCAGCGAAGTTTTTCTGGGCGATAAGGCGATTAAAGTTCAGGATTTGGCAACGTTTGATTTTAAGGGCGTTGATATTGTTTTGTCCTCACCAGGCGGTAAGATTTCTGCGCAATATGCGCCGAAGGCGGCTGAGGCTGGTGCGATTGTGATTGATAACACGTCACATTTTCGCATGGACCCTGACGTGCCATTGATCGTGCCTGAGGTCAACCCAGAGGCAATTAATGATATTCCGCGCGGCATTATTGCGAACCCGAATTGCTCGACCATTCAGATGGTTGTGGCGCTGAAGCCTTTGCATGAAGCGGCGAAAATTAAACGCGTTGTCGTGAGTACATATCAATCTGTATCTGGCTCTGGTAAGGCGGCGATGGATGAGCTGTTTAATCAGACCAAGGGTATTTATATGAACCAATCGCCAACGCCTGAGGTTTACCCAAAGCAGATTGCCTTTAATGCGATCCCACAAATTGATGTCTTTATGGATGACGGCATGACCAAAGAAGAGTGGAAAATGGTCGTTGAAACCAAAAAGATTTTGGATAAATCGATCAAGGTTTGCGCGAACTGCGTTCGTATTCCTGTCTTTGTTGGACATGCGGAAATGGTGAATGTTGAGCTTGAGGGCGAGCTTTCTGCGATTGAAGCCAAAGAATTGTTCCGCAATGCGGACGGTGTGACGCTGGTCGATCTAGAGCAAGAAGATCTGGAATTTGTAACGCAAGCAGAAGTACAGGGCGAAGATGACGTTTATGTCAGCCGTGTGCGCGAGGATATCTCAGTTGAAAATGGCCTTAATTTCTGGTGCGTATCAGATAACTTGCGTAAAGGCGCGGCGCTGAACACTGTGCAGATTGCCGAGCTTCTCGTGAAGAAATGGGAAGAAGAGGGCCGTTAAGCCCTCTGCCTGTTTTTCTTATTACGTTTTCTTTTTATGTGACGTTTATTTGTTCCACGGCATTTGCTTGAGCAGCATAGCAAGGCCGCACCATCCTGTGACGCCCGCGAAAAGCAGCGCCGCGCCCAAGATGCCGGCAATGGCAAAGCCGATTGTAATGCCCGTAAAGCCAAGGATCACGAGGAGTGCAATAAGGCTGCCGACGATGATTTGTACTTGTCGAAAGATGCTGATGCCGACATCTGCGGCCTTGCCGATGGTGGCGAGGCCTGCTTGTTTCCATCCATTGATGCCGTCTTCTAGGTTGAGGATTTCGTTGTTAATGCCGTCAATATTTTGTGCGGCAACGCAGGCATGTTCGCCGCGCTTGCCTTTTAGGCATTGAAAAATCAGTTTCTTGTTTGCGGGCAGCGGCGTGCTTTTTAGAATGTCGCTGATTTGACCTAGGGGGATGGATGTTGCGTAGGCGATGTGTTCTTGGCTGAATTCATCGGGTTCGCGGACATCCAGTAAGATGGCCTCGCCATTGATAATAAGGGTGTGGGCATCTTTTGCGTTAATGGGTTTTGGCATGTTGTTATAAATCCTTATTTTTGACGTTTGTTATTTTAGACTCTGGAATGCGCGGTGAAAATCGCGTATTGTCTTTTTGTTAAGATATTCATCTTAGACTGAGTTATTCAACTGGTTTTATTATTAAACGTCTATTTGTGAGGGGACTTTTATTATGAGCGTTAAAACACCGATTACCGTAGCCAGAGGTGATGGCATTGGCCCAGAGATTATGGATGCGACGCTGAAGATTTTAGATGCGGCGGGCGCTCAACTGGATATTGAGGAAATTGAAATTGGTAAGGCCGTGTATGAGCGCGGCGTTAAAAACGGGATTGAGGAAAGCTCTTGGGAGAGCCTTCAACGTACAAAAGTCTTTTTAAAGGCGCCGATTACGACACCACAAGGTGGTGGTTTTAAATCGCTGAATGTGACGATCCGTAAGAGTTTGGGCTTGTTTGCGAATGTGCGTCCATGCGTGGCATATGCGCCGTATGTTGAAACAGATCATTCGGATATGGATTTGGTGATTATTCGTGAAAACGAAGAAGATCTTTATGGCGGCATTGAGTATCGTCAGTCACAAGATGTGATGGCTTCGTTGAAATTGATTTCACGCCCAGGGACTGAACGCATTGTGCGTTATGCATTTGAATATGCGCGCGCAAATGGCCGTAAAAAAGTGACATGTATGACCAAGGACAACATTATGAAGTTGTCTGATGGTTTGTTCCATAAGGTCTTTGACGAGATTGGTCAGGAATATCCTGATATTGAACAAGATCACATGATTATTGATATCGGTACAGCGAAGGTTGCTGCACATCCTGGTATGTTTGATGTTGTTGTCTTGCCGAATTTGTATGGTGATATTGTTTCTGATGTTGCGGCTGAGGTGACTGGCTCAGTTGGTTTGGGAGGCTCGTCAAATGTTGGCGTTGATTTCGCAATGTTCGAAGCCGTTCACGGTTCTGCGCCTGATATCGCGGGTAAAGGGCTTGCAAATCCATCTGGTTTGTTGCTTGGCGCGGTGATGATGCTTGTCCACATTGGTCAAGGTGAGGTCGCAGGCAAGGTGCATAATGCATGGCTGAAGACGATTGAAGATGGTTATCACACGGGCGAGATTTACCGTGAGGGCATTAGTAAGGTGCGCGTAGGTACAGATGATTTCTGCAAAGCCGTGATCGAGCGTTTGGGGCAAAAGCCAGAAACATTGCCGATTGCCGATTATTCAGGTACGCCTGCGGGCGGCATGAAGTTGCCACCGCTGAAGGAGTATCCGCCTGTTGAGCGTAAGCGTATTGGCGTTGATATTGGCTTGAACTGGGGCGTTTGTAATGCAGAAATGCTGGCCGAAAAGGTGCAGGAATGTGTCACAGATAACCTGAAGTTACAGATGATCTCTAACCGCGGGACAAAGGTTTGGCCGAATGGTCGTCCTGAAACATTCTGTGCGGATAACTGGCGTTTACGCTTTAAGGCGGATGACGATGAAGAAATTACAACATCACAGGTGATTGCCTTGATGGATCGTATGAATAAAGCTGATTTGAACTTTACTAAGTCAGTGATGCTGTATTTGTATGACGGAGAGCCAGGCTTTACCGTTGCGCAAGGTGAGTAGATATCCTTGCGTGATTTTGAAATGCGGGTTTGTTATACTATGAAGATGCGTACCCGTATTTTTTTATTTTTATGTATGATGATGTGCGTTGTGGTTTTTGCCGCAACGCCTTTGCGTGCGCAAACGGATGTCGTTGAATTTGATCGCGATATTCCTTTGCTGCGTTTGTGGGCGCAATATAACTCTTATGCTTTTCCGCGTGACCTAAAGGAAGCGAGCGAGGTTGTTCGGAATTATAAGGGGCCAGTTGAGCCCAAGGTTCCAGAAGTCACTTTTTATGAATTTGACTCGCCGCAACATTTGCAAGGGCGTATTGATGGGTTGTTGCATGGGATTAAAATTACGTTGCCGCCCGAGTATGATCATTACGGCTATGAAGTGCGCCGTTTTATGAACTCGGTTGGACGTATTCAAATTTACAGTAACCGTTACGCGATTGAAGATGAGCTTGTGAATATTGAAAAAGCATGGGTTGTCTTCCGTTATTGGCGCGAGGCCCTGATTGCCGAGATAGAAGCGATTGATGAAGGCATTAAGGCAGATGCGACGACGGGTTCAAAAGTAAAGACGATGTTTAATGTTAATCAGGCTGTTGTGAAGGCGTTTATCATTGAAATGCAGGCATGGTTGAATGCAAATCAGGCGCTTCTGACGTTTTTGGCTGATAACCGTAAGCTTTACGCGTTTGAGCAAGGTAACTTTGTTTTTAAATCGTCACAGGCGGCGAGCCAATTTGTTGCGCTGTTTGGTGCGCGCGAACGTGCGAAGCTTGAGATGCGTGAATACGATCCCTTCGGCAAGATTGTTTATTAATTAAAAATTACTGTGTTTAGGTGTGTGTCGGCGAGGGCGCATTTTTTGCTGCGTCGATTGTATTCGACAGCAAGTATGCAATCGTCATCGGGCCTACACCGCCTGGTACAGGTGTAATTGCGCCAGCAACGTCTTTTGCTGCGTCAAAGTCAACGTCGCCGCAAAGTTTTCCGTTATCAAGGCGGTTGATGCCGACATCAATAACAATGGCGCCTGGTTTGATCCAGTCAGCCTTTACCATTTGGGGGCGTCCTACTGCGGCAATCAAAATGTCGGCTTGTTTGCAGACGTCTTTAATGTTTTTTGTGCGCGAGTGCGCGGTGGTGACGGTGCAGTTTTCAGCCAAGAGGAGCTGCGCCATTGGTTTTCCAAATAATAAGCTGCGGCCAAGAACAACGGCGTTGAGGCCAGAGAGGTCTTTTTTGACAGATTTAATTAGGTGCAGCGACCCTTTAGGTGTGCAGGGTGCAAGGCCGGGCAGGCCAGCAACCAGCGCGCCTATGTTTGTAAGCGTCAGGCCATCGACATCTTTTTCAGGTGCGATCATCTGGATGAGGGCGTCGCTGTCCAAGTGTTTTGGAACAGGAAGTTGCAGCAAAATGCCGTGGACATTTTCATCGTTATTGAATGCCTGAATTTGTGCGGCGACTTCGTCTTGTGTGGCGTTTTCTGGCAGGCGTGCTTCGAAACTGTGGATGCCGACGGCTTCGCAGGCCTTGATTTTATTTCTGACATACACATGCGATGCAGGGTCATCACCAACTAAAATGACGGCGAGGCCAGGCTGCGTTGTTGAATTTTGGAATGTTGATTTCAAATCTTCACGGAAGTCAGCGGCGATTTGTTTGCCGTCAATGATGTGTGCGCTCATGATGATCCCTCTTTGTATGGTCTTTTTTTATGTCTAATTTTTAGATAAGGATGCTTATAAGGATGTAGCGCGCAAATGACAAGCCAATTAGTGCAACAAGCGGCGTTAAGTCAATGCCGCCGATGGCTGGTACGTATTGGCGGATCTTGCTGTAGACTGGCTCGGTTAGTTTTTCTAGGCCACCAACCAGTTTTTGTGCTTGTTCGTTTTGTGTGTTGATGACGCCAAAAATAGTCAGCCAGTGTAGGGCGACTTGTGCCATGATGATGAAGTAGGCAATGTTGAAGGCTAGATCAATAATGTAAACGAATAATCCCATGGCGTTATCTTTCTACGCTTTGCGTTAATGAATTGTTTGCTTCTTTGATAGATAATGGTTCTTACGCACGAGTACAAGAGTAAGCAGAATGAATTTATTACGAAATTACAGGTTTTTATGGGTTTTTATGGTGTGTGCGCTGCCTTTTTCTGAGGGGTACGCGGCGAATAAAAATCAGTGTGATATGGCTGCGCCGACTGAGATTAATATTATTCCTGAAACAAATGAGGTTGCCTATGACTATGCGCGCAGCTTGTCTGACATTCAAGAAACGAAAATAGATACAGTTGATCCGTATGGCATTCACTCGAACAGTATTACGCAAGGTTTCATGGAGGGGCAGATTTCTATGAAGCGCGAGGTTGAAATGGATTACGCCGCCGTTAAGGGCGGGCGAGAGGTTTGTTTATGGTATAAGAAAATTGATGTAAATCTGCATATTGATCCGAAAATTGTTATCGCCAAAGAAGTACGCCGCAGCCGTTGTATGCGTGATGCTGTGCTGGAGCATGAGCATAAACATGTTGATGTTGACCGCGCAGTGGTTAATCAATCTGCGCAAGAGCTTGGTAAGGAGCTGTATGATCAGTTATCTGCAGAGGGGTTCGTTGTTGGCCCTGTTCCTGCCGCGCAGGCACAAGCAAGAGCAGAGCGCATGGTCGCGCGTGTCATGCAAATTACGGAAGATAATTATAAACGTTTGGCAGAGCGCCGCGCGCGCCTGCAGCAAGAAGTTGACTCGCTTGAAGAATACGAACGTGTGAAGGCGGAGTGCCCAACATTTTATAATAATAAAAAATTACTGTTAAAAAGGGCGCTGAAGGCGAAGCAAAACGCGCGATAGTTCTTAGGTATAAAATATTACATGTGCGCGCTGAAGGCAGGGGGCTTTAGCGCGCTTTGTTTTGTGCGTGCGGTGCATAAAAAATGACCGCTTTACCCTAGAGCAAAGCGGCCTATTTTAATATGAGCGTAACAAATTTAAGAGGCGCAGAGCATTTTGAGTGTGAGCTTAGAGGAGATATGATCTGTACCTATTCTTATCGTATAATTTGAATGTGGCACAAATAAGGCAAAAATAAGGTCTTGTTGTGAAATATGAAAAATACAATAAAAAGAATGGGTTGGATATTTTCGTAATCTATACGAAAGTTTGTTATTAACTACTTTTTCACCTTTGATAAGCATGATATTATTTGCACATCAAAAATGTGGTTGCTGCTTCGCAGTCAAATATACAACCAGGGGATTATAATGACACAGACCGGAAATGATACATTAGGCACGCGCCGTACGCTGAGCGTTGATGGCAAGGATTACGATTATTACAGCCTTAAGGCCGCTGCCGAAAAAATTGGCGATGTATCGCGTTTACCTTTTACATTAAAGGTGCTTTTAGAAAATTTATTGCGTTTTGAAGATGGACGCTCTGTTTCGACAGAGGATGTTAAAGCGCTTAAAGGGTGGCTGGATAAGAAATCATCCGATCACGAGATTGCTTACCGTCCTGCACGCGTATTGATGCAAGACTTTACTGGGGTTCCTGCTGTGGTTGATTTGGCCGCCATGCGCGAGGCGATGACAGCTTTGAATTCAGACCCGCAAAAAATTAACCCGCAAGTTCCTGTTGATTTGGTCATCGATCACTCGGTGATGGTTGATAAATTCGGAACGCCGTCTGCGTTTCAGGCGAACGTTGAAAAAGAATTTGAACGCAATGGCGAGCGTTATGAATTTTTGAAATGGGGGCAGGGCGCGTTTGAAAACTTCCGCGTTGTACCGCCGGGTACAGGTATTTGTCACCAAGTGAACCTTGAATATTTGGCGCAAACTGCGTGGGTGAGCGAAGATAAGCAAAATCCGGGCAAACAAGTTGTGTATCCAGATACATTGGTTGGAACAGATTCGCATACAACAATGGTGAATGGTCTGGCCGTTCTGGGTTGGGGCGTCGGCGGTATCGAGGCCGAGGCAGCAATGCTTGGTCAGCCGATTTCGATGCTGATCCCAGAGGTTGTTGGTTTTAAACTGACAGGTAAGCTGAAAGAAGGCACAACGGCGACTGACCTTGTACTGCGCGTGGTTGAGATGCTGCGTGAGCTGGGCGTTGTTGGTAAATTTGTTGAGTTTTATGGTGAGGGCTTGGATGCGCTGACACTGGCGGATCAGGCAACGATTGCCAACATGGCACCAGAATATGGCGCGACATGTGGTTTCTTCCCGATTGATGAAGAAACGCTGAACTATTTGCGTTTTACTGGTCGTGACGAACACCGCGTGAAAGTGGTCGAAGAATATGCCAAAGCACAAGGCATGTGGCGCGATGCATCGACGCCAGATCCTGAGTTTACAACAACGTTGCACCTTGATTTGGGTGATGTTGTTCCTGCGATTTCTGGTCCGAAACGTCCGCAAGATCGCATTGCGCTGACGGATGCAAGCTCGGCCTTTGAAACATTGGTGCCAGAACATAAATCTGTACCAGTGAAAGATACGGACTATACGCTGGATAACGGTGATGTTGTGATTGCCGCGATTACAAGCTGTACGAACACATCAAACCCTGCGGTTATGGTTGCTGCGGGTCTTGTTGCGCGTAAGGCTAAGGCCAAGGGGCTCAGCGTGAAGCCTTGGGTGAAAACATCACTGGCGCCTGGGTCACAGGTTGTAACCGAATATCTGGACAGTGCGAATTTGACCGAAGATTTGAATGCGCTGGGCTTTAATACGGTTGGTTATGGCTGTACGACATGTATTGGTAACTCGGGACCGTTGGCTGATCCTTTGGCGGAAGCGGTTGAAAGTGGTGATTTGAATGTGACGTCTGTCTTGTCGGGTAACCGTAACTTTGAGGGACGCATTTCACCGCATGTGAAGTCGAACTATTTGGCGTCTCCGCCTTTGGTGGTGGCTTATGCGATTGCAGGTTCTATGCGCGTTGATTTGTATAGCCAGCCTCTTGGGCAGGATCAGGATGGTAACGATGTCTTCTTGAAAGATATCTGGCCAACGAACCAAGAAATTCAGGATACTGTGCGTGAGTGCTTGACGCCTGATATGTTTACGCAGCGTTATGGCGATGTGTTTGCTGGAACGAAAGAATGGCAAGCCATTGGCGGCGCGGAAAGCGGCGAAACATACGACTGGCAGGATAGCTCGACTTACGTGCAAAATCCGCCATTCTTTGACGGGATGAGTATGGATCTGGTTGATGCGGCTGATATTAAAGGTGCGCGTCCTTTGGCGATTTTGGCTGACTCTGTGACGACTGACCATATTTCACCGGCTGGTGCGATTAAGAAAGATAGCCCTGCAGGTGAATATCTGAGCGGTAATGGCGTTGACGTTGTAGACTTTAACTCTTACGGGTCACGCCGTGGTAATGACCGCGTTATGACGCGCGGTACGTTTGCCAATATTCGTATTAAAAACGAAATGGTGCCTGGCGTTGAAGGTGGTTACACGAAATATGTGCCAACAGGCGAGCAAATGAGCATCTATGACGCTGCGGTGAAGTATCGCGCCGATGAGACGCCATTGATCGTTGTTGCGGGTAAAGAGTATGGTACAGGCTCTTCACGTGACTGGGCGGCCAAAGGAACGCGTTTATTGGGCGTTAAAGCCGTGATCGCGGAAAGCTTTGAGCGTATTCACAGATCGAACCTTGTTGGGATGGGTGTCTTGCCATTGCAGTTTATTGGCGATGATACGCGCGAAACACTCGGCCTGAAAGGTGATGAAACCTTTGATGTTATCGGCGTAGAAGGCGGTTTAAAGCCGCGTCAGGACATTGGTCTGACGATTAGCTACCCTGATGGTAAAATCAAAGAAGTAACGCTTCTATGCCGCATTGATACGGTTGACGAGGTTGATTACTTCTTGAATGGCGGTATTTTGCATTACGTTTTGCGCAACTTGGCAAAATCATAATGTATTAGCGGCCTTCTGGCCGTGTTCGAGAAATAAAGAAAGCGCCCTGATGATGGGGCGCTTTTTCTTTGTGTGATTGGATTGTTAAGCTGTTTTTGTGCGAAGGCAGTCTAGGGATGGTGCGTTATGATACCATTTTTTCTGCAGACATTTTGGCTTGTTCAATCATGACCTTGAAATTAGGTTTTTCAGGTCTGTAGTTGATTTTAAAGCTTGTTTCGACGTTGCTGAGCTCGGATTGGATGATGGCAAGGCGCTGGCGTGCTTCGCGTAGTTTCTTTGCCTCGTCCGAGCCACGTTCAATTTCACCGTTCAATTCTTTTGCGGTGAGCATCCCAACAATAAAGCAAATTTGTACGGCTTCGGTATGCGCGGCGGCGGCGGATATAAACGGCGCCATGCTGGTGAATTTATCGTCTTTGGGTAGGGTTGCTGTGAAGCTGAACGTTGTTGTTCTGTTTGCGCTGCGTAATATAGTGCCACAGCGTATGCTGTTTTCGGTTTTATTGATGATCAAGGCAACGTTGGCATCGTGATGAACGCTTAGGTCTTTGCCTGTTTGTTTGAAAGCTTTCTCTGCGAGATTAAGGCTGTCTTCGTAAGGACGCTTTGTGTCTGAGTATGCAAATTTTTCAATCATATCCACGAAGGGGTGGCGTTCGCCATCTTCGAAAATGACGCGTCCATTATGATAAACGGCAATCCATTTGTCGGGATTGTATTTTTTTTCGTAGTCACTGGTGCAAGCGTCCCAGACGCGGTCCCATTTAAATTCTTTTGTGCGGTTTATAAGGCTGCCGCCAACGTGGAAGGCTTGGATTAGGCGGCTGAGCATGCGTGCGCAACTATAAATGGTTTGGCCGCGAATGATGAATTCTTCGACAAGTTCGCCTTTGCGGTTGTACAAAGGGCACGCAATGCGGTTGCTGAGGGCGATGAGCGATGTGTTGTTACTGCTGTTGTTATCGGAAATCGTAAACTTTTCCCGCAGTAAGGTGGTTTCAAAATTAGTCATTGTGCTCAAGTGGGGTGGTCACGTTATTGCGGCTTTGTTTGTCTATGTGCTTAAAAAGAAGCGCTCACTTATTATGATACTGTGAAATCAGTTTTTTCACAATGTTTTATGTGTATGCGATTGTTTATGCGTCCATGGCATAGGCCATTGCTGGCTGTGGTGTATGACTTGTTTCCAGGATATGGATGAGCTGTGAAATCATAGCGTATTTCTTTTTTGCATCTGTATACTTGCAGTAGCTTCTCTGCGCTTGAAAGCCATAGACATTGCTGAGTGTTTGTAATTTTGCACTGATATAAATGGGCAGAATCTGATTAAGCTTAAACTTTAGACGATCAATTCTGTTTTTAGTGCGTAGCCCTTTGTGTGCTTTGTTTTTCATGTCATCACCCCTGTTTTTTCTTTGATTGTACAAAGAAGGGGTGAAGACTTTTTTAATTATGTATAAGATTTTAAGTAATTTTGTTTTAAGGTGCTTTTTTCTAGTCAAATAGCGCGTCAATATCACCTTGAGAGCTTGTGTCACTTTGGTTTTCGGCGGGATCAGCAACTTCGACAACGATGCCCATTTTTTCAAGTGCGTTATTCAGGCGGTCTTCGATTTCACGCAAGTTTTCTAGTGTCGTGCGAATGCGCTGTCCGGTGATGTCTTGGAAAGAACAGGCGATTGTAATCTCGTCCATGGCGAGACTTATGTCGTCCAGTTTTTGTTGGCGCTCGGCCTCGTTTGTCCAATCAGTGCTGCTGATGAGTTCGGATGATCGGCTGGCAGCATCAAGGATTCTGTTTGTGGCGTCTTCTGTGATGTCGACAACGGCGTCCAGTTCAACGCCTGCATTCGCAGGGGTTTTGCCGTCACCACTGAAGGAGATAGCTTTGAGGACTTCTAGAATATCGCTGAATTTATTGATGATGCCTTCTTCGGCCATGTCGACTTGTTGTGATGTCGCGTTAATTTCCATTGAAATTTCATCAAAACGTCGTGATACAAAGCGTTCAATCGCTGCAAGCTGCGTCGAGAGATGCCCTACGGCAGAGTACATGTTTTCTTGATCGTCGTTTTGGTCTTGTGGTGTTGCGTGTGTTTGTTCAGTCATCCGGTTTGGTCTACCTTTATTTTTTGTCTTTTTATTTTAGCAAGGAATGAAGTCGGTGTCAGTGTCTGGTTTGTTAATTCTTCAATATTCATACAATTGTAACTATTTCAGATTATCTTTAAAATATAATTCTATCGATATAGTGTTAACAAAACTTTTACGTGAGCCATGCCCAGAGAAGACCGTTTGATTAGTTTTGATTACGATGAAGTGTACCAAGCGGTATATTCATTGTGTGTGCAAAAGGACATCAAAAAGCCTGGTCAAGGTGCGGTGCAGGAGGTTGAGCACCCTGATGGTGATACATCGCGCGTTGTTTTACGAATGTATAATGAAATCAGCGAAGAATCCTTTAATGAAGAATATAGCCGTGACTTTTTTGCGGCGGCGCTGATGTTGTTTTGTCGTGGTTTAAATATTCCGCTGCCTAAGCCTGCGGTGAAATCGGTTTTAATCCGTGATGGGGAAGTGTCTTTGCGTGTGCGTTTAGGGTAGGGATTACTGGCTTTGCGCGGCGTAAAGGTCAAACACGTCAATTAGCTCCAGCAGTTGATCAATTTCTTTTTTGCAGGCAAGTGCGTGGCGCTGTGTGCTGACAGGGACGTAAAGATCGGATGCTTCGAACATGTCTGTTTCATGAGGGACCATCATAAAGATGTATTTGCCGCGGAAGAGTACTGCGCTTAGGTTGGCGTTGCCAAAGGCTGCGTCGGCTTCGGCAAGTTCTTTGATCAGTTTTTCGCCAAGGATGAGGCTGGCATCTTCGGGGCGGTCGGAATAGCAAACAAAGCGGTCCCATTTCTTTTGTTCGATTTTTAGCGGTACTTGGGTAAGTTTTTTCCAGCGTGAATCTTTGTACTCATCGGCCATATAACGATCTGCGGTGATGATTGTGTGGCCTTCGAAGATTTTATTGGGGAGCTCAAGCAATACGAAGAGGCCTTTGAAGACGGGCTCTTTCTTTTTGTCGAACAGGCGGGCTTCGGAAAATAAGACCTTTGATCCCTTGTACATGCCGCGAAAGCAATCTTCGCTGTGATAGGTGTGATAGGCGGGGATTGTGCCTGTTTTTTTGATGACGTTTTCATTGATCCCGCGCGCAGGATGATATGCAAATCCGCCCATTAAGTCTGCCAGTTCTGGCATGTAAATGGTTTTATAATCGTTGATATAGGCGTTAAGCGGGCTTTTGATCCAGTTATTGGCGATCACAGGTAATACGATCCCCAGTACCATGCAGGCAAAGGCCTTAACAGGGTCTGATTGCATCAGTAAAAACCAGCCAAAACCACTGGCGCCGCCAATCATTGCGATCAATGAAATCGTCAGGCCAATATTTTTATTGAGCTGATGTTTATTCATATGTTTAACGCGTATGGCTTCGGCCTTGTCGATCAGGCGTTTGATTTCATGGTTAAACTGCGCGTCATCGCGGCGATCAATTGTTGTCGCTTCGGGGATGTTGAATGGGGATGTTTGCGGCTGATCGCCGTTGTCGTCACTCATAGGTTTAGATTATCCGCTTTGCTTAGGGCGCGCAAGTGGGATGTCAGCCAAAGGTTCGTACCAATCGCGGATCATGCCGGCTTCTTCGCGCGAGGGATGATTAAACGGGCTTTTGAGCATGCCGTTGAAATATGTTTTTACAAGGTTTTGCCAGTGCGTTTCTACGTCAAGGTTGTGGTAGGCACACCACTGCGTAAACCATGTGGTGCCTGCGCTGACATGGGTGATTTCATCATCGTGAATGGTTTGCAGGATTGCGGTTGTTTTTTCGTCGCCTTGGCGCTGCATCATGGCGATCATATTGGGCGTGACATCAAGGCCGCGTGCCTCTAAGACCATGGGGACGATTGCCAGACGCGCGGCGAAATCATCCTTGGTGGCGATGGCGGATTCCCACAAGCCATCATGGGCGGGCAAATCGCCGTAGGCGGCGCCTAGGTCGCCAAGGCGGTCTTGCAGTAACATAAAGTGTTTGGCTTCGTCATCGGCAACCTTAACCCAATCCGTGTAAAAGTCATTTGGCAGGGTATATCCGCCCAGATCAAAGCTGCGCGCCAGAACATCCCATGACAGGTCGATGGCGTTAAGCTCGATATGTGCGAGCGCGTGTAAAAGTACGATTTTTGATCGTGTCGATCCAGCCTTGCCGCGCTTGGGCATTTCCGTTGGGTGGCGCAGTTCGGGCTTTTCGGGGCGCGCAGGGCGCAGTGGCAGGTCTGCATGTCCAATTTCGGTGATCGTGCCATCGCGCCAATGTTGCGCGTGGGCGCGTGTTTTGGCGGCCTTGGTTACAGGGCAGGGCGTGGTTAGGACATCAAGGGCGGCTTGGCGAAGTGTTAATGGGCTCATGCCCTAGTTTGTAGCGTCAAATGTACTGCCGCGCAAGGATGCAGCAAGGGATGATTGATTTTGCTGGATATAGCTTTGCAGGGCGGCGTCCAGACCTTTTTCTTCGATGAGGGCGCGGTAATCTGGCGCGTTTAAGCTGCTAGAGCTTGTGAGGGTGTTTAGGCGGCTGAGGTCGTTATAAAGCTGCAGGCTTTTTTGGAAGATATTATTGCTGATCGTCGCATTGCGGTAGGACTTATCACTAAGGTTCGCGCCAGCGGGGCGCAATAAGTCTGTGCGCGAGAAATCGTCGCCCGCGGCGCGGCGGATCGTGGATTGAAACTGCGACAGTGATGTGTGTATGTCCATTCCTTTATTGTATCACGCATGGTGGATGCGGCGCTATTAAAATGGACAGGGGTCTTCAAGGGTAATGATGCGCCCATCATCAGGGTGATGGAGGCTGAGCGCCTGTGCGTGCAGGTGCAAGCGCGGCGATGCGGCGAGGGCTTGTTCATGGGCGTAGAGATTATCGCCTAAGATGGGGTGGCCAAGTTCCAGCATATGTACGCGCAGTTGATGTGATCTGCCCGTGATGGGTTTGAGCTCAACCCGCGTGATGGCGTTGCCTTTATCGTCGGCTTCGCGCGCGATGATGCGCCAGTGTGTTTGGGCGCTGCGTCCTTCTTCGTGGTCGACCATCTGGCGCGGGCGGTTCGGCCAGTCGCAGCGCAAGGGTAGGTCAATAAAGCCTTCTTTGGCGGATGGTTCGCCCCAAATACGCGCGATATAGACCTTTTGAATTTTACGTTTTTCAAATTGCAGGCCAATATTGCGATGTGTTTTCGGATCAAGCGCAAAAAGAAGCAGGCCGCTGGTGGACATATCAAGGCGGTGACAAATGCGCGCCGTGGGGAAGGTGGCTTGAACGCGCGCTTCCATACAATCAGTTTCGGTTTTGCCAGGGACGCTTAGAACCTCGGCCGGTTTTGATGCGGCCAAGAGTTTATCGTCCTGATAGATAATGTTCAGCGAATCTTGGGCAGGGGAAGGCACCCTTAGTTATCTCCCATTTTAAGGGCGGCGATGAAGGCGCTTTGCGGGATATCAACGTTACCGTATTGGCGCATTTTTGCCTTACCTTTTTTCTGCTTTTCCAGCAGCTTTTTCTTACGGCTGACATCGCCGCCATAACATTTCGCGGTTACGTCTTTGCGCATGGCTGATACGTTTTCGCGGGCGATAATTTTACCGCCGATGGCTGCTTGGATGGCGATTTTAAACATCTGACGCGGGATAAGCTCTTTGAGGCGTTCGCATAACTGGCGGCCGCGGCCTTCGGCAACGCTGCGGTGGACGATCATCGCTAGTGCATCAACGGGTTCATCGTTGACGCGGATATCCAGTTTCACCAGATCATTTTCGCCGTAGCCATCAAGTTCGTAATCAAAGCTGGCGTAGCCTTTGGAGATGCTTTTGAGGCGATCGTAAAAGTCGAAGACCACTTCGTTGAGCGGCAGGCGGTAAACCAGCATCGCGCGATCACCCGCATAGGTGAGGTTTTCTTGGACGCCGCGGCGATCTTGGCACAGTTGCAATAGGCCGCCGAGATATTCATCGGGCACCATGATGGTTGCCTTGATCCATGGTTCTTCAATCGATTTGATTTTTACCACATCGGGCATATCGACAGGGTTATACAGTTCGATTTGCTCGCCATTGGTCATGTTGATTTTGTAAACAACGCTTGGCGCGGTGGGGATGAGGTCGAGGTCAAATTCGCGTTCTAGTCGCTCTTGGATGATTTCCATGTGCAAAAGCCCAAGGAAGCCGCAGCGGAAACCAAGGCCAAGCGCCTGAGAACTTTCCATTTCAAAGTGCAGCGATGCATCGTTAAGCTGCACCTTGCCGAGGCTATCGCGCAGTTTTTCAAAGTCACTTTGGTCAACAGGATAGAAAGAGCAAAAGACCATCGGCACGGACGGTTTAAAGCCATCCAAAGGTGTGTCGCATGGGTATTTGTCATCGGTGATGGTATCACCAACGCGCGTTTCCGAGATTTCCTTGATCGAGGCCGTGATAAAGCCCATTTCACCCGGGCCAAGCGCATCGAGCATGACCTTTTTCGGGGTGAACATACCAACGCGGTCGATCTCGCGCGTGGCGCCTGCGCGCATGAATTTGATTTTTTGGCCTTTTTTCAAGTACCCATCAATGACGCGGACAAGGATGACAACGCCCAGATAAGAATCGTACCATGAATCCACCAGAAGAGCCTTGGTCGGTGCGTCGCTATCGCCTTTGTGCGGTGGAGGGAGCTTTGTGACAATGGCTTCGAGCAAGTTATCAATGCCGATGCCAGTTTTGCCTGAACATGGGACGGCTTCGCTCGCGTCGAGGCCGATAACGTCTTCGACTTGTTGTTTTGCGTTTTCGATGTCAGATGATGGCAGGTCGATTTTATTCACGACAGTCACGATTTCGTGATTGTTATCCAGTGCTTGATACACGTTGGCAAGGGTTTGTGCCTCCACGCCTTGTGTGGCGTCAACAACCAGAAGTGATCCTTCGCAAGAGGCCAGCGAGCGAGATACCTCGTAAGTGAAGTCAACGTGCCCTGGTGTGTCCATCAGGTTGAGTTGATATTCAATGCCGTCTTTGGCCTTGTAGGCAAGGCGCACAGTTTGGGCCTTGATAGTGATACCGCGCTCGCGCTCGATATCAGTGTTATCAAGGACTTGTTCGCTCATTTCGCGTTCTTCTAGGCCACCGCAGCTTTGGATAAGGCGGTCGGCGAGGGTGCTTTTCCCGTGGTCGATATGGGCGATGATCGAAAAATTTCGAATATGCTCTAATGGCTTGGTTTCTGGCTTGTTCTTCATGGCTTTATCAATAGTGTGAAATTGTGTTAGATTCAAGCAAGACTTTACGGGAAAGACACAGTTATGAGCGAAGAAATGAAGACGCCTAAAAAAACACCTTATTTGGCAGGGGATCAGCCCGCTGATACTGCACAGGTGGGTGATGGTGATACGCCAGTTAAGGAGCGTGCGCGCGGGCCTTCTGAACCCGTTTTACGTGATAACGAATTTTTGGCGCCACAAGGTGATATTCGCTTGTGGGTGGGGCTGTTGATTGTGCCGTTTGTTGTGTTGCTTTTTGCGTTTTTGCAAGGGGTGTTTTCAGGTGATGATGCGGATGAGGCCGCGGATCCGGAGCTGTCTGTGATTGTTACTGAAGAAGTAGACGGTCAGTCAGAACCAAGGATAGCGCCTTATTTAAGCGAAGAGGTTCGCGCGCGGCGATTGCGCAATCGTTAGCATACTGAAGGCGTGCTTGTTTGCGTTGGTGCGTGCAGGGCGTCTTGCGATATATCAGCATTGATTCCAGGGATGCGGCAAACATTGCCGTTAACCTCGATACGGTAGCTATCGGCGCATATTTCCTGATCGGCGGCATTAAAGAATTGCATTGTAATGGACATAGTCTTTTTTCCCTTTCTTCCCGTTAATTTTAGCGGTGTTTTGTTAACAAGGGGTTAAAGATATGCAGTTATTTAAGTCTGATGTAAAATAAGTGGAGAATAGCTTCCAGTAACGCCTTCGCCAGTGTTTGCGTCGATGTAAATCATCATGATTTGATGGGCGTTTTGCATGTTGTTGCTGACCTCTTGGGAGAGGGGCATGCCGATATCGTGCATTGTGCCATCTTCGATCACGAAAAAGAGCTTTTTCGTGCCAAGATGGTATTCAAACCATGCAATGTCTTCTTTTAATGGGCGGTTGTGAAAGACGATGACCTTGCCGCTTTGGCGGATGGATACGGATATGTCCAATGGGTTGTCATCATCAACTTCGGTAAAGAAATCGGTGAGGTTGCCTGCAATCGGGGTGTCTGCTGTTTGTGCGGCTGGGCTCATGACGTTATTTTATGCGTCTACATTACGATGCACAAGAGGAATAATTATGCCATCAACGGCGACTTGATCTTTGGTGCGGACAATGTTTATTTCGTTCGCGTGTTTGATGTAAGGGCGGATAAGCCATTGAATTTTAACGCCTAAATCTTGGGTGCGGCCATCTTTGTAGTACACGGTCATGCTGTAGTCGGTGGCGTCGTATTCCATGTGATCTAATTGATCGTAATTGATTTTGATGGCATGAAAAATGAAGGCCTCATGTGTCAATTTGTTCGTGTAAATGTCCAGTTCTTCAGGTTTGAAGAGGGGCTTTTTTATTGTGCCAGATCCGCCAGACTGCCAATTTTCTGACAGGCTGTTGCTGTTTTCATTTTGCACATCGTCGTTAGACATAGAAGAAGCCGTTTGCTGAACAAAGGTAACCGAATCACTTGTGTCAGAATGACACATAGTATCTTTAATATTAGCATAGCTTTCTTAAGTGGCAAAGAGGGCGGCTTACGATACCATTTGAACAGGTTGAATATCTTCCAGTTCTGTGCCGCCAGGTGTTTTGAAGGTTGTGCCCTGCGTACCCAGTTGACTTGTATTGTTTGTGTGGTTGATGCGGCTGACTTGCTCGCTGGCGCTGATGCCATCTACTTGTGCGTTTGCTGCGCGTGGTGCGAGATTATTGCCAGAAACTTGCGCGCCCATTGCGACAACATTATCGCCAGAGGTGCTAAGGCCTTGGCCGTTATGACCTTGTGAGCGGCGAAGCGGGCCTGAGAAATTTGGATCATGTGCAGGGAATAGCTTGCTGCCGCTTTGGCTTTGTCCCATCAGCGGTACAACCGATCCGCTGCGCGCTGGCGCAGATGAATCAACCTTGTCGCGTTCATTGCTTGACGCGTTATCATCTTTTGTAAAGTGTCTCCATCCTGCGAAGAGGCCAAGTGCGCCAACTGCAAAAACAGCCATTTTCGCGATTCCGCCAAATGTGTTTGCCATGCTGCCGCGCCCTTCGCTAGAGAGCATGTTCATGCCGAACCATGCACCAAGTACGGCTAGTGCCCCGCCGACCCATGGTGATTTTGAACTTGTTACGGCGTCAAAGGCATTGCCGATGAAGTTGCCCGCATTTGAAAATGTGCTGCGCAAGCCATTGCCAATATCATGGCCTACGCCTTCATTGATCGCGGCCCAAACTTGCTCGGTGCTATCGCCTTGTGGATTTTCGCGCTTGGTTTTAGGTGTCGATGTGGCTTCTGTGCGCTGTTTTGCAGATGTTTGTTGCTGCGCTGGTTTGTTTGCCGCAGCAAATGGGTTCTTTGTTGATTTTGGTGAAGGAGTTGTTTCCTGCTTAGTTTCTTCCCCTGTTAGTGTGTCAGTTTCTTCTGCATTTGCGCTGCTTTCAATGCCTTTTTTGGCAGAGGCTTTTGGTGCGGTTTTCCCAGTAAGTGCTGTGTACGCTTCATCGCGTAATGCAATTTGCTGGAGTAGTTTTTCTTCTTCGCGCTCCAGTTCTTTTTGCAGCATTTTGCGCGTTATAGCGTTGGGCTTTTCATCTAAAGCGACTTTGATTTCAGCGATTTTATCGCTGTGTTCTTGCATATAAATGTCGGCGACAGAGATTGTTTGTAGATATTTTCCAAAGTAATCTTCTCTGTATTCAGCCTCATCCAGTTTTTGTTGTGCAGCATCAAACGCGCTTTTTGCGGTGTTGTGTGCTTGGTCTTGTGCGGCGATTTCTGCATCGGTAAGGCCGCTGATCAGTAATCCTTTTTTGGCTTCGGTTAATGCGATTTGCGCGGCATCGCGCGCAGCGTTTGCGGCCTCTACTTCGCGCTTAATTTGGATTTTTAGGGCGTTAATCGCCGGCAGTTGTTCTTTTAGGTCGCTTAGAGATTGGCTGTATTGTTCGTTATCGGCGCTTTGAATGCGGGCGTCGATATCTTTGAAGTTTTCAAGGAACGCGGTGTGAATTTCGTCTACATTATAGTCTCGCGTAAAGTTCATTAAGTTCAAAGCGTGCGCTTCTTCACCGTAATTACCGATGCGGTTATCAATAAAGTGATCTAGGCCATCGTGGGTCCAGTTCCAAGCTGTTTCCGGTGCGTCCCAAAGACGAAGAGCATTGGCCATGAATGAGTCGTTATTTAGGCCCATTTCTTCTAACATGGCCATTTTGGTGTCATGTGCAACGCCTATTGTTGCGGCGAGTGCATCTGCGCCAGTAAGGCCTACATCAAGGGTGTGCGCCAAGATGTTTAGAGGGGCTTCTGTGTTGGTTGCGGCTGAGATGGCGAGTTCAGCTGATCCAGCAAGACCAGCGGCTGCACCCACAACGACAGTTGTGTTGCCCACCTGACGGTAAAGCATTTTTGCGCCTTGATAGGCGAGAGCTTCTGGAAGCATTGCAACGCGGCCCGCTATGCGTAGAGGCGTGGCAAGTGTATGATTCCAGAGTTTTCCGACGATAGGGACTGCGCCCATGTGCCCAGATCTTTGGTCTGATCCCCAGCTCCATGTTGTGTAACCATCTTTGTCTAGTTCTTTGTTTTGAACTTTACCGATTGTGTAATTAAGACCTGTGTGAAGACGTTTTTTGATGTCTTCTAAAACCATGTATTTTACAGGTGTTGCAATATTAAAGATGCCATCTTTACCGTCAGCTGTCCCGCTGAGGCGTGTTGCCAAGCGGTACGGGAATGTGAGCTTAATGTACTGTTCTTCCGCCCAACGACCACCGCCCATGCCACCAAACCAGTCTTTACCAAACAGACCAGGTTTACCTCCACCTTGGCGGGGGCCTTTTTGCGCGGCTTTTGAAATAACATCGTATGCCTCAGCATGGTATGGGTTGCTTTTAAGATCTAGGCGGTTCTTGATATCGTTCAGCCAGTCAGTGTTATAGTAATCACCTGGCTGGTTTTCGACGCGCCAGCGCAATTCGCGAATAGAATAGAGTGCTTCGCCAAGCATGTTGTTGTTCACGAATTCCATGATGTCGTTAGCAAAGTCACCACGCTGCGGTACGCTCCAGTCACCTTTCTTTTCAATAAGTGAGTCGACGAGTGCTATGGTTGATTTGTCAAGTAAGCTTTCTAAGTTGCCTGGATCGTTTGGATATCCAAGTGCGTCTTTAGGGCGCGCACGCGTGTATGCGCCCATCTCAATTGCACGTGCACGTGACATGCGGTGTTGAATTGCGGCTTTTTCACCTGTGAATGGTTCTGTTTTGGTGTGCGCACGATAGCTGCTGACAGCGCTGCCAAGGATATGGTTGATAGAATATTCAAACTCTTCGGCAGTTTTTGCTTCGGTAAGGGCGGTGCCTTTTTTGCCAAAGCTAGGCTTTTGCATCTCAGTGACCATTTGACGCATATCACTAACAAAGTAAAGCAGGTTATTCTTTTGCGCAGTGCTGATGCCTTGTGCCAGACCGAAGGCGTTGCCGTTATCTTTGTTTTTCCAGAAGCTTGTGCGGCCATTGGCAACAGATGGCCAATCGTTGATCGCATATTCAACCATGGCGATCTCGTCGGCCATTTTTTCTAGATTTTCTCTGTTTCTGTTTGAGAAGTCAGCCATGATGTCTGACACTTCTTTACGAACAATATCTTCGTCCACGCCTTCGTTTACTTTTTTAGAGGCTGTTTTGATGCGCTCTTGCAGGGCGAAAACTTCTTTGTGGAAGTCGTGTCGCATGAAAATATTATCAACTGCGCCGATGCCATTGTTGATGTTATTTTTACTATCTAGTGGAATAAATTTAGGTGCAACGCGCAGTGCATCCATGGCGCTGATGTTTTTAGAGTTTTGTAACAGCATGTAAAAGCCTGTTGTGCGCAAGCTAGTGCTGGTATCAATTTCAGGCAGTTCTAGGCCATCAGCACGTAAAAGCTTGATGTAGCTTTTTTCTAGTTTGCCATAGTTTTCTGCATTGCCTGTGCCTTCGTATGTTTTTTTGTATTGCGCGACAAAGTCTTTTTGTAGTGCGTTAAGTTTATCTTCTCCAACATTGACCATGTCAGTGTAGGCTTGACTGATTTTTTGATCGATCAGTGTGCGTGAAGATTTAAAGTTCGCATATTCTGTGACTTTGTTGTTTAGTGCATTGTTTTCAGGGTCTAGAAGTTTGTATTCTTTGAATAATTTTGTTGTATCGACGTCGCCTGCTTTTGTTGTGATGGCACGATTGATGCGCTGAACAAAGGCAGCCTGCTGAGCCAGAAGCATAATGTGACCATCGTCGACGAGTTGTTCCTGAACGCTTTTGTGAAGCTTGCTAACTTTGATGTTTTGGGCTTTGAGGAATGCTTCTAATTTTTCAGGACTAGATGCGATTTCAACAACATCTTTGAAGTTGTTTGGATTTTCAAAAAGATCATTGATCTTTTCAACTTGCGCAATGACTTTATTGGCTTCCGCTGTTTTGAGCTGTCTTGTGTCAAACTTGTCATGTGTGCGTTCTGGGCGCTGCGCTGGTTTAGGCGTGTCAGCTTCTTTTGCCGCTGTTTGGTTTGTTGCTTCTGTGTCTGTTTTAGTTTCAGTTTTAGTTTCAGTTTTGCTTTCTGTTTTTGTGCTGGCAGGTGTTTCAGGCGTGGTTTTTGCGCTTGCTGCTTCAACGGCTTCGTCTGCTGGGTTTGTATCTGTTTTGCTTTCTGTCTTGATAGAGGCCGCAGCAGGCGTTGCAGCCGCTTCATCCGCTTTGCTTGATTTGCCAAAGACGCGGCTTAGGCGATCTTTGATTTCGAATTTATTCCAAAGATGCGCGCCATAATAACCTGTTGCAGACATACCGCCGCCAAAGGCTGCGCCGAAAGCTGTGCTGTAGCCTAGCTCTGACCACGAGAAGCCTTCTTGGCGCTGGAATGTGCTGCCGTTGAGTTCGAATTCAGATGTGCGGATATTTTGTTCAAGTGAATTCACACCAGCGCCGGTGCCTGCGCCAAAGGCAGCACCTTTTGCAATGCCTGCTTGAAGGCCAGGTTTAAGTGCAAGTTTTGTTAGTTGACTGCGAAGGGCTTGCATGCCAGTGATGCGCGCCGTTTGAATACCTGCTTGCGCAGCGACAGTGCCCGCGCCGAATGATACGGCACCCAAGGCGACAGAGGCAACTGTTGTTGGGTCAGCAAGGATGCCTTGATAGATGAAGCGCCATGATTGACCCGCCCAGTCTTTGGTGAAGGACATGTTGCTGGATAGGTCCATCATGAAAAGGGCGGCTTGTTTTTGCTCTGCAGGGACGTCATCGCCGCGCAATGCAAAGAAAGCTTTGGTCATGCTGCCTGTGTTGTTGTTGATCCAGCCAATTTCAGTGATGGCTTTGTCGATGATCTCTTTACGGTCTTCTTCGCTAAGTTCGCTGAAAGGCTTGCTAAGGCGGCGTTTCCAAGTGGTGCTTAGATCGCTAAGGTCTTCTTGTCCGTCTTTATAGGCGCCTTCACGGTATTTTAGGAAGGCTTGCGCTTGCTCAACGATCAGCTGTTCTTTGTATAGATCATCATCATCAAGTTTGTTTTCTGGGTCTAGGTAGTTTTGCACGCCTGCAAAACCAGGTTGGTTGCTCCAGAACTGGATGGCTTCAACATTCGATTGCTCGGCTGTTAAAGGCGCTGCTTGTGATGTGCTTGTTGCAGGGGCTGCGCTTGAAAATGCGCTGTAAAGACCTGTTGATGTGCTTGGCTGTGGAATAGTGGCTGCGCCGTAGGGAAGATTTCGTGCGTCTTCGTTGGCAGCAGGTTGCTCTTGTACTTCAACAGGGACGCGCGTGCTTGCCGAGGGACCCATCATTGCCGATACAAAGGCAAGTTCCTCTTGGAGCTGTTTGTTGCGTTCTTCTGCTGTAGTAGCCATTTAAGTTATCTCTCTTTATTTGGCCGTATATTTATAAGTGTTAGGACGACCGTTATGATCACTTATAGAGGAAGAGAGTTAAGATATTCTTAATGGGGGAGGATATCGGTGAAAAACATTGGTTTTTCTAGGTTTTTTACACTTTTTGGCGTGCGATAAGGGGGATGGTAACAGGGGTGTCTTAAAGAAAACTTAATGGCGATTTGGATTTTTTTTAAGAAAAAGGAGTGGAGGCACGGACCGGAGTCGAACCGGTGTACACGGATTTGCAATCCGCTGCATAGCCACTCTGCCACCGCGCCTGATGGGTTGCGTACAAGGGGTGTGTTGAGCGCCCTTGTCGGCCATATTTTGTTTCGGCTCTTTTGATACTTGTCTTTTGCCATGGCGTCAACAGTTTCTTGGGGATGCTGTGCGTATGAGGCAGGTGTGAGGCGTAAAAAGAAAAGAGCCAGCTATGGGCGGCTGGCTCTTTTGGGTGGGGTATGGGGTGTTATTTGGCTTGAGCGGCCTCAAGGTTGATATCGAGTGTTACCTCATCGCCGACTGCGGGCAGGGCATAGTTGATCCCAAAGTCAGAGCGTTTAAGCGTGCCAGACGCGGTGAAGCCGACTGTTTTTGCTTGCGAGAAGGCATTAACGCCGCCTTTGTTAAAGGTTACGTTGAGGTCAACAGGGCGCGTTTGCCCCAGCATTGTCAGGTCACCAGTGACGATGCCTGTGTTTTCGCCTGTAACCTTGATTTTAGTGCTGTTAAATGTGATTTCAGGGTAGTTTTCAGCATTGAAAAAATCGGCTGAGTGCAAGTGCGCGTTAAATTTATCGTCATCACCATCGATGTTTGCCGATTTAAGGCTGATATTGATTTTGCTTTTTTCTGGGTGGTCTTCGTCAAATTGCAATGTGCCTTGTGGTTGCAGGGCTTCGAGAACCATGGTTGAAAAGCCAAGGTGCGAAACGCGCAGCAAGATGTTTGTGTGAGATGCGTCCACAGTATATGTTTCTGCGGCCTGCGCCATGTTAGCACCGCTAAATCCTGCGAGGATAAGTGCGGCAGTGAGTAGTTGTTTTTTCATTGTTTTTTCTCCTTGTTAAATGAAAGTTGATTATGCGGGGACATCAATCAGAATGATTTCTGCGGTGTCTGTTGCCTTGATAGTGACTGTGTCTTGCTGCGTGATTTCGATGCCGTCACCTTGCGCGGCTGCATGTCCATCGATGTCGGCGTGTCCCTTTGAGATCAGGATGTAGGCTTGATCCTTGATGGGGTGCGTGATGACTTGCCCCGCGGCGAGTTTTCCGCCGTATATGGCCGCGTCTTGATGTATGAACAGGGCGCCTTTGTCTTGATCTTCGCCCCGCCCCGATACAAGCAGGGGAAGCGCATCTTGAACGATTTGCGCGTTAAAATTTGCCATGTCCCAGCGCGGGGTTACATCTTTTTTGTTGGGTTTAATCCAAATTTGGAACAGTGTTGTTGTCTCGCTTTCGAGGTTAAATTCAGAATGATAAATGCCGCTGCCTGCGCTCATGACCTGAACATCTCCGGCCTTGGTTCTGCCAGTATTACCCTTAGAGTCTTGGTGTGTGATGGCGCCAGAGCGCACAAATGTGATGATCTCCATATTTTCGTGGCGATGCATGTCAAAGCCAGCGCCAGCTTTGATGCTGTCGTCATTGATGACGCGCAACTGACCGAAATGCATGCGCTTTTTATTAAAATAATTGGCGAAGCTGAAATGGTAATGCGTATCCAGCCAGCCATGATTGGCGTGTCCAAGTGTTGAGAGAGGATAGATGTTGATCATGGCTGGCTCCTTGAGGTTATTGCGCTGAACTTATGCAAGTGCAGGGATTTTTGTGCGTGCCTTGGCGATTTCTTTTTCGGCGGCGTCTGGCGCAAGATTTACACCTTCTGCGCGAATGATCTGGACGGCATCACCTGTTAGGCCAAAGAGGCCAAAGACACTTTGCAAGTGTTTTTCCTGATGGTCGAGATGCGCTGTTTCTGGGCCATAGGCGCTGCCCCGAGAAGAGGCGATGACAATTTTCTTGTCTGTGATTAGGCCTTGAGGGCCGTTTTCAGTGTATTTAAATGTTGTGCCTGCCACAGAAATGCGGTCGACCCATGCCTTAAGCTGCGCTGGGATGCCGAAATTATACATGGGTGTGCCGATGACAATGATATCGGATTCAAGAAAGTCATTGAGCGTTTTTTCGGCGATGGCTTGTTCGGTTTTATCTGTGAACGATGCGCTGGACAGGAAGGGAATAGGATTCTTGTCTAGGTCATATGTGATGACCTGTGCGCTGGGGTTTTCGTTGATGTAATGATCGACGATATCCTGTGATAACTGTCTGGTGACGGATTTGTCGCCCATGATACTGGCGTTAATATGTAAGAGTTTCATAATCGTAATCCCTTTTGTTTGGCGTTTGTGAGGTGCCGATACGATTATTCTATAAATATCCTGTATGTTTTGATAATATCCATATTTGGAAAATGATTGTTTCCATTTGGTTTATAATGAGGGTGCTTTGGACTATTTATCGCGATTACATGTTTTTATAGAGGTTGCACGTTTTGAGAGCTTTGCTGGCGCGGGGCGGGAGCTTGGCATTTCGACATCTGCGGTGTCGAAGCATATTCAAAATCTTGAGCATTCTTTGAAGGTAAAGCTTTTTCACCGGACAACGCGCCGTGTGTCTTTGACCGAGGAAGGGGCGCTGTTTTATGAGCGCACGCGCCATGCGCTTGATGATATCGAAGAAGCCAAAGAACAATTGCATGATATGAAGGCCAAACCATATGGCACGATTAAGGTCAGCGTGCCTGCATCATTCGGTACGACGCATTTAAAAACGCCTTTGGCATCGTTTGCGGCGCAATATCCCGAGGTTGTTTTGGATGTGTCGTTTGATGACCGCATGGTGAATGTTGCTGAAGAAGGGTTTGATTTGGTGATCAGGATTGGCGCGCTGAAGGATTCCAGTTTAATTGCACGTAAGCTCATTGATGCGCCCATTGTGCTGTGCGCTAGTCCGGATTATTTGGCGCGCTGTGGTACGCCGCACATGCCAGATGATTTGTCTAAGCATAGTGTTGTGGCCTATACGCGCCACAAGGGTGCGCATGAATGGCATTATCGTTGCCTTGATGATGGGGGCGATGGGGTTGTTGCGCTGAGCAGCCGGTTAAAAGCAGACTCCGCGGCAATGATGCTGGAGGCGGGCTTGCAGGGGTTAGGGCTGGTGATTATGCCGACATTTTTTGTGCAAAATGATATTGCATCAGGGCGCTTGGTTACGGTTTTAGATGCCTATGAAACATGGCCGCCGCGCAGTGTTTACGCGGTTTTTCCGCCCAATCGGTATTTATCAACGCGCGTTCGTTTGTTAATTGAGCATTTAGACGCATATTGCCAGAGCATCATACAGTAAGTGCGCGTGTGATTTTGATGTGTGCATTTGTATGATCAGTCTGCGGTCTTCGTGTAAGTCTTGCAGGCAGATTTTCCTTGTATTACCCTGATAAGAGGGGTTTTATGCTTGGAATTTCTGACGTATAGTAACCAAAATTACAGGCCAGATATGGCCGCGATGCAAGACAAAATAGGATTTTTCGATAATGGATGACATGCAAATTGCGCGTTCGCACATGGTAGATTGCCAGATTAGAACAAATGGTGTGATTGACAATAAAGTCTTGGACGCTTTTGAAGCTGTTCCTCGCGAGAAGTTTGTTCCTGCGAATAAGGCGGCGGTTGCCTATACGGATAAGCCTTTAGATCTTGGTTCTGGACGTTATTTGATGGACCCTATGACGCATGCACGCATGGTTCAGGCGCTGGCGTTGAAACCCTCGGATGTTTTGCTGGATGTGGGCACTGGGTGTGGTTATGCAGCCGCGATTGCATCGGGATTAGTGACAACTGTGCTTAGTCTTGGTACGCGCCAGGCTGAACAGGATAAAGTTGATACGACGTTAAGTGGCGTCGATATTCACAATGTGGTGTTTGTAAAAGGTAAATTGGTGCAAGGTTTGCCCGATCAGGCGCCGTTTGATGCAATTTTCCTAAGCGGCGCTGTTGCGCAGATGCCAGATAACTTGTTGGATCAGCTTGGTCTTGGTGGTCGCGCTGTGGCTGTTGTTCGTCCTGATGAGAAGTCTGTTGGTCAGGTCACGTTATTCGTCAAAGATGAAACTGGTCATGTGTCTTCGCGTGTGCTTTTCGAATCGTCTTTGCCATATCTTGCAGGCTTTGAGCCCAAGGAAGCGTTTGTTTTTTAAAAAAAGCGTAACTCATGTGGATAGGGTGACTTTATCCGCATAAAGCCTCTTTTCAAAACGACTTTTATAGAACACAGTGGATGTTAATGCGTCATAGCTTTTTGTGGCTATGGCGATTCATTACGTAATTATTGACATTATAGGGCTGCAAATTAATGGCTGAGGATCAGGAAAACGAACCTTCAATCGAAGAAATTTTAGATTCTATTCGTCAGATTATTTCTGATGACGAGGAAGAAGAATCTGTAGAAGGTGCTGATGCTGAGGTGGAAGTAGAACAGCCTGCACCAGTTGAAGAGCCTGAGCCAGAACCTGTTGAAGACGTTATGTCCGAGCCCGAGCCTGAAGAAGAGATTGTCGAAGACAGTTTTGCAGACGTTTTAGCGGAAGAAAACGCAAATGCAGAAGACGACATGGAAATTGGCTTTGACGAGGTTTCATTTGATGAAGTGCCAGCCGATGAAGAAGATGATGATGTTCTTGATCTAACACAAGTTGTTGAAGATGAAATCGAAGAAGAGCCTGTAGAAGAGGTTGTGCCAGCGCCCGAACCAGAAGAAGTGTCTTTCGTGGCGCCCGAGCCTGCGCCAGCCGTCAATGAAGTTTCAAGCGCAATTGATAATGTGTTGTCGCAGCAAGCCGAAGAAGTGGCCTTTGGCGCCTTTACTGAGCTTGCGAAAAAAGCGGCAGTTGACCGCAGTGGCACTGTATCGGTTGAGGATATCGTGCGCGAGGAAATTCGCCCGATTTTGCGGACATGGGTTGATGATCATTTGCCCAAGATTGTCGAGCGTTTATTGCAAGAAGAATTAGATAAGATTGCAAAGCGTGCAATGGAGGATTAGGGCTTGCTCAAAGCGCTAAAATCCTTATGATCTTCGCGAACCTTAATAATTATATCGGTGCGTGAGATGACAAAAAATTCCTTAGATAACGGCTTTAATCCCAAAGATGATGAGGCTCGCCTTTATGAAGGGTGGGAAACCTCAGGTGCCTTTACGCCTGATGTGGCGCAGGAAGGTAATCCTTTTACGATTATGATGCCGCCGCCTAATGTTACGGGCTCTTTGCATATGGGGCACGCGCTGAACACGACGCTGCAGGACATTATGATCCGCTATCACCGTATGAAAGGTGATAATACGCTGTGGCAACCGGGAACCGACCATGCGGGCATTGCAACGCAAATGGTGGTCGAGCGTATGCTGGATAAAGAAGGGAAAAACCGCCGTGATATGGGGCGTGAAAAATTCCTTGAGCGCGTATGGGATTGGAAAGAGCAATCTGGCGGAACAATCGTTAATCAGATGCGCCGTTTGGGTGCGACCCCTGACTGGAGCCGTGAGCGCTTTACGATGGATGAAGGCCTTTCGAAGGCCGTGCGTAAGGTTTTTGTGCAGCTGTATAAAGAAAAATTGATCTATAAAGATCAGCGTCTTGTGAACTGGGACCCTAAATTAAAGACGGCGATTTCCGATCTTGAGGTCGAGCAAAAAGAGCAAAAAGGCCACATGTGGCATATTCGCTATCCAGTTGAGGGGGAAGTTGAAACCTTTATTACGGTTGCGACAACGCGCCCAGAAACATTGTTGGGTGATACGGCGGTTGCGGTTCATCCTGAAGATGAGCGTTATAAAGATTTGATCGGCAAAAGCGTTGCTGTGCCGTTGACCGAGCGCCTCGTACCGATTGTGGCAGATGATTACGCCGATCCCGAGCAAGGCAGCGGCGCCGTAAAAATTACACCTGCCCATGATTTCAATGACTTTGAGGTTGGTAAGCGTCATGACCTGCCGATGATTAATGTGCTGGATATTCATGGATGTATGAATGAAAACTGCCCAGAAGAGTATCGCGGCATGGATCGCTTTGAGGCGCGTAAGAAAATCTTGGCCGAGCTTGAGGATTTAGACCTGTTGGTTGAGGTTGAGGATATCAAGCATAGCGTGCCTTATGGTGATCGATCTGGCGTTGTGATTGAGCCGTTCTTGACGGATCAGTGGTATGTTGATACGCCGACATTGGCGAAGCCTGCAATTGAGGCTGTGCGTTCGGGTAAGACGACCTTCCATCCAAAACAGTACGAAAACATGTATTTTGACTGGCTGGAAAATCAGTTGCCGTGGTGCATTTCACGTCAATTGTGGTGGGGACATCAAATTCCGGCTTGGTATGGTCCTGATGGCGAGATTTTTGTCGCTGAAACTGAGGATGAAGCCTATAAGCAATCTGATGCGTTTTATGGTGAATCAGTGACGCTTAAGCGTGATGATGATGTTCTAGATACGTGGTTTTCATCGGCGCTTTGGCCGTTTTCGACATTGGGATGGCCTGATAAGACACCTGAATTAGATCGCTATTATCCCGGCAGTGTCCTTGTTACAGGGTTTGATATTATCACATTTTGGGTGTCGCGCATGATGATGATGGGGCTTCACTTTATGGATGAAGTGCCGTTTAAGGATATTTATATCCACGCCCTTGTGCGCGATTCTAAAGGGCAGAAAATGTCCAAGTCCAAGGGTAATGTGATGGATCCATTGGATTTGATTGATGAATATGGCGCAGATGCGCTGCGTTTTACGATGACTGCGATGGCGGCGCAGGGGCGTGATATTCGCCTATCGACGCAGCGCATTGAAGGGTATCGTAACTTTACGACCAAAATTTGGAACGCTGCGCGTTATGCGCAAATGAACGGATGCGTGCCCGTAAAAGGGTTTGATCCGCTGTCGGTCAGTAATGATGTGAACCAGTGGATTGTTGCCGAGTTGAGCGCGACTAAGGCTGCTGTTGAAAAGGCGATCGATACGTACCGTTTTAATGAGGCAGCTAACGCCCTGTACCAGTTTGTGTGGAATACATATTGTGATTGGTATGTTGAATTTACCAAGCCTTTGCTGCAAGGCGATAGTACGGATAAAACGGAAATTCAGCAAACAATGGCATGGGTTTTGGATCAGATTTTGATTTTGATGAACCCTGTGATGCCGTTTATTACGGAAGAGCTTTATGACCGCATCGCGGATCGCGAAGCGCGTTTGATTGACACGCAGTGGCCTGAGTATGGTTTGGGTGATGCTTATGCGCCTGCCCATAATCGTGTGCAGTGGTTGCAGACTTTAATCAGTGAAGTGCGATCGGTTCGGGCGGATATGAATGTTCCTGCGGGCGCGGTTATTCCGCTTTTGCTGAAGGATGCAGATAGCGGCATTGAGGAGTTGGTTTCTCAAAACGCCGAGATTATCGAGCGCCTTGCCCGCGTTAAGGATATTGCCTTTGTTGACGAGCCACCGAAAGGGGCGATTCAGGCGGTGATTGATAAGGCAACGTTGTTGTTGCCTGTTGCTGACAGCATTGACCTTGATAAAGAGCGCGAGCGCCTACGTAAGGAGCTTAAAAAGCTGGAAGGTGATATTAAGACCACGGATGCGAAGCTGGGTAATGAGAAGTTTGTTCAAAACGCGCCCGAGGCCGTAATTGCCGAGCAAAAAGAGCGCAAAGCCGTTGCCGAGCAAGCGCGTGATAAAATCACAGCTGCCCTTGCTCAGCTTGATATGGTGGGCTAATAGGCGCGCCGTTATCTGACGTAAGGGTTTGGGTCGAAAACAGTGCCGTTGCTGATTGGGCGGTACTCGCCGTCATGTTCGATAAGAACATCTTGGCCTGGCGTTGTTTGCACTGATCCTTCAATGTGTAATTTGCTAGCATAGCGATTATAGCTTCCGAACAGGTAGCTAACGTCATCGCGCTGCGTTAAGCGTGCTTTCCAGTTGCGTCCATTTACAAATGTCATGTGATTAAACCCTCTTATAAAATATGATTATTGTTATAGGGTAGGGTGTATAAAACGAAGTGTTTACAGAATCAATCTTTATTTATTTTGAGCTTTGAGCGCTTCTATTTCATCGATGAGTTTTTGCAATGTTTGTGCGTATGGATCATTAATTTCACGCGGCAGGCCGTATGCGCGCCCAAGGTCATCTTTTTTGCATTTAATTTCGCGTGCAGGGTTGCCGACGACGGTGCAATCATCGCTTACTGATTTTGTGACAACAGCGTTGGATCCTACCTTTGCGTTTTTACCTACTGTAATGTTGCCCAGAACTTGCGCGCCTGCGCCGATGACTGCGCCGTTTAAAAGTGTAGGGTGGCGTTTGCCAGTGTCGTCTGGCTGACCTTTCCCGCCGAGTGTCACGCCGTGATAAATTGTGATGTCGTCACCAAGGATTGCTGTTTGTCCAATTACGACGCCTGTGCCGTGATCAATAAACAGGCGCTTTCCAATGTGCGCGCCAGGGTGTATTTCAATGCCTGTCAGGATGCGACCAATATTGGCAAGTGTTCTGGCTAGTGCTTTTAGTTTAACGCGCCATAGGGCATGACTTATGCGGTGCAGACACACAGCGTGAAAGCCGTTATAGGCAAAGACGACTTCGCAAAACGTAGGGCGCGCTGGGTCTCGCTCTTGTATGGATTTGATGAAGCTTGTCATGCTTTTTTCTTTGCCTCATGTGGCCTTTTATTTGCCGAGAAACCCTTTTTTAGATTTGTTTTTCTTGGCGGATTCTTTTTCCTCGCCGTGTGGCGGGGTGATGATGCCGGCTGACACAACCAGTTTGATGCCTTCTTCGACAGTCATATCCAAGAATTTTAGTTCTTTTCGCGGGATGAAAAGGAGAAAACCTGATGTGGGGTTCGGGGTTGTTGGCAAGAAGACGTTGACGGTTTCGTTGCTGACGCGCTCTTGGATTTCGCCTTTGGATGTGCCTGTGACAAAGCCTACAGACCACACGCCTTTGCGCGGATACTCCAGCATCACGACCTCACGGAAGGCTTGTGATTGCGTTGTGGTGATTGTTTCGAAAATTTGTTTGATTGTGCCGTAGAGATTGCGAATGACAGGAATGCGGTCAAGGATATATTCGCCGATACGGATTAAAAACTTACCCATGATGTTGGAGGCAAGAAAGCCGATTACAACGAAGCTGACAAAGGCGATGAGGACACCTACGCCTGGGATTGTGAAGTTTTCGTATACAAAAAGGGTATCGTATGTTGCGGGCATCAATTCGCGGACTTTGCCGTCGATGGCCGAGAAAAAGACGTATGCCAAATACAGAGTGATGGTCACTGGCGCGGTGACAAAAACGCCGGTAAGGAAATATGCGCGCAAGCGTGCGGTTAGGCTGCGCGGTTGAGCAGGCGCCACGATCATATGTTCGTCGTTGTTGTGTGTTTCCGATGATTGCGCGGTGTCAGACGTTTCTTGGTTGTTTGTGCTCATTTACGGGCCCTTAAAAATGATAATTATCTTGGCAGCATTGTCTTTGCACTCTATATGTATTGTATGAAAAAGCAAGACCAGACCACTTTTGATATTGTTGTAATTGGCGGCGGCCCTGCGGGCTTAGCCTTTGCTAAGGCTGTGTCAGGGCAGGGGCTTTCGATCGCGATTGTTGAGCCTGCTCCGCGCGCGGTGCTTGAAAAACCGTCGTATGATGGGCGGGAAATTGCGCTGACGCATTTTTCTAAAAAGACCATGAGCGAGCTTGGCTTTTTTGATCATATCACCGCAGATCAGGTGTCTATGATTAAAAAGGCGCATGTTGTGAATGGGGATTCACCTTATGCCCTGAAATTTGATCACCGCGAGGCAGGCGAAGAAACGCTGGGCTATATGGTGTCGAACCAGAATATTCGCCGCAGTTCTTTTGCGGCGGTGCAAGGCGCAGATGATATTACCTTGCTGGATGAGCGCCGCGTGGATGATTTGACGAGTGATGCGTCTGGCGCGCGCGTGACACTTGACGATGGGCAGGTGCTTTCTGCGCGCCTTGTCGTCGGTGCGGATGGCCGTTTTTCACAGTCACGCCGCAAGATGGGCATTGCCTGCGATATGCTGGAGTGGGGGCGAACATGCCTTGTCGGCGTGATGGAGCATGACGGCGCGCATGATGATACGGCCTATGAATGTTTTCATTATGATCGGACACTGGCGGTTTTGCCACTGAATAATGGATTAGTATCCGTGGTCATTACGTTGCCGTCTGAAGAGGCGCAAGATGTTCTGGATATGGATCCTGCTGCGTTTGCGGCGGATATTGAGGCGCGCTTTGAAGGGCGCGTTGGTGCAATGCGTTTGACGCAAAAATTGCATGCTTATCCGCTGGTGTGTAATTACGCCAAGAGCTTTTACGCGCCGCGTTTTGCGTTGCTAGGTGATGCGGCGGTTGGTATGCATCCCGTGACGGCGCATGGATATAATTTGGGGTTGCGCGGTGCGCATACTTTGGCGCAAGAGGTCATTCAAATGGCGCGCACAGGCGGCGATATTGGATCGTCATTGCCGCTGCGTCATTATAACCGCGCGCACAATATCATTTGTAAGCCGATTTATTTGGGAACAAATACGGTTGTGAAGCTGTATACCGATCAGCGCAAGCCAGCCAAAATCGCACGTAAGACATTATTGCATTTAGGTAATGTACTAAAACCTGCGCGTGATATGATTACGCGTCAGTTGACGGAAAGCCACGTTGCTTAACAGCGGCGGGCTTATCCTACCACTCGTAGCCTAGTTTTAAGCTGTATTTTGTGTCGCTTTCCGATACGCCAGCTTCGGCGCTTTGGTCGATGTCGTGTTCGATGCCAATTGAAGCAACCAGTTTGTCACGCAAAGGAATGCGCGCGCCTGTGTGGCTGTCGAAGACGAAGTCGCCAGTTTCGTTTGCTGGCGCAAGCCATGTGTGATTGTGATACAGCACAGCCATGTCGTTCTTCAAATGCTTCTCCAGATCGAATTTCCAATTGTAGCTGAGCGCTTTTTCCGTTTCATCGCCTGTGACGATTTTCGTTTCTTCGATTAGATAACTTGGGCCAAGTGAATAGCTGACCTTAAGGGATTCTGTATCGAAAAGCTGATGACCAAGGCCGACGCCGATGACTGAGCGTAGGTCAACGCCTGCGATATCGTCATTTTCAATGCGGCCGTTGTAATTGATAAAGAGTTTCTCATCAATAAAATCATCGAAGTATGTTGAAAATCCTTTTTCATCAACTGTTTCGATGTCGTTGTCGTCTTCATATTTATAATATGCGCTAAACCCTAGGCGGTCTTTGTTTTCCCAGATTGCTTTGGTTGTCGCGTCTAGATCCACGCGTTTATTCTCGCCATTGCCTTTTTTGAAGCTTGTGCCGATATTCGCAAGGCCAGACCAATCTGCTTGCCATAGGTTAAATGGCGGTGGCGCGGCGCTGATCACTTTGATTTCGGGGGCTATATCCATGCTGAGCGCTTCTTTTTTAGATATTTTTTGCTCAGGCTGCGCCGTTTCTTGCGCTTGATTAAGTTCTTCTATTGTCGGCAGTTGTGGCTGACCGAAAAGTTCGGGCATAGCTTCGCGGACCGGCACGGGTTTGGGCGGTGTGTAACTGCTTGCTGCGGTAGGCGCAGCAGGTTCAGCAACAGGCGCAGATGCAGCGCTGGCCGATTTGTAGGGTTGCAGCGTTTCTCTCGGCATTGTTTCGATTTGATCAAGAAGGCTGAAATTGATTTCAACGCTGGGTGACATGGGCGCAGATGGATCAAAGTTTTGTGCACTGGCAGGTGCGATGAAAAGGCATAGTGATGTCGCAAGAGATAGACGTTTAAGCATTATTTTTAAATCTTATGATCTGAAATGTGATGGGCGAACCGCCCCAGTGATTATTTTCATGTCTATTGAATCACGAAACAGGTTGTCTGGCAAGGGTTGTGGGCGGACTTTCCAGTGGTTTTACGAAAAATTAATATCTTCATGTCACAGTGATGGTTCGAAAAATATACATACATACCAGAATAGGGGATGAATAAAGATTATGAGTAAGCCAATTGAAGTGACATCAGCGGAAGCATTTTTGCTGGATGAAGAGAACAGCGATCTGTTAGAAACACTCGTTGATTATGTGCGTGATTTTGAGGCAGGTACTCTTCCCGAGAATGAATATGATGCGACATTGCCTATTCAATATGTGATTGGTCAATTAAATAACCGCGGTTTTGAAGGTATTGTCGGTAATGTGATTGGGCCAGGTGGGGATGTGCTGTTTCGCCATGCTTTGACCAATGATGATGTGGATAGCTCTGCGTTCCCAGATATTCGATTGGATGTACTGAATGACCTGCATGAGGCCGGGGCAGATGCGAAGTTTGAATATAAAGAGCCTCAACACGATCGTCAGGCTGCGCCTGTGTCAGGATTTACGCCAGGCGTTGGTTAAACTGAGCGATTGATATATCTGGTGAAATAGGCAAGGGCGGGCGTGTATATCCGCCCTTTATTTATGGTTGGTTGCTTGCCTGCGTTTTGAAAATCGCGTAAAAACGGGATTATGAAGAATATATTTCGTTTTGTGTTGTGTGGTCTTGCGCTGACGGGGGGCTTTGCCTCTCAGGTGCGGGCTGACTTTGTAACGGCGATGGCCATGCATGGGCAGGCCAAGTATCAAAAGGGGTTTAAGCATTTTGACTATGTGAACCCTGATGCGCCAAAGGGCGGCGTTTTGAAGCTGGCCGGGGCAGAGACGTTTGACACATTTAATGCCTATACGACCAAGGGTATCGCGGCGGCAGGCTTGAACTTGCTGTATGTCAGTTTGCTTGAGAAAAGCCAGGACGAGGCCTTTGCCATGTATCAGGCACTGGCGGAGAGCTTTGAGGTCGCAGATGATCGCAGTGCCATTACCTTTAAGTTACGACAAGACGCCATGTGGAGCGATGGGAAGCCTATCACTGCAGATGATGTTGTTTGGACATTTAACACGCTTATCAGTGAGGGGATTCCAGCATACCGCGCATATTACGCGCATGTCGCGGGGGTTGAGGCGCTGGATGAGCGCACTGTGAAATTTACCTTTGATGTGACAGGTAATGCCGAGCTTCCCTTGATTGTAGGGGAATTGACCATCTTGCCAAAGCACTATTGGGCGGATAAAGACTTTACCGCAACGACACTGGAAAAACCTGTGACAAGCGGCCCATACCGCATTGGTGACTTTACGCAGGGGCGCACGATTACGTATGAACGTGTCGCAGATTGGTGGGGCGCGGATTTACCCGTTTATAAAGGGCGCTATAACTTTGATGAAATTGTGTACGAGTATTACCGCGATCAGGATGTTTCTTTGCAGGCCTTTTTCAGTGGTGAATTTGATTTCCGCCAAGAATATACCGCGAAATTATGGGCGACAGGTTATGATGTTCCTGCGGTAAAAAAGGGCAATATCGTTAAGAAGTTGATTGATAATGATTTGCCGCAAGGTATGCAGGGCTTTGTATTGAATTTGCGCCGTCCCATTTTCCAAGATAAAGCCGTGCGTAAGGCGATGAATTATGCCTTTGATTTTGAATGGTCGAATAAGCAATTTGCCTATGATGCGTATACGCGATCGCGCAGTTATTTTTCAAATTCTGAAATGGAATCAACAGGCCTGCCCGAAGGGCGTGAGCTTGAAATTCTAGAGCCTTTCCGCGATCAATTGCCTGCGGCGGTCTTTACGCAGGCCTTTGAGGTTCCTGCGTCAGATGGTACAGGCAAAAACCGCAGCAATTTGCGCGTGGCGGCGTTGCTGTTGGATGAGGCAGGGTATGTCGTCGGGGATGACGGCATTCGCGTTCACCGTGAAACGGGCGAGCGTTTAAGCTTTGAATTTCTGGTTGCCAATACAAATGCCGCGTTCGAGCGATGGTTCGGCCCGTATAAGAAAAATTTGCAGCGCATCGGCATTGAGGGCAACATGAAAATTGTTGATGCCTCCCAATATGTGAATCGCATTATTGCCTTTGATTACGATATGATTGTGCAAAATTGGGGGCAGTCACTTTCACCCGGTAACGAACAGCGCGAATATTGGGGATCTGATCGCGCCGAGGCAAGCGGGTCGCGCAATTACATTGGGCTGAAAGATCCGGTTGTGGATGCGCTGATCGAGGAGATTGTGTCTGCGCCAACGCGCGAAGAATTGGTGGTGCGTTGCCGTGCGCTTGACCGCGTGTTGCAACATGGTTGGTATGTTGTGCCAAACTGGCATATCCCGGCGTGGCGCATTGCGTATTGGGATAAATTTGAAATGCCAGCGCAGCAAGCGCCATATGATTTGGGCATTGTTGATACGTGGTGGGCGAAATAAAGATGTCAAAAATTGCGATTATTATTCCGGCCCGTTATGGCTCGACGCGTTTTCCTGGTAAGCCACTTGCGATGATTGCGGGGCGTTCGATGCTGGGGCGTGTGGTTGATTTGGCGCGTTTGGTCGCGCAAGAATATGAGGATGTTACGGTTTATGTGACAACCGAAGATCAGCGCATTGCCGATCACGCCGCCGAGATTGACGTGCCGTGCCTGATGACAGGGGAGTGTGCAACAGGATCTGACCGTGTCCTTGCTGCGGCAAAGCAATTGGATCACACGCCAGATTTTATTTTGAATTTACAAGGCGATGCGCCGCTGACCCCGCCGCAGGCGCTGCAGGCGATGATTGCTGCCTTTTTGAATGATCAGCAGGTGAGCGTTGTAACGCCAGTCCACCGCCTCAGTTGGGATGGGCTTGATCGTCTGCGCGAGAATAAAAAGACGACGCCGTTTTCTGGGACAACGGTTGTGCGCCGTCCAGATGGCTGTGCGGTTTGGTTTTCGAAGAATATTTTGCCTGCCATCCGTAAAGAAGACCGCACGATTGAGGTCTCACCCGTTTATCAGCATATGGGGCTTTACGGGTATAGTTACGCCGCGCTGGAGAAATTCTGCGGATGGCCAGAAGGGCATTATGAGGCGCTAGAGGGGTTGGAGCAGTTGCGCTTTTTAGAAAATGGCGTTGCCATACAAACCGTTGAGATTGCGGTCGATCATTTGCATTCGGGCATTGACTCGCCCGAGGATCTGGCGCGCGCTGAGGCATTTTTATCGTCTTAATCTTGGCGCATTAACATCACATAAATATAAGGATAAGCAATATGGATCATTTGTGGGCGCAGGTTGATACTTATTTTGAAGGCAGCTTTGTTGCAGAGCCTGAGGCGCTGCGCCGTGCTTATTTGGCCGCGCGCGAGGCAAAGTTGCCCGAGATCGCCGTGTCGCCCGCGCAGGGAAAATTCCTTGGTATGATGGTCGGCATTAGCGGTGCGCGCCGCATCTTAGAGGTTGGTACGCTTGGCGGGTATAGCACTCTATGGATGGGGCAAGCTTTGCCTGAGGGTGGGGAGCTTGTGACGTTTGAGCATAATCCGGTGTGTGCGGGCGTTGCGCGCGCGAATTTTGCGCATGCTGGGCTGGCGGATAAAATTACTTTGCGCTATGGCGAGGCGCTGGATTCCTTTAAGGCCTTGGTCGGTGAAAAGGTCGCGCCGTTTGATTTTGTTTTCCTTGATGCCAATAAAAATGATTATCCTGTTTATCTGGAATGGATTTTACGCCTGTCTAAACCGGGGACATTAATTATTGCGGATAATGTCGTGCGTGATGGGCAGGTTGCTGATTCGCAAAGTGATGACAGGAGTGTTCAAGGTTTGCGTACATTCCATGATATGGTCGCAGCGCACAAAAAATTAGATGCAACGGCCTTGCAAACCGTTGGAATTAAAGGATATGATGGGTTTTCTTTGATCAAAGTCCTTTCCTAAAAAATGCTGCACTTGCGAAATATAATTTCTTATATTGCGGTGCAATGCGCATAAAAGTTGCTGTATCTTGATTTTTTGTGCTAGGGTGCGCTTGTCTTTAACGCAAACCCAAGGTGAAGGTTATGAAAGCTTATTCGACTGGCTCAGGATCTGTAATGTTTATTCCCGATACGATTGATCGCAAAGAAGAGGTTGCTGCGCCCGCAAGCGCGGCCGAGCCACCAAAAAATACGCTGATGGCCAAGACGCCGATGTCTTATCGTTCCCTTGCTGGGGCGCCTTCACGGGTTCATGTGCCGCTTGCCGATAGTCTCGCGCAATCTATGCAGCAAAAGCAGGCATAGAGGTCTTTATTTTTTCTGATATCTAACTTTAGGCTCGCTGCGATTTATCATCGTAGCGGGTCTTTTTTTGTTGTGGCTTGCGCGGTTTGGTTAAATCCATTAAAAGTGGCGATAAGGTTTCTAATAAATAGACAAAAAGGTTTGATAAGAATGGATATTTCAAAGATTTCTATCGGTAAAAACGCCCCTGACGAGGTGAATGTTATCGTTGAAAATACAATGGGCGCAGTGCCAGTAAAGTATGAAATGGATAAAGATTCAGGTGCGATTTTCGTTGATCGCTTTGTTCATACGGCGATGTTTTATCCTGGTAACTATGGTTTTGTTCCGCACACATTGGGCGGCGACGGCGACCCAGTTGATGTATTGGTTTTGGGTGATTTGCCAATTATTCCTGGTGCGGTTATTCCTGTGCGTCCGGTTGGTGTTTTGATGATGGAAGATGACGGTGGTCAGGATGAGAAAATCGTTGCTGTGCCGACATCAAAAATGCACCCATCTTTCGAAGCTATCCAAGATGTAAACGACATCCCTGAGAGCAAGCGCGAACAGATCGAGCATTTCTTTACGCACTATAAAGACCTTGAGAAAAACAAATGGTCGAAGACACTGGGCTGGGAAGGCGCAGCAAAAGCAAAAGAATTGATCGCAGAAGGCATGAAAAACGACAAGTAAGTCAGCAGGCTTTTTCGGTAACAATTGAAAAGAAACCCCGCTGTATTGGCGGGGTTTTTTGTGTTTGCGGTGTTATTGTTGGTTGTCATTGACTAGTTCTGGTTTTTTGAAAGGGCTTTTGTCATATTTGTCCTTGTTTTTTGGTGGATAGGGGCATATAAAATCCGAAAAAATAACATTCTATTTATAGAGGAGATGGGTGTGTCAGACCGTCAAATAAAATCATTTACTACGCGCGAAGGACCTTTGCGTGAAATTGCCTTGGATATTGAGCGCAGCTTTTCTGATGCGGTTGGGTATCGCGTTTTTGACGATAGCAAATATGTCGAGATTTCATCAAATGAGCGCCGCGGTGTTTATGTCGCGTTTCAGGCCGCTTCATCTGGTGATCAGCAGCGCTTTGATTCCGTGATGGGCGAAATGGCGCAAAAACATCAGGGCCGTTATGAAGTCGTGCCAGCTGATAATGGTAAGATCGAAGGGTTTTTATTCTTAGATCGCCGTTTATCTTAAAAAAACATTTTCGTTTGAAAAATAAGGTTTAACCCTGATGCCAAAAGGGTTTGTCCAGCATGGGGGTGCTGGCGCGGGCGCTGCTTTGTGGGGCGATAATGCCTGCGCGGAAGGCGCTGCGCCCTGCGGTGGTGGCTTGGGCAAAAGCGCGCGCCATTGCAACAGGGTCTGCGGCCTTGGAGACAGCGGTGTTGAGCAAAACAGCGTCAAAGCCCATTTCCATGGCTTGCGCGGCGTGTGATGGTGCGCCTAGTCCAGCGTCGACAACAAGTGTATGTCCTGTAAAGCGATCGCGCATTGTTTGCAACGCGTATGGGTTGTTAAGGCCTTTGCCTGATCCGATGGGCGCGCCCCACGGCATGAGGATTTTACATCCTATATCGGACAGGCGCTGCGCGAGGATGAGGTCATCGGTCATATAAGGAAAGACATTAAAGCCTTTATTCGTGAGGGCCTCGGCGGCCTTAAGCAAATCAAACGGATCGGGGTTGAGCAGATAATCGTCGCCGATAACTTCTAATTTGATCCAGTTGGTCTCAAAGACCTCGCGCGCCATTTCGGCTGTGGTGATGGCTTCTTGCGCGGTAAAGCACCCTGCGGTATTTGGCAGGACGGGGACGTTCATATCTTTGATGATGCCCCAGAAATCTTGCCCTTTGCCCGCAGCATTTTCACGGCGCAGGGATACGGTAATCAGGCCAGGGTTTGAGGCTTCAATGGCTTGACGCAGAATGTCAGGCGAAGGGTATCCTGCCGTGCCTAAAAACAGGCGCGATTGTAAAGTGATATCATCAATGATCAGCGGCGTATCAGGTGTCATGCGCTTAACCGCCTTGCATGGGCGCAACGATTTCAACAGTGTCGCCGTCGCTGAGCGTTTGTTCTTCGCGCGTTGATTTTGGCGTAAAGGCGCCGTTTACGGCAACGGCAACAAGCTTATCGCCGTATCCTTTATCTTGCAGAAGTGCAGCGATTGTCATGCCATCTGTGACGGTTTCAGGGCTTCCGTTGAGTGTGATGTTCATAGTAGTTACGCGACCTTTTGTGTGCGGTTGGGCAGTGGTTTTGTATATATAGGGTTTATTTTAGTGCCTTGTACGGCATTTGCAACGCCTTCAGCCAGGGATGGTGCTAATAAAATGCCGTGGCGGTATGTGCCGTTGCAGGTGATGATGTTATCGCGCTGCGTGATGCGGGGCAGGTTGTCGCTATATGATGGGCGAATGCCCGTATGAAAGCCCAAAATTTTTGCATCAGCAAAGCTAGGGTGCAGGCTGTAGAGTGTGCTGAGAAGCTCCATCGCCGAGCGCAGCGATAACGCGTCATCTTGGCTGGTTTCGATTTGCGTTGCGCCAATCATATAAACATGGTCACGGCGCGGCACGATATACAGCGGATAGCGCGGATGCATGATGCGCACTGTGTGTGTAAAGGTGACGTCTGGATTATGCACGATGGCAATTTCGCCCTTAACGCCGCGCAGGTTTTGATCGTCGTGCATTGCGCCATCGCCGCGTGCGTCAATGATATGGTCAAAATGACCTGCAATATCATTGGGCGTGACGCTTTGCGCGATCAGTGTCATGCCTTCATCTTGTGTGAATTCATCGTGCAGTGCGCTGATGACGTTTTGTGGATGGATGGCGGCCTCTTGTTTGAGCCATAAGCCTTGCTGAAATTTTGAGGGCAGGGCGGATTCTTTATCCTCTAATTGTGGGCGGGATAATGTTTCCCAGACGTTTTTGTTCTCATCATTCGGCAGGTGGTGGGCAAAGCGCTGCAGCATATGCAGATCTTCTTGATGTGCGATCAAAAGCGACCCTTTGTCGGTGAAATGCACATCGGGGCGCGGTTTGATAAAGTCACGCCATAGATCAATACTGTGCAGGCAAGCGCCAATAAAGTCAGGCGTCATGTGGTCAATTTCACTATACGGGGCCAACATTCCGCCAGCGATATAGCTTGCGCTGCTGGTCGACGGGAATCCATCCTTGTTATATAGCGTAACCGTATGGCCCTGATCGCGCAGGGTTCGCGCGCACATCATCCCAATTATACCGGCGCCAATAATGGCAATATTTTGTTGTGTCATCGTCATCGTAAAGCGCAGATTATTCTTATGTGAGAAAAAGTCAATTCAATCCCTTGCTTTTCTGTTTCAGTATCGTTATAACCCCTTATCTGTTCATTGGCGCCGCATCGTTTTTGGTGCTTTTGAAAGACCATCCTATGACGCGGGGTAGAGCAGTTTGGTAGCTCGTCAGGC
>DKAJ01000004.1:58381-105193 GCA_002448815.1 Micavibrio sp. UBA6929
GGTAGCTCGTCAGGCTCATAACCTGAAGGTCGCAGGTTCAAATCCTGCCCCCGCAACCAATTTGCAAAGTAAAATCAGTGACTTACATATTTTTGTTTTTGCTTTTTGCTTGCTGAATTCCTTCTTGTCACAGCATTGTCACAGTAAACCACAATAGATCACATCAAACACATGTTGGTTTGAACAGCCATAGCGGATCAAGTGCTGTGCAATTGCATATGCATAAGGTCCAGCAAGTGCACCTGCATATGCATAACAAATGCACGTGCAAATGTAGATATTGTGACGTGAGTGTGACGTAGATAGGGCGCCCCTAATTAATATGCTGATTTAATTAGGTATTGGCTGTACACACTTCAGGTTATTGGTCTCATGTTGCTGTTTATTGCCAACAGCTTTAACTTACTTAGAAAGGACATGGGATGCCCAATATTAGAGAGAGATCAAATGCAAAAGGCGAAAAGTCATACACTGTACAAGTGCGTGTAAAAGGACGACCGCCCGAATATGCTACGTTCAAACGGAAAACAGATGCTGAACGCTGGGGGCAGCAAACTGAAGCAGACATAAGGCGCGGCTTATACTTTCACGCCTCTAAAGCGAAGCAGCATACAGTTGCAGATGCAATACAACGCTATCGCGATGAGGTCCTGAGCCTGCGAGATAATCCAGTAAATCAGATGACTTATCTTAAGTTCTGGGAGGAGGAAATAGGCGCTTACAGGCTTGCCGATATGAGCACGGACATAATTTCGGCCGCGAGAACCAAACTTCTTAAAACTAAAAATAAATTTGGCAAGCCGAGGGGCGTTTCGACTGCTAATAGATATACACAGTCCTTAGGTCATGTTTTTACTATCATGGTTAAAGAATGGAGCTGGGTCAAAGAAAAGAACCTAGTTTTTTCAATAGTTTCAGCGCGTCAGCATTTTTTGCAGTTCGAAAATATAAGTGCTGTACCAAAAAAATAGATAGAGGGAGAAGTCTCGTATAAATTTTATTCTTTAAATAGTGCGTAGGAGCCTACAGCAAAAGCAACTGGAGCGGAGGCTCCATCTGACCACAATGTCACCTCTCCCGTAATGAGTTGCTGGCCAACTTTAAGCAATGAGCATTCGGCAATGATATCGGCGTCAGCCGGAGGCCTGCGTAGAAAGCTAATATTCAGGTTTGTGGTTACGGATTGTGCCTCCAACCCTAATGTGGCAAATATTGCAACATATAAGGCTGCGTCAGCCATAGCCATGAGTGTGGGGCCCGAGACTGTATTGCCTGGTCTTAAATCATGCGTGCTAATGGGTTTTCTTATTCTTGCCTTATTGCCTTCAACAGACTCAATGGTGATATCAGCATGAGGAAATGCTGTTTGAATGAAATGTGAAATATCGTCTTTATTTGCCATTGTTCAAGGTGCAGCAGACCCTTGAAAATACTTCTCAAGCCTGCTGTTCAATCCCTTTATGCGCTGAGCTGTTTTACCAATGCAGCACCAACGCCATGTGCGCTTGCAGGGTTTTGTCCAGTAATAACGCGATTATCTTCAATAACAAGCTCGCCCCAAGGTTGTGTCTTATTATAGCGTGCGGCGTTACGTGCAAGAGATTCCTCTAGTAAAAACGGAATGTCATCAATTGTCTTATAGTCAACTTCTTCTTCGCGTGTAAACGCAGTCACTGATTTTGAAGACAATAGCGTCTCGCCAGTACTCAGGGTAACAGGCAGAAGTGCCGCTGGACCGTGGCAAACAGCAGATAGAATGCCGTTAGATTCATAGTGCTGCGCTGCAAGGGCTGCAAAGCCCTCATGATCGGCTAAATCTGAAAGCAGGCCAAAACCACCTGGGTAGAAAATCGCATCATATTGATCGATATTAATGTCTGTAACAGGCATCGTGTTGTTGACTTGCTCTTGGAAGCGTGCATTTGCTAAAACGCGGTCATTCACAGGGTCATTCTCTACATCAATACCATAAAGAGGCGCTTGGCCACCTTTAATGGACGCAATATCATAGTCGATACCCGCTTCAATTAATTGATCGACAACATGGGTAAGCTCTGGCGCGTATGTGCCATTGGCTTGATCTGTTTCACCCAAGGTGGCGTGATTTGTCACGGGGATGAGTACTTTTTTCATCTTTTTCTCCTTATATTAACTTTTTAAGTTTGTTTTCTACTCTTTTAAATCGTCTTTCTCATCAACGAGAAAGTGGTGACTAATAGATCCTTTTAAGCGTGCCTCTAGATGAGGAGCATATTCCGGATCTTTCATAAATGCCAAAGCGGCATTTTTTGAAGGCCATTCAATAATCGTACGGAATGCATCATGATCACCAGCACCTTCAACGCGTTCATGGCTAGCGGTGCGCGCTAAAATTTTACCTCCATGACGCTCTACAGCGTTAGTGGCAGGCCCGATATAATCGGCGATCCATTCTTCTGTCTGCGGGGTGTTAAATATAATTGAGTAACACTTCATAAATTTTCTCCTGAATATAACCCTCATATATTATACTGTTTTTGCTGAATATATCCATAAACAGAACCGCATAATATGGATACATATTAACGATATTGCCGTTGGTATTCTTTTGGGCTTAAGCCTGTTTTCTTCTTGAAGACGCGAGAAAAGTATTGAGGGTACTCAAAGCCAAGTTGATAAGCCACTTGTGATATGCTCCAGCTAGGGTCGAGTAACATAGTTTTGGCTTCTTCTACCAGATATAGGTGTAAATGCTCGATGGCTGTTTTACCTGTTTCAGCTTTTAATGTGTCTGTTAGATAGCGTGAAGAAACCTCCATTTTACGGGCAATCATTTCAATGTTAGGTAACTTGCGCTCATGATGGTAGGTTGTTTCAAAATATTCATTTAAAGCATCGTTAAATTTAGCGGATATATGGCTATTCATTTCCTTTCGATTAATGAATTGACGATTATAAAAACGAACAGAATATCGCAATAAAGAGGCAAGCTGTGCCAAGATTATATCTTTGCTATAATTGTCAATATTCCCTTGATATTCTTCATGAATGGAAAGAATGATTTGCTTGATTGTATTTTCTTCTTTTGGAGAAAAATGCAATGCTTCGTGCACCGCATAGGAAAAAAAAGACGCTTTTCTAAATTTTCTTTCTATGTCCGTGCCTCGCAGGTAATCTTTATGAATTGTGAGAATAAACCCATCTTGCTTGATTTTGTGGCGCTTCATATCCCACTCTATGCGTTGCTGTGGTGCAACAAATACAAGCGAGCCTTTTTGAAAATCGTATTTCGTGCGACCATAAAAAAACTCACAAGCCTGATCGTATTTGAGTTTTATCGTGTAAAAATCAGTGGTTATCGTTGGCGATACAAGCCTTAAATTTTTATATGGTTTATCCCCAACACTTGAAGCGTTATTATCGCGCGTTGGCGAAAATATTAAGCTGGCTCGCCTGCGCCGCAAAATCACAGCAAGTATGTTGGCGGAGCGCGCTGGAATGACGCGCACAACTCTGCGTAAAATTGAAAATGGTGACAGTGGCGTGACATTTGGCGCGTATGCCAGTGTATTGTTTTGCCTCAACCTAGAAGATGATCTGTTGCTTTTGGCTAAGGACGACACGCTGGGACGCAAATTGCAGGATATAGGCCTTACCGTTCCCAAGAAGCGGGTGGCAAAGAAACAATAATCTGGGTTTCAAACCAAGATATGCGTTACAGCGCATAAATTGCGCCAATACATGCGTTACAATGCATATTTGTAAGCGTTTTTCACAAAATGGCCGAAATATAAGTGTTTTTCATGAATAGTAAGTGAATTTCACAAGGCGAGCACAGTTTTTAAGAATCTATTAAACTTGACAAATTGGTGTGAAAAGCCAATAATGTCTTATATATAAGTTATTAAGTTTTTTAATGTTGTTTATATAAGACAAAAGGTGCAAGTTTTGGCAAAGACAGAAAAACGTACATATTCTCGCTATACGGATGAAGCGCTGAAGCTTTTGGCTGGGCGCATTAAGGCAACGCGCCTTGAACGTGGCATTACCGTACAAGATCTTGCGGAACGTGCAGGCATATCCCGCGATTTACTCTATCGCGTTGAAAAGGCTGATCCTGCTTGCGGCATTGGCGTTGTGTTTGAGATTGCAACGCTACTTGGTTTGACTTTATTTCAGTCAGATTATGATGATCTCATTGTAAAAAACAAAATGGTAGAGGATAAATTAGCGCTTCTGCCTAGCCGTGCTCGCCCCGCAAAAGTGGAGGTGGATGATGACTTCTAAGGTAAGCTATAACGAAATCTTTGTATGGATCTGGTTACCTGGTGAAACAGACCCTGTTGTTGCGGGTAAAATCACCAAAGCCGATAACCGTATTTTATTCACTTATGGTCAAAGCTATCTGGATAATCCAAAAGCTGTTCCGATCTACGATAAAGAACTGCCTTTGCAAAGAGGTGTTCAAGAAAAGAAACTCGGCACAGAGGCAATACCCGGATGTATTCGTGATGCTGCACCAGATGCGTGGGGACGCCGTGTTATTCTGAATAAATTACTGGGGGCAAAAGGCAAATCAGCTGATCCAGGCGATTTGGATGAATTCACTTATTTGATGGAATCTGGTTCAGATCGCATTGGTGGTTTAGATTTTCAAATCTCAGCTAAAAACTACGAAGCTCGCCTGGCAGGACAGGCCTCTCTTGAAGAACTGCTACGTTCTGCCGAGTTAATTGAAAAAGGCATGCCCCTTACGCCAGAGTTAGCACAGGCTATTAATCACGGCACATCAATTGGTGGAGCACGTCCAAAGGCGCTTATCAACGATGGGGCTACAAAATATATCGCAAAATTCTCATCCAGCACGGATCAATACAATGTGATCAAAGCGGAATATATTGCGATGCGCCTTGCTAAGGTTTGCGGATTAAATGTTGCGGGCGTAAAGCTGGCGAATGCATCAGGCAAAGATGTTTTGTTAATTGAGCGTTTTGATCGTGAATTTAAAAACGAAGGTTGGACGCGCAAGCTGATGCTCTCGGCGTTAACACTGCTAAATCTGGATGAGATGACACCACATTATGCCAGCTATGAAGATCTAGCCGAGCTTATACGTCATCGTTTCACCAATCCAAAGGCAACATTACAGGAAATGTTTGGACGTATTGTCTTCAATATCTTATGTGGCAATACGGATGACCATGCTCGTAACCATGCAGCCTTTTGGGATGGCAAGCATCTGACGCTCACACCTGCCTATGATTTATGCCCGCAAATGCGCCAAGGCGGCGAAGCCTCACAGGCAATGATGATCTCAGGCAGTGACCGATCCAGTCGTTTGGTGACATGTCTTTCCGCTGCTCATCGTTTCATGCTGAGCGATACAGAAGCGCGAGCAGTCATTGATGCACAAATTGAAGCAATCAACAGCAATTGGGATGCTGTATGTGATGAGGCTGATTTATCACCGATTGACCGAACCTTATTCAAAGATCGACTATTCCTTAATGCTTATGCGTTTGAGGGGTATGATGGATAAAACCAAATCACTTCCTACCACATCTGAAGAAGCAAAAGAATACGCTTGTTTTTATACCACAAGAATAAAGACCATTGATGAAACCACGAGAGAAAAACAAGAATCTGAAGCATTTCTGAAAACTAACATGCCAGATGATATTCAGGATTTTCACCGAAAACAATTGGATGGCCTAAATAAACTTCTTCTTGATGACGATTATTTGAATGGAAATTATCATCAAGGAATTGATCCAATCTTATTTGAGTTAATTGAGTGGAGAGCAATGTTTTATGCTTTTCAAAGTGTAACCATAGATCCACAACCTTTTGATCAACACGCTTTTTTTCAACAATGGAAGGTAGGCGGTGCGTATGCAATGTACTCTAGTCTTGGAAAACTTTTAAGCAGAAATCGACAAGATAAATCTTTACGAAAATTATGGTGGGATATTATGGACTTTGTTCAAGACACAGAAGACCTAGAGGAAGTGAAATATATATCAGAGCAGTTGGATGAAAACTCTGAACGGTTTTCCAATAAAGGATCTAAGGCTCTGTTTTTCCGCAATAAGGTAGTGGCGCATAATGAAAAAAGTATAGACGCTGATTTAAAGCATTTGGATGAGGATATTCGTATTCTCGCTCGTGTTTGGTCAATAATCACGATGTGGTCAGCATTTCCAATGATGTTCCCGTTCCGAGAAAACAGTCAGGCTTTTTCTGCCTTGGAGAGCTTTTATTCACCTGAAGATTTAACGCGATTAAAATCTAAACGACAGGAATATTTAGACTTAGTAACAAGTTGGTGCAAAACAAATCTAATCACAAATCAGGAAGAAAAGAGATCGCCTTTTGGAAGTTTATCTGTTTCAATTTCTGTGGCCTCAAAATAAAAAATGTTCGCGAACATTTTTGGGGCGGACAGGTCGAACAAAAAACGATAGTCTAATCAATACAATCGCCGGAATTGTACCGCAAAGCCACGCAACCATTCACTTTGGGCGTGGCTTTTGCTTTTTCCCTTCCCTGTTTGAGCAAAAAAGGTACTTCCGGCGATTGAACCCTATGCGGCGGGCTTAGGCGCAGGATTTTTTTAGCGCCAGAATATTTTTTTGGGTACGCACCCCCACCGCAAAACATCAAAAAACCAGTTAGAGCATAGCGTTCAGGGTGCGTACCTGAGTGCGTATCCGTTAAATTGTTGTTCATATCACACCTCATTACATTTATTGATTTCAAATTCTAAAGTTGAATGTTCGATGGAATGATGGTCATGAAGCATGGTTTTAGGTGCTTCTTTATCGTTTCCATCGCATCCATATTCGAGAGAACAACATGCACCTCCAGCGCATTGCTCTGCTCGTCAAGCTGCCAGACATGAACATGATGAACATTCTCGACGCCCTCAATATCTTCCATGGCGGCAGTAATTTTATTGATGCTGACATCCTCTGGCGTTCCTTCCATTAACAGGTGAATGACCTTCGGAATTTCTGCAAAACCGTGATAAAGAACATATCCGGCGGCTTGCGGCCTATGCGAATAGCCACCAACGCTATAAGCAGTGAGGCCGCATCACTAAAATTATGTAGGGCATCGGCGATCAGCGATAAACTGCCGGATATTATGCCGCCGATGACTTGCGCCACTGTCAGCAATATGTCGCCCACCATAGGCGACGTTCTCCTATTTCAGACGGATCTCCGTGGTGATGATGTCCATGTCCCATATTTACTTTCCTTTTTTAAGTTCGGACAAGGCTTGTCGCGTGATTTTGATCGATGAGTGCATGAACAATCCGGCGATCACGAAGGCAACGATAATGTCTGGCCAGATTGTTCCGGTGGCAAAAACGCCAGCCCCAGCAATCATGACGGCAATATTGCCGATGGCATCATTACGGCTGCACAGCCAAACCGAGCGGACATTGGAGTCACCATCACGGTATTTCATGAGAAGCATGACGCTGACCATATTCGCCGCAAGAGCCATTAAGCCTATCGCGCCCATAGTGAATGGTTCTGGCTCACCCGTAACGAAAACGCGATAAAGCGTGAAGCCAAGCACAAAAATTGCCATTGCGCCCAGGCTCAATCCTTTGAGCAAGGCTATTAGGGATCTTGTTTTTAGTGGTTTCCCGATCACCAGAAGCGTTGCGGCATAGGTGGCGGCGTCACCAAGGAAATCCAGTGCGTCCGCTTTCAGAGCTGTGGAATCGGCCAGAAAGCCCGCCACGCTCTCGACCAGAAACATGGCAAAGTTAATGGATACAACCGCCCATAAAATCTTTTTGTAGGTATCCGAAAGCCCTTCAAAGGTGACGTTGCCGCATGAGTCCCCGCACTTATCAGCCATTATTTGTCCCCCTAATTTTTTGATGTTCTGGGGCTTTAAAAAACTCATAAAACATGAGTAGCGCTATGCCGCTGACAATGGCGCTGTCGGTTATATTAAAGGCGGGCCAGTGATAGCCATAGGCATGGAAATCCAGAATGTCGATCACATGCCCATAGGCCAGTCGCTCAAACGTGTTACCGAGCGCACCGCCGATAATCAGGCCAAGCGCGACACTGACCCATAGGGATTGTGTCCGCAGCAGCCAGATAAAGAAAAAACCTGTAATGATAAAGGCAAAGGCGGAAAGCAGCCATTTGCCATACGCCAAGCCCTGCAACATGCCGAAACTGATACCGTCATTGCCTGTCCAGACCAGATTAAAAAACGGGGTAACTTTTACAAAACCCCCCGTGTCCTGCAAATAAAGCGAAACAGCCTGTTCGGTTAGGCGGTCTATCACAACAACCAAAGCGGCCAGTATGAGCGCTATAACGAGTAAACGGTATTTTGAGAAAAAGCGTTTCATGCTATATCCCTGGCCTGATAAACACTTTTAAAATGACCGCATCCTCGCCGCTGGCGGACTCCTTGCTTAAATGGATCACAGGTTCGGATAAAAGATAATGGCTGCGCGGGCTTTGATAAGATTTGTCACCATCAACAACCAGCTCTGTCAGGTTCAACAGGCTTGTGCATTCTCCGGCCAGCGCTTCCTGTCCCGCCCGCAATAATTTAGCTTGTTCCTCCGCATTATCCGTGCGCCAGACAACCGAGTGAGACATAAGCTCCATATCGGATACAGGCTCCATCATAATGAGCGACATATATGATTTTTGATCGCCCAGCATCAAAGCAAACGGTGAAGCCTGCGCTCCTTCGCGGCCAACCTTCACATCAAAGAGCTTTATTGCTTCTGGAGATATTTCCGCAATTCCCTCTTCGTGTTCTTCTTCATGTTCTTCATCTCCTGCAATGGCCGTAGAGATTGTTGCGGGTGTGAGTTGCCATGCAAAAAGCGCCAGCCCCAACACCAATATGGATAAGAATTTTTTATTCATTGGTTTGTCCTTCTAAGTTTGCTTGAGAGAATTGTTCAATCAGGGGGCTATGTTTCCCCATTAGGAAATCGGTTTGTGCTTTGGCTTCATAAACGCTTAACAGGCTGTCGAGCCGTGCTTCGCGCACCTCATACAAAACGCGCTGTGCGTCCAGTAAATCGAGAAAACCAAAAGCACCACGGCCATACCCGTCATCGGCCTGGTCATAGGCTTTTTGTGCGCTTGGTATGATTTCATTTTGATAGCGCTGCGCCTCGGCGAGAGAGGCCGCATAATTTTCCCATGTTTGAATTGCCGATTGCCGCAAAGCCAGCCCCGCCGCATAACTTTGCGCATCGGTCTTGATCATATTGGCCTTGGCTTCCTTTATGCCGCCTTGATTGCGGTTAAAAACAGGGAGCGGGAATGAAACACCGGCCACCAATGCCGTGCTATCATTTTCATTGAAGCGGCGAACAGCCAACCCGAATGTCGGGTCTGGCACAGCTTGGGATCGTGCCAAATCCAAAGAAGACCGCGCTTGCATCTTGGCAAATTCTTGCGCTTTCATTTGCGGGGCGTTTTGAATGGCCTGTAAAAGCTGTTCTTTGTCCAGTAAGTCCGGCAGTGATCCAATATCAGCGTCCACGCTCATATCAGCGGTATTTATACCACCCAGCAATCGTGCAAGATCATTTTGCGCGGTGGCCAATTCCTGTTCGGCGCGGCGTTGCTCCACCTCTGCGGCGGCTTGTTCAATATCCGCTTTGGTGTGCTCAATCTCTGCGGCTCTGGCGGCTCCGACACGCTTTTTAACGATATCGTGGGTTTTATCGGCCAGCGCAAGACGTTTATCCGCCAAGGCTACACGTTCCTGTGCCACCGCCACACGCATAAAGGCGTAATCGGTTTCGGCGAGAAGGCTTAAGGCTTGTGCTTTGGCTTGCTGTTGAGTGATGCTGTAGGAGAAGCCAGCGACCTTTGTACGGTTGCTGCGTTTTCCGCCCAGCTCAATGGCCTGCTCAATGCCGAGCGTAAATTCCGCGCCATCAAAGCCTTCATTTTCATCCTCTCCGGCAAAGTTTTCAATTTCAAAAACCGCATCGGGGTTTGGGGGGAGCGAGGCTTGCAATGTTGCGCCATCCGCCGCATCAATCGTCGCCAATGCCGCCTTATAGGTTGGGTTGTTCTGCAAAGCTCTCTGGAGTGCCGCCTGTTTATCCAGCGTCTCGGCTCCGACCAGTGTCGGTTGCCACAAAAGAACAGCCAACGCAGAGGTATAGAGTAATTTTTTCATCGTGTTTTCCTTTTTTGAGTCAATAAGGGGATAAGGCGGTGCTCAAGCTCAAAGCGCAGTCTCAAAGAAATAAGGTCGCAAAACTGCTCCGCTTATGGCACAGGCCAAAAAGCGGATACACTACGCCTTATAGATTTATGATTTTGGGGGGCGTTTGAGGCCGTAAATAAAATCCGATACAGACAGAGTGGTATCGGGCATAAGCAGCTTTCCTTTACTTAAAGAAGCAAGGTCGCTATTTCCATGGGAAGTGTTGGCAGCGTGATGGGCGCAACATCCTACACAGAAAATATCGCTATCACTATTGCTCGAAGGATTGGAATCCTCTGGGTTGTCGGCATCTATGCTTATGGAGAGTTCCGATCCAGGAGCAATATCAGCATGAGCATTAGAGGCGCAGATTGTCATCGAGAAAATCATCGCAAATGCTGAAAATATTAAAATAAACCTGCTCATAAATTTGAAAGTACCATTGAAATGTTAGAAACTCAATAATGAATCGCTGATTAAAAATTTATCAGCATCCAGAATCCCATTCCGGTCATCATGATATTTTCAGTTAATGATATAAATCCTAAAGGCACATTGCTGTTACCGCCAACACAAGCACATTTTAATTCTCTTTTATCAATATAGACAGCCTTAAAAACTGAATATCCATTAATCGTAGCGATGAACATTGCTGCTGGTGCAGCTAAAATTGTTAAAAACCCTGAAAGCATGGCAACCCCCGAAAGCATTTCAACAAATGGATAAACATAGGAATATTTGACCCATTTTTGGGCTAAAATGTCATAGTTTAAAAATTGTAAGCTAAAGGCTTCTAAATCTCTCAATTTTTGTATTGCAAGCGCACACATGCTAAGGGCGATAAACAGCTCGATAACCCTAACAAGGTTTAGCTCCCCTAGTGCCCACGCAGTTGATAACGCCATTAAAAAAGTCGTAGCAAAGATTGCAATAATTGGCTTGTATGTTGTGCCTTCTTGAACCTTACCAAAGAATTTTTTCAAATCATCATAACCGCCAATACGCTTATCATCAATAAACGTCTGTGGTGTCGTCTGAACATCATGTTTCTCTTTGAATTTATCGGCTTCTTCCCGACTTGATAAATGACGATCTTCTACCTCATAACCCTCATCTTTCAAAAGATCGATTGTTTTTAAACCGTAAGGACAAATATGCTTGTCCATAACCATACGATATACAGTTGCTTTTTTTGACATTCCAATGCTCCTTTTTAAATTTAATGGTCGTGAGTTCCGTGATCATGTGCAGACTCCATTTCAACACCATGATCGTTATGTTTATCAAGTTCCGTTGCCCCATGATGGCCACCGCCTGCATCTTGCCCATGAGCATGGCTCCCATGACCGCCATCACCTGCAATTTCTGGCATACGCATAACACCCATGCCGTGACGGTAAACGACTTCGCCGCCCTTATATCCAGTCACAGCCAACAGGCCAGAAGCCAGCAGGATCAAAACAACAAAGCCGGAGCTGACAGATTTTGCGCCGCGATGTTTGGCCAGCGACCAGAGCGCCAGAGCGCCGAATATGGACGCTGTGACCAGCGCCCAGTTCTTGTGATCGGTCATCGCTGCGTGGGCTGGCCCATCATGCGCCACGGTGTTATATGCATAGAAACCAGCCAAAACCGTACCCACTGTGATGCCTGCGCCAATCCAAAGATTCCAGCGCGCGACAATCAGAAGGTTCGGCCTCCTTAAGACCAATCCAGCCAAGTAGAGCAGCGCAGATAGGCTTAATAAAGCCACCGTGAAATGCACAAAAATCGGGTGCCAGTTTGGTATGATTTCTATGTCCATCATTGTTTTAGTCCTTTCTTAGTGTTGGTGATCACCATGACCAGCTTCCGGCGTCATAATTTTTGTGATCCGGTAAACCTTGTCTTCGCCAAGCTCTACATGAAAATGAATGTCCTGTTCTGGCTTCAAAGTGCTCAAATCAACACCCTCTGCCACTGCTAAATCCATAGTCATTTTAGGCCATTTCAAAGCTGGTATAGGTTCATGCGTAAGGTTGAGTTTATTATTCTCAGCATCAATACTGTGAACCACACCCTTACCCATGACCGCTGCGCTATCTTCTGACATATCATGGCCAGAATGATCCATTTTCCCATGGCTTGAATGATCCATAGGCATTTGCTTAATTTTTTGTTCTTGGGTGTCATTAGAAACGTAGTTTTTCATCGTTTCCTCACTCTCGAAATAATAAACATTGTTACTTGAATCTACGGCAATAACAGCTTCGGCTTTATCAACTGAATTACCACTTACAGGGTCAATAGCTGAGCGTATTGCTTCATCATTTTTCAGTCTTTCCTCGCACATTGAGCAACATCCGTAATAAGTCTTATCTCCTACTGGAACGGAAATTTGCTCTTTATCAAAAACGCTGTCATTCACCATACAAATGTATTTTGATTCAATAATCTTGAGCTGATTTTTACTCATTGTAGTGTCTTCCGCGGCCATAGCGGGAAAAGCTATAAATGCCATTAGTAATGTTAATATTATTCTCATTGGTTTTTCTCCTTTAAGGTTATGGTTGGTAAATGAACATCCCACAGCTTTTGCACTGCAAAATATGTCACCATAACAGACCATCCGATAAGGACGAGGCCGTTTAAAACCTGAACTCCGGTGATGAACTGCATAGCTCCATGCGGGAAAACATCGCCTATACCCAGCGATGAATAGGTGGCGGCTGAAAAATATATATAGCCAAAGAAATTATCGTGGGCGATACCGCTTAATGGTTCTGCTCCAAAAGTGTGCACCATTACCCAATAGACTGTGCCGTAAATCCAAACAGCTACCGTATGGGCAGAAAAAATTGCAACGACTAGGAAGAACATTAAAGGACGATTTCGCAAATTGCGTTTTGCAATAATCTTCAACACAACCCCTAATATTTCATAAAAAATAGAAGTTGTTAAAAGCACTAAAGCAATACTAATGAAGATAGCTACAGGCATATTTTCGTACATCACGCATCCTCCGTTTTGGCTGTTTTGTAACGACGGCCTTCCCAGAGATAATAAATAACGGGAATGACGATCAGGGTGAGCAGCGTGGTGGTGATCATGCCGCCGACCATAGGCAGGGCAATGCGGCGCATCACGTCCGCGCCTAATCCGGCGAAAATAAAGATCGGCAGCAATCCGGCGAATTCTGTAATCACCGTCATCAACACAGGCCGGATGCGCATCAACGCGCCTTCAAAGACCGCTTCGCTGAGTTGCTCTTTATTGGCGGGGCTGGTTTCGCGCACCCGCAGATCGATATAAACCATCATGATCGTAGCGGTTTCCACGGCCAGCCCGCCGAGCGCGATAAAGCCCACGCCAGCGGCAACCGAGAGATTATAATCGGCCAGATAAATCGCCCACATCCCGCCGACCATGGCCACAGGCAGCGAAAGCATGACCATTAGCGTTCGGTCGGTGCGTCCGAAATAAATCATCAGCAAAACAAAGATGGCAAAGCCAGCGGCGGGGATGGCGATAGAGAGTTGCTTTTTCGCCTCCAGCATCTGTTCAAACTGGCCTGACCATTCCACGGCATAGCCCGCAGGAAGATCGACATTATCGCGCACGGCGATTTGGGCATCCTTCACATAGGAGCCGATATCGCGGTCTTCAATATCGACAAACACCCAGCCTGTCAGCCGTGCATTTTCCGACTTAATCATCGGCGGCCCTTCGACAAATTCGATCTTTGCCAGCTCACCCAGCGGAATATGCTGGCCTTGCGGGGTTGGCACCAGAATATCAGACAGATCCTCTGGGTCTTCACGGAATGGGCGGTCATAGCGCAGCATGATGTTATAGCGCTCACGCCCCTGAATGGATTCCGACATTTTCATGCCGCCAAGCGCGGTGCCGATAATGTTCTGAAATACGCCCAGATCAATATTGCGCCGCGCCAGCTCATCCCGATCCGGCGTGACTTCGAGATATTTACCGCCTGTAACGCGGTCGGCAAAAGCAGAGCGTGTGCCGTCCACATCCTTGATCGCGGCCTCAATATCCAAAGCCACGCGGCCTATGGTGTCGAGATGATCGCCGGAGATTTTAATGCCGATGGGGGTGCGGATTCCGGTCGAGATCATATCCATGCGGATTTTGATCGGATAGCCCCATGAATTGACCACCCCAGGCAGTTTAACGCGGGCATTCATATCCTTGATCAAATCCTCCGGCGTCATGCCTTTACGCCATTCCTCACGCGGTTTTAATTTGATCCATGTCTCGATCATCGAGATCGGTGCCGGATCCGTGGCGGTATCGGCGCGGCCAACCTTGCCGAATACGTGATGGACTTCCGGCACATCCTTGATCATGCGGTTGGTCTGCTGCAGGATTTCCTTGGCTTTGGTGATCGACACCCCAGGCAAAGTGGTCGGCATATAGAGCAGCTCACCTTCATAAAGCGCGGGCATGAATTCGGAGCCTGTGCGCATAATCGGCACGGCCATGCTTGCGATCAAAGCAATGGTGACAATAATCGTCAGCGCGGGTTTGGCCAGCACATGGCGCAGGAGCGGACGATAGAGTTTGAGCAGCCCCGCATTGACCGGATTGACCTCGGCCTTTTTGATTTTCCCGCGCAGCATCCAAAGCATAAGGATCGGAATGACCGTCACCGATAAAATGGCGGCAAAGCCCAGCACATAGGTCTTGGTGAAGGCCAGCGGTGAAAACAGGCGGTAAGATTGCCCTGTGAGCGCCAGCACAGGCAGGAAGGAGATCGTGATAATTAGCAGCGAGAAAAACAGTCCTGGCCCGACTTCCTTGGCGGCATCCAGTATGGCTTTGCGCCTCTGGTCTTTTGAGGCATCCTCCGATAACTCCGCCAGCTTCCTGTGCGCGTTTTCGACCATCACAATCGAGGCATCCACCATTGTTCCAATGGCAATCGCAATCCCGCCCAGTGAGACGATATTGGCGGTGATGCCTTGCGCGGACATAATGATAAATGCGCCCAATACGCCAAGCGGCAGCACGATCAGCGCGACAAAGGCCGAGCGAACATGCAGCAAAAAGATAAACACGACCAGCGAGACAATAATCGCCTGTTTCATAAGCGTGTCGGTGAGATAATTAACAGCGCCTTCAATCAGCGGAGCGCGGTCATAAACGGGGACGATTTCCACGCCTTCCGGCAAGCCTTGCTGCAGCTCGGCCAGTTTTTCTTTCACGCCTTCAATCACATGCAAAGCGTTCTCGCCGGCCCGCATCACAACCACGCCCGCCACGACCTCGCCTTCGCCGTTAAGCTCGGTTACGCCGCGCCGCAGCTCCGGCCCCTCAATCACGCGGGCGACATCCTCCAGCTTGACCGGAGTGCCGTCTCTGGCATAGAGAACAATCTTTTTAAGCTGGCTGATATCGGTGACATAGCCTTTGGAGCGGATCATCAGCTCCATCTCGGCTTTTTCAATCACGCGGCCTCCGGCATCCATACTGGCGCTTTTAACCGCTTCCATTAGGCGCTTTAAGGGAATATCAAAAGCGCGGAGACGGTTGGGATCAATGAGGATCTGATATTCCTTCACAAATCCGCCGACCGAGGCCACCTCCGATACGCCGTCCACAGTCGCCAGTTCGAATTTTAAGAACCAGTCCTGCAGACTGCGCAGATCAGAGAGATCATGATCGCCGCTCTTATCAATGAGCGCATATTGATACACCCAGCCCACACCTGTGGCATCGGGGCCGATCTGCGGCACCACATTCGGCGGCAGATCGCCCTGAATTTTGGACAGCGCCTCAATCACGCGGCTTCGCGCCCAATACTGGTCGATTTTGTCTTCAAAAATGATATAGACAAAGGATGTGCCGAACATCGAAAAGCCGCGCACATTTTTGGTTTCCGGTAGCCCCAACATCGTGGTCGAGAGCGGATATGTGACCAGATCCTCAACAATCTGCGGTGACTGCCCGACAAAATCGGTGCGGATAATCACCTGCGTATCCGACATATCGGGGATAGCATCGAGCGGTGTTTTCTGCACCGCCAGAATGCCCGCCACCAATAATGCGATCATCATCACAATGATCAGCAGCTGGTTATTGACCGAATACTCAATGACCTTCGCCACAAAGGATTGCGAGGGGTCGCGCGTCTGGTTTGGATCAGTGGTTTGCATGTGCGCCTCCGGCTGGCATTTCTGTGATTTCAGGGGCTTCGGCCTCTACCTTGTCCGGCCAGTCGATTTTCATCGGATGACCTTCGCCATAAGGGTTTTGCACCTCATCGCCAAGCTGGAGCCAATAGGTGTCCAGACCGTGCGCCATATAGAATTGCAGCCCTTTGGATTTGTAATGCTGGGGCTTGCCCTCCAGCAGCCATGGTTTGAGCGCTGTCACCAGATCATTCAGGCTGTTCTGCCATTCTTTATCGGTCACATTGTCCTGTGCGGCTTTGAGTGCCATTTCCGCATCTTCCAAAACAAACTGCAGTTTGGTGCCACGGAAGACGGGCATCAAATGATCGCCCAGCGTGATGGCGGGCATAATCATGTTCGGGTTGGGTGTGCGCCCAGCCGTCAGCTCTTTCTGCATATAAATGGCGACATCAATCAGATGATCGATCATTGCCAGCTGATCATCCGTCATGTCTAGAAGAGCAAGCGGCATCTGCATGCGCTGCATTTTGCGGAAAGATTCTCGCAAGGCGCTTTCAGAGTCGATCAGGAATTGTCCGCTGACCACCACCTTGTCTTTTTCAGCCAAGCCGTCCAGCACTTCCGTGCGGCCTTTATATTTCAATCCGGCCAGAATTTTGCGCGGCTGGAAGCGCCCCTGATCCATGGCCACCACCACAAAGTCGCCGTCCTTGCTTTTAAGAATAGCATCGCCTGGGATGGACAAACGGCGATCAACGCCTGTTTCCAGCTCCACATCGGCGTAAGCGCCAGGCTTTAATTTGCCGTCCGCATTATCCAGCACCAGCCGGATCCGGCCTGTGCGCGTGGCGCGGTCAATCGTGGGATAGATATAATCAATGGCGGCTTCTTTTTCTTTTACCCCAAGGGCTGGGAGAGAGACCATCGCCTTTGTCTCTTTGGTAATATACGGGATATCCTGCTCGGCCACGCTGACATCAACCCAGACCGTGTCGTAATTTTGCAGGGTCATCAAATTCATACCTGGCTTGGCATAGGTGCCGTCACGCACATTCATCGCACTGACCAGACCGTCACTTTCCGCGTAGTACGGGACGCTTTGAAAGGCTTTGCGGCGGCTCTTGACCTCTTCGATGGCGCGTTTTTGCATGCCTAAAGACACGAGGCGCTTGGCGGCGGAGCCAATCCGGCCTTTATAGCCTGTGGCAATAGCGCTTATCAAATCCTGCTGCGCAGAAATCAGCGCCGGGCTGTAGAGATTAAAAAGCAGATCGCCTTTTTTCACTTCATCACCCATAGCCTGGACTTTCAAATCCTCGACCCAGCCTTCCACGCGGGCGGAGATATCAAATTGCAGCCGGACATTTTCTGTCACATCACCATAGCTGCGCACCAAGGTGCCAAAGCTGGCCATTTGCGCTTCCTCGGTGCGGATGCCTGTATTCTGGATCGTTTCAGGGTCGATGGTGACGGTGGTGCGTTCCATGCCGCCTTTATCGCTATTATCCATGCTTTCCATGGCTGCGCCGTCATCTTCGCTTTCTTGTTCGCTGGCCAACTCCACCAGATCCATGCCACAAATCGGGCATGTGCCTGGGCGATCTGCGACATAATGTGGATGCATGGGGCATGTATATTGTTCGGCTTGCGCCATCGCGGGGACGGCAAATAAAGCCAGTATTAAAAAGAATGCGGGGATAAATTGTCTCATTCTGACACCTCCTGAAGTGCTGGCTCTTGATAAGCGCCTATGATGTTGGAATTGAATTCGGCGGCGCGGCTGATATGCATTTCTTTGACCGCTGCCAGTTGTGCCTGAATGTTCAAGCGGTCGATTTTGGCCAGCAAAACGGAATCTAGATTTTCGGTTCCGGCTTCATAATTGCGCTGCGCGGCATCGATCTTCTTTTTCATCGCCCAGTCTTTGTCCTGCAGGACTTTGACGTTCTTGGCGGCGGCATCGCGGTTGCTCTGTAGCGCGGTCATCTGTTTGTCCCAGAGGCGGCGCACATCGTCATAAGCGAATTTGGCGCTGCGCTCACGCTCTCTCGCAGCTTTGAGTTTGGGTTTTTGGTTGCTGTCAGCCCAAAGCGGTATGCTGATTTGTGCCTGTATCGAAAACCAGTCATCGCCGGAGAAGCTGCCGCGCTCACCATCCTCGCGCTGCTTATAGACAGCGTTGATCCCAAAATTCGGTAGGAAGGCAGCATCGGCTATACCGACACCTTTTTCAGCGATATCGATATCCTCGGCGGCGATCATGACCGGATAAAGCGCTGTGGGGCTTTTGTTCCAAACCATATCGGGGACCTCCGGCAACTTGATATCCGGTACATTATCGATCAGGCGTATAAATTCGGCTTCAATAGAGGCCAGCCGCGCATCCAGATCATTGAGCTTGCGTTCGGCCTCGGCGCGTTCTACGTCCACTTCGGAAAATCTTTGATAAACCGCGCGGCCTGATTCAATCTGGCCTTTAAACGTGTTCTCCAGCTCCTTGTAATGGCCGAGCTGGGTCTTGATCAGTTTTTTCTGGGTTTTAACACTCTCATATTCGGCCAGCTTGGAGATCAGCATAAAGCGCAACCGTGCATTGGTGTAATCCGCCATGAGCTTTTGCTTTTCCGACATTTGCTCATAGCGCTCAGATTTGGCTTCCCGCGCGGCAGGGTTGGGAATGCTTTGTGAAAACCCGATCACTTTGGAGGTTGGCAGGAAGCGGTCAAAAGCCGGATCCGATATTGGCATGTTATCAACGCCGATCATGAACATCGGATCGGGCAGGCCCAGCTCACCTTCAGCTTGTGATTTAAGCGCTTCGCTGCCCGCTAAAATGCTCTCCACTTGCGGGTGTTCACTAAGGCGCTTTACATACGCCTCAAAGGTCTCGGCATGGGCGGGCATCGATGCCAGCAGAGCAAAAAGCGCGGTGAATATTATTGTATGGTGTTTGTTTCGCATGGTCTGATCTCCTTTTGGTTAAGCGAAAAGCGCATAACAAAATGCACTTAGCGCCCGTCATATTTCCAATGACAGGCACACTAAAAGAGATCCGTATTTAGATGCGGAAGCGTTGTGTGGTGAGGTAGAGAGGGCGAGACGGAAGCTTATTCGCGCTCTCAAAAGGTGGGCCACGAATGACATTTGGTCTGTAGAGGAAATCATTATAATCAATAGCTAGATTTGCCCAAACAAAATCAACATCGGAAGAATCTTGAACCAAATCGTAGCTATTATCTATTTGAGCAAGATCAATCCCGAGACAGTCCATATTCGACATAAAATCACAATCTGTTGATTGCTCATTCGATTCGTGACAAGGAGGTAAATCAGATTTTGTTTGTTCAGAAGCCTCTTTTGCATGAGCCTGCATAGGACAAAAAGACATGCTGCACGCTAAAGATAGCGTGAATATCGCAAAAATCATTAATGTCGAAACAGAAAATCTCATAATTTCATTGTACACCTAAATAGTTAAATTTCAACTTTAATTATTTTATTCGTAATCTAAGTCAATTGGTTACTCTTTAGTTTCAAATAACCATTATTAGAGTATTCGTTTCGGGGTATCGCTTACACAACCAATTCTCTTTAAATATCTGTATATATTAGATTTTTTCTAAAAGGTTGCATGGTCATACCAGGAAGTGCGACCTGCGATGTATAATCCTAGTTATTTAATTAAATCTCGGCATGACATTTATTATTTTCGCTACCCTGTTCCGATGCCTTCAAGTGAGAAGGTTAGTAGGGTTAGTTGCTCTTTGCGGACACGTTGTCCAAGAGAAGCCTTGCGGCTAGCTAAGGCATTGGAATATCATAGTGCAAATTTACTTAATCACATGGATTTGCGAGATATGAAACACTCTGAGGTCATGACAATACTTAAGACGTATTACGCAGAAGTGTTGGAGCGAGCAAAGACTCGTATCCTGCCCCCGCAACCAATTTTCAAAGTGAATTTAGTTTTATCAGTGATTATATTTCCTCGCTAAACTCGACTTGTTCGGGGACGCGTGTGAAGGCGATTTTTGTGCCGACAAAGCCTGCATCCGTTTTGGGGCAGCTTCCGAGGTTGATTGCGCCAGCTCCAAAACGTTTATTAAGAATATCCATAGCTTGTGAAAGTTCGGCCTTGTTGAGTTTGCTTTGTGTTTGAGGTGTGTCAAAGAGGTCGCGTGTGACGTCTTGTTGTTTGTATAAATCATGTAGATTGATGGAGACTTTAAGAAGTGTTGCTTTGCGCGTGTCGCGCTGCATGCGTCGCCATAGTTCGCAGAATGACTGGGAAATTGTAAAGTTATCTTGTGTTGGTGAAAAGGTGGTTTCGGCGCCCCAGTATGTGCGCTGTGTTGTGCAGATACCAAGGGAGAGTCTTTTGGCGTACATGTTGTGGCGTCTGAGGCGTGTACATGCCTTGATGGTTAGGCTGCGGGCGATGTTGTAGGCATCATCGCTGGCGCGGTGCTCAGGGTCGAGGACGCGGCTATGTCCGACGACACGTTTTTCGGTGCTTTGATCGGGGATGTCATATCCGCGTAGATTGTACCAAAATCGTTCTCCGGCGACGCTGCCCCAAATTTTGCGGGCGTGCTTGGGGGAGAGGTTGAAAAATTGCTCAACTGTTACAATGCCGGCTTTGTTGAGGCGTTTTTCTATGTTTCTGCCGATCCCGCATAGGTCCCTCAGTTCGAGCGCGAATAATTGTGCGCGGTATTGATGTGGGTGCAAGATGACGAGGCCATCTGGTTTTTGCATGTCGGTGGCTGTTTTAGCGAGGAACATATTCGGCGCAATACCAATAGAGCAGCGCACGTAATCACCAATGTTGGCTTTTAGGCCTGCCTTAATTTTGTGAGCAAGGGCGGTGGCTTGTTCTGGTTGCCTTTCATTGCTTAGGAGCAAGCAGGCCGCCTCATCGACTGAACACACTTTGGTAATAGGGATGTGCTTTTCCACTTCGTTGAATATGCGGTGATGGTATTCAACGTATTTGTCGTGTCGTGCGAGAACGCAGATTAAGTCGGGGCAGAGCTTTTTGGCTTCGTAGATTTTTGTGCCTGTTTTTATGCCGTAGGCTTTGGCTTCATAGCTTGCGGCGATGGCGCAGGTCGCATCGGTGTTGCTTGGTACGATGGCGATCGGTTTGTTTCGTAATTCTGGGCGGTCTTGTTGCTCAACACTTGCGAAATAGCTGTTCAAGTCGAAGAAAAGCCATTTGAGTTCGCCAACAGGGGCGAAGGTGTTGTTGTTTGCGCTGGATGTCATTCTTGATTTTTGCCGATAAAGGTCAAAAGAGTCAAGAACAAAAAGTGAACATATTTGTTTTTTATGATGTCTTACAGATTCATACTAGCAGCCATAGTGCGCAGTTTATATTCTTGTTCTAGAATTTGTTTGGGACGCTGCCAGTAACGCTTGTGTGTGAAATATTCAACTTCGGCGGCGCGATCGCTTGGGCATGGGCCGCGTTGTGGTTCTACGCGGGCGTACATGGATATTTTATGTGCGAGATCTTCAGGGATAAGGCATGACTGTGCGATGGCTTTGCCGCTGAGTGACAGGGCGCTGCGTGTTGTGAAGCCGTATTCGTCTTTGAGTGTCTTAAGATAATCGTTATTCGTGTGGTTTAAATATGCGTCAACGATCAGTTCGCCGGAAGACCCCATATTGAGCATGCCAGATGGATTGCGTTTGCTGCCAAGGGATGAGGCGTGACGCGCTTTTGGCAGCGTGCCGCCTGTGATCTTTGTGTTATATCCAACGAGGAGGTCCAAGATCAGGTTTTTAGTGAGATCTGTTATGTTGCACTGATCTTGCGATGAGATTTTATCTGCGATGTCTGAAAAGGCTATGGCGCGTGTCAGGTGGCTATGCCAATTTTCGCTGCTGAGATATGCGTCGATATGCTGTCCGAATTCATTATCCATGCTGGCGCGGTGTTGCGCGTGCGCTTCCAGATTAAAAAGGGTCTTGAGCTTATTGTAGCAAGCATGTTTAGCCTGATCGTAAAAGGGACGTGTGGACATTTTTAAACACCTTCTTTTTTTGAAGGACACTGTTTTGCATAATATTTTTGTGTAAGCAAGGAACATATGATGGAGTTTGCATGTTAAGTTGTTTCACCTTCTTGTGTAAGGGCTGTGGCGAGTGTTTTTCTCGTGTCTGTTCAAAGTGCGGAGCTTTTATGTTATAATCAGCATATATGCAGCGCGTATTCATTAAAGTAATAAAGGTGCAACACAATGGCAGATGACCCCAAGGATTGGTGGCGCGGGGCCGTTATGTACCAGATTTATCCGCGATCATTTCTGGACACGACAGGCAGTGGCACTGGTGATTTAAAAGGTATTATCGACAAATTAGATTATGTTGCGTCCTTGGGCGTGGAGGGCATTTGGATTAGCCCTTTCTTTCGTTCGCCGATGAAAGACTTTGGCTATGATATTTCCGATTATCGCTCTGTTGACCCGATGTTTGGTGATCTCGATGATTTTAAGGCTTTGCTGCGGAAAGCGCATGATTTGGGGCTTAAAATTATCGTTGATATGGTGTTGAGCCATACCTCGCGCGAGCATCCTTGGTTTATTGAATCGAAAATGGATAAAATTAATCCCAAGGCGGATTGGTATGTGTGGGCGGATCCAAAAATTGATGGATCTCCGCCGAATAATTGGGTGTCTATTTTTGGTGGATCGGCGTGGCATTTTGATGTGCTGCGCGGTCAATATTACCTGCATAATTTTCTGACGGATCAACCTGATTTGAATTACCACAACCCAGAGGTTGTTGAGGCTGTTTTGGGGGAGTGCCGCTTTTGGCTGGGTTTAGGCGTTGATGGCTTGCGTTTGGATGTGATTAATTTTTGCACCCACGATAAGGAGCTTTTGGACAATCCTCCTCGTGATCAGCATGGCGCGGCGTCACAGCTGGACTTTCCCGATGTGTACAGTATGCAATATCATGTGTACGACAAATCACGCCCTGAAAATTTCAATTTTTTGCGTAAATTGCGTGCGCTGCTTGATGAGTATCCAGGCACGATGTCACTGGCTGAGATTGGTGATGATGACTCGGTTAAGGTGTCGGCGGCTTATACGGCCAGTGATGATGTGCTGCATACCGCGTATAGTTTTTCGTTCATGATGAATAAGGGGCGCCTGCCTGATGCGAACTTCTTTCGTAAGCATATTGAGGAGCAAGCATCTTATCCGGGGGATAGCTGGCCTAGTTGGGCGTTTTCTAACCATGATGTGGTGCGCGCCGCCAGCCGCTGGTCGGGAACGGATTTTGATCATGATCCGCGTTTGTCACGGCTATTGATGGCTCTGCTATGTTCTTTGCGCGGGACGGCATTTATTTATCAGGGGGAGGAACTTGGCCTGCCAGAGGTTGAGATTGCTTACGCGGATATCCAAGACCCTTGGGGGCGATACTTGTACCCTAAATGGCAGGGGCGCGATGGGGAGCGCACACCGATGCCTTGGGATGCGGAGCAAAAGAATTTGGGTTTTTCTAAGGCTGATGACACGTGGCTTCCCGCATCAGAAACGCATCGTGATCTTGCCGTTTCAGTGCAGGAGGAGGACCTCAAATCGCAGCTTCATTTTACGCGGGCGTTGTTGGCGTGGCGGAAGACGGTTCCGGCGCTGGCCAAGGGGGATATCACCTTCATTGATGGTTTGCCTGTGGATGTGTTGGCGTTTTACCGGTCACTCGGCGATCAGCGCGTTCTTTGCGTTTTCAATTTGTCGGCCTATGAGATGACGGTGTCGTGTGAAGCGCTGGGGCTGTCGCCTGAGGCGGCCGAGATTGCCTTTGATCAATCCGTTGTCAACGTTGAAGGCGAGGGCTATGTCTTGCCTGCCTATGGATTTGTTTTTCTGAAGTAAGATAGTTTTCTTGACATAATGCCATACATTTGTGTATGTCTTTTCTGAAATAATATAATAACTATGCTTTATAGAGGGTATTTTTATGAAAGGGGCAGCATTTTTTGCTGATCGCGCGTGGGATTATCGTATCACGCCGTCGGATGTTCGTTTGCACAATTCTAATGGTTTGAATCAAAAAATCAGAATTTTAGGCGGCGCGGCGCTGGAAAAAGAATGCTCGGGGCACATTGGTGGCGCTATCTTGTCTTTGGAAGAAGCAGAAAAAGTTTTAGGTGACTCTGAAGTTTATTCTCGCACGAATGCGCACCATATCAGTCGTTTGGAGGAATTGTTGCGCCCAGCCGCGCAGTCTGTGCCTTCGTCAAAGGCGATAACTGTGCATGATCGTCCAGCCTTTGTATTTTTAAATGAAAAATATATTGCCAAGCATTGGTCGAAGGTGATGCTTAACCTGTCGTCGCATTTGGCGGTTGGGTTGGCCTCGCATTTAGAGCGTGATGCTTATCCGCATCAGATGATTGATGCTGGTGGTTATAAATTGCTGCAACATAATTGGCGCTTGCCAACGCCGCATGTGCAAATGGTTGATTATATGCGAAACGGCACGCCAGTGCAGTTGGCAGAAGAATTGAATGCGCTGGGTAAGCCTGTGCTGGTGACGGCGCATCATGATACCGTTCAGGCACGGTTGGCGCCACTTGCGCAGTTGGATCAATTTGTGCAGGCTGGTGTGAAGGTGAAATCTATCACGGTGAGTGACCTTCGTGATCATACTTCTGCCTTGGAAGGGGATGTAATTTCGGTTGTGCAGCAAAGACACCCTGTGAAGAGAGATTTGATGCTCGCGGTAGGTGCGCAGCCTATTGATGAAATTGCATCAATTTTAGATGATGCATATGACGTGCCGCCTTTAATGTATAAAACGCCAGATAATTATCGTGATCAATTTCATACGGTATCATGTGCGTTTGGGTCGACGACTGCTGCGGTTAATGTTGCTTATGCCTTTCGCCAAGCCGTGCAAAAGAGCACAGTGTCAGGGGTTGTCTTGCAATCAAGACGCGGTGAGGCGCGCTTGGTCGGTGCCATAGGTGCGCCAAAGGTTGTTGATTTATTATCGCGTGGTTTGCCGTTGGCTTCGGCTGAATTGAATATGGGGTGTACGCCCCCTAAAGAACAAGATGGTAATCCGTTTTATTCGGCGCTGCGCAGTCATTACCCGTTGATGGAGTTGCCCACATATCAGCAAGAGGAAATTGCAAGCGCGGCGAAGCATGCGCTGGGGTTTGTGACGAATCGCGGCAAGAACTTGTATCCTGTGTTTGCAGACGCGCATGACGGTGATCATGGTGATCGTCATGTGCTAGGATATTTGACGACGTCAGAGGATATTTATTACGCCGCGACCCAGTTGAATTATTTGATTTCTTAACAGCCGCGGCTGATATGATTTTGCGTAGAAGGGGCATGCCATTGTGATGATGGTATGCCCTTTTTATCGTGTGCGTTTGAAATGCGCATAAAAAAATGCCCCGAGGGCGTCACCGCATCCCCGAGACATTTTTGTGGAGGAGAACTGTATTTTACGAGTCGCTTGCGCCAAACAAAGAGCCGTAGCGGCTTTCGAATTTTGAAAGCTGGCCTTTTTCAACAACGCGACCTGTGCCACCCTGCCAAGCTGGGTGTGTTAAAGGATCAACGTCCAGTTTCATAACGTCGCCTTCTTTGCCCCATGTGCTGCGGGTTGTGTATTCTGTTCCATCAGTCATCACAATTGTGATTTCGTGGTAATCTGGATGTGTATCAGCTTTCATAGTTTTCAATCCTTACTTGAATGAAGCGGATTTTTAACGTCTATTAAGGCGGATTGCAAGAACTTTATTGAAAAAAATATAGGAAAACGTGATGAGTTGGTGGTTGCCGCATCATTTTGATGCGAAAAGGCCGTATTTACAGGCACGCGGACGTATTTTGCGTGCGGTGCGTGAATGGTTTGATCTGGCCGAGTTTGATGAAGTGCAAACACCTGTTTTGCAAGTGTGTCCCGTGATGGATGCGCATATCCACGGTTTTCAAACGTCGCTGAAGGGGCCTGATTTATCGGTGCTGCGCGATATGTACCTGCATACCAGTCCTGAATTTGCGATGAAGAAATTGTTGGTTGCAGGGTGCGAGCGTATTTACCAAATTGCGCCTGTTTTTCGCAATGGTGATCAATCGCGGCTGCATAGCCCAGAATTTACGTTGCTTGAATGGTATCGCACGGGGACGTCTTATACGGCGATGATGGATGATACGGTGGCATTGCTGCGCCATGTCGCAACGGCGATAGATGTGCGCGAGTGCCGCTTTGATGGACGTGTGTGTGATGTGTTCGCCGATTGGCAAAAAATATCAGTGCGCGAGGCCTTTGATCGCTATGCCGGGATTGACCTGGATAGGTATCTGGATGATGTCGAGGGATTTCGCGTACAGGTGCGAGCGGTGACGGGGCATGCCGCGCCTGATGATGCGTGGGATGATTTGTTTTTCCGCGTGATGGCTGATAAGATCGAGCCACATTTGGGGCAGGGCACTGCGACGATTTTGTATGACTATCCTGTGTGTATGGCATCACTTGCGCGCAGGTCGCCTGATGATGAACGCTATGCCGAACGATTTGAGGTTTATGTGTGCGGGGTCGAACTAGCCAACGCGTTTAGTGAGCTGACTGACGCGGATGAGCAGCGCGCGCGCTTTGAAACGGAAATGGCGCATAAACAAGCCTTGTACGGAGAGAGTTATCCTTTGGACGAAGAATTTCTTGCGGCGCTGGCGCATGGTATGCCGCCCAGCAGTGGCAATGCGCTTGGGCTGGACCGTCTGGTGATGGTGATGAGCGGGGCGCAGCGCATCGATCAAGTGCTGTGGGCACCTGTCGAGATCTAGGCTAGGCGATCATCGTTGGTGATGTTGGGTCAAGACCGTTATTGGCATTGTCGAGATTGTCGATGACGCGCATGGCATCGTGATATGCGATTTGGGCGCTGTTGATGCCATCGCCGTCGTAATAGCTTTTGCCCGAGCTATCTTTCGGTACGGAAGCCCATTCTTTGGAGAGATTGGTCAGTAAGTCTTGCCCTTGCAGGCGGCCAAGGCCACGAATCGTTGCAAGTTCAACGGCCATGCGGTCTTGCATGGCGATGTCGAATTTTTCATTGCCGCTGAGCCCCATGCGGTCAACCAGCATTTCCATCGTTGGCAGGATAATTTGATATGCGCCGCACGCCGCGGTGCCGAGGCCTTCTGGGTTGTTTTCACGTTGCCATTGCATGACCTGATTAATGGTCATGTCTGTAAAGTTAGCTGATCTGTTGCCGTAGGCAATGTTATAGCATTCAGGGCTGCCTACGGAATGTTCGGCGTCGCGGATCATTGCGAGTAAGCCTTCTGTCCCCGCGGGGTAAGTAGCTTCACGCGTAGTGAAGAGATCAGGGCGTCTGTTGTTGAGGTCGCTTAGTGCGCCGTAATTAATGCCTGATGATTGTTCAAGTAAATCTTGTTTGGCCTGACCCGGGGAGGGTTCGTTTGCAGCCTGTGAAAGCCATGTACTGGCATCTTGCCCGGTTACGAAGCCGAGTATCTGTGCAAAAATTTCAAAGGCTTGCATCGAGTGTTCTGTGCCTTCGTTTTGGCTTTGTAGCAGGTTTAAGAGGAATATATTCAGCAAGCTTTCGCCGTCTTTGGGTTTTTGCGTTGCTGCGCGCTGAAATTCAGGTGCTTTTTTGTCGGAGGTAGTTGTGTGCGTTTCAGGCGCTTCACGCAGATCAATAGGCGTGGTTTCACCGCGCACGGCAGCGCGAAAACCATCAGTATTTGTTGGTTTGTCTTCTGGGGTTCTGTCGTCTAAATGTGTTTCGCGATCGGTCACGTTTTTGCTCTTTTACCTGTATTTGCCCTTATTATGGGGGAGGCAGGTTAAAAACGCGTTAATTTTGATCTAAAAGTTTATGAACCGTTGCGATGACCGTTTCAGGGGGCATGTTGTCGAGGTTATCTTCTTGTAATACGGTGATATTATCGCCTTTTGGGGCGTGTTTTACAGGATTGGTGTGGCCGGAAAATAAAGACACGCATGGGCGGCCCGTTGCGGCAATCAGGTGCATTGGCCCTGTGTCATTGCCGATAGCAATGCGTGCCCCGCGTGCGAGCGTCGCAATCTGCGGCAGGGATGTTTGGCTGTTTAGGTTGAGTGCCCTTGGGCATGTTGCAGCAATTTCGTCAGTGGCGATTTTGTCTTCTTGCGTGCCAATCAGGACAGGTTGGATGCCTGCCTTTATTAGGTCATGTGCCAGCGCGGCGTAATGTTGTGCAGGCCAGCGTTTATAAGGGTGCGCGGCGGCGCATCCAGGGACGAGAAGGGCGTAAGGGCGCTTTAGGGCGTCAAACTGTGAGATGTCCGTTTCCATCCATGCAAGGCGATCAATGTGGATATCTGTAATGCCGGCAAGGGCAAGGGTTTGTACGTGGCCGTCAAAAGCGTGCCCAGCAGTGCGGTGGGGTGATGTGTTGCGATGTGATGCGCCTTTGGCTGTGCCAACCCATTCGGGTTTGGGACGTTTGAGGAGTTTGAAATAAAGGCTTGTGCGGTCATTGTTCTGCAAATCATAGATCCGCGTGAAGCGTGCGCTGTTTAGTTTGTTTCGGAAGGCGAGTATTTTTAGTGGATTTGCCCAAGATGGTTTTTCATCGATCCAGATGTCGTTGAAATATCCGCATTGCGCCGCGAATTTTTGGAAAGCCTTGGTCGTTAAAAGGGTGATTTGGGCATTGGGGTGATGCTTGCGGATGGCGTGCATAGGGCCGAGTGCCTGAATAAAGTCGCCCAGTGCGCTGAGCTTGATTACAAGGATATTTTCTGTCGCAGTATTCATGAAGGCTTAGTATAGGTCGTTTTTTCTAAAAAGAAAGGGCTTACCCTTATGAACAGGAGGGTAAGCCCAAGTTAGTCGTTGTATTAAGGGGCGCGTAGAAATGAATAGGGACGCCCCTTAAACTTTAGTGCTTTGAGGCCTTTTCTGCGCCAATGCCTGTTTGGGCACGCAGATATTGCATCTCAAAGGCTGTGCGCTCGGCAATTGCGGTTTCAGAGGTGTCTGTCTTCGAGAAGAACCAGATACCAACGAACGCAACCGTCATCGAGAAGAGCGCAGGATACTTATAAGGGAAGATCGCTTCGACGTTGCCGAGGATATCTACCCAAACGATTGGACCAAGGATCACAAGGATCACTGCCGTTAACAAGCCAAGGCCACCGCCAATAACGGCGCCGCGTGTTGTTAAATCTTTCCAGTACATAGAAAGCAGCAGGATCGGGAAGTTTGCGCTTGCGGCAATTGCGAAGGCCAAACCAACCATGTAGGCCACATTTTGCTTTTCAAACAAAATGCCCAAGATGATTGCTAGTAAGCCTAGGCCAATTGTTGCAAGGCGTGATACTTGCATTTCTTTTTTCTCGTCAGGATGTCCTTTACAAATCACATTCGCATAAAGGTCATGTGAAATTGCCGAGGCACCCGCCAGCGTCAAGCCAGAAACAACCGCAAGGATTGTCGCAAAGGCCACTGCCGAGATAAAGCCAAGCAAGAGGTCGCCGCCTAGTGCGCTGGAGAGCTGAATCGCGGCCATGTTATTACCGCCGATAAGCTTGCCACTTTCATCCATAAAGTCAGGATTGCCCACAAGGAATGCGATCGCGCCAAATCCAATGATGAAGGTCAGGATATAGAAATACCCGATAAACCCTGTCGCAAAGAACACAGAGCGGTGTGCTTGTTTTGCATCCGGCACTGTGAAAAAGCGCATCAAGATATGCGGAAGGCCTGCTGTACCAAACATTAGGGCAAGGCCCAATGAAATTGCCGAAATTGGATCAGACACCAATCCGCCAGGTCCCATAATGGCATCGCCTTTAACATGGTGTTCGACAGCTGTGGTAAACAGTGCGCCGATGTTAAAGTTAAAGTGTGCCAAGACCATAAAGGCAATCAGTGAAGCACCAAACAGCAGTAAGCATGCCTTGATGATTTGTACCCATGTGGTGGCAATCATACCGCCAAATGTTACGTAGACCATCATCAATGTACCAACGAGGATAATCGCGTAGGTATATTCCATGCCGAACAAGACCTCGATCAGTTTACCTGATCCGACCATTTGAGCGATCAGATACAGGGCAACTGTGGCAAGTGTGCCAAGTGCGGCCAGTGTTCTAGTTGGTTTTTGTTGCAAGCGATAGCATGCCACATCCGCAAAGGTAAATTTACCAAGGTTGCGAAGGGGTTCTGCAATCAAGAGCAGGATAATAGGCCACCCGACCAAAAAGCCGATCGAATAGATCAATCCGTCATAGCCAGCCGCGAAAACAAGGCCTGAAATCCCCAAGAAGGAGGCTGCAGACATGTAGTCACCCGCGATGGCGAGACCGTTTTGAAAGCCTGTAATTTGACCGCCAGCCGAATAAAAGTGCTTGGTGCTGGTCATTTTGCTGGCTGCCCAGTAGGTAATGCCTAATGTCAAGATTACGAAGACCGAGAACATACCCACGGCAGTTGTATTCATGTCACCTGTCATGATTATTCTCCTTCCCCGAATTTTTCGTGTAATTTTTCGGTAAGAGGCTCAAGCTCGGTATTCGCCGCATGGACTGCGATGCCCGTTACGATGAAACTGAAGAAGATGATGCCTAGACCGACAAGAATGCCCAGAGTCGTCGGGCCATCGCCAATTGGCTTGGCCAGTACCTCCGGTGCGAAGGCAATTACGAGAATATAAACATAGTAAACTGCCAGCATTGAAATGGCCAAAGGCTTGACGATTTTTTTGCGGGTTTCTACTAACGTTTTATACTCATCGCTATTGCGCAGATCATTTAGTTTTTTCTCAACCATAGCGTTTCTTTCTTTTTGTTAATTGAAGTCCGTATTGGACTGCTCCCATCTTTATATATTACCATATTTTGTGCTATTGACCGAAGAACTAGATGTGCTGCGATGCGGTACAACCTTTTGTATATACTTGTATTTTCCCATAAATGCAGACAATGCGCTACACCTTTCGTGTAACGCATTGTAATGGCTTTATTTTATCAACCTAAGGTTGTATTTATTTGCTGTCTATCAGGCGATTTACAGTGCCTGGATCTGCCAGTGTTGAAATATCGCCTAGGCTATCTAAATCGCCTGCGGCAATTTTGCGCAAAATGCGCCGCATAATTTTGCCAGAACGCGTTTTGGGTAGGTCAGATGCAAAATGGATGACATCGGGGGAAGCGATTGGGCCGATGATTTTTCGGACCAGTTTAACGATGTCTTTCTTTGTTTCATCACTTTCTGCAGCGCCTTCACGTAGGATGATATAGGCGTAAATACCTTGTCCTTTGATTTCGTGCGGGTATCCGACGACGGCACTTTCCGCAACATCAGCATGTTCGTTGATGGCCTCTTCAATCTCTGCCGTGCCAAAGCGGTGGCCGGATACGTTGATCACATCATCGATGCGCCCTGTAATGCGCAAATCACCGTCTGCATCGCGCTTTGCGCCGTCGCCAGTGAAATATTTGCCCGGGAATTGTGAGAAATAGGTTTCTTTAAAGCGTTTATGGTCGCCAAAGACGGTGCGCATTTGCCCCGGCCATGAGCCCGTGATGCATAGGCGTCCTTCGGTTTCGCCCTCAAGAATGTTGCCTTCGGAATCAACCAAGACGGGTTCGATGCCAAAGAACGGCTTGCAGGCTTTGCCCGGTTTCAGATCGTGACAAGCAAGCGGTGTAATCATGATGCCGCCTGTTTCAGTTTGCCACCACGTATCAACGATAGGGCAGTTTTTCTTGCCAACCACGTTATAGTACCAAAGCCATGCCTCAAGGTTAATCGGCTCGCCGACTGTGCCAAGAATGCGTAAGGATGAGCGATCTGTTTTTTCGACATATTCATCGCCTTCCTTGAGGAGGGCGCGGATCGCCGTTGGCGCGGTGTAGAACAGGCTGACTTTATATTTATCAACGACTTGCCAGAAGCGTGAATAGTCAGGATAGCTTGGTATGCCTTCAAAGAAGACGCTTGTGCAGCCGTTTGCCAGCGGGCCATAGACCAAATATGAATGACCAGTGATCCAGCCAACATCGGCCGTACACCAATAAACGTCTTTGTCTGCGTTGAGGTCAAAGATGATCTCGTGCGTGAGGGATGCATAGACCATATAACCGCCAGTGGTGTGCAAGACGCCTTTGGGTTTGCCGGTTGATCCGGATGTGTACAAGATAAAGAGCGGATCTTCGGCGCTCATCTCCTCGCACGGGCAATCGGTCGATTGTTTGTCTACGACATCACGCCACCAGACATCTGTTTTATCGTTCCATTTAACCGTTGATCCTGTGTGTTTGAACACTAAAACATGCTCAACGTCAGGGCATTTTTCCAAGGCCTCGTCAGTGTTGGCCTTTAAGGGGACTTTGCGTCCACCGCGCAGGCCTTCATCGGCTGTGATGATAACTTTTGCGCCGCAATCTTGGATGCGGTTTGCAAGTGAATCTGGTGAAAAGCCGCCGAAGACAACGGAATGCACCGCGCCAATGCGGGCGCATGCCAGCATGGCATAGCTGGCCTCAAGGACCATTGGCATATAAATAATGACGCGGTCACCTTTTTTAACGCCCAGTTCTTTAAGAGCGTTAGCGGTTTGACTGACCTTATCTTTTAATTGCGCATAGGTGACGGTGTCATCACTGTTTGGATCATCACCTTCCCAATAGAAGGCTACTTTATCGCCTTTGGTGTCTATATGGCGGTCAATACAGTTGTAACATGCGTTCAGTACGCCGTCTTCGTACCATTTGATATCGACGTCGCCATTGTAATCGGCATTTTTAATCTTTGTCGGGTTTTTGAACCAGTGCAGGCGCTCGGCCATGCCTTTCCAAAAGGAATCAGGATCTGTGATCGATTTTTTGTAGAGGTCGTTATATTGATCGACGCTAACCAGTGCATGGGCGCGTGTGTTTGGTGACGGTGGGAAAACTACATTCTCTTTGTCGCTTGTTGTCATGTTATAACCTCGTTTCTTTGTGACCTGATATATTCAAATAGGGGTGCAAAGGGTCGTTCATACAGATATGAACCGAGCATTGCGTAAACGCAGAATAGATTTGTACCCCTTATTCGATTATGGAGTGCTATTGCTAATATTATATTAATATCTTATTGATTTCCTTATGATTTTTCGCTGCGCCGCAGCAAGATTTATGTGTGCAGTGCAGCGAATCTTGCCTTTTTGGGCGCTCAGTACGGTTTTTGGTTTTGAAGCGCTTAAGAATGTTTTATGCTGCGTGCATGAAGAAATTTTGGATGAATCTGTTAAAACCGAAAAGTGGCCATGCAAAGTGGCTGATTTTCGCGACTTTGGTTGTTGTTTTACTGCTTGGGACCGCTGGGCACCTTGGCGTGATTAAGCAATATTTGGATACGGACCAGTTAACGGTGCATATCGGCGATTTTAAGATGAGCGCGTATGCAATCTTGATATCGGTTTCGACGGTTGCGGTGGTGTTTTGGAGCGCTGCGATATTGTTGGAGTTTATCGAGGCCAGAGTACGCAGTATTACATCTTTGCGGGCGACTAGCCGTACGCTGATTTTAAAGATCATTAATATTATTGTCTATGTGATCGCGTTTTTATTCTCGCTGGATATGGTGGGAATTGACCTGAAGGCTTTGACGATTTTCAGTGGGGCGCTGGGTATTGGTTTGGGTTTTGGTCTGCAAAAGATTGCCTCAAACTTTATCAGCGGTTTGATTTTGCTTTTGGAGCGCGCGATTGAGGTCGGTGATTTGGTTGAGCTTGCTGATGGGACTTTTGGTTTTATTCGTAAGGCGCGCGCGCGTTATATGCTTATTGAAACCTTTGACGGCAAAGAGATTCTTGTCCCGAATGAAGATTTTATTGTCAGCCGCGTTGTGAACTGGACATTCACCAGTACACAAGGGCGTGTCAGTTTGAATATTGGCGTGTCGTATGATGCGGATGTGGATCTTGCTCGTGAGCTGATCTTAGAGGCCGCGCGCGAGCATCCCAGGTGCATTAATAACCCAGATCCGAAATGCTTTTTGATGAATTTCGGTGATAGCTCGGTTGATTTTACGCTGCATTTTTGGGTGGATGATATTACTTATGGCCGTCTTGAGCCTCATAGCGAGGTGATGTTTGCCATTTGGCACAAATTCAAAGAAAACGGTATTGAGATCCCGTTCCCGCAGCGCGACTTGCATATTAAATCTATGCCAGACAATGCACTGGCTGAAGGCACTGTCACTGCGGTAGATGCGCCAAAGAAAAAGAAAGTGGCGACGAAAAAATCTAAGGCGACAGAAACGACAAAGACGAATAAGGGGGGTGAATAGATGCCTGATTCTTTTATTTTACATGCATCACTGTTTGATGGGAAAGGCGGGGCGACGCCTTTGGATGGGATGGCCATTACGCAAAAAGTGAAAGAGAAATCTTTGGCTTGGGTGCATTTGGATGCCAATCATCAGGAAAGTCGTGAATGGCTCAAGCGTGAGCTGAACTATCTGGATCCCTTGGTGGTAGAGGCGTTGGTCGCAGATGAGACGCGCCCGCGCGTGGCACAATTTCAAGGCGGCGTTTTGTTGATTTTGCGCGGTGTGAATTTAAATGAAGGCGCAGACCCCGAAGATATGGTGTCGCTGCGCGTTTGGGTTGATGATAGCCGCATTATCAGTTTGCAGCGCCGGTCGCTGAAGGCTGTGTCAGACATACAGGCTATGCTAATGAGCGAGGCACAGAACGGCCCTAAAAATGCGGGGGAGTTTGTGGCGATGCTGGTCGTGCGGTTGCTTGAGCGGATGGAGCCTGTCTTTGCACATGTTGATGAGGCGCTGGACGTTATGGAGGAAGGGGTCATCGAAGAGCCTGATGCCAGCAAACGGCAAGATGTATCCGATTTGCGTAAACAGGTCATTTGGTTCCGCCGTTATTTGTTGCCGCAGCGTGATGCGCTGATGTTGCTGCGCGGCAGTGACGTGTCGTGGCTGAATAATGCGCATAAGCGCCATATCCAAGAGGCACTGGATCGTGCGATCCGTTATGTCGAAGATTTAGACGCATTTCGCGAGCGCGCGCAGGTTATTAAAGATGAGCTTGAGGCTGCGCTGAACGATCGTTTGAACCATAATATGTATGTCCTGTCAGTGATTGCGGCGATTTTCTTGCCCCTAGGTTTTTTGACCGGGCTTTTGGGGATTAATGTGGGCGGCATTCCAGGGGCGGAAAATGATTGGTCGTTTTTGATTTTCTGCGGCATTTTGATTGCAGTTGTTGTGGGGCAGGTGGCTTTGTTCCGCAAGATGAAATGGTTCTAGATAGGGTTTGATATGCACCGCGTAAAGGTTTCTGATGTTGGCCAAAAAGGCGACGGCGTTGCGCATTTGGATGATGGGCGTACGGTTTTTATTGATCGCGCTTTGCCGGGTGAGCTTCTTGATATTAAGCTGTTTAAAACCAAGGATGGGGCGCTGCGCGGCACTATCGCCGAGGTGGTCGCGCCATCACCGCAGCGCGCTCAGGCCCCATGTCCGCATTATGATACGTGCGGCGGATGTCAGATGCAGCACATGGCGCAAGATGCGTATCGCGCGTGGAAGCATGACAAGGTTGAGAGCATCTTGTCCCAGCATATTGATGAATTTGATTTACCTGATTTTTCGCCTGATATCTCTATCCCCGCAGGAACGCGCCGCCGCGTGACATTTGCATGCGTTAAAACCAATAATAAGATTGTTATGGGCTATCACAAACGCCGATCTAAGCATATTTCGGATATTCATGAATGTTTGATTGTTGATCCTGTTTTGATGCGCGTGCGCGAGCAAATAAAGCCGTATTTGATGGAGATAGTAAAAGATAACCGCGTGATTGATGTCTTCTTGCAGGTGCTGGATGGTGGCATTGATTGTGTGATTACGGGGCCAGTTGGCAAAGACAAAAAGGGCGTTCCTGATTTTTCGGTGCAAGAGGCATGCGGCAGGATGTTGCATGAAACGGATATCGCGCGGATAAGCTGGCGTATGCGGGAGCGCGCAGAGCCTGAATTATTGCTGGAGGCACACCCATTATTTAAACGCGCAGGGGCGTTGCAGGTGCCTGTGCCGCCACTTGCCTTTTTGCAGCCCAGCCGTGAAGGGGAAGAGGCACTGGCACAGGCGGTGATGAACGCCGTGCCTGAGGGCGCAAAGCGCGCGGCAGATTTGTTCGCGGGGCATGGAACATTTACGGGGTATATGCGCGACAAAAAATTGCAGGTCGATGCCTTTGAAAATGATAAGCGCGCGGTGGCGGCGTTGCGCCGCGCAGGGCATGCGCAGGCCAAAGAATGGGATTTGTTTAAGTATCCTTTAGACGGAAAAGAGTTGAGTGGCTATGACGTGATTGTTTTGGATCCGCCGCGTGCCGGAGCGCGGGATCAGGCGGAGTGTATTGCGCGCTCGCAAGTGCCGTGCGTTATTTATGTGTCATGCAACCCGTCAACCTTTGCGCGTGACGCTGGGCGTTTGATTGAAGGAGGGTATGATTTGAAAACGATACAGATCGTAGACCAATTTATATGGTCGACCCATGCCGAAGTTATTGGTGTTTTTGAAAGGCGCGTTCCAGTTGCCTGAATATTAGGCGGCTTCTTTGTAGAGATCTTTGATTGAGCGAAGTAAAGAACGCAATTTATCACATTTTATCGAGTAATAAATGGTCTGGGCGTCGCGGCGTGTTTTAACCAGATTGTATTCACGCAGTTTGGCCAAATGTTGTGATAAAGCAGATTGAGTAATGCCAACAGCAGGTAAAATATCACCAACGCTTTTTTCGTTTTCTTTGTCTAGAATATATAAAATCTCTAAACGCTTTTGATTAGCGAGCGCCTTTAAAAGTTGCGTGGCGCTTGTCATTGTTTCTGTCATTTTTGGCATGATAATGTGGTTTATTCTCGTTTACAAAGGTATGCAGTTTCCAGATTAGAATTTTTATTGAGGCGAGTCTAGTGTTTTTTTGCAATTATAAATTGTTCACCGCAACAAAGTGGCTTGATTATTTCAATAGCTGGACGCTTTTGAAGGATAGTGTCTAGTTGGTGAAGTATTTTATAATGTTGTTGCTGAGCGTGGGGTTTCGCCGTTAGCATGAGGGAAAGCTTGGGCTAAAGCTTTGCCATTTCTTGAATAATCGACTTGATGCCTTTGACGCGTGATTTTGCGCTGTCATATTGCTTGATGAGGCTTAGTTTTTGATCGGGGCGCAGTTTGATAATGCCGCGTTTGCTGGTGATCCAGTTCATCAGGCCTTCTACATTGGGCGGGGCGTTATTGTGGAATGCGATAACCGCGCCTTTGGGGCCTGCGTCAATTTGGCCAATGCCTGCCGCGCGGCATAGGCGTTTGATGCTGATGATCTCAAGCAAGTTGTTCACTTCATCAGGCAGATCGCCAAAACGGTCGATCATCTCGGCGGCGAAGGCATCAATTTCTTCTGCATTTTCCAGTTCACCCAAACGGCGATATAGCGACATGCGCGCGCCCAAATCCTTTACATAGGTTTCTGGGATGAGGACAGACGTGCCCAAGTTGATCTGTGGTGACCATGTGTCGTTGGCGTTGTCATCATCGCTGTAGTCCAGTCCTTCGCGCGCGGCGGCAACGGCATCTTCCAGCATTTGTTGATATAGCTCGACCCCGACCTCTTTGATGTGGCCGGATTGTTTGTCGCCCAGCAAGTTTCCTGCGCCGCGAATATCCATATCATGGCTTGCGAGCTGAAATCCTGCGCCCAGCGTGTCGAGCGTTTCCATGATTTCGAGGCGTTTCAGCGCCGTATCGCCCAGCGGCACATTATCAGGGTAGGTGAGGTACGCATAAGCGCGCTGTTTCGAGCGTCCAATGCGTCCGCGAATTTGATAGAGCTGCGCCAGGCCAAACATATCTGCGCGGTGAATGATCATCGTGTTGGCCGTTGGTATGTCGATGCCGCTTTCGATGATATTTGTCGCCAGTAATAAGCCATACTGCCCGTCATAAAACGCGTTCATGCGGTCTTCCAGTTCGGCAGGCGGCATTTGCCCGTGCGCGGTGACGACCTTAATTTCAGGCACAATTTCTTTGAGCGCAGTTTCAAGGATTTCCATGTCCTTGATGCGCGGGCAGACATAAAAACTTTGTCCGCCGCGGTAATGCTCGCGCAGGAGGGCTTCGCGAATAACAACAGGGTCATATGGCAAGACAAAGGTGCGCACGGCCAAGCGGTCAACGGGCGGGGTAGCGATGAGGCTCATTTCCTTGACGCCTGTGAGGGCCATTTGCAAAGTGCGCGGAATAGGCGTTGCAGTTAGGGTCAGGATATGGACATTTTCTTTGAGCTCTTTCAAGCGTTCTTTTTGTTTGACGCCAAAGCGCTGTTCCTCATCAATGATGACCAAACCAAGGTCGGCAAACTTAATCGTATTGCCAAACAGGGAGTGCGTGCCAATCGCAATATTAATGTCGCCATCGGCCAGTGCCTTTTTCGCGCGGGTTAGATCTGCCGCGCCAACAAGGCGTGAGAATTGTTCGATCCGCAGGTCTGTTCCTGCAAAACGATCCGTAAAGTTTTTATAATGCTGGCGCGCCAAAAGCGTTGTGGGTGCAATGATTGCGACCTGCGCGCCGTTCATTGCCGCGACATAGGCGGCGCGAATAGCGACCTCGGTCTTGCCGAAGCCGACATCACCGCAAACAAGGCGGTCCATTGGATATGTTTTGCCCATATCCGCAATGGCGTTGTTAATGGCGCGCAGTTGGTCTTCGGTCTCGTTATAAGGGAAGCGCGCGGCAAATTCGTTATAGAGCCCTTCTGAAATATGCAGGGACGGTGCCTTTTTGAGTTGGCGCGCGGCGGCGATTTTAAGCAAATGATCGGCCATTGCCATCAGATCTTTTTTCGCCTTAGCCTTGCGCGCTTGCCATCCTGCACCGCCAAGCTTATCGAGTTGCACGGTGGATTCACTGTCGCCAAAGCGCGAGAGGACCTCGATATTCTCAACTGGCACGAAGAGCTTATCTCCGCCAGCATATTCAATTTTTAAACAGTCATGCAGCGTTTTGCCTGCTTTGATTGTTTCAAGTTCCAGAAAACGGCCAATGCCGTGATCGACATGAACAACGCAATCGCCAGCCTGCAGCGATGAAATTTCAGTGATGAAATCATCGGCTTTGCGGCGCTTTTTGCTGGCGCGGGCAAGACGGTCGCCGAGCAAGTCTTGTTCTGTCACGATGCGCAGATCTGGTGCGTCAAAGCCGTCTTCTAACGGTAATACGGACAGGCCGATTTGATAGGGCTGTAGCTTTTTAAACTGCGCAGCGTCATTGATGGTGGTGAGATTATCAAAGCCTGCGCCTTCCATCATGGTTTTGATGCGTTCACGCGCGCCGTGTGAATAACATGCGATTAGCGTGCGTTTACGCTCGCCCGCTAGCATATCTTTCAGCGCGGCAAAGACATTGCCATCAGGCAGTGCGCGAATGTCCGAGAAATTGCGCCCTTTGACCGCGCCGCTATCTTCGTCGTCTTCGCTTGGTGACTTGAAGGGCGATAGGGAAAGCGCATCGTGCGTAAGGGCCAGCCATTCTTTTTCTTCCAGATAAAGTTCGCTCGGCGGGAGGGGCCGGTATGTCCCGCCAGAGAGACTGACATCTTTGCTGCGGCCTTTTTTGCGGTTGGCGGCATTTTCCAGTGTTTTGCGTGCTTGATAGAAATCTTCGATATGGGTGAGGCGCTCGGTATGAGATCGGCGAACGTGCAGGTCAAAGCTGATCTCGCGCGCGGGGATATAATCGAATAGTGTGCACATCTGATCGAAGAAGAGGGGGAGCCAATGCTCCATCCCGTTATAGCGCCGCCCTTGTGAAATATTCTCGTATAAGGGGTCGTTGCCTTGTGGCAGGCCAAAGTGATCGCGGTAACCACTGCGGAAATTTTGAATGCCTGTTTCGTCCATGTGAAATTCGTTCACGGGCGTGAGGGCAAAATGTTTGACGGGATCAAGGCTGCGCTGTGATAGAGGATCGAAGCTGCGGATGGTTTCAACTTCGTCGCCGAACAGGTCGAAACGCACAGGGTTTTCGTCTTCGGGCGGGAAGATATCAATAATGCCGCCGCGAATTGAATATTCACCAGCCTCGCGCACGGTGTCTGTGCGGGTATAGCCGTTATCTGTCAGGTAGGCCTGCAGGTTTTCGACGTTGATGCGGCTGCCTTTGGTGGCGGAAAAGCCTGCATTATCAAAGAGAGATTTGGGCGATACGCGCTGCAGGGCTGCATTCACTGTGGTGATGAGGATGCGCGGGGCGCGATCGGGCGTTTGTTCCCACGCGAGGAGCTTACACAGCGTAGCGGCGCGGCGTGCGGCGATCGCGGCGCTTGGTGATACGCGGTCATAGGGCAGGCAATCCCACGCAGGAAAAATCAAAACATCGATATCGGGCGCAAAGAATTGCAACAGGCTTTCCAGCGTATGTGCGCGGTTGTCATCCAGTGCAATGTGGCAAATAACACGATCTTCGCGCATGGCAGCGCGCGCACGATCAGCCAAAATGCGTGCGTCTTGGCCAGTTGGCGCGCCGTAGATTGTGTTGATAGATTCGCTCATGCCTGTTTCTAGGGCTATTTACTATTTAATATATGTTGCTTTGATTTTATTTAGCATCTCAAGCGGGATGTTGGCGGGGGGCTGCTCTTTATCAATGATCCAGTTATAGAGGTTTGGATCATTTTCTTTCAGGAGCTCGTCATACGCGCCTAATTCGTCCACGGTAAAATGCGGGACATTTTCGCGGGCGAATTTGCCCATAATGATGTCCATTTCCTTGGTTCCGCGGTGGTCAGAGCGAAAGATGAGGCGTTTGCGCCAGTTTTCAATGTCTTGCTTGTTCATGGCAGATGTTTTACACGGTTAATAGGAAGAAAACAATGCCTAGACCGTTTGATCTTGATCCCTATTTTCGTGCGCTGACGACCTTACCTGGTGTGGGGCCGCGTATTGCTCCGTTGATGGAACGTCTTGTTGGCGGGCCTAAGGTTATTGATGCCCTATGGCATAAGCCGATTGATTATATCGACAGGCGTTTTGCCCCGCCGATCAGCGAAGCGCCCGCAGGTAAGATTGCCACGATCAGCGTTGTGATTGGAAAGCATGCCCCCAATGCCCGCCGTCAGCAGCCTTATCGCATTGCTTGTAGTGATGCCAGCGGCACGATGAGCCTTGTTTTCTTTAATCCGCGTAAGAAATGGCTGCAGGAGCAATTACCCGAAGGTGCGCGCCGCGTTGTTAGCGGTAAGGTTGATTATTACCAAGGGCGCGCGCAGATTGTGAACCCTGATTTCGTGCCCGAGGCCGAGCGTAAGACACTGGAAACGGTAGAGCCTGTTTACCCCTTAACGGCGGGCGTGACGAATAAAACGATGAATAAGGCCATATTAGGTGCGCTGCGTCTTGTGCGTCCTTTGCCAGAATGGTTGGATGAGGCCCATAAAAAGCGTGAGAATTGGCCAAGTTGGGATGAGGCCATGGCCAGCGTGCATAAGCCCATGCGCGAGGCTGATTTAGAAGGGGCAAACCCTGCGCGTGCGCGCCTTGCTTATGATGAGCTGTTAGCTAATCAATTAACGTTACTCTTAGTGCGGTCACGCCAAAGGAAACTTGCAGGGCGCAGTTATGATGGTGATGGCGCGGTGCGCGCTCGCCTGCGTGCTGCGTTGCCGTTTGAGCTGACCGGTGCGCAGGAAAAAGCGCTGATCGATATTAGCGCCGACATGGCAGAGCCTGCGCGGATGTTGCGCTTGTTGCAAGGTGATGTCGGCAGCGGTAAAACCGTGGTGGCGGCGCTGGCTCTGGCGCAAGCGGTGGAAAGCGGCGCGCAAGGCGCGATTATTGCCCCGACCGAAATTTTGGCGCGTCAGCATGGCGAAAGCCTGAAGCCCTTATTAGAGGCCGCAGGCGTGCGCGCGGTTGTGCTGACAGGGCGTGATAAAGGCGCGGCGCGGGAAACGATTTTAAAACAAATCGCCAGCGGCGCAGCGCAAGTTGTGATTGGCACGCATGCTTTGTTCCAAAAGGATGTTGCTTACCAAGACCTTGGTCTTGCCGTCATTGACGAGCAGCATCGCTTTGGCGTGCAGCAACGCCTGATGCTGAGCGAAAAGGGCAAGGGCGTGGATGTTTTGGTGATGACGGCGACGCCGATACCGCGGACGCTGACTCTAACGGCGTATGGTGATATGGAGGTTTCTCGCCTCGACGAAAAGCCGCCTGGGCGGAAACCCATTGATACGCGCCTGTTTTCCATGGATAAAATCGAAAGCATTGCCGAGGGATTACAGCGCCGCATTTCAGAGGGCGCGCGTGTTTATTGGGTATGTCCGCTGGTTGAAGAATCTGACGTGATGGATTTGGCCGCGGCCGAGGAACGCTATGACATTTTGAAGCAGCGTTTTGGTGAGCGTGTTGGCCTTGTTCATGGCAAGATGAAGGCTGATGAGCGCGACGTTGTGATGGCTAAGTTCGCAGCAGGTGATTTGGATGTGTTGGTGGCGACCACTGTCATTGAGGTTGGCGTGAACGTGCCAGAGGCCACCATCATGGTGATCGAGCATGCCGAGCGCTTTGGCCTGTCGCAGTTGCATCAGCTGCGCGGGCGTGTAGGGCGCGGCGGTGACCAATCTTATTGCTTTTTGGTGTATGCAGGGCCGCTGGGTGAAATCGCGAAAGAGCGCCTAAATATTATGCGTGATAGTGAAGATGGCTTTGTCATCGCCGAGAAAGATTTGATGCTGCGCGGGGGCGGGGATGTTTTAGGCGTGCGGCAAAGTGGCTTGCCGGTCTTTAAAAATGCGGATTTGAATATGCATGGTGATTTGCTGGCGACGGCGCGCGATGATGCACGTTTGATTGTGCAGCGTGACCCGAATTTAGAAGGCGAGCGTAGTGAGGCCTTGCGTTATTTGCTGTATTTATATGAGTGTGAGCAAGCCTTTGCGAACATCAGAAGTGGCTGATTTTACTATATAATTTTTATTTCTTTGTAAAGAAGTTGCCAAAATGGACATGTTTGTGTATATTGTTTTGCATAATACTTAACAAGAGGTTAATTTTATGCGTGATAATGAACAGACAATTGATGGTTGGGATATGATGATGGGGCAGAAAACTGCCGCGAATATGGTGCGTTCAGATTTAGAAATTCGTCAGATCATGTCGTATAAACGTTTTAAAAGTGATGAGCCTTATAAGCCTGAATTTAAGCCAATGGAAGGCCGCGATTAAGACGGCCTTCTGAAACACCCCTTTATTCGTTGAGGTCAACAAAGTCGGGGTTGTTTGTGCTTTTAAGCTCTTGTTGTTTTTTTCTGCGCTTCTGGCTTACGCGCGTTTCATTTTCTTCATAACCAATATTTGATAGGTATGCCTTGCGCGCGCGGATTTCGGTGTCGTATGTGACATAGGCTGTGCGGCTCCATCCTTTGTCGAACATGCAGCTTTCAAAATTGTGGTAATTCGTGTGTTCGGCGCGCAGAGCCCCATCACGTTCGGGCGTGTCATGTTTGTTGAGGCTGAGTTCGTCTTTGTAATTTTCGCCGTATTGGTCTTCGAGGCCATAAATATTCGCCGGAATCGCATCGCGCAGCGCTTGGCTGCGGCTGGCTTGGCGGATTTCCATGACACAGTTTGCGAGATCTTGGTTGAGGCGTTTTTGCGCAGTGCGGCCATTGATGTATGTGACCTCGCGTACATCGGTGCGTTTCCAGTATTTTGCGTGGTTAAGCTGTTGTTCGAGGCGGGTTTTGCCGCATGCCGTTAACGTCGCAAGTGATAGCGTTAAGGTCAATAATGTCGCTGAAGGCTTGCGCACGGTGAGATCCTGTTTTGATTAATTGGAGCATTTTGATTGTCGGATAGTTGCGCGCGCGAGGCAAATATTTTGTGCGGGCAGGGCGCTTAACGCTGGGGATTGATGGCGAGCGTGAGGTTAGATTTGAATTTGCGTACCGTGATCGGCAAGCAATTCGTTATAGACGCCCAGTGTCTTATGGATCATCAGATCGACCGAGAAATTTTCCGCGATATGTTCCATGGCGCGCTCTGCCAGGATGTCGCGTTGTTCGGGATTGAGAGCAAGGGCTTCTTTGATCGCCTCGGCCATGTACTCTGAATCAGAAGGCGGAACAAGCCAGCCTGTTTCGCCGCGCACGATGGTTTCTTGTGCGCCGCCATGGTCAGTGGCAATGATGGGGCGCCCCATGGCTTGTGCTTCGATAGGGATGCGGCCAAAGCCTTCAGGCTCGATCGAGGCGGAAACAACTGCGCCAGCCAGCATATAAGCCGCAGGCATGTCGCTGCAATGATCGACGATGCGGATTTGCCCAGAAAGATCTTTTTCGGCAATTTTGTCTTCCAGTTCCTGACGGTAGGCTGAGCGCCCTTGGTCGGATCCGATGATGATGCAGAAAATATCTTTGCGCTGCAGGCGGGCAATCGCATCGATTAGGACATGATGGCCTTTCCAGCGTGTTAAACGCCCCGGCAGCATGACAACGTTACTGCCATCGGGGATTCGCCATTGTGTTGCCAGTGTGATGACGCGCTCGGCGCTGACGGCGTTGGGGTTAAAGCGGTCAATCGCAACGCCGCGGTGAACAAGGCGAATATTATGCGGGTTCAGACGATAATTCATCTGCATATAATCTGCCACCATGTTCGAGATTGCGATGATGCGCTCGCCCTTGGTCATGATGCTGTTATAGTGGCGTTTCATTTCGCCGCCGATGTTATAGGGCGCATGGCATGTTGTCATGAAATGCGCGTTTGTCTTTCTGCAGGCGAGATAGGCACTCCACGCTGGTGCGCGGCTACGAACGTGGACGATGTCGACATCATATTTTTTGATGATTTTTTGTAGGCGTGCGCTGTTCATTAAAATCGTCAAGGGATTTTTGCTGTGAACGGGCATGTTGATGTGCTGCACGCCTGTGCGCGCCAGTTCATGCAGGCGCGATCCGCCGTGTGATACAACGATGGCCTTTGCGCCCGCGCGGACAAGCGCCGCGCCCACGTCGATGCAGCCTTGCTCTGCCCCGCCGGGGCCAAGTTCAGGAATGATTTGCAGGATCGTGGGTTGTTTTTGCATCGGTGGAGATCTTATACTGCTTGTTCTATAAAGTTAAGGTGGAATTTTGAAATATGGTTTCTTTTTTACAGCGCGCCGGTAAGGCCGACATTGCGTATCATGCGTACCAAGGCGAGGATAAGGCTTTGCCAACGCTTTTGTTTTGCGGTGGCTATCGTTCGGATATGGGTGGAACGAAAGCCATTTTCCTGGAAGAGGCCTGCAAAAAACGTGGGCAGGGCTATGTACGCTTTGATTACCGTGGTCATGGACAATCGGGCGGCGTGTTCGAGGAGTGCGTCATTGGTGATTGGTTTGACGATGCGCGCGCAGTGTTTGATGCGCTGATTAACGGGCCGGTTGTGATCGTTGGGTCATCCATGGGCGGGTGGATTGGGCTTTTGTTGGCGCTATCGTTGCGCGATACGGATCATGTGCGCGGCTTTGTCGGGATTGCAGCGGCGCCAGACTTTACCGAGGATATGTATCATACGCGCCTGAACGCGGATCAACAGAGCGCCTTGATGGAGGACGGCATTGTTTATGTCCCGAATGATTACAGCGATGAGCCTTATGCCTTTACCCGCGCGTTTTATGAAGACGGTAAACAGCATCTGATCTTAAACGGTGCGCCGCGTTTGGCGTGCCCTGTGACCTTATTGCAGGGGAGCGCTGATGTCGATGTGCCGCCTAAGACCGCGTATGCCATTCAGCAGGCATTTGATTTGCCACGTGATGCCGTGGTGATTATAGACGGTGGTGATCATCGCCTGTCTGCGCCAGATCAGTTGCAGATTTTGCAAAAATATGTCGAAAAGATTGCCTAGGGCAGGGGGAGCGCGAGGCGTTTTATCCGCCGCGGTTCCATTTCTTTTGCGCAGAGAAGCTAAAGTCTTTGTCTGCCTTCTTGCGAAACGGCATTGTGATAAGCCAAATTAAGGTGAACATAATTGCCGCAAATACCAGTGCAACGTACAGTGCAGGGTAAGACAAAATAGGGTTTACCTGTGCCCAGATGTCTTCGGGCAGGTTGCTGGCCACATATTCAAAGCTGCTTGGGTGGTATTGCGTCCAAAGGAAACCCAGAGCACTGAAATCTAGATTTGCGTTCTTACCGATATAATACAGATATGTATCATGTCCCATCGCCGCAGCAGCAGGAATTAATAGAAGCAAAAATAGAAATTTCATCATGGTGTCTCTTTTGATTGTTTGATTAATTTATTATATGACAGAGGAGTTAATATTTACCCTCTTGATCTTTGAAAATCAAGGCTCTAGTGTGCTGACACTTTCGTAAGGCGTTGCCCTTACAACGGAGATGTGGCCGAGTGGTTTAAGGCGCAC
>DKAJ01000004.1:105504-124165 GCA_002448815.1 Micavibrio sp. UBA6929
GCGCACGCCTGGAAAGCGTGTTGGGGGCAACTCCTCGCAGGTTCGAATCCTGTCATCTCCGCCATTAACTTGAATTTCAATTTATTTTCAATGACTTAACTTTTTGCTTCAGCGGCCTTTGGCTCACTGTTACAGAAAGTTGTTACGTCATGGCAAAGCAAAGGCACTTATGGAACCGCAAAGGCTGGTTTTACTTCCGTATCGCCGTTCCGTGTAAATTAGTTTCCAAATTCGCGTGTAAAGAGCTATCATGCTCGCTTAGGACAACTGATAAGCATAAGGCGCAGTACCGAGCACTCACACTGCAACGCGGTATTCAATTAATCTTCATGCAGCTAGATTTAGGCACAGAGCTTAGCCCTGATGAGGTTAAGAAAATTGTAAAAGCTTATTTCAATCAAGCGCTAGAGCGCCTTGAGAAGCAAATGGGTGATGCACACAGGCAAACTAAAATCATGAATATGGTTAAGCAATCAGCTATGCAGAACCTATCAGGCGATGAACAAGTCATGGCTGAAACGTTGGATGTAAGCCAGTATCAGGAGCGTTTGGATTATCTTGTTCCTGCCGATTATAATTTTCCTAGGGATGATAGTGGCAAGCGCGCTGGCTCCCACATTGCGCCATTCTTTTTTGATGGCAATCCAGATGCGGTGTTGCGCTATGTGCTGGATGAAAACGGCCTAAATGACCTTGAAGGCTTTACGCCAAGCTACAAAGCGCTGCAAAAAGGCGTTCGGAGAGCCATTACAGAGCTGCAGCACCAGCATCAGCAACGCATGGACTTTGAGCCTGATATTCAAATTCAAGACGATTGGTTTAACGATAATCAATCTGTGAAGATGGTTCAGGGCGTAGCCATTTCCCAGCACACAATCAGCGAATGTTTTAAGCAATTCATGCGCGAAGAGCACGCTAATTCACCTTCGAAAACCAACGGCAAGCGCCAGAATAGCTATGATTTGTGGCTTGAGCGATTTGGCGATGGCTCCATATCCACCATCACACGTGACAATGTGCGTGTTTATCGTGAGACCTTAAAGCGTTATCCCAAAAACCGAAAGCAGCGCTATGATGGCTTAACACTAGACGATATTGCAGCGCTCAACCTAACCAGTGACCAATATATAGCAATTCCAACGGTGAATGGTTATCTCGACATGATGCGTGGCTTTGTGTCATGGCTGATAGAATGGAAAGAATTTGGCGATATTAATCCTTTTGACGGTGTGAATTTAAAGGATACACGTCCAGAGGATAGTAAGCGCGATCCGTTTTCTGATGCGCAGCTTGTGGCTATGTTTAGCTCGCCTGTGTATCAAGGCTGCAAATCGCATACAGCAAGGGGGCAGCACACAAAGGGTAGCAAGATTATTCGCAATGCAAAATTTTGGTTGCCGCTGTTAGCGCTATATTCAGGGGCGCGCCTTGGTGAGCTTTGTCAACTCTATGTCGCAGATGTTCAAAAAGAAAATGAGATTTGGTACATGGATATCAATAAAAATGAGGATGATAAGTCTGTAAAAGCCAATAGTTTTCGTACGATTCCGATTCATCCTAAGCTAATTAACTTAGGCTTTTTGGTCACTGTGGAGCTTGCCAAGAAAAAAGGGCAGATCCGGATATTTGCAGACGTGCAAATCGCTGCAGATGGAAAGTATTCAACCATATTCTCTAAGCGCTTCACCACTTTTCTTGAAGCCTTTGGCATTAAAACGCCTAAAACCTGCTTTCACAGTACACGTCATAACTTTATTGATCGCATGCGTAATCATACCAATGTGCCTGAGCCTTTGTGGGAGTCTATAACAGGGCATAGAGATGGTAAAGCTAGCCGTGGTTACGGTAAAAGCTTTAGTCTTGAAAAGCGCTATGAAGCTATTAAGCAGGTGCGCTATCCGTTCCTTGATGATTTGTTGGAGCACTTGGCGGTAACCCCTTAACTTGCTCTGATCAGCATCGGTTGCGATTGCGGTTGTGCACTGGGGCAAGTTTGTGGTTTTAAGGTGGAGATGTTTAAGGTTGAATCTCCATCTGTGGTGGTGTAAGTTTTTTTAAATTAAATTATAAAGAGAATTATATGAGAAACGCTTTACTATTAGCCTGTGCATCTTCTGTCTTGATCTCAGGATGTGCATCTAAATCAAAAGACATACGCGCTGCTTATGTGTCACCGCTTGAATATCAAGGCTATTCTTGCTCGCAGATTGGTAAAGAGTTAAAGCGAGTTAATAGACGCTTAATGGATGTGTCTGGAGCGCAAGATGACACAGCTAGCGGTGATGCTGTTGCTACATCCGAGATGTATTTCAGGAACAGCATCACAAGGATATAATCCTTGTAACCAGCTGCATCCATCACGCCACGAAAGGTGTCACAAGCAGCCCATGCAGCGTTATTTACGTCTTGTTGTTTAATTGCTTCATTCGTCATTTTTGTGCTCCTTGTGCTTATTTTGTATCTTTCGGCGGGTATGGGTCGTTGCCATAGCTGTTTCCGGCTCTGATTTTGCCGTCACGGCCATGGACTTTGGTATCGGATTGTTGGTTGCGGGCAATTTGTTCGGCACGCTCAATCGCTTCTTTCTGCGTATCGGTGACCTTTGTTGCCTTGCTATTACCTGCACCCTTAACGGCCCATCCGTCGGGGTGCTTCACTACATGTTGATTTTTTCCTCGTGTCATAGTATTAATTCCTTGCTCTTGACTGAGTTTGACCCGGAGTAGATGTTGCCGCATCGAAGCCGGGTTTTTTATTACTCGCTGTTGGGCGAGATTCTGATGCCATCTGCATCAAAATTCCTTGGGTGTAGATCGCTTTGCGATTTTTTATCTCTTCTAAAAGTTGCTGCTCTCGCATGGAGAGGCTGAAAAACTCAGCCACTTTTTTTTGCTGCTCTAGTGAAGGCAGATTAACTTCTAAATCTTCCAAGCCTTGCTTGCTGACCATCTTGACCATGGTGCCTTTTGATCTGGACGCGAGATAAGACTGCGAAGATGGTTGGTTGATCCACCAAAGCAAAAACTCTGGCACAACCTTTTTTATATCTGGTCGAACACGAAATAATGGGGCAGCCACGATTGTGCTCTTTACATCCTCATTAAGTAGCGCTGCAGTATTTGTCTGGCCACGAGAGCGGAAAATAATATCCCCCAGCTTGGCAAGCTGATTCGGCTTAGGCTTACCTCCAACTCCCACAAGGCCATTCATAACCTCTTGGAAAAGGTTGAAAGCGTTGCCGCTGAAAAAGGTGTACATTTCCATGGCATCAAAAAAGCCAGCAGCGGTAATGATGAAACCATCTTTGATGGGCAATTCATCCGCTCAGAAACCAAAACCGATAATATGAGCCTTGGCGCTGATCTCTTTGCAGGCACCGCATGGACGTTTGCCAGCCCACACTTTGATGGCCAACTGGATTATCTGTTCATTGATGAAGCCGGACAAGTCGCCACGGCCAATGTTGTGGCAATGGCCACGGCGACCAAAAACATCATTCTGGTGGGTGATCAGATGCAGCTGGGTCAGCCCATCCAAGGCACCCATCCGGGTGAGGCTGGATTGTCAGTGCTGGAATTCTTGCTGGGCGATCATTCGACCATTCCAGCAGAGCGCGGTATCTTCCTTGGCCAAACCCGCCGCATGCGCCCGAGCATCTGCCAGTTTATTTCTGATGCCTTTTATGATGGCCGCCTGACGGCCCATGAAAGCACCGCCGAGCGCAGCTTGGACCTCCAAGGCATTGATCTGCCCAATGAGGGGATTGTTATGATCTCGGCAGAGCATGAAGGCTGCTCGCAAAAAAGCGTCGAGGAAGGCGAAATCATCAAAGCAAAATATGATGCCTTGCTCGGCCAAGAATTTACCGACCGTGACGGTACCACACGCCCGATCACCGAAGACGATATTCTGGTGGTTAGGTCGATTAATCTTTCTGACTTCATCAACCAACAAATCAAGAGATCTGAAGGAACATGGACTCGCCTTATTTATAACGGCGATCAGGATATGCTGGCGTACGCAAAGTCTGAAATTGTGCAGGATTTTCTCCAAAGAATTGATTCTGACACCTTCGCCAAAATCGTTTACAGGATAGCCCAAAACCCGAACGAAAACCGCTCCGGCGTATCAGACTTCATCATCTGGAATGATGACGAACTGAGAATGGTCGAGGTCAAGAAGGTTCGGGAGCAAGTCAGGGAATCCCAGCTGAATTGGCTTTCATGGATGATTGATGAAAACATCCCTGTTGAGATTGTTCGCGTAAAAGCAGTGTAATCCGTTTCCAATGAAGGCAAGGCAGGATTCGAACCTGCGGTATGGTACCGTATTACATTCCACAAAGGATACAATGCTACCCAGTATTTGACATGAGAACCCTCAGTACCGTAGCAACAAAAACCTTGATTTTGTTATCTTTCAGGACGATTATTGTTGCAACTCAATGGTAGGTGTAGAGGATTCGAACCCAAAGGGGGTCAATACACCGCCATTAACTACAAACGAACTTTCATATGCCTGAGATGGCATAGCCTCAAAAGCCCAGCATTTGCGGGCTTTTTCGCTATTTGCAATTGACTTCCTCTCTATAAAAACACCCCGTTTTTCTCTAATTTTTCTCCTATATATGCCCCTTTCCTGAAAAACACCGTACTTGGAAAAGCGAAGTACGGAGCTTTTAGTCATGGGAAATCAAGGGCTTGGCAATTGACCAGTTCGCACCAGTCTATCCTGCGCAGCAAGAAAGTTTGCTAACATCCTTATCGAAGGTTTGAGCGGCGAGTTTTAGTCCTTCAACGCCTGTGAGATACGGGAATATAGTGCTTGCCAAGGCTTCCGTTGTCATTTCAGCTTTTAGGGCGATAACTACTGTTTGTATCAAGTCTCCGGCTTCCGGTGCCAAGATATGTGCGCCTAGTAATTTGTCGGTTTTCCTGTCCGCCACCAGTTTTATTAAGCCTCTGGTATCACGGGCGGCAATGAAACGTGGCACATGGTCAAGGGTTATGACACTGGTTTTTGCGTCATAGCCTTGTTCTTTTGCCTGCGCCTCGGTTAGCCCTACATCGGCAACTTGCGGGTCAGTAAATATCACCGAAGGCATAGCAGCGTTATCATAAGCATTTTTATTACCATCAAGCGTATTAAGTGCTGCAAGTTTGCCGCCATAAGCAGCCATATAAACGAACATATCCGTACCCGTTACATCACCTACCGCATAAACATCTTCACGAGTAGTCTGCATATATTCATTAACCTGTACGCCACCGTTTTTAATCAGTTTTATACCGTTTTCTTCCAGTCCCATATTGGTCGTGTTCGGTTTGCGTCCGGTAGTTACCAAAACTTGCTCGGCATCAATAGTGCGAGTTTCTCCATTTTTATCGTGTGTCAGACGAATACCACCATCTATTTCTTCAATTTTTTGGTAACCAATTCCAGCACACACATCTATGTTTTCATCTTGTAAATATTTAGCTAACGCTTCGCTTATTTCCAGCTCGGTTTCCGGCACTAATCGGCTACGACAGCAAATTGTAACTTTAGTTCCGGCTCTGGCAAACATCTGGCCTAATTCAACACCAATGACCCCACCGCCGATAACAAGCAGAGATTTTGGTTGTTGTTGTAATTCTAATGCTGTGGTGCTGGTGAGGTACGGTACACTCAGCATACCGTCAATCGGTGGTAATGATGCGGACGACCCTGTAGCAATAATCACTTTCTTTGGCGCATATAGCTCATCGCCTACCATCACACCGCCATCTGTAAAAACTGCCCGACCTTCAACATAAGACACATTTTCATAGGCTGGTAAAACATCAATATATTTTGCACCTCTAAGCTCATCCACCAAGGCTTGTTTTTGTGCCACCAATGCTTTCCAGTCGGTGATTTTTGCATTGGCTTCAACTCCATCAAAGCGGGCGGCTCTGCTTGCCTGGTGCAATGTTTCAGTTGCCCTAATCATGGTTTTTGAAGGAACGCAGCCAACATTAACACAGGTGCCACCAATTGTACCTTCGCCCGCTATTACCACATTTGCACCTTTTTCAGCAGCGGTAATGGCAGCGGAAAAACCACCAGAACCTGCGCCGATTACCAGTAAATCTGGCGAAGTTGTTTTTTCTTTAGCTTTATTAGAACCGCAACAATCAGACATATTTTTACCTTAAATTATAAGTTAGCAAGCTTTAGTTTCGCTTTCACATTGATGCAAAGTAGAGGCGTAACCGACATCAGTAGTGGCTTTAATAAAATCCTCTACACTAACTTTGTTTTTGTCATAAGTTACCGTTGCAGTCATTGTATCGAATGACGCTTCAACATTACTCACGCCATCAAGTGCGCTAATCGCTTTTTTAACGGTAAATGGACAGGTAACGCAGGTCATTCCAGGCACATCCAGCGTTGCGACACTTTGCTCCACACCACTTGTGGCAACCGGTTTGGCGCTATCCTCGGCATTAACCGTGGTTAACATGACACCACCGCCAAGGGCAGCAACAAGGGCAATGATTATAAATGATTTTTTCATGAGTTTTCTCCTTTAGCTTATAAGTTTTCCATAGGGGCTGGTGTGCGTATGAAAAGATTTAGGGCAATGCATACCATGAATATGCTGTGTCACCATTTTTTGTTCGGCACTGGGGACAGCGGGTTTAGAGCTATCTTTGGCATTGGCTGTAGTCAATATTGCTCCACCGCCAATGGCTGTAGTCAGTACTGTGATTAGTAGTAATTTTTTCATGGCTATTCTCCTGTTAAGTTAAAAGTAAAATTAAAGTTTTTCTAAAATGGCCGGTGCTACATAAGGATAAACCAACACCAGTGCTATGACACCCGTCGCAATCCATAGCATAATTTTATTGATACGGTCTGAGGCCGGCATCGCACAAAACGTACCTGGTTTGCAGTCTTCGGCTTTGGGCTTACGGTACACTTTCCAAAAACCATAAACGATAGCGGCAATAGCTACGGTTAAAAAATAAGGTCTGTACGGCTCCATTGCCGTTAAATTGCCTATCCACGCACCGCTTATACCAAGCATTAATAATATCAACGGAGCGATGCAGCAAAGAGTTGCGCCTATTGCAGTTAATATTCCTGCGCCCAATATCCACTTTGTTTTAGTGTCTCCTGCAGACTCTATCTCATTTTTGTTTTGGCTCATAATTGTCTCCGTATTACTTTAAAATCAACCGTGTAAAAAAACACAACAAAACACCAGAAAAGCTACAAGTCCTGCCAATCCTATTATTGGCAACAAGCCTGAAAAGACGTTGTTTGTTGTATTTTTTTGTTGTTTACTTTCGTTCATATATTCGTTTATCCGTGTGTTTCCGTTACATTCATCCTTTGGGATATAAAATCTCTAAAATTGGACATTCGCTAGCAGGTACATCCTTGTTTTCACATGCCACCACTAATTCCTTCAACGCCTTCTTGATTTTCTTGAGCTCTTTTTCCTTTTCTTCCACAAGGGTGATTTTCGCCTCGGCCTGTTTACGCACATCAGCACATTTCCCTGCGTCTGAAACGCGGAGTGCCAGCATTTCCTTGATCTCATCTAGCGTAAAATCAAGGCGTTGCATCTGACGAATGAACTTCAAACGGTTCAGGCTTTCGGAATTATAAACCCTGTAACCTGATGCGGTGCGTCCCTCCGGCACAAGCAAATCCAAGCCCTCGTAATAGCGAATGGTATCGATATTTACGTCACAGGCTTTTGCCAATTTTCCTATGGTTAAATTCGCCATATTTACCTCCATTAATATCATTATAAACCCTTGAGTATACTCTAGAGTCAAGAGTTATTTTGAGCCAGTGAAATTTCACCGAACACTCTGAAATTTTTTTTAAAAAAATTTACACCCACTAAAGCCCCGCATAACGGGGCTTTTTTCGTTTTTGCGCCCTGAGTAACGCACCGATTTTCAGGGCCTCCAGTGAGTTTTCGCCAGTCCCAGTTGACCCGCCCGCGTGGCGGCTAACCGCAACTGGAGACGAAAACCATGAGCAAAAACAAGTACCAAGGAATTGATCCTTATGTCGTAAACCAAGTCAGTTATCACGCACGCAGCCTGATGCGGCACTACGCCAAACATGTTCCGGCATTTATCCAAATTCCGGCGCTTGGAGCCATAGAAGAAGACACAAATAAGCCCATCCATGAGGCCACTCTGGATGATCTGGCCTTTGCCGCACAGGCTTTGGATAAAGAACAAAGCGCCATTTATAAGCGCCTGTCTGCCATCCGTGAGCTTTATACGGAAGCACGTGCCAAAGGCGCATTAGGTGCTGAAAATATTGTGGATGCACTCTCCCGCAAAGGAGGTGCCCAATGAGCCTTCCTATCATCTCAGCCGATGAACGCTTGAAAGAAACCAAGGGCATCAAAGGATGCATCTTCGGTAAGAGCGGTATCGGCAAAACATCACTGCTTTGGACACTGCCCGCCGAAAAGACGCTGTTCTTTGACCTTGAGGCTGGTGATCTGGCCATTGAAGGTTGGCAAGGCGATACCATTCGCCCGCGCACTTGGCAGGATTGCCGTGATATTGCAGCCTTTATTGGCGGTCCAAACCCGGCTTTGCGTGATGAGCATCCTGCCAGACAATGCCAAGGTCGGCACAGTTGACAAGTTCCAAGGCCAAGAAGCACCCATTGTGCTGATTTCCATGGTGACATCGAGCGCCGAAGATCTGCCGCGCAATATTGAGTTTCTATACAGCAAGAACCGCCTGAATGTTGCCGTCTCCCGCGCACAGTGTTTGGCCGTGGTGGTCGCCAATCCCAAGCTACTGGAAATCCCTTGTGGAACTGTGGAGCAGATGAAACTGGTCAACACATTCTGCTGGCTGGATGAGTATGCTCAAGCATCTACCTAACCCCATATTGCTGACATCGGCAAAATGGTTCTTCACTTGATATGCGGTGAATAACAGGCTTAATCACCGCATATTTTGCGGCGATTATACTTCTCATTGACACACGTCCTTAATATCTATATATCTAGTTATATGGATAAGTTAAATGTTATAAGCGCATTAGACGCACTGGCTCAGGAAAGCCGTTTGGATATTTTTCGCCTGCTGGTGGAAAAAGGCCCCGATGGCATCATGATGGGCGCGATTGGGGAAAAACTCGGGCTGCCCCATGCAACACTGTCGTTTCATTTGGATAAACTGCGCCAATCAGGATTGATCAAAAGCGAGAAACAAGGTCGAGCAACCATCTATAGCGCAAATTACGATGTCTTGGTCGGGACCATTCAATACCTAACCGATAATTGCTGCAAAGAGAGCGATATGACTTGCCGTATTGAAATTAAAGAAAAAGCCTGTTGTTAGAAAAGGAAATCATCATGAAACTATCAGATGTTAAAAAAGCATTATCCGAATTATCAGCCGTGACTTTCAAACTGCCGGACGGCTCCTATGTGCCTCAGCATTTTCATGTGACTGAAGTTGGTCTTGTCACCAAGCATTTTATTGATTGCGGCGGTGTGGAACGCAAAGAAACGGTTGTGAACTTCCAACTTTGGGAAGCTGGGGACTATGACCACCGCATTGCGCCACAGAAGTTTCTAAGCATTTTGGATATTTCTAAAAAGGTCATTGGTGATGCCGATGATCTAGATATTGAAGTGGAATATCAACAATCCACCATCGGTAAATTTGGCCTTATGTTTGACGGCACAGATTTTGTTTTGGTGAATAAGCAAACAGACTGCTTAGCCAAAGATGCGTGTGGCATTCCTGAAAAAGTAGATCAGGCAAAGGACTCTTGTTGCTCTCCTAAAGGTGGATGTTGCTAAATGAAAAACGTGCTTGTTCTTTGTACTGGAAATTCATGCCGCTCGGTAATGGCCGAAGCGTTGATTAACCATCTGGGCGCCGGGTCATGCAACGCATTCAGTGCTGGCAGCAAACCCGCAGGTTATGTGCATCCCAAGTCCATCGAAACACTCAAGCGCCACGGCATTGAGGCCGGAAGCCCGCGCAGCAAATCGTGGGATGAATTTGAAGGACAGAGTTTCGATCTGGTCATCACCGTCTGCGATGCCGCCGCCAGCGAGGCTTGCCCCGTCTTCCTCGGTAGCCACAAAAAACTGCACTGGCCCACGCCAGATCCCGCCACTGCAACAGGCAGCGAGGAAGAAATAAACGCCGCTTTTGACGAAGCTTACAATAAGTTAAAAGCAAGAATAGAAAGTGAATTACTATGAGTACAGCGCCATCCCCTATGGGTATCTTCGAACGTTATCTATCCGTTTGGGTCGGCCTCTGTATCGCCGTTGGGGTTGGACTAGGTTTACTTGTGCCAAGTGCGTTTCAAACAATAGCATCCCTTGAATATGCCAGCGTTAATCTGGTCGTCGCTATCTTCATCTGGGTGATGATTTACCCGATGATGGTGAATGTCGATTTTGCCAGCATCAAGGACGTGGGCAAAAAGCCCAAGGGCTTATGTATTACGCTGGTCGTGAACTGGCTGATCAAGCCCTTTACCATGGCGGCGCTCGGGATTTTGTTTTTTGAATATATCTTTGCCGGATTGGTTAGTCCGCAAGATGCCAAGGAATATATCGCGGGGATGATCCTGCTCGGCGTTGCACCTTGCACAGCGATGGTGTTTGTATGGAGTCAGCTTGTAAAGGGTGATGCCAATTACACGCTGGTACAGGTGTCAATCAACGACATTATTATGATTTTCGCCTTTGCGCCGCTGGTGGCGCTGCTATTGGGCGTAACCGATATTATCGTGCCTTGGGAAACGCTACTGCTCTCAGTAGCGCTTTATGTGCTGATCCCATTGATGGCTGGCTATGTGACACGCAAGAAATTGGATGGCTCAGGCAACCATGAACGCATTGGCAAATTTACGGCACAAATTAAGCCGTTTTCGATTATGGGCTTACTGGCGACGGTGGTGTTACTGTTCGGGTTTCAGGCAGAGACAATTATCGACAAACCATTGGTCATTGCCTTGATTGCTGTCCCTCTATTGATCCAAAGCTATGGAATTTTTGCTGTTGCCTATGGCTGGGCTTACCTCTGGCGCGTGCCATTTAGCACCGCCGCCCCCGCCGCGCTGATCGGTACATCCAATTTCTTTGAGCTGGCTGTTGCGGTGGCCATCAGTTTGTTTGGTCTGAATTCCGGTGCAGCTCTTGCCACAGTCGTCGGCGTGCTGGTTGAAGTTCCTGTGATGTTATCATTGGTCGCTTTTGCCAACAGGACACGTGGTTGTTTTAAGTGATGTCCGTTTCCAATGAAGGCAAGGCAGGATTCGAACCCTCGGTATCGTACCGTATCAGTTTGCACTAAGAGGTTAATACTACCCAGTATCGGCAATGCGAACCCTCAGTACCGTAGCAACAAAAACCTTGATTTTGTTATCTTTCAGGACGATTATTGTTGCAACTTAATGGTAGGTGTAGAGGATTCGAACCCAAAGGGGGTCAATACACCGCCAGTAACTTTTTCTGTTTTTCTTGAGAAACTAGACACTTTTGCAGATAAATGTCAGCGTTTATGTCGCGACAATTTGTTTGTCTTGGAGGTGAGTGAGGGTTACTTCGCTGCCATGCGCAAGGTTGTTTTTTTATATTAGCGGTTACGAATGTAGTAGGTCGTTGATCCAATGGGCCTGCGTGACAGCATCGTCCAAAGCGCAAAAGACGTCCTTTTCTGACGCGCGGGACAGTGTTTTTCGGGCGAGAGAATGCTCGGACGATGTTTTTTGCTTTTGGCTTTTATCTTTGACCCTTACCTTAAGCTTGTTGTTGCCGAGATTGTCTTTTTTGATTTTGATTTTGACCTTATATCCGGGATAGCGCTGCTCAAGCTTTTTGCTGATTTTATTAAAGGTGCTTTTGATGTTTGCGGCTTCGTTATCACTTGCGGTTGAGAGATGCGGCAGGGCGCTGTGAACCCGCTTTTTGGCTTCGGCCTTAATCTTTTGTTTTTGCGGCGCTTTGCTACTTTGTTGGCGGTGGTGTTTATCTTTTTTGTTTGTGGCAGAAAAAATAATGCGAGCATCGTTTTTGACGGGCAGATAAAAGGGCGTTTCAAAGGAAAGGCTTTGTCCTTTTTCTGCGGCGCGCGCAAAATGATGGCAAAGCCTGACAAGGGCATTTTTTTGATCGCTTTGGTAGGCCGCGCGTACGGATTTGTGGCGCTCGACTGCGTTGTGGAGCTCTGTCATTGCGTGCTGGTTATGTGGTTTGCAGGTGTCTTTGTATGATTTTAGGTTATTGTTGTTGATCAAACGTACCAAGCTGTCGGGGTCGAGGTGGAGCAGAATATGCTTACCCTCAGGGACGGCATTGAGGGCCTCTGCCGCGGCGAGTGCTTCGCTGGATAAAGAGTTTGTTTCACCTTCAAATGCTTTGGAGATCAGAGCTTCTACTTTTGCACTGCTGTGGGTGAGGGGGCGATGATTGCTGATATCAATATCGCTGGATACGACGACACCGCCTAGCCCCGCGCGATTACGCTTGGCGTAGCTGCCGTCACTGAAAACGCAGTATAATTTTTGCATATGTGTTATATATCTAACCCTGTTGTTCCGTGCCTCTAGGGGTAGCAAAATTCTTTGTATATGTAAATAATTATAATTCATTCTTGATAACTGTGCTTGTCGTATGGCGGGTGTATGGCGCTGCTGGTGTGCTTATGCTAGTAGTTTTGTGTTGTAGTTCTTTGCGAAGAGAGACCGTTTTGGGAAATCGCTTTTTAAAAGTTGTTATGCTAGGCGCGCGCGCTGTGATGTGTGCGGCGGCTTGTGGCGGGCTTTTGGGATGGGGTTCTGCGGCGGTATCTGCGCAAAGTATCTTTGATGTGCCCAAGGATATGGCGGATAATGCGTCTGGGCAGGCGATTGATATTTTGCGGCATTATCAGGGCGAAGATGCTCCTGCTGATGCGCCGTTACCAGATGAGCCTGTTGATGTGTCGCTGGACGTGTCGTCGGTAAAGACGGCGTTGCCTGAGGGGCGTTCTTTTGTTGTTGGGCCTGTTTTTAATGCAATTGATCAGGTGAAGGTTCAGCGCCGCGCTGTTGTTCCGCAAACAGCAGAGCCTATGGATATTCGGGGCTTGATCATCGCACCGGATGTTAGCTTTGTTGATATGGCTGATGCGGACATGTTTTTTGATTTTGTGCAGAAAAACTTGGTGCAATCAGTGATTGTAATTGGCTTTCGTGATTTTGATGATCGTGCACTTGTGCCAGTAGGAGAGACCTATGTTGGGCGCCCCATGACGGAGAGCCTTTTGCAAGGCATTTTGACAGAGGTGCAAGGCTATGTTCGCGCGACAAAAGGGTACGAGCGTGCAAGTGTTTATATACCCAAGCAAAATGCACCTGATGGGGTTTTGAATGTGGTGATTAAAAAGTCTGGACTGACGCAGCGGGACATTCATCACGCACGGTTTTATGACGCCGCACCTATTGTTGCGCCGTCCCGACGTCCAGTTATACCTGTTCCGGTCCGTAAAGCGGCCGTTCCGGAAAGCTTTTTAGAGGTGTTGGGGGATGTTGCGCGCTATCAAAAAGAAGACGCGCCTTCTGCGGGAGTAGATGTCAGTATGCCAACCGGATTAGAGCGCACTGAGCCAGATAAAATTCCAGTGGGCATGCCAGAGCTTCCTCATGCGGTGGAGCCTGTGCTGCCGACTGTTCAAGGGTTTATTCTTGTGGTAGATGAAGCCTTTGTTGGTATGGATGATTTAAAGAATTTCTATGCGTTTAACCGTGACCATACAGGGCAGGTTATGATGCCAGTGGGCGTTGAACCGCGTTATGTTGATGCGGTGGCATCCGTTTTGCGTGATGCCGTTGGGCGTAAGCTTACGGAAGGGCAATTAGAGCGTATTACGCATAGCGTTCGTGAACGCGTTTTAGGTGTTTTGCGTGAAGAAACGCCAAGCTATGAAACCGTTAAAACACCATATTTTGTATCGCTGCCTGAACAAAATTATGAAGATGGCGTGGTTTATCTTGTAATCCGATAATATACGCCATACGCAGTATATTCTTTGTGCTTGTTTGCGCTGCCTTCTATCGTAGTCATCACTGTTTGCAGTTTTGGATAAATGTGTGTAGAGTGTTTTCACGCTATGGTTGTTTTGTTGCCTGAGTGTACAGCATTTTATCTATTTTAAAGACTTGCTTAAGGCTCTTTCGTATACATTGGTATATGGCGTTGTTTTTGTTTGCTGCGTTATTTTTTGTCTTTTGTTAGGGTTTTTATTCATATGCAGTCTGATATTACATTCGAGGCAATGCCAAAGTCTTATAAGGTTATGATCGTTGAAGATGACGAATCTGACCTGTTCTTGCTCACGCGGATGCTGAGAAAAATTTATCCAGATGTTCAGGTTATGGCCGCGTCATGTGTGCAAGATGCATACAGCGTTTACATGAAGTCACCACTGGATTTAATCTTACTGGATTTAAATTTGCCAGATGGCTATGGCCCTTCGACGGTTCGGGAGGTTCGTCGTTTTAACCGCGTTGTGCCTATCGTTGTTGTGACGGGGCTGGGCACGCATTTAACCATTTTGGAAGCGCTTAAAAATGGTGCAAATGATGTGCTGTTGAAGGCGAAGATTACTGATGGCGATTTTTCTGATACGCTTAGACAAATTTTATAGTTTTATATCGTGATGCTGGTGTGCTTTGGGCGCGAGGCGCGCCGATTGGTTTTTTGTGATGTTCAAAAATCTTAATGTATTTTGGAGAAAAGATGGCCGACGTGAGGTCGATTTTCTTGAGAGGCTGAATCTTTTTAGTACCAAAATTTTCCTGACCATTTGCGGGGTGACGATGCTTACCTGCGTGATCATTGGTGGATGGTACTCTAAAAAAGTTGAAGCCCTGATGTTGGAGCGTGAAATTGCAGGCCTTTCATTGGAGGCTCAGGTGATTGAACGTGAATTTCAGGCATCGTTGGATGTCCTGAAAGATGATGTCCGCATTTTATCGCAATTGCCGCCGATACAAGGCATTGTTCGCAGTATACAAAACCAAGGTGTTGACCCTTTGGATGGCTCGACAGTAGCCTTGTGGCGAGAGCGCCTTGAAACGATTTTTATATCACTTTTGACACCGCGATCGCCGTATGTGCAATTGCGTTATGTTGGTATCGCCGATGATGGACGGGAACTTGTCCGCGTTAACCGTACAATGGATGACCGCATTGAAGTGACGGAAGATGGTGCTTATCAACAAAAAAGCGAGGAGCCTTATTTTGATAGTATTACAAATACTGCGCTGGGGGATTTGTATTTTTCCCCTGTGACCTTAAACCGTGAGCATGGTGAGGTACAGATTCCTTATTTGCCGGTTTTTCGTACGGGATTGCCCATTTTTGATTCGTCTGCGAACTTGTTTGGCATGCTTGTTATTAACGTTGCATTTGACAAGTGGGTGCAGGACATTGTCCTGCGTTTGCAATTAGATGATAGTTTTTATGTGATGACAGATCAGGATGATTATTTGGTGTATCACCCAGATCGCGTCGAACAAAATTTTCGCTTTAATTATGCATCATCGCCAGGCCTGGACAACCGTGTTTTGGATGTTCTAAGGCGCGTTCAGGCGCGTGATGGTTATGATATTTTGCAAACAGCGGATGAGAATATGTTTGTCTACTATCGCAGGATGTATTTTTCCCCTGATAATACGGAGCGCTATCTAACCTTTGCGCGTGTCATCCCAGAGAGCCAATTATTGCCTGCGGTGAATGCTGTGCGACTTTATGGCGGCATTATTGCCTTTATTTTAATAGTGTTTGCCGTGGTGTGCTCTGTGTTTTTGTCTAATGTTTATAGAGCGTCCTTAGCGCGGATGGTGCGCGAAATTAAAAATTATGATGATAATGGCTTGGTATGGGAAAATTTGGTGCGCCGCGGTGATGAAATTGGCGAGCTTGCATGTGAGTTTCAAGGCCTGACAGAGCGCTTAGAGGCGATTAATCATGCTGAAAAAGAAACACGCGGGCGCTTGCAGGCGATCTTGGATAATACGGTTGATGGCCTGATTACGATCAATGAGAAAGGCATTGTGCTGCACTATAATGCCGCGTGCGAAACGATTTTTGGTTATAGCACGCATGATGTTGTCGGGCAAAATGTCAAAATGTTGATGCCTTCTTCAGATCGCCTGAAGCATGATGGTTATTTGAAGAATTATCACGACACGGGCGAGCGTAAAATTATTGGCATTGGTCGTGAGGTTTATGGCCGCAGGAAAGACGGTAGCGAGTTTCCATTAGAGCTTTCGATTAGCGAAGTTCATGTTAATCAGCAAAAGATCTTTAGCGGCATTGTACGTGATATTACAGTGCGTCGCAAAGCAGAGGATGAAATTTTGCGTTCTAATCAGGAATTAGAGCGTTTTGCTTATGTGGCTTCGCATGATCTGCAAGAGCCTTTACGTATGCTCAGTAATTTTAGCAAATTACTTTCTGAGGCATGTGATGATGATTTGTCCAAAGAAGGAAAAGAATATCTGTCTTATATAGTGGCATCGGTTGAACGTATGCAATCTTTGGTGTCTGATTTGCTGGAGTATTCAAGAGTTGATCGTGGAAATCTGGACCTTGTGCCTGTCGATACGATGAAGCACACGCAAATGGCGCTGGACAATCTTAGTGCAGCTATTCAAGAGTCGGGAGCAAAAATTCATCTTGATGATTTGCCCGTTGTTCAGGCTAATCCGGTGCGTTTTTTACGCCTTATGCAGAATTTGATCGGTAATGCGATTAAATATCGTACGGCAGATAAAGTTTGTGAAATTCGCGTGCATGTTGATTCTGCGCCGGGGCACTGGACCTTTTCTATTCAGGATAATGGTATAGGTATTAAGGATGAATACTTGCAGAGTATTTTCTTAATTTTCAAACGTTTGCATGGGAAAACAGAATATCCAGGCACAGGGCTGGGGCTTGCGATTAGTAAGAAAATTGTTGAAAGTTTTGGTGGTGAAATTTGGGCTGAATCGCGACCGGGCAAGGGAACAACATTTTATTTTACTATCCCTAAAGGGCACAAAGAAGATAATGAATAAAAGGAGGGGGTTATATGAGTAATCACGAGATGAGATTTGCAGATATTTTGTTGGTGGAAGATAATGATGGGGATGTTTTCTTAACTAAAAAGGCCTTTCAAAAGGCCAAGGTTGGTAATGAAATTTTTGTGGCCAAAGATGGTGAGGTCGCGATGGAGATGCTTTATAAACGCGGTGAATTTCACAATTTTCCACGGCCAGACCTTATTTTACTCGATATCAACTTGCCCAAGAAAGATGGTTGTCAGGTGCTGAAAGAAATTAAGGCTGATGATGATTTGCGCCGTATCCCTGTGGTTGTTTTAACGGGATCTCAGGCCGAAGAAGATGTTGTGCGCAGTTATAATTTTCATGCGAATGCGTATTTGGTAAAGCCTGTTGATGTGCATAAATTTCAAGAGGTTATTCAGTCTTTGGAAGACTTTTGGTTTAATGTCGTGGTTTTGCCTGATCGCGCTGGGGAAGGGGCAGCATAGTGCGCATGTCAAATGATTTGGTTTCTAACGAGCATGGCGTTGATATAGCCAAAGAATATCAGGACTTTGCCTATATTGTATCGCATGATTTAAACGCGCCCATGCGTCATATCCGTCAATTTACTGGATTGTTGTTGGATGGGTGCGATCAAACAAAATTAAACGCCGATCAGGTGCAGTGCGTTGATTTTATTTATATGGCGCTGGATAAGGTGGAGGCGATGCAAGCTGCTTTGCTGGAGTTCTCGCGTCTTAATACGCGCTTGTCACCTTTTGGGCGCGTGGATGTAGCGGTGATTGTTGATCGGGTTGTGCAATCGTTATGGGGCGATAATCAAGCATGTGAAGTTGATTTTTTATGTGATGAAATGCCTGCCGTATGGGGAGATGAGGAGCGCATCGCGCGTTTGTTTTATTGTCTTTTGGAAAATGCGATGAAATTTCACCCAGTGATACAGGATACGCGCGCTATTTCACTGTCGGTTTATTTTGATGATGGGCGCTGGCATTTTTCAATAAAAGATAACGGTATAGGCCTAAAGCTTGAACAGTGCGAGCGTGCTTTAACCATGTTCAAGCGTTTGCGGCCCGATGATTATGCCGGCATTGGGGCGGGGTTGACGCTTGCGGATAAGATCGTGCGTATGCATGGCGGATGCCTTCAAATTAAGCCGCGAGAGCATAATATTGGCGCTGAGGTTGTGTTCTCGCTGCCAGAGGCTGTTGATTAATGTAACGCGGCGACTTGCGGCGCGTCAGGTTCTTCGATTTGCGTAGCAATATAATCTTTATGCACTGTGGCACCTTTTAGGTTTACGCCGAAATGATCGGATAAGGCTTGGTGCTCTGCGCTTGGGGTAAATGTTTTGCGCAGTGTATATGTGCCGTCATTGCTTGCGATGACGGCTGCATCTTGTGTATCTACGCCGCGAGATTGCAAAATTTGATTAAAGACATTGAGGCGTGTTTGTTCATCGCTGTTGAGGTTGTCATTTGCGATGGTTTGCCCATGTTCGTTCACGAACGTTAAGGTCGGGCCTTGTACTGGTTCTTCTACCGCTTCTGCAGCAGCAGGTTGCGGCGCAGGTGTATCGGGCAGGGTT
>DKAJ01000005.1:0-29735 GCA_002448815.1 Micavibrio sp. UBA6929
GTTATTGGTGGAACGGCGATAAATTTATGGGGCCTGCTATTTTGCTTCAGGCTTATCGTTGGATCGCGGATAGCCGTGATGACGCAACGGGCGAGCGTTTGGATCAACTGGAAGATCCATTTAAACTGTATCGCTGTCACACGATTATGAACTGTACAAACACATGCCCTAAAGGGTTGAACCCTGCAAAGGCGATTGCCGAAATCAAGAAATTGATGGCAGCGCGCGTTTAAGAAACGCACTTTATAAGCACAGTTCGCTTATTCCCGATATTTCGACTTTTTTCAGGCGGCTTGTATGGCCGCCTGTTATCGTTATGGATGATTTTGATATTTTTAAATGCTTGGCCAGCATCTTAATCAGCGCCGCATTGGCCTTACCGTTTTCGGGGACGGCGGTGACGCTGCATTTCAGGTAAGGGTTATCATTTTGATCCGATTCCCAGCCAAGGATCGCATTTTTTGCGGCCTTAGGGGTGAGCTTGATCTGCAGGATTTGTTTATTCAATGTCGAGGCCGAAATCAAAGTTCGGGGCGCTGTGGGTGAGGGCGCCGATTGAGATCATGTTTACGCCGCTTTGTGCAATGGCCGCAACCGTTTCAAGAGATACACCGCCAGAGGCTTCGCTGATAAGCGGGGCATCGCCAATCATGTCTACGGCTTGGGTGAGCTGCTGCGCGTTCATATTATCCAGCAAAACAATATCAGCGCCGCCGTGATTAATCACGGTTTGGAGCTGATCAAGCGTATCAACCTCAATTTCAATTTTAACCGTGTGAGAGCGCAGTAGCGATGCGTTGTTCAGGGCGTCTTCAATGCCGCCAGAGGCCGCAATGTGATTATCTTTGATCATGATGGCGTCATACAGGCCAAAGCGATGATTGTTGCCGCCGCCGCATGTGACGGCATATTTTTGCAAGGCGCGCAGACCCGGCAGCGTTTTGCGCGTATCGCAAATTGTCGCGGTTGTGCCTGCAATTGCCTCGACATAGCGCGCGGTCAGTGTCGCGATGCCAGATAAGTGGCCCAGGATGTTAAGGCATACGCGCTCGGCCATCATGATGGAGCGTGCATTGCCTTCGATGGTGGCGATGGTTTGGCCTGCGCTGATGGTGTCGCCTTCATGGACGTGCAAGGTAATTTCCAGCTCTGGGTCGATGATGGTAAAGGCGCTGAGGCCTGCGATGAGACCGGCCAGAGTGCCGTCTTCGCGCGCGCAAATCTTGGCGATGATGTCGCGGTTTGCAGGAACCGTCAGATTAGACGTGATGTCCTGCATTTGCGGGCCAAGGTCTTCTTCTAGTGCGCTGCGAACAATTTTTTCGATAAGGAGTGCAGAAGGTGAAGAAACGGGCGTGGCCATGGCAGGGTCCTTAAGGGCTTGGGTGGGGTTTGTATCCTGTCGTTAGCTTAGCTGAGTTCGAGCATGCGTTCAACGGCCTGACGTGCACGCGGGATGATCTTTGGGTCGACAAGGACTTCAGGTTGCTCGGTCTGCAGGGCGTGCAAGATTTTCGGCAAGGTGATGCGCTTCATGTGCGGGCACATTTGGCATGTGCCAACCATGTGTACATCTGGGTTGTTGGCTGCGATGTTGTCGCTCATCGAGCATTCCGTCATCAGCATGGCCATTTTAGGTTGGTTTTCCTTGATGTAGGTATCCATTTGCGCGGTTGATCCTGCATAGTCGCTTTCCGCGATGACCTCAGGCGGGCATTCAGGGTGGGCGAGGACAAAAACATCAGGATGTTGTGCGCGCATGTCTTTGACGTCTTGGGCAGAGAAGCGCTCGTGCACTTCGCAGGCGCCGTCCCAGATAATGATGTTCACATCAGTTTGCGCCGCAACGTTTTGTGCCAGATATTTATCAGGCGTCATAATGATTGTATCGTGGCCTTGTGCGCCCAGTGCGTTTACAATTTTAAGTGCGTTTGAGGATGTGCAGCAAACGTCACTTTCGGCCTTAACATCAGCGGTTGTATTTACATACGAAACGACTGGTATACCAGGATATTTTTCTTTTAGCGCGCGAATATCAGCGCCTGTGATCGCATCAGCAAGTGAACAGCCTGCTTTCATATCAGGCATTAGGATTTTCTTTTCAGGGCAGAGGATTTTTGAGGTCTCAGCCATAAAATGCACGCCGCCCTGTACGATGATGTCGGCGGTGCTTTGCGCGGCCTTTTGTGCCAGCATCAGTGAATCGCCGATAATATCGCCAACACCAAAAAATACATCAGGCGTCATGTAGTTATGCGCCAAAATGGCCGCATTCTTTTCTTTTTTAAGGCGATTGATTTCAAAAATATAAGGCGCGATTTCTTCCCAGTTTTCTTGCGAGTACTGGTTTTTCAATTTTTTATATACGGCGTCCGTCTCGCGGGCGACCTCGGCATTATAGGCCGGAACATCAATTTTATGCGCTTGAGCAGTTTGCATTTTGTACTATCCTTAAATGGATCACACCTCTATAAAAGAGGTTAAATGTCATATAGTGGGGCTGTAGGTCAAGGGCAATAGGTAAAAATGAGTGATTTATTCGCGGTTAATTCGGAAAATACGCAAGAAGAGCTGATGTCGGCGCGTCCGCTGGCCGAGCGTTTGCGTCCAAAACATCTGGATGAGATCGCGGGGCAAGCGCATTTAACCGCGCCTGATGCGCCGCTGCGCCGGATGGTTGAGGGCGGAAAGATTGCCTCGATGATCTTTTGGGGGCCGCCTGGTTGCGGCAAGACAACCTTTGCGCGGTTGCTGGCGGATTATACGGATATGCATTATGAGCAAATCTCGGCGATCTTTAGCGGCGTAAAAGAGCTTCGCGCGGTGTTTGACGGCGCAAAGATGCGCTTTGCCCAAGGTAAGAAAACATTACTGTTCGTGGATGAAATCCACCGTTTCAATAAATCGCAGCAAGATGCGTTTCTTCCCGTTATGGAGGATGGGACGATTGTTTTAGTGGGCGCGACGACTGAAAATCCATCATTCGAGCTTAACGCCGCGCTATTGTCACGGGCGCAGGTCTTTGTGCTGAACCGCCTGGACGAAGGCGCGCTGTCGCAATTATTACAGCGCGCGCAAGACGATGCGGGGCGTGATTTGCCACTGGATGCCGAGGCACGTGCGCTGCTGCTGCGGATGGCGGATGGTGATGGGCGGTATTTACTGTCCGTGGTTGAGCAACTTTATGCGCAAAATCCTGATGGCGCGGCATTAAGCGCAGATGCGTTGATGGCACAGGTGCAAAAGCGCGCGCCGCTGTATGATAAGGCCAATGATGCGCATTACAATTTGATAAGTGCCTTTCACAAATCGTTGCGCGGTTCGGATGCGGATGCGGCAATGTACTGGATGCAGCGCATGTTACAAGGCGGGGAAGACCCTGAATATATTTTGCGCCGTATGTTGGCTGTTGCGTCCGAGGATATCGGCAATGCAGACCCGCAGGCCTTGCAAGTTGCGCTGTCGGCTTGGCAGGCGTTCGAGCGCCTTGGCGCGCCAGAAGGGTATCTTGCCATGGCGCAGGCCGTGACGTATTTGGCAACAGCGCCCAAATCCAACGCCAGTTATATGGCGATGCATGGCGCAAGTGCGCTGGCGGCCAAGACAGGATCATCTGCGCCGCCGAAACATGCGATGAATGCGCCAACTAAATTGATGAAGCAGCAAGGCTATAATGATGGGTATCAGTATGATCATGATACGCCAGAGGGCTTTGCCGCGCAGAATTATTTCCCTGATGATGTCCCGCGTGAGCAATTTTATAACCCTGCCGAGCGCGGGTTCGAGCGTGAGATTAAAAAGCGCGTTGATTATTTTCGTAAGAAACGCGGCGAGGGCTAGTTACGCGCTCTTTGCATTTTGCTGGCTGTGTGCGTTGCCTTTTTCTTTGAGGATCAGATAAAGGCCGCTGAGTACGATAATGATGCTGCCGGTCATCATGTTGATGTCTGGCGTGTCGCCGAAAATGAAGTAACCAATCAATAGCCCCCATAACATTTCGATATACATCATTGGCGTAATCGCCGCAGAATCGCCCAGTTGAAAGGCGCGTGATACGGCAATGACGCCTGTGACGCTGCACGCGGCGGTGGCGAAGAAAACAGGGATGTGGTGCCAATCCAGATGATGCCAGTCTAAAATCGCCATGGGCGCGCCTGCGAGGCATGCAAACACTACAGGCCAAAAGCCCAGTGACAGGATGGTTCCGCCCGTCAGGCCGCGCGCGGCAATAAACATGCCTGCAATGACAAGGGGCAGGGCAATTAAAACGAGGCTAAGGTCTAGCGGGAAGCTTTGTGTCCATGGCTGAAAAGCGATCAAAATGCCAATGAACCCGACAATTGTGGCGATAGCGCGGTGTTTGCCGATGGTTTGGCTGAAAAACACAACACCAAGGATTGTTGCGACAAAGGGCTTGGTAAAGCAGGCGGTATAGATTGTCACCAGCGGCAATTTTGAAAACGCGTAGACGATTAACAGTGTTGTCGCCGCATTAAGGATGCCGCGCAGGATGTGGACCTTGTAATCGCGGCGCGTTTCGGCGCTCCATAACGAGGGGAGACCCCCAAGTTTGTGTGATCCACAAAGCAGTAAAATCGCGGCGCAAAATTGCACGAGCATCACAATTTGGTATGTTCCGTAATGCGGGGTTAGCCATTTTGCCCCCGTGTCCGCCAAAGAAAAAGCGCTGTATCCGATGAGCGCCAAAAGAATGGCTTTATATTGGGCGGGAAACTGTTTAAACATGTCTTTGTATATACGAGGATTCTATGAGCACGACAATAGTTACTGTTTTATCGGTCGCCGCAGGTGGCGCGCTTGGCGCGGTTGCGCGTTATGGCGTGAATATTTTGGCTGTGGCATTAGCGGGGCATGCATTTCCGTGGGGAACGATGAGCGTCAATATCTTAGGATCATTTCTAATGGGCGCATTGATTGCGGGGCTGGCGCATGTTTCTGTTCCTGTGCCTGATGCGATGCGCGTTTTTGTGGTGACAGGGTTTTTAGGGGCGTTTACAACCTTTTCAACCTTTTCACTGGATAGCGTAACCTTGTGGGAGCGCGGCGAGGTTATGCAGGCCGTTTTATATGGCGGCGGCAGTGTTGTTTTATCGATTGCAGCCCTTGTTTTAGGACTGTTTGTCGTGCGAAGCCTTGTGTAATTGGCTGCGTTTAATAGGAAATAGGTGTCATGGGAAAAGTACCAGAAAATTATATCACGATTATTGAAGATGATGACGGGCAGCGTTTTGATCGCTGGGTCAAGAAACGCGTGCCTGCAATGCCGTATGGGCTGGCGCAGAAATTGATCCGTAAAGGTGCATTTAAAATTGACGGGAAAAAGGCGAAAGCCGATGTCAAACTGAGCGCGGGACAGCAAGTGCGCATTCCTGCCTATGAGGTGAATGAAGCCAGTAAATCTGGCGAGAAAGCCGCGCCGCGCGTATCTGATCGTGATGCGGCCTTTGTGCGTTCGCTGGTGATTTATGATGAGGGCGGCATTATTGCGATTAATAAACCTGGTGATTTGGCCGTGCAGGGCGGAACAGGGCAAAAGCGGTATTTGGATGCGATGTTGCCTGCGCTGGCGGATAAGGACGGCGTCGTGCCGCGCTTGGTTCACCGCCTTGATAAAGATACCAGCGGGGTGATGTTGCTTGCGCGTTCGGCCAAGATGGCAAAGGCGCTGGGCGAGATGTTTAAAACCCGCGCGATGCGCAAGATATATTGGGCCATGACGCGCGGCGTTCCTGAACCCCGCGACGGTACGATTAAGGCGCATTTGATTAAGGCAGGCGGCCTTAATCAAGAACGCATGGTTGTGGACCCAGAAAATGGCAAATATTCAGAAACCGAATATACGGTGATGGATTTTGCGCATGTGCAGGCCGCTTTTGTGGCGTTTTGGCCGCGCACGGGGCGCACGCACCAAATTCGCGTTCATGCAGAATTACTGGGGACGCCCATTGTTGGTGATGGTAAATATAGTGGCCGTCATTATGATCCTCCGCTTGAGCCTTTTGACGCATCAGGGGTGAGTGATGTTTTACACCTGCATGCGCGCAGATTAAGATTTGAGCATCCTATAACGCATAAGCCTGTTGATATCACGGCGCCATTGCCGCCAACCTTGACTAAGGGGTGGAAGGCACTAGGCTTTAATGCTAAGGATAACTCCGATCCTTTCGAGGATTTGGATCTGTAAATCAGATGATAAACGACACAAACGCGCCACACGCGAGTAAGGAAAAACAATGTCAGCAAGTGCTTTGGATTTTATACCAGACTTTTTGAACAAGGGATTTGGCCTATTTCTTGGGCTTTTTAAAATTGTCTTTTATATCACTGTATTCTTGGTGATTGTGTTGCTGATTTTGGGTAATATTGGCGGGAATAACGATAATTTACGCATTACGATTGAAAATTATATGTCCGATGCGACGGGCTATAGCGCGCAAATTGGGACGTTGAATAACTTTAAGTTTTTCCCGACGATTGTTTTAGATTTTGATGATTTGACGTTTGAAGATCCTGCCAAAGAAAACGCACAGGTTGCCACTGTTAGTAGCGTTGATGTGCGCATGAATTTTATCAGCACCATTTTTGGACATGGCCGTATTAAGGGGCTTGCTGTTGAAGGGGTAAGCGTTGCCAAGGATGTTGTGTCAACCAAGCCGATTACAATCGAATATGCGCGCATTGTGGACACTGATGAAACTAGTGAAACAGCGCAAATTGCGGTGCTGGGTAAAATCGGCAGTGATGCTTTGAAGGCATCTGTCGGCGTGAGCGCAGAAGGGACAGGCGATAGCCGCTCTTACGGCGTGGCCGATACGCAGCGCCCGATTAGCGCATCATTAGGTGATATTGCATTCAGCGCAGTGATGAACGGCGGCGGTGTGACGGATATTTCTTTGCGCGATATTCTTGTGCAGCAGGGCGATCAAGTTTTGGCATCTGGTTTGTTGGATATCGCAGGCGTTTATGGTGGTTATCAGGTTTCAGGTGATGTGAAATTTGGTCAGTCTTCTCAGGTTAAACCACAGGTTAAAATCGCAAGCGGGGGGGCTATTTCTGGTGATGTTGTTTTCCCTCAGGTTAATCCGTCTGAGGTTGCAGCGCTGGGCGCGATCGCAACGCAGGTGCAACAGCGCATTGCTTTGAAACAAAAGCAGCCTGCAGCAAAGGGCATTGATTTGTCTGCACTGAATGTTGATTTGACCGTTGATATGCAAAAAATCATCCTGTCAGGTGATACCTCTGTCGGGGCGCAGAAAATTGCCGTCAGCGTCAAAGACGGGGCAGCGAATGTGGTTGCGAAAAAAGGATCGTTTGCAGATGGCGTAACGAATTTGAATCTTGAGCTAAAGCCTTTGTCGCCTGCGAAAGAGGGCGATTTGACACCGCATGATTTGACCATTGATTTTGACGTCGATGATTTGTCTGTTGCACAATTGATGCGTGCGAATGGTCAGTCTACGAATATGATTGTGAATCTTGACGGCGATGCCGTTTTAGGCGCAAAGATCACGGATTGGAAGCAGCTTCCGGCTAAATTAAATGGTCAGGTTGTGTTTGTAACGCAAGATGGGCAGTTCCAATCGCGCTGGTTAAATGTATGGGGGGATGGCTTGACGTCATTGATTTTGCCAAGCATCAAGCCATCAGAAGAGGCGCGCTTGAATTGTGCGATTGTTGATAACCGCATTGAAAATGGCATCGCCAAATTTCAAACGCTTTACATGGATGGTCAGCATGTCCGCATCGTTGGTGAAGGCAACTATGATATGGTGGCGGATCAATTAAAGATGCGCATTAAACCTGATGCAAAAGGGTTGCAAATTGGCAACCTGTCTGCGGCGGTAAAAATTCGCGGTCCGCTTTCTAAGCCTTCAATTAAGCCTGACGCTGTTGATGTCGGTAAGAAAGCTGCGGGTATGTTGTTGGGATCAATTAATCCTGCGTTCCTTGCGCTGGGGCAGACGAACTTGGCTGAGGTCGCTGGTATTACAGAAGGTGAGGCAAGCCTAGATCTATGTCCTGCTTTGATGGAATTGCCTGCGGGGAATAAGGCCACATCGTATGCCAAAAAGGCAACGCAGGCACAATAAAGGCAAAACCACATGAAACGTTTTTATAAGCAAGCACAAGCCGTGAAAAACGGTGATGTGTACGAAGTGCAACTTGACGGACGCAGTGTGAAACTGCCTGAAAGTAAAGCGCCTTTATCAATGCCTGTGCGCGGCCTTGCCGAGGCCATCGCCGCCGAATGGGACGCGCAAGAAGGCGCCGTTGTGCCTGATAGTATGCCGCTTATGCAAATTGCCAGCACATGTCAGGATAAGGTGTCTAAGCTGCGCGCGGCGATGCATGACCAGTTAATGAAGTATGTGGATACGGATTTATTGTTTTACCGCACAGATAATCCGCCTGATTTGCGCGCGTTGCAAGAGGCCGCGTGGGATCCAGTGTTGGATGAATTTGAAACGCGTTATGGCGTGCGTCCGATTGTCACGGATGGCTTGGTCGCGCTATCGCAGCCGCAGGCGCTTCATGATGTGATTGATGGCATCTTATCCAAGCTGCCTGATGAAGCCTTTACCGTTGCGCAAATTGCGGTGCCAGCATCAGGATCGTTGATTACAGGGATTTTATTTACGCTTGGCGCACTGGACGCGGAGCGTGTGTTATCGATTTGCCGCGTTGAAGAGCGCCATAAAGACGGCATTTATGATGCGGATAAATATGGGCAAGACCCATCCATTGAAAAGGCGGACAAGGCGATGATGCAAGATTTGCAAGCCTGCCGTCAGTATCTTGATTTACTTGCGGCCGAATAAGGTTTCAATGTCATGGAGGCTGAGCGTGACGTAGGTCGGGCGGCCATGATTGCATTGCCCTGACAGCGGCGTTTCTTCCATCTGGCGCAACAGCGCGTTCATTTCCTCGGCATTCATACGGCGGCCAGAGCGGATAGATCCGTGGCAAGCCATCGTTGATAGGATCGCGTTAAGGCGTTCTTCTAATCCTTGTGCGGTGGCGCGCTCGGTAATTTCTGCGGCGAGGTCTTCGATCAGTTTTTTAACTTTTGGTTTGTCGCCCAGCAATGCGGGGATGGCCTGCACCGCGATGGCACCACTGCCGAAAGGTTCAATTTCAAGACCCATTTTATCAAGGTGATCTTGGTAGTCGAGCAAACGCATGGCTTCACTGTCTTCAAGTTCGATGATTTCGGGCGTTAGGAAACCTTGCTTGGGGATGCCTGTGCTTTGCATTTGGGTTTTGAATTTTTCGTAGACTAGGCGCTCATGCGCGGCATGTTGGTCGACAATGACCATGCCGTTTTGGGTTTGGGCAATGATGTAATTTTCATGAATTTGCGCGCGCGCCGCGCCAAGGGGGAAGTTTTCATTCTCGGCGATGTGGCTGTCGGCTTGTGGCAGGGCGGTGTCCATGTGGTGCGCGGGTTGCGGGGCGGTGAAATGCTCGGCCTTGGCGGAGGGGGCAATTTGATCATCCCAACTGGTTTGCATAGGGGTGTAGGCTGGCGATGCGGGCTCGGCCAGTTCGTGTCCGGCGTGGTGTGCTGCAGGAGATGGCTGGTGGCTTGTCGACGCGGGGCTAAAGAAGCTTGGGGTCGGGCGATTATAGCTTTGGGCATTGTGGGCGCCGCCGCCAAAGGAGGGGGATTTTCCAAGGCGGGATATGGCGCTGTGTGATACGTTGCTTGAAACGCTAAAGCCATTTTCATGGATTGCATGTTTGAGCGCGGTAATAATAATCCCGCGGATGAGGGCAGGGTCTTGGAAGCGCACTTCGGTTTTGGCAGGGTGGACGTTTACATCGACTTGTGTCGGCGGCAACGTTAAGAACAGTGCCAATGCCGCGTGACGGTCGCGCGCCAGAACATCGGCATAGGCCGCGCGGACACACCCGTTGAGCAGCTTATCTTTGACGGGGCGGCCATTGACGAACAAATATTGATGGGTTGAATTGCTTTTGTGGAATGTCGGCAGACCTGCGTAGCCTGTGAGGTAAATATCCTCGCGCGCGGTATCAATGGACATTGCGTTTTGACCGAAATCTTTGCCTAAAACGGCGCTGAGGCGGCTTTGCGGGTCTGGCGATTGCGGGTAGTTAAAGTTTTGCCGTCCATCATGGGTGAGGGAAAAGCCGATCTCGTAATGCGCCATGGCCAGGCGTTGCAGTGTATCTTTGACGGCCATAAATTCGGCGCGTGCAGATTTTTGGAATTTCAGGCGCGCAGGCGTTGCGTAGAATAAATCGCGCACTTCGATATGTGTGCCGTTTGGATGATTGGACGGTGAGGGCTCGCCTTTTTTGCCGCCTTCAACGCGAATTTCCCAGCTTTCTTTTGTGCCTTGTGCGCGGCTTTTGATTGTCATGCGTGATACTGCGCCAATCGAGGGGAGCGCTTCGCCGCGAAACCCTAGATAGCGAATGTCCAGTAAATCATCGTCTGGAAGCTTGGACGTGGCGTGCCGATCAAGCGCGGCGGTGAGCTCTTCGGCGTTCATTCCACAGCCATTATCGTCGATGATAATCAGGGATTTTCCGCCGTCTTCGATGCGGACATCAATTTGGGATGCGCCTGCGTCAATGGCGTTTTCGACCATTTCTTTGATCGCAGCGGCAGGGCGCTCAAGCACTTCGCCGGCGGCGATTTGATTGACGAGTGTTTCTGGTAAGTGACGAATCCGCATATATCACATCATAAAGGGTTTGCCTGAAAGTGAATAGACAAAGATCGCGGTTTCTTATTGTTGGACGTTTAAAATTGCATCTTCGATTTGCACATTTTCCATGATGGCGCCGTTGATTTTTGCACCTGTTAGGTCTGCGCGGCGCAGGTCGGCTTTGTCGAGTCTGGCGTGGCTGAGGTCTGCACCTTTGAGGTTCGCGTCTTGTAAATTGATCCCGCGCAGGTCGGTATAGCGCAGGTCAGCGCCTGCAAGATTTGTTGCGCGCACGTCAATACTTCCGTCTTTACGCTTGATTTTGAGCGCCGAGAAATCGCCGCCGCTTAGGTTGGCGCGGGTGAATTTTGCGCCAGTAAGGTTTGATGCACGTAAATCGGCATTGCGCAGGTCACAATCGCGGAAGTCAGCGCCAGTAAGTTGGGCGCTTTGCATGTCGATATTGACCAGGTCTTGCCGAATGAAGGCTGCGTTTTCGGCCTTGATCGCGGTGAGGTTATAGCCCCCAAGGTTTTTAACGTCCCGCAAGTCGTAATGACTGACATTGAGTTGCTGGCCCTTTTTGCCGGAGGATTTAATCCATGCGATATGCTCGCTGATGAGGGCGGCAAGAGGCTTTTCCAAGTCATCTAAACGTTTGCCGATCTCGTGTTCGTTAAGGGTGTTTTCAAGCTTTAGGCCGATTTTTTGAATGCCGTTCATGATTGACCCTGCGATAAGGGTGGATTTCATCGAGGCATTATTTAAAACGGCGCCAGACATGTTGCTATCGCTTAGGTTCGCACCGTCCAAATTTGCGTTTTCCAAATCGGCATTTTGTAAAACTGCGCGCGAAAGGTTGGCGTCAGTGAAAATGGCGTTTTGCGCGCGCAGGGCAGTTAGATTGGCGGCGCTCATGTTTGTACCATTCAGCGTTGTGTTGCCGCCGGGCATATTTGTACGCGCCGAGTTGCCCAGTGAACCATCTTCTTGACGGGTCATGATTTTGCCGCAGCGCATATCTGCGTCGTCAAGGTAGGCCTTGGTCAGGTTTGCGCCGTTGAGGTTTGCACCGCGCAGATCCGCGCGCGAGAGAATGGCCTGCCTCAGGTTTGCGTTTCGCAGATCCGCGGCGAAGAAGTTTGCCGAAACCAATGTGCAGTCTTCGAATATGGTTTCAAGGCAAATTGCGGCGGTAAAGTTGGCTTGTGACAGGTCGTGGCCTGTGAAGACAAGACGTGAAATATTTTTGTACTGAAAATCTGCGCGTACACCGCCAGGCATACTTTTGAGAAACAAAGCATGCTTTTTGATCATGACGTCAATGTGCTCTTGCGTCAGGCGCTCTTCTTTTGTGTGGTCAGCCATACGTGCAGTATACCTGAATTAAGAGGGGTTCACAATCGCTCTGATGAGGCCGGATGTCGAACTATCGTGCTTTTCTGAGGGGGTGCCTGTTTCAAGGTCTTTGATAATATCTTTTGCCAGTGTTTTTCCAAGTTCGACGCCCCATTGGTCAAAGCTGTTAATGCCCCAGATGGCGCCCTGGATGAAAATCTTATGTTCGTAAAACGCAAGCAACATGCCAAGGTAATAGGCGTTGAGTGTAGGCACTACAAATGTGCTTGAGGGACGATTGCCTTCAAAGTTGCGATGTGGTTCGCCGGTGTTGGTGCGTCCTTCCATTAGGGCTTGTGATTGTGCCAGCGCATTCGCATTGAGCGCTTGTTGGAAGTGGTCTGCTGCGTGAGGGTTGCGCGCCACGATAATAAAATCACAAGGAACGATTTCGCTGCTTTGGTGTAGGGCCTGCATAAAGGCGTGCTGTGCGCATGTGCCTGCATCGCCGAAGACGATTGGCGCGGTCTTGGTGTCGCCTGCGTATTTACCATTTGATTCCATGTCGAGTTGCTGCATATAGCCAGGCAACAAAGATAGCGCATCTGAATAAGGTAAGATTGCGTGGCCGGCATAGTCAAAAAAGTTGCGGTACCAAATGCCCAAAAGTGCCATTAAGACCGGAATATTGTGTTCTAATGGCGTTTCAATGAAATGATGGTCTGCCCGCGCTGCGCCGTTGATAAAGTCGCGGAACATATCAAACCCAAAGGCAATAGCCAGAGGCAGGCCAATAGATGACCATACGCTAAAGCGTCCGCCGATCCAGTCGCGCATGGGCAGGATATGGTCACGTGGAATGCCAAAATCTTCGGCTGTTTCGACGGCAGAAGATGTTGCAAAAAGATGGTCTGATAGGTCTGCGTCATTCACGCCGTTGCTGAGCCATGCTTTGGCATAGTTCGCGCATGTCATTGTTTCTAGGGTTGTGAATGTTTTCGATGCGATGAGCAGGGCTGTGTGCTTTGGGTTTAGCTTTGCCAGTAATGTATCAAGGCTTTGCCCGTCAATATTTTTGATGAAGTGAACCGTCGGGCCAGAGCGCGCAGTTTCTAACGCATTGTACATCAGGCGAGGGCCAAGGTCAGATCCGCCAACGCCAATGCTGATGACATCGGTTATTTGAGGATTGTTTCTTATTTTTTCTGAGATGACTTTGATTTTCGCATGTAATTGCAATACAAAAGCCGTCACGTTTTCGCCGTTTACGCATAATGCGGTGTCGGTAGAGCCGCGCAGGGCTGTATGTAAGACGGCGCGTTTTTCTGTTGTGTTAATGGTTTCTCCTGCGAGCATATCTGCACGCTTTTGAGGGAAATTAGCTTCCTCGGCTAGAGCGCAAAGCTTTTCAATAGTGTCTTGATTGATGCGGTGTTTAGCGTAATCAAAGATAAGATTGTCGCATGTTTGGTGCATGCGCTCGAAACGTTTCGTATCTATGGAAAACATGTCGCGCATATGCATGCCGGAGATGTCTTTTTGATGTTTTTCCAGATCCTTCCAAGTTGTGAATGATTGAGGTGATTTATTCGACATTTGGGAGGTCATGAATTTCCTTATTGGGTTGTATATTGTCAGGCTTTCCAACAAGAACAGTCAAGAAATGAGGTTGGCTGAGCCATTTTTGCGTTGTGCGCTCAATATCTTGAAGTGTAGCGTTTTTAATAATGTGCTCTCGTTGTGTTAAATAATTAACGGAAAGGTTATTTTCTTGCAAATAGAGCAACATTTCAGCAATTTTATCAGTAGAAGTCAAGGTTAAGGGTAATTCTCCGATTAAATAATTTTTTGCATCGGTCAGTTCACCCTCTGATATGGGGGTACTTAGCATGCCTTGCCATTCTTGCTGAATGAGGGATAGAACCTCTTGCGCGCTTTCGTTCTTGGTGGATGTTGATGCGCGCAGAAGGCTGACATGATCGTAATGGTTGAAAAACGTGTAAATCCCATAGGTTAGTCCGCGTTCTTCACGGATTGATTCGGTTAGGCGTGACCCAAATCCTGATGAGCCTAAAACAAAGTTCATGATTTCGGCATAATGGAAATCAGGATCATGGATGGACGGGGCTTGTTGTGCCATGTGAATGGTTGTTTGCGGAATATCTAGCGGGAAGAGCCATGTTTCACCGCTGCTTTGCAGTGTTAGGTCAGGGATTTCGCTGAGATCATTCTGTTTTGGTAACGCGCCAAAGATTTGGTCCAATATGCTAGTAAGCTCTTCTTCAGTGATGTCGCCTGTAACGCCAATGATGAGATTATCTTGGGCGAGGGCTTTTTTGTGATAGGCGCGCAGCATCTCTGGCGTGATGGTATCAAGTGTTGAGAGTGTGCCGCCGCTATTGAGCGCGTATGGGTGTCCTTGGAATGCCGCTTCGTTGAGCAAGCGTGCACCAATCCAGTTAGGCTTCGTCATGGCGTTTTTGATACGGCTTTTGTTGGCTTCGATCATGCGCGTTAGGGGCTCTTGATCAAAGCGCGGCGTGGTTAAAGCCATGTGCAGCAGGTTAAAGGCTTCATTTTTTGTACGAGTAAGTGTTTTGAGCGTGCCGCTAAAGGTGTCGCGGCTGACACCGAAAGACAGTGTGATCGATTGATCGTCTAACGCCTGTTGGAAGGCCTTTGAGTCTAAGTCGCCAGCGCCTTCGTCCATGGTGTTGGACATGATGCGCGCCAGCCCTTGTGTTTCGGGTGTGTCTTGCGCGGAGCCAGCATTGCGAAAGCCAAACTTCATTGCAATCAAAGGCATGCTGTGGTCTTCGATGAGCCACGCTGTAATGCCGTGTTTTTCGCTGGTAACGATTTTTGTTTCTAGTGCGGCGCGGGATACGGCGCTATTGAGTGATAGCGCACATATGAAAGTGCATATAATCAGGAGGATATTTTTCATTGTGGCTCTCCTTCGTTTTGTGACGCAGCGCTGGCATTCTTATTTATGCTTGGCGGCATGATTGCGCCAAAGGTCATATGCGTTGTTTCTGCGCTGGGGTTTAGATATAACGCGGCGGCTTGGAGGATGTCTTCTTTTGTAACTTGTGCGATGTCGTGCGCCCAATATTCAACGCTGTCGAGCGTCGCGCCAGTGGTCATGGCCTGACCAATGATAAGGGCGGGCCCCATAAGACTGTCGCGCGCGAAAATTGCGGCATCTTGCGCTTTTTGTTTGGCGGTTTGCAGTTCTTGATCTGTGATGCCGTCAGTGGCAACAGATGAAAGCTCGCCTAATATAGCGTTTTTCAATGTGTCTGGTGTGATGCCTTGCGCGGGATATGCGTTTACCGAAATCAGTGCATCATTGAGAGCCGTGCCGTTATAGGATAGCGAGATTGCCGTTGCATATTTTTGTTTTACAACAAGGGATTGGTACAGACGTGAAGAGGCTCCGCCGCTCATGATCTCTTGTATGAGGTCCAAGGCCAGCGACATGTTTTTGTTTTGCGTGTATGACGGCGCGCGGAACATGAGCGATATTTGGCCTTGTTGAATGTCGGGTGTGATTTCGGACAGGGACACTTGGCCATGCAGCGGCGGTATTTGCGCGCGCGTGCGCTGTGGCACGGTGATGGGGGATAGATCGCCGTAATGTTCTTGTGCTAAGTCCAGGACTTCTGGGCCAGTGATATCGCCTGTTACAATTAAAATGGCATTGTTGGGGCCGTAATGCTTGTCGTAGAAGGCTTTGGCCATATCCCATGTGAGCGCTTCCATTTCATGGAACCATCCAATAATAGGCGTGCCGTAGGGGTGGTTAATGAACGTTGCGGCGCGCAGGTGTTCATTAAAGCGCGCTGTTGGCGAATTATCGATGCGTTGTCTGCGCTCTTCCAAGATGACATCTCGTTCGGACAAGACATGGTCTTCGGGCGGGTTAAGGCCGCGCATACGGCCTGCTTCCATATGCATGACAGTGGAGAGGTGTTCGGCAGCGACAGATTGGTAATAGGCCGTGTAATCTTGCGAGGTAAAGGCGTTGTCTTGACCGCCGAGGCTGCGGATGGTTTTAGAAAATTCACCAGGGGGCATGTCTTGTGATCCCTTGAACATTAGGTGTTCAAGGAAGTGTGCGATGCCCGATTGGCCATGCGGTTCATCAGCGGCGCCAACTTTATACCACATCATGTGCGTGACGACTGGCGCGCGGTGGTTGGGGATCACGATGACTTGCAGCCCATTTGCAAGGGTGTAGCTTTGTGCGTTAAAGGTTTTGGTACGTTTGCTGAGGGGGTTGTTCTCGGCGGGTGTTGGGGCGCTGCTGTCTTGCATAATGCTATACAGGCCAGCAAATCCTGCGGCAAAGATCAGGATCAATGCGCTGGCGGCGATCAGCAGTGGGCGAAGTGATGGAGTTGGCATTGTCTTGGCATTTCCTTGGTGGTTAGGCTGCGCGCGGTGACTTATTCTTCAATAGACGGAGTTTCGCCATGCGTGATGCTTTTGCCTTCGGCCTTGTTGTTTTGAATGCGAAGGGCTTCTTGTTCGGCATCGACAACAGTGGCAGACGGCAGATATTTGTCACCCCCGATACCCAGCAGTTTTTCTGCGACTGGTTTATTGCGGTTATGCAGTGTTGCGGTTTCTGCGTTGATGGTTTGGCGGATGTCGCTTTGTGCTTTGTTCACGCCTGCGCGCGCCATGAAAAGCTGATCTGCGGGGCTTAACTGGTCGGCGCTGTTAGGGAGTTTTTCTTTGCCGAGCAATGTTTGGCGGGCTTCGACGTCAGGCGATTCTTCCTGAGGGCGTGCCATACCAAGTTTTGGCTTAGGAAGTTGTGTTTGGTTGCTGGAGAGAAGTTCTTCTGGGACTTCGAGAGGGGCGCGGCGCACTACAGCAAATTCATTTGGCGACTCGCGCGTTAGTCCAAGGTTGTCGCGCACTTGACCAGCGCTACAGCCCGTAAGAATAAGACATGCACAGCATAGAGTGAGAGAAGCGAAAAGCGTTTTTGTAGCCATGATTTATATGTTGTCCTTTTCAGTTTCAGAGGAATTGTCTTCAAACCAAAGTGTATGAATTAAAAGTAGTGCAACGCCAATACAGATAAAGCTGTCGGCGGCGTTAAAGGCTGGCCAATGGTTTGTGCCAATGTGAATGTCGATAAAGTCAATGACCGCGCCAAAGCGGATTCTGTCGAGGACATTACCAATAGCGCCGCTGATCACAAGTAAAATGCCCATTGTTTGCATTGGGTGCGTTGACTGGCGTAGCCACCAAATAAACGCACCTGTAATTGTCAGCGATAGTGCAATGAGCATATATGCGCCATAGGGGCTGTCATGGTTGAATAGGCCAAAGCTGACGCCCTGATTCCAGACCATAACAATGTTTAAAAAAGATGTGATTTCGATGCTTTGGAAAGGGGTGCGCGCCCCAGCAGAGGTTAGCCATTCCCATATAAAGCGCGGCTGTCCTTGGTTGAACAGAAATTCTGTCACTGCCCATTTCGTGATTTGATCAATCAAAATCAGATCAAAACAGACAAAGGCCATGATCAATGGTTTTTTATGTAAGCCGTGCATAGGCCAGAGGTTATTTTGACCTGATCCATTTTGCAAGCCAGTAATCAACTGATATACGACCCATCCCATGGAAAAGTAGCCCCGCCAGTATCATCATCCATAAATAATGCTGTGGATGAGCGATGCCGTAACTGCTAGGGACGGCAAACTGAATTATGCAGGTCATAAAAAGAAGGCCTGCCGCGCCGAGTCTGCCCATGAAGCCAGCGGCCAGTAAAATAGGCAGGATGATTTCACCGCCCGTGCCAAGAATGGCGGCAATATTTGGCGGTAGGAAAGGGACGGGGTGGTATTGTGTGAACGCATAAACGACGTTGTCGAACTGGCCGTTAAGGATGGATTTGACCTTGAGCATGCCTGATTTTAAGAAAATATCAGCCATGTACAGGCGCATCACAAACAAGGTGATGCAGTTTAGGCGCGCCATGACCTGCCATATGGGCTGCAGGGTGTTATCAATGGTTTTGAGTGATTGTTTCATTATTGGCGGCCTTTAATGGTCTACTGTGAAAATGTCCGCGTTGATAAAGTTTGCAAGCGCTTGTTGCAGGTCGTAATTTGGATGTGCGCCGAGCGTCTTTGCGGCGGCTTGTCCCAGCGTTTCTTCGTCTTGAATGGCGCTAAGGAATGTAACGTCGGCAAGGGATATGGGGCGAACGTGAACCTCTAAATGCGGGCGCGATACGAGTAAATGCTCGGCCTCGGGTGCATTAAAATTGAGGATCTCGTCATTGGTGATGCCAAGGCATAGCTTGCGTATATCCCATAACTTATATTCAGAGGTTATTGTCCGCACATTTTGCCGTAGGGTGAGATGTAGTATCTCAAGTTGATCTGGTGCAACCTTGGCCATGTCTTGCGCTGTGAAGGGCTGGTCATCGTGCGCATAAAACGCGGCGTTACAGGCGATTTCAAGGCGTGCAATATCTGGCAGATAGGGTAAAGACCGCGCAGGTGGATATTGTGCGATAAATGCATCGAAGGTATCGCCATAAGTGTTCAGACAGGCCGTGGAGGGGGGATTTTTTATGATGAAAGATTTTGCCATAGCGCGCAGAAAATCTTTGCCCGTGATGCTGGCGATTAAGGGGAATGATTGCAGGATCGCGTTTGTAAGGCTGCCCAGAACATTGGCGTGATATGCCTCAAGGCCTTCATGTATCTCTATGCCGTTGTCGCTGAAATGCTTGGTGATGTTTGCTGGCGGCTGTTTGAACGTATCGCGGGGTTGAAAGAGAAGGGCGCTGAAATTCTTTTGGAAATTATGCAGGGACATTTTGTGCCTCGATGTCTTGGATGATGGCGTTTGCGCGCGCGACCTCGTTAAGAAGGGTTGTAAAAGGCGGCAAATCTTGATCCCATTCTATAAGTGTTGGTGTGACGCCAAAGCGTTTGAGCGCCGCACGGTAGAGTTCCCACACTGGATCGCAAACAGGGCGGCTATGTGTGTCGATTAATAAAGGGCGGGATTGTGTTTCGCGCTCTATATGTCCTGCGAGGTGCATTTCTTTGACATGATGCGCGGTGATTGTGTCCAAATATTGCCGTGCGTCGAAATTATGGTTGTTGGCCTGTACATAAATATTATTGATATCTAACAGCAAACCGCACCCTGTTTTGGCTGCTAGAGCATTTAAGAATTCGGGTTCGCTCATGTCGTTACCTTTAAAAGATAGGTAACTGGAAGGGTTTTCAACAAGGATAGGTCGCTGAAAGGTACTTTGGGTTTGATCGATGTTGCGGCAAAGGCGATCCAGCGTTTCATGCGTATAAGGCAGCGGAAGCAGGTCATTTAAATGTGCGTTTCCGCTTGCGCTCCAGCTGACGTGATCTGAAATGTGAAATGGATGAAAGGCATCTATGAGCGCCTTGATCTGATCGAGATGATTTTGAGAAACAGGTTGGTCTGACCCCAGTGATAGCCCCGTCGCATGAAGGCTGAGCGGGTATTTTTCACAAGCACGTTTGAGGGCGTCTTTATGAAGGCCACCGCCAAAGTAATTCTCGGGATGGACTTCGATCCACCCAAAAAGGTTGCTGGTTTCTGCGTTAATGATGTCATCGTAATGCGCCGCGCGCATACCAATACCCACCGGCAAATGCGCCGGTGGATGGTGTTCTTTGGCGTTTCGTGTTGGTGAACGCATTGATGTCACTTTGCTTTAGTGTTTCTTTGGTTCTGTTGAGCCGCCAGCAAGCTTGTCGCACACACCTGATGGTAGGGATACCCATTCATTTGGGCTCGCGTCCATGCTGGCCATGCCTGCACAGCCATGCTTGCCATCTGCTGAGGCGCAGTCATTCATGCCAGCCTTCACAACGCCGTAGCATTTTTCTTGTCCGTCTTTGGCGCCGTGTCCATCAGCCGCCGATGCGTTAGATGCAGCGCCAGCAATTGTTAGTGCGACGGCTCCGGCCAAAAGTGTATTGAGTGTTTTGTTCATTTTATGATCCTTATATGTTAATGTAGTTACAATATTCTTTCCTATATTCGCATGAGAAAGAAAAAGGTTACGCATTAAAATCGGCTTCTTAAATATTTTCCTCTGAATAAGTTTTTAGATTGTCTTGAAGTTTTGAAATGATTGAGTCTATATTGTGCCTGATTTTAATAATATCGTAGTAGTTTAAGTATGAGAAACTTGTTTCGTATCGCTTTTTTGTTTGCTGTTTCCCTTGGCGTTTCTGGCTGTGGCATGGACCAATCAGGACCACAAAAAGTCAGTTTTGTTGATAAAATGAAGTGGAATATTTCATCAGAAAAGCTTTTGGCGGCTGATGGTTTTATTAGTTTTGCTGGTTTGAACATGAAGAAGATGTTACCTGCTGAGCGTCATATGGCTGCGCGTGGTCGCGTTAATCCATCTCAGACAAAGGGGCATTTGCCTTATACAGATTATCTGCGCCGCGCAGATATGATGGCACCTTCAAATTATCGTGAGGTGAGCCTTTCTGCTTCATCGCTTTATGCGCCGTCATCCTTTAAAGTTGCCTCATTGAGCAGCGTTTCTGGCGCGGCAGGTATTCCTGCGCCGGGCGGCAAACCCTCAATGTTGCCTGATGCCTCTGTCTTTCAGGTGGCTGAAGCAGGCCGTTTGATTGATGCTTTGCCGAAAATAGCTGAAGGCTTGGCGCCTGTGATGGCACCAAAGCCAGTATTTTCGACAATGCGTATGGCGGCGTTCTTGGATAATGCTTTTGGTCGTCGCACGAAGGTTCAAGAGATCTTGCCTGAAGAAACGCAGGAAGAGACATTTGAAATTGCGGGTTTGGACGCCGATGTTTTGAGTGATCAGTTAAGCGTTGTGAATATGCGCATGGGTGACTATGAGGATAAAACACGCTTGGTTCTTGATCTAAGCGCCGCAGCCAAATTTGATTATGATCTGAATAACGTTAACAGTATTTTGACTGTGCATATTAACGGTGCGAACTGGAACCTTGAAACAAAACAGTATTTTGACGATCACCCATTGATCCAAAGCTATGAGGTTTCTGAAAGCAAAGATCACGATGTGACGCTTGAAATCTCTTTGAAGCAGCCATCACGCATGATTATGTCAGGCTTTGTTCGCCCTGATAAAAATCGTGGCCACCGTATTTTCTTTGACGTAGCAGCCCTTTAAATTTCTTTTTTCGACACTATATTACTGTGTAATCGTTTATTAAAAGACGATGCAATGATGCGCGTCTTTGTAAAACAAGGAGAGAATAATGACGAAATTTATGACGACTGTTTGTGCATTTGCCGTTTTAGGCTTTGTTGCGATGCCAGCATTGGCAGACCATCACAAAGAAGATGGCGAACACGGTCCTGGCAAAGGTAAGCCGCCTATCATGAAAAAGTTTGATTTGGATGGTGATAAGAAAATTTCGAAAAAAGAATTTATGGCCATGCATGCTAAGAAATTTGAAAAGATGGATGCAGATGGTGATGGTTTCCTGACCAAAGAAGAAATGAAGGAAGGCCATAAAAAAATGCAAGATGAAATGAAAAAACACAAAGAAAAGATGAAAGAGCATAAAGAAAAAGCTGAGTAATCTTTGCCATTTGAAATCAAAAGAAGCAGGGCGGCGATGGTTGCCCTGTTTTTTTATGATTTTTGTTTGTCACGGATCATGTCGAAAATCTTTTTTGTAAAGACGTCTTTTTGTCCGGTTGAGACATGCCCATCGATGAATTTTAAAATGGTGCGCATGTTCTTTTGAGTGTCGACTTTTTCACCATCTATCGGCGTTTTGGGTGCGTTTTGTTGTGTGCTTTCAGGTGTGTCCGAGGATAGCACAGGGCCGTTATGCATTTGCTCTGCATGGCGCTGTAGTTCTTTGAAAATGTCGCCATGTTCTTCCATCATTTGCGCGCGCAGCTTTTGCGCTTGTTTGATGACATCGTTTTTTGTCTTCTTGCGTTTAAAGGATGGATAGATCCGTTTCATGAAATGGCTGCTATTTTGTTGATTGTCTCTTTTTATATCCTATCATTATCAGGACATTTTGTTTATAAATTTTAACGATGTTTTTAAAAACCTACCGATTTTTGACTGTTTTACTGGCGCCTTTGTTTGATTATATACTGGCGCGCCGCGTAAAACAGGGGCGTGAAGAAGAAGCGCGCATTGATGAATGCCGCGGTGTGGCTGGGCGTCCGCGCCCTGAATGCGCGGCATTATTCTGGGTGCACGCCGCCAGCGTTGGCGAGTCGCAATCAGCCTTACGCCTGATACATGATATTTTGGCGCGTTATGCGGATGCGCAGGTGTTGGTGACGACGGGAACGGTTACATCAGCCAAGCTGATGGCGCAAAAGCTGCCCGAGCGTGCCTTCCATCAGTATTATCCATTGGACCGCCCTGATTGGGTTGATCGTTTTGTCGCGCATTGGCGCCCTGACTTTGTTATTTGGATGGAGTCCGAGCTATGGCCGAATATGCTGCGTGCGTTAGCTGCGCGGGACATCCCAGCGGTGCTGTTGAATGCGCGCCTGTCTGAGCGATCAGGCAAAAGATGGGGCATGGTGAAAAGCGCGGCGCGAACGTTGCTTCAGACGTTTTCAATGATTTTTGCGCAGACACCGCGTGATGGACAAGCCTTTGAAGCATTGGGCGCGCGTAAGGTTGTTGTCAGCGGTAATATTAAATACAGCGCCTTGCCGTTGCCGTGCGACCAAGACGATCTTGATGATCTGAAGGCTAGTGTTAAGGGGCGCCCAGTTTGGGTGTATGCAAGCACGCATAGCGGGGAAGAGGCGCTCGCCATGCAGGTGCATCAGCGCTTGCAAACGCAATATCCTGATTTACTGACGATTATTGCGCTGCGCCACCCGCATCGCCGCGATGAAGTTGTCGAGATTTGTCAGGAGGCAGATCTTGCGCATTGTGTCCGCGGTGAGGGCAAATCTTTGCCCGGTGAAAAAGATCACATTTATATCGTCGATACGATGGGCGAGCTTGGCCTGTTTTACAGGCTCGCGCCCATTGCTATGATTGGCCGTTCATTTAGTGATGATGGCGGCGGCGGTCATAACCCGATTGAGGCAGCGCAATTAGGCGCAGCCGTTCTCAGCGGTGCGCATGTGCGTTATCAGCAAGAAATATTTGACGAGATGAAGGGACGCGGCGCGGCGAAGATTTTGCAAAAGCCAGATGAGCTTTATGATGCGCTGTACCATTTGTTTGGGCATGAGGATGCGCTGGCGGCGTTGCAATTAAAGGGCGCCGATTTTGTCGCGGCAAAAGACGGTATCTTGCAGCATGTAGAAGACCGCTTGTGGCAGCTCACTGATGATGCATTCAATAAAGAGGGTAAAAAAGCCGAATGAAAATAAAAACGCCATCTTTTTGGTATCGCCCGCAAGGGAGCTTGTTATCTGCGTTGTTGAGTCCGTTATCTGTTGCTTATGGGGTCGGGCGCGCAGTGCATTGTGCGCTGAAATCGCCGGAGAAACTGGACGGTGTAAAGATTATTTGCATCGGTAATTTAAATGCGGGCGGATCAGGGAAAACGCCAACGGCGATGGCACTTTTAAGTGTCATGCAAGAGTGCAAGATGGCGCGCGCGCCTGCGTTTTTGTTGCGCGGTTATGGCGGCACGAACGAGGCACCAATGCGCGTTGATCCTGCGCGTCATAATGCGGAAGAGGTCGGCGAAGAGGCGTTATTACTGGCGGCGTATGGCCCTGTTTATGTGGCGCGTGATCGTTTGGAAGGCGCGCGGCTGGCTGCGCGCGAGGGTGCAGATGTCATTATTATGGATGACGGGTATCAAAGCCGGCGTTTGCAGGCGGATATTTATTTGGCTGTGATTGATGGCACGATGGGGCTGGGTAATCAGAAAATGTTGCCTGCAGGCCCGCTGCGGGAGCCGATAAGCAAAGCCTTTGCGCGCGCGGATGGTTTTGTTTTTATTGGCGAGGACCATAATGATGTGCGCTGGCAACTGCCGGGTGATAAGCCTGTGTTTGAGGCCAAAACCATGGTGCGTGATGTGAGCGCACCGCCCAAAGAAGGTGATTATTTCGCCTTTGCGGGGATTGGTTATCCCAAGAAGTTTTTTGCCTTTATGCGTAATGTCTTGTCCTTGAATGTTGTGATGGAACATGAATTTCCTGATCACTATGCCTATAGCGCCGAGGATATTGATATGCTGCGCGAACAGGCGCAAGAACAAGGCTTGCAATTGATTACGACGGAAAAAGATATGCTGCAAATTCGCCGTTTATCGGGCGTTGATGTTTCGGACATTTTGATTTTACCGATTTATCTGCAATTCCAAGGGGAAGGTGCGTTGATTGATTTCTTGCAAGAAAGGATTAGATCATGACGCGTGTGCGCTATGCGCTGGAGGCTTTCTTTCTAGGGGCTTTGTTTTTAATCTTTCGTTTGATGCCAGTGGATGTGGCCTCGGCAGTGGGCGGCGCGATTGGCCGCTTTGTCGGGCCAAAGATGGCGGCCTCACGTAAAGCGCGCCGTCATTTGCAGCAATGTTTGACCGATATGGATGATGCGCACGCCAAGGGCGTGATCGCCGATATGTGGGATAATTTGGGGCGCGTCGTGGCCGAGTATCCGCATTTGCGTTATATCGTGGCCAACCGTATGACGGTTAACGGGGCGGAGCATATCGACGCCGTTTTGGCATCACCTGATAAAGGCGGTGTCTTTTTCTCGGCGCATTTTGCGAATTGGGAATTGCCGCCGATTTACTTGCATGTGGTTAAGGGGATGGATATTCATTCGATGTACCGCGCGCCTAATAACCCATTTGTTGATCAGATGATCCATTATTGCCGCACATTGCGCGGCGCTATCCCCGCGTGGAATAAATCACGGGCAGGGGGGCAAGGCGCGATGAAGGCACTTCGCGCAGGTGGATCGCTCGCGATTTTGATTGATCAGAAATATAACGAAGGCATCAATGTACCGTTTTTTGGTATGGATGCGATGACTAATCCTTTCTTTGTGAAGATGGCCAAGAAATTTGGCTTGCCTTTAATCCCCGCCAGTATGGTGCGAACAAAGGGCGCGCATTTTATATTAAATGTGCATCCGCCCATCCATGTTGAAGGGCGCGAAGAGGATGAGATTATCAAAGATGCGCATGCGATGATTGAAGAGGCCATTACCCAAACGCCATCGCAGTGGATTTGGATGCATCGTCGCTGGCGCGGCTAAGATGTCTTTATCAGTGTGATGTTGTGTCGTTGTTGTCGCGCGGCGATGTGGCGGCACTTTCTTGCGGAATGCCGTGCGTTATTTCCAATTTTTCATTGCCGTTTTCTGTGTCTTGTTCGGCGCGGGCGTAAATGCGTGCTAAATTGGCGGCATATATTTTTTGCGCCGCGTCGCTGAGGACTTTGCGCTGGCAGATATGTTTTAGAAATCCGACAATATGTTGTGGCCGTGCAGGCGGCAGGTGATGTTCTTGATGGATAAGGATCGTTTCGCGCGCCGTGACGGCGTATGTCAGGCCAGATGATGTGGCAAGGTCTGCTTCATGCAGGAGGAGCGCCATAAGGCTTGCCTTCTTATCATGCTCTAAGATGGACAAAGACGCATCTAAATTCAGCGGTGAATCGGCGCTGCCCGCCAGCATATGGGCGCGGTATGCGGCCTTCATTTGGCGCGCGGGGCTGGACGGGTCGTCAATGGGGGTGACATCCGTTGCAATAATCATGGCGATGAGGCGCCGCATTTCATGGGATCCACGGTCAAAGCCTAATGTTTCTAATTGAGGCAAGGCGATGTCGAGGCTGCGCTGTTCAAGGCGGCTGGGTTTATGGATGCCGCGCACGGTGTTGCCTGTGCCGTCATGGCCAACATCATGCAGGCATGCTGCGATGATCATCCAGATGGTTTCATTGTCGCCAAGGGCGTTTGTGGTGTCTGCGAAGATATGGTTGTGCGCAATGATAAGGCGCAATGTTTGCACCAGAACTTTGGCGTAATGCATGTTGTTGTGGTAGGGCAATGTATTGGTGATCGACCCCAGCAGTGCGCTGAGCAGTGCAGCTTGTTTCAGGTCAGGCGCGATCGGCAAGGCGAGCCTATCCAGTGCATAACAGGTCAGCGCATAAAGCGACGGCGCGCCTGTTTGGTGCCATTGATCAAAAAGCGCCGCATTCAGCGTTGTCGCGTGACTGATGTTGTCTATCTCGGTAAAGATGAAGTCTGCGTTGGCGTTTAGGGCAGCCATGTCGCCAGCAAAAGTGCTTTCGATTTTTTGCGCTGATTGTAGCGTGAGCCAGTCTTCGGGCCAGTTGTGCGCGCTGGGCGTTTTTGTCAGATGCTGCGCGAGAGTGTTAAGCGCGGTGATGTGGTGTGTATGGTTTGGGCACATGGTGATATAGGCGGGTTTGGGCAGTATTTCGTTCCTTTATACACGAAATGGGCGGGCTTGGCCTAAAAAAATGTTAAATGCGTTGGTTTTGCGTGGATTTTTGTTTGCCGTTGCCTTATGTAGTGATGAACGTATTTTTTAAAGGAGCCGTTATATGACGCAGACATGGAGCCCTTCATCATGGCGCGATCGCCCTGTTTTGCAAATGCCAACTTATGAGGATCAAAATGCCTTAGACGCGGTAGAGCGTGAAATGGCAGGCCTGCCGCCTTTGGTTTTTGCGGGTGAGGCGCGTAAGCTGAAAAAGAAATTGGCTGCGGTTGCGAATGGTCAGGCCTTTTTATTGCAGGGCGGCGATTGCGCCGAGAGCTTTTCTGAATTTAACGCCAATAAGATCCGCGATACATTTCGCGTGATGTTGCAGATGGCTGTGACGATGACATATGGCGGCGCGCTGCCTGTGGTGAAGGTCGGCCGCATTGCAGGACAGTTTGCCAAGCCACGTTCAAGCGATACTGAAACCATTGATGGTGTGACATTGCCAAGTTACCGCGGTGACAACATTAACGGGCTGGACTTTACCGCAGAATCCCGCAGACCTGATCCGCAGCGTTTGTTAAAGGCGTATCATCAGGCGTCTTCGACGTTGAATTTGCTGCGCGCATTTGCGCAAGGTGGTTACGCCGATTTGCAACAAGTTCACGCGTGGAACCTTGGCTTTGTGAAGGATAGCCCGCTGGGCGCACGTTATCAGGATTTGGCAAACCGCATTGATGATGCGCTGCGCTTTATGGCGGCGTGCGGCATTACCAGTGAACGCGTACCGTCATTGCGCCGCGTTGATTATTACACCTCGCACGAAGCATTGATGCTGAATTACGAGGAAGCACTAACACGCCAAGACAGCCTGACAGGTGAATGGTATGATACGTCTGCGCACTTCTTATGGGTTGGCGCGCGCACGCATCAGCTTGACCACGGTCAGATTGAATTTGTACGCGGCATTCAAAATCCGCTGGGTATGAAGGTTTCTCCTGCGGTAGATCCAGATGATTTGATCCGTTTGATTGATGTTTTGAACCCTGAGAATGAAGCAGGGCGTTTGACATTGATTTCACGCATGGGGCATGAGCAGGTTGAAGAAAAACTTGCGCCGCTTGTTCGCCGCGTAAAAGAAGAAGGCCGCAGCGTTGTTTGGTCGTGTGATCCGATGCATGGCAATACGATTAAATCATCGTCTGGTTATAAGACGCGTCCATTTGATGCCATCTTGGCCGAGGTTCGCGGATTCTTCGCCGTGCATAAGGCCGAGGGCACGCATCCAGGCGGCGTCCATTTCGAGATGACCGGCCAGAACGTCACCGAATGTGTTGGCGGCGCCGAGGATATCACAGACGAAGACCTCAGCAGCCGTTATCACACGCATTGTGATCCACGATTGAATGCTAATCAGGCGCTGGAGCTTGCATTCTTGGTCGCGGACGAGCTTAACGCTATTCGCGCGCCGCAAACCATTTTGTCGGCAGACCCTGTCGCGGCAGAATAGGGGCATCGCGTGAGCGGATTTTCTTTCGATCAGTTCAAAATAGGCCTCGCACAGATTAATCCGGTTGTCGGGGATGTGCATGGGAATATTGCGCAGATCGAAGGGGCGGCAAAGGCGCTGGATGCGCGCGGCGCAGATATCGCCATTTTTTCTGAACTTGTTGTGACGGGCTACCCGCCAGAAGATCTGATTTTAAAACCATCTTTTATTGATGCGTCTATGGACGCGGTACATGATTTGGCGCATCGCTGCGCGGAACTTCAGTGCGGCGTTTTAGTGTCTTCGCCATGGCGCGAGGATGGACGTTTGTATAATGCGGCTATTTTACTGCACCAAGGTGAGATTGTCGCCAAGCGCTATAAGGTGGAGCTTCCCAATTATGGTGTGTTTGACGAAAAACGCGTGTTCGAGGCGGGGAATTTGCCTGAGCCTGTGATGTTTAAAGGACGTGCGCTGGGCGTGATGTCGTGCGAGGATATGTGGTTTCCGCGCGTGTCAGCGCATTTGGCCGGGCAAGGGGCAGAGGTTTTATTGTGCCTGAATGCCAGCCCGTTTGATCACGGTAAATATAGTGCGCGCGATGAAATGGCACGCAGCCGCGCAAGTGAAACAGGCTTGCCGCTTGTTTACGTGAACCAAGTCGGCGGTCAGGATGAAATTGTCTTTGATGGGCGCTCGTTTGTGATGGATGCGCAGGGCGCTGTCATCGCGCAAGCGCCAGCTTTTCAGGATTATATTGGCCTTATGCAGGATCTGCCTGCGCAGGATGCGCCATCAGACGACTCGCTGTTCTATCAGGCGATGGTGACGGGCCTGCGCGATTATGTTGAGAAAAACGGCTTTCCAGGTGTTTTGTTGGGGCTGTCAGGCGGTATTGATAGCGCCATTTCTGCCGTTTTGGCGGTAGATGCGCTGGGCGCGGAGCGTGTGCAGTGCGTGATGATGCCATCGCGCTATACCTCGCAAGATAGCTTGGACGACGCAAAGGCGCTGGCGGATAATTTGGGCGTGCAGCTTGATACGATTGGGATCAGCGATGTCGTTGAGGCCTATCACAAGGTTCTTCCCGCTGATGCGCCGTCGATTATGTTTGAAAATCTACAATCACGCAGCCGCGGCGTTATTTTGATGGGGTTGTCGAATGCGAACGGTAAGATGCTCCTCTCGACAGGGAATAAATCTGAAATGGCGGTCGGCTATGCCACCATTTACGGTGATATGTGCGGCGGATTTAATGCGCTGAAGGATTTGTATAAGACGCAGGTCTTTGCCTTGTGTCGCTGGCGTAACGCGCAAGAGGGCGGGGCGGTTATCCCTGAGCGAATCATTACCAAGCCGCCAACGGCAGAATTGCGTGATAATCAAACCGATCAGGATAGTTTGCCGCCGTATGACGTTCTTGATGGTATTTTATCATGCCTGATCGAAGGTGAGATGCCTTTGGATGATGTGATCGCTCAGCGCGGATACAGCGCCGAGGATGTTTATAAAGTAGAGCGCTTATTAACGCGCGCCGAGTATAAACGCAGGCAGTCCCCACCAGGCGTAAAATTGACTGCCCGTGCCTTCGGCCGCGAGCGCAGATACCCGATTACCAATCGTTTTGTCGAAAATTCCCACAAGCGATAAAATAAATGCAGAAAAGATAAGATTTGCATTTGACAAGGGTAGGTGTTTCATGGTTTTTTATGCCGTCTTTTCAAGACATACCGCCTAAATGTTCCCCGGTAGCTCAGCGGTAGAGCA
>DKAJ01000005.1:30052-105998 GCA_002448815.1 Micavibrio sp. UBA6929
TTGACTGTTAATCAATTGGTCGCTGGTTCGAATCCGGCCCGGGGAGCCATTCTTTACAATCCTTCAAATCAACGAACAGATTAAACGGTGTCTTCAAGTCGTACCGTAGCTTTTGGCCTTCCAGCTCCAAGTTCGAAAACAGGTATCCCATTAATTGGCGTTTTTCATCGGTTGTCGAACGGTCAAAAATTTCAGAGGCCTTGGATGCAAGCGTAACCAGCGTTGTAACTGCAATTCTAAATTGTTCATCACCTTCATGATGGCGTTCCAGTAATTCGTTAATTTCATGTCTACGCTGGATAAGCTGACCATGCTTTTTGTCATACATATCCTTTGTAATACTCTTATCCAGCAATGTGTCTAAAAGAGCATCAAGCCGTTTTGTAACCAATTCACTTTCCTTGGTTAAATTCTTTACGGAAGCTTGATGATAATCTTTTTCAGATTGGTGCGTCTTTTTAAGCTGCTCTGTTATTTCAGCCAAAACGGCTTCTGGTATCTGTATGGACTTGAAAACATTCCTGATTTGCTCCATCACAATTTTTTCGTTCGTCCAGATTTTCTTTTTAGGATTGGCAGGATCACGGCTTATCAAATAGATGTGCTTGCCCTTCTTAATGTCGCAAGACACCATTCTGCCCGATACAGAACATTTGAGAAGCCCGCGAAGGATGAACGGGTACTTTGTTTCATTTACAGCCTGTGTGCGTCCTCTGCCTGTTCTAATGGCCTCACAGGTATCAAACAGCTCTTTGCTTATCAGGGTTTCGTATTTGTGAGGGTGCAGCTCATTTTTAACGCGCATCATGCCGTAATAAAATGGATTTTGGATAAGGTCATGCAAGCTTTGATTGCTTACAGGATTGTTCTTGCGAGAACGAAGCCCCCATTCCTTGGCTTTGCGCCCCAATTCAGCCAGTGAATAAACGCCCGTGGCATATTCTTCAAAAAACTTTTTGACTAGAAAGGCGCGTTCAGTATCCAAAATGATGGTTTTGCTACCTGTCAGTGTATCAATAGAGTTTAGATAACCAAGCGGTGCTGGCCCACTCCATTCACCTTTGGCGACCTTGTGCCTGATGCTGCGCTTTACATTGTCCGACAATGAATCAGTATACGATTGCGCCATCATTACGCTCATATTCCAAGCCATTTTTTGGAAAGCATTAGAATCCTTAGAAATAACATTTGCTTCTTTTACAAAATGCACTTCGAGCATGTCTTTTTGTATCAAGCCATCTAGGATTGGAGTTTCCCTAAAGCTGCGCTGCAAACGATCTACTGTATCGACAACCACAGCAACGCGCTCTTTTTGCGTTTTGATAAACTCAATCATACGCATAAATTCAGGACGCTCGCCCTTGGTGGACGATTCAATGATCGTGTATTGCTTGATTATCTCTAAGTTTTTTCGGTCTGCATATAACCGCAAATTTGCAATCTGAGCTTCCAGAGAATGGCCATCTTCCTGCTCTTTTGTCGATACACGGGCTAGAACTACAGCTTTTAATGTCATCTTTTATTTCCCCAATAAATCTTCGTCTACAATATCTTCTTTAACCAGTGGGATAAACTCCTTTAGTTGGCTTTTTACAGCCCCAAGCACCGCAAAATGCGGAGATTTAGTCTCTTGCTCTAATTTTTGGGCATCAGCTTTCAAGCGATAAAACTGGCTGTTATTAAGACCAAGTAATAGCTTTGCTCCCCTAATACCCACTTGCTGGCACGTTTGAACAAAGCCCATGAGAGCCAAGATCGTATTTGGTCTTTTTTTAGGAAAATGCGCCCGTATATTATCAATCAGCTTTTCACAGCTTCCTGTATTAATATTTAGAACATACAGGCCCTTGGTTATTTCTGCCCAATAATGCATTAGAACAGCGCGTGATAGGCTTGCACAGTATAAGTCTGTGAGGGTCATTTTACGGCTTACACCGAGATTTTTTATTAGGCTTTTAAGCTTTCGTGATTGTAGCCGTATTTCTAAACGCAATACTTCTGGTGTTTTTTGCCCTGTAAACAAATCTTTTTGGCAATCATAATCCGTTTCAGCGCCTCGCCTCGCACCATATTTTCTGGCCTGTTCCAAGTCTTTAACTTTGTCATATATGGCTATCTCAAAGGTGCTGGCATGATATTTCGCCATTTGCCCGCCATTGCGAAAATCGGTCTGGTTCAAATCTAACTTTGCGGATATATCCAATTTTTGCAGCGTTTGGATAAGTAGATAACAGGGCATATCTCTATCCAGTAAAATGTTTTTAGAATAATGAATTGCAGAAATCTTTGCATTAGACAGCGCATCAAAGGTGGTTTCAATTCCCATTCTTTTTAAGCCTTCCAACAATGCCTTAATAACTCTGTCAAAATCTTCATTCCCGTTCAGCTCTTCAAAGTTATTGCCAAATATTAATTTAGGGGCTGAAAACTCTATCTTCATCCAGACGGCACTTGCCCAATCTCCAAATGGCTTTTTGAAAACTGTTATACGTGGCAAATACCCTTGCGCCTTTTCAGCCTTGGTTGGGTTGTAATAGCACTTTACAATGCCACCATCGCCGAAAAGCGGGTTCGTTAATGCGCCAACGTTAGGCGTAAAGCGTTCAGGTGAATGGATAATATAATCATCACGCTGTAAATTTATGGCTATCGTATCCAGCATTATTACAACTTTTCTTTTTTACATCTTTAATTTTTTGGAAAACGGCACTTTCAATGGCTTTACTGGCCTGCCTGTTTATCGGGTGACAGATATTGAAAACTTGATCGCCCGATTTGCGGTTAGGGTACGTTAATCTGTATCCCGCTCCATCAAGTCGTTCATGGATGGCAATGCCGCTAACGTAAAAGTCGCCCATCAAAACCAATGAAGCAAAGCCAATCAGACCGCCTTGCGGCTTTACAAATGTGATATTTACATCGCTAATTTTCATGTGATTGCTTTCTGTGTGGTTTTGTCTGAACAACTTGTTCACGCTCATTGATTTTGATGAGTAAAGACATGAAGCCAGATAGGTTATGATGCGCGTCTACGGCTTCCTGTTGCGTCAAATGCGCATCAGGTTTGCACTGGTTCAGGATTTGATTGAATTTTTGTATTTCAGTCATTACACAGCAAAAATTTGTTAATCATGCTGTAATGATAAAAATTGGCTGATCTTAAAGATAACCAAGCACTAGAGATTATATATAACCACTAGAGATTATAAGTTAGTATTTAGATGCTTTGTAATGGGCATTAATCCAACCGTAGAACGTTGGTTTTCTCCAATCAGTGCCTTCACGCTTGTAATTTTGGTACGGCTGAAACACAGATAACAGTTCTAGATGTTCTTCTTCAATGATGCTGGCGACAGCATTGCACAATTGATTGGCGGAGCTATAGGCAGCCTGTTCCAACTCATTCTGGCAAAGCGCTTCAACCATATCCCTTAAAGGCTTATAAGCCTGATAGGAATTAGCGCCACCTTTTCTCTTCTCTTCAATATATTGATCGTTTTCAACAAATACTTCATCGCCTGTGTCTTCAAGCTGATCTTGATACACAGATTGCTGTTCTTTACTTCTGGCGTACAGTTGCTCCGTCCAGCCTTCAATCAAATTGCGCCATTGTGACCAGTTTCTAGCCGTTTTAGTTTCTGGAATAACCTCTTCATCAAAATCTTGAATTATTCCGTCTTCGCTGTAATTACAGCACCGCAAGGATTCCACATAATCTTTAAGAATTGCTGTGCCATTTCTTTCGTTCCAGTAATCAAAGCGATTGCGACAAATGCCTTTAACGTATGCAATTTTTTGATCTACTGGCGGCCTGTTCATCAAGTTGGCTATGCCGCCAATCCTTTTGACAAACGTTTCTACGCTGTCTTTTTCAAGTTCGTCATCTCCGTTGTATCTAAGGTATTTTGTAGCCGATGTGTCTATTGCCTCAAAAATATCGGCAAGTTCAAATTTACAGTAAAGTTTTTCTATGGTTTGAAACCCATTTTTATTAAAAATAAAAGGGTAAATTTTTTCTTCTATATATTCAATAATCGCGCTGATAGCCTCTTCATCAGCATCTTGTGTGGTACGTCTAGATTGCATAACCGCTTCAATTTCTGACAATTTATCGCTAGGTTTGCTAATGGAAGTTCTTTCGTGATGTTTGTCCTGTTTTGACATTTCTTCGCTACAGCCCTGTTTCTTTACATTTTTAATAGCATTGGATTAATGCATGATACTTGCTCCATTAAGCTCAATGCAATAAGAACAAAATGGAAACACATGGATAAGAAATTATTGTTCGCCTGTTAAATTTATATTTGCTTCAGAATCCATTGATGTAGGAAGTAGCCTGCGGCAAGCAAGGCTAAGCCTAAAGCCCAGCTAGGCCAAAAGCCTAGATTAAATTTCTCTGTAAAGAAGAACGGCACAAAGAACAGCCATGAAATAGGAACGGCGAAGATGATGCTGCGCGCATATTGTACGGTGTTGCCCACATCGTCGTGCTGCGTATAAGAAAAGGCAATTGCCATGATGGAAACAAGCGGCAGGGCCGTAATAAACCCTGCCAGCTCTGGCTTTTTACCCGCAAGCCATGATGCAAAAATAATGACAGATGCTGCTATTGCAGCTTTTAACGCGGTAAAAAGCATGACTATTTCCTTTTCTTAATGGGCGTGCCCATGTTCACCGTGACTATGGCCGTGACCTGCCGATGTGTCCGTGCCATTGTTCATGTTTGTTACAGCAAAAGCACCCAATGCTATCAAAACAATAAGCAGAGGGATAAGGATTTTTGGATCAGTTAATTTTTTCATTATCTTTTTCCTTCTTTGATTTTAGTAACGTTTGATGGATGAATATTCACCGCTGGTCTTAATGGTAATCGTCAAAGGCTCTTTCGTGCGGTTACGCCAGAACCAGCCATGCGAGCCATTAAAAGCCGATTCCAACGTCCCTTCCTCTTTCTGGGATGATCCTTTGGAATAGCTTTGGTAATTGATCTTCAATTCTTTGCTATCACCATGAACGTCAAAGTTAGCTTTGCCGCCATCAGTTTCCCAAACGTAATCCACCTTTGCTCCTTTTTGCATGGCCACTTTAATTTCGGTGCCTTCATCGGGGGCTAGGGTGACGCTCATTTCGTGGGTCTGTGTCGCAACCGTTTCTTGTGCCACTTCTGGCTCTGGTTGAGGCGCTTCTTCCACAATAGCAACGGCTTGCTTATCCATGGCGGCATCTTTTGCGGCCTCTTCCGCGAGTGAGGTTTTAATCTCGCCCATGCGCGTAAGGCCAAGCACTTTGCCAGCGCCAGTTGGGTCAATGCCGTATTCGGCGGGCATGACGACTGTGACCAGCAATACGCCAGCCGTAGCCGCCGCAAGTAGGGTTGATTTAAGAAGCTTTCCCGTTGATGGTACTTCTGTATCGCTTGGTATGTTTGAATTATACATGATTGTTTTCCTTAAATTGATAAATTGGTTTTATTGAACGATGTAGCCAGTGATTTGATAAAACATAAGCAAGAAACCTAGCATCATCATAAAGGCATTGGCTTTGTACGCATGGTGCAGGAAGTTTCCTGATTTACGCCAAAAGCTGATGGCAATCAAAATGACGCATAGCGCCAAAATCTGTCCCAGCTCTACGCCGATATTGAAGAAGATCAAATTCGGCAACAGGCCATCTGGTGATAGTTCATAGTCTAGGATTTTGGTGGCTAGACCAAAGCCATGCATCAGACCAAACAGGAAGGTCGCAACCTTGGTATTGGGTTGGAACCCAAACCAGCGTTGGAATGCCCCCATATTGTCCAGCGCCTTATAAACGACTGAAAAGCCGATGATGGCATCAATGATATAGGCACTAATGCTAATCTCCATCAAAACGCCAGATAGCAGAGTAATCACGTGACCAACTGCAAACAGGGTCACATAAATTGTTACGTCTTTCAGGCGGTAGAGGAAAAAGATAACGCCCAGCAAGAATAACAGGTGATCATATCCCGTCATCATGTGCTTTGCGCCCAGATATATAAATGGGATGGGATGAACCCCTGTTGTTTCCTGAATATAGCCTTTATCGCCAACGGTCACGCCATGTGCCAAGGCATCGGGGATTAACCCGAATAGTCCGATCAGCATTAAGGATAAACTGATACAAGCGTATAGGCGGTCTTGTGCTGTTTTGAATTGTAAGTATTGCAACATAAGTATTGTCTCCATTTTATAGAAGTTGCTTTAGGAAATAATAATGGAGGCATGAAAAGCCTCGGACAAGGCATAGCCTATATCCGCAGACGTTGTGTAGAAAGGTACAGGGGTGTTTTATCAAGTCGCACCCTGCGCATATCAGGCGGAGCGCGGCTTTCTAAGGGGAATAATTCTGGCTGAAATACAGGCTGTGCAGAATACGCAAGCGTGCAATCAATCGGATCAGCATCTAAAGAAGGTGCTTGCAGAGTTATCTGCTTTGGGCTTTGCAAATCAACGTGCAAGTAATCACTAAAATATGTGACTGCGTTTAATTCAATAGGGTGATGAACCTTTTGAGTGTTAGAAGCATGATGCTCATGCCCTTCATGTCCATGTTGATGACTGTTGGCACTATGATGTTTGGCTTGATGATCATGCAGGGCGTGAATAGTTCCATGCGACAACCAAGGCGTAAACGCTGGCAGCACGAATAGCATAATCAAAATTGTTAGAAAGCTGTTTTTCATTAGTCAGATCATGAGGCATTACAGCTTTATTGGCAAGATGCTAATAATGCCCCTTGATTTGAGATGAAGTCACCTATGGAGATAGTTTCATCGTAATGATGGGTTCGTAATGTATCAACTACGGTGAGCCATTCTTCTTTCTTTTTATCATTGAACGGATATCCAAGGCCATTGGGCGTTGTTTATTTTATCGCTTTATCGTGGCTGAGAGCATGAGGCCCGCTGCGATAAAGTATGGGGCGAGCGGTATCCATATAAACCACGCAAAACGCAGGTCTGGGTGCGGGATTATAAACCCTGCTGAGGCAATGAGTGTGAAAATTGCAAAGAGTGCCGTGATCTTTTTGAAAAGCGGGGTATGCTTTTTATTGGGCAGTATGATGAGGCCGATAACGGGGTAGGCGGCGTGGAAGATAAACATGCCAATTTGCAGAGCTTCGGGCGTTGTCCATGGAGCATTGCCAATGAGGAACCATTCGGCCATTAATCCGATTGCGCCGCATAGAAGAAGCGGTATGACAATCCTGTTTTGCAATCGTAAAATTTTGATCAACAGTGATAACAGTATCAAGTAGGCGCAGTATATAGGAATAGACCCTATAAAGTTTGCAGGGTCATGCGTGGCGCCGAATTTATAAAAAAATTCTAGCCATAAAGCATATAATAGGGCAGCAGATATGTTTTTAATGCTCATGATTATGTAGGGCGCAGTGGTTGATTGTGTCGTCTGAAATGATGATGGCATGACATGAGGATCGTATCAATAAGAGCGTGTCGATTTTTTGTGTACTGATTTTTTTGTGAGTTGCTGTCTCTTAGCTTTTGAAATTGCAGTCTTTTTTGAGTGTAAGTGAGAATAAGTTTGACAGAGTCCGTAAAACCTGTCACCAATGCCGCACAGTTTGACGAATACCCCCTCTATGAGGTACGAGCTTACAGAAAATTAAGTGTTCGCATTAAGACGAATACGTGAATGTTGAAACCTCACCTTTTTCAGAAAAGTTCAGAATTTATAGTTTTGTGTCTTTTTCAGACTTGGCATTTCGCAGGCATAGTGCGTGCGGCGTGTTTGCATATCTGGAAAAGGGACAAGAAGACGCGCTGTGACGCAGTTCCCACCCGATACGTGTGATTTTAACAAGAGGCAAAAGGCCTGCTTGAGCATATGCTTTTGCGTGGTTTGTGTTGCTGAACAAGAAAGAAATAAAATGACGACTTTTCAAGACTTTGGTTTATCGCCAGCATTAGCAAAATCATTAGAGCGTATGGAATATACGACGCCGACACCTATCCAAAAGCAAGCTATTCCACTTGCGCTTGAGGGACATGACATTATGGGGAGTGCGCAGACAGGTACCGGTAAGACGGCTGCGTTTGCGATCCCTTTGGTTGAAAAATTGTTGGCTGATCCACGTGGTTCGGCGCTTGTTTTGACGCCAACGCGTGAGCTTGGTAAGCAAGTCATGGATATTATGCATCAATTGCTTGGCCCGAAAAGCGCGATTAAGACAGCCTTTATTATTGGTGGTGAGCCGATGTTTAAGCAGTTGCGTCAATTACGTAACCGCCCGCGTTTGATCGTTGGGACGCCAGGGCGTGTGAATGATCACCTAGAGCGCGGTAATTTAATGTTAGATGATGCGCATTTTCTGGTTTTGGATGAAACAGACCGTATGCTTGATATGGGCTTTACGGTTCAGCTTGAGAAGATTTTCAAATACATGCCAGAGCAGCGCCAGACGTTGATGTTCTCTGCGACATTGCCGAAAAATATTTTGAAGATGTCTGATAATTACATGAATAACCCGAAGCGTATTGCGGCTGGTGAGGTTAATGTGATTGCGAAGAATATCAAACAAGAAATGATCCGTATCGAGCAAGGTAGTAAATATAAAGAATTGCTTGCTCAGCTTCATGAGCGTGAAGGTTCTGTTATTGTTTTTGTGAAAACAAAGCATGGCGCAGACCGTATGGCGACAAACTTGCGTAAGGATGGCTTTACGGCAGATGCGCTGCATGGTGATTTACGCCAAAGTAAGCGCGATAAAGTGATGCGCAATTTCCGATCACAAAACTTTCGCGTTCTTATTGCAACCGATATTGCGGCGCGTGGTTTGGATGTTCCGCATATCGAGCATGTCGTGAACTATGATTTGCCGCAAGTTGCAGAAGATTTTATTCACCGTATGGGCCGTACTGCGCGCGCCGGTGCGGAAGGGTCGGCAATTAGTTTTGTAGCATCACAAGATGGACGTAAGTGGCTAGCGATTGAGCGTTTGTTAAACCCTGATGCCGTGACAGACTTTAGTGACGAACGACGCGAAAAATCTGTGAAAGGGCGCAAAGGCCGAGGGCCTCAAAAAGGGCGCGGCGGTTCTGACCGTTTTAAAAAGCAAGGTCGTAAGGACTTTAAAGGTGGTCGTTCTCGCGATGACCGTCAGGGCGAAGGCCGTAAAGAGTTTAAAGGCGGCCGTTCTCGTGATGAGCGTCAAGGCGAAGGCCGTAAAGAGTTCAAAGGTGGTCGTTCTCGTGATGATCGCCAAGGCGAAGGCCGTAAAGAGTTCAAAGGTGGCCGTTCTCGTGATGATCGCCCAGGCGAAGGCCGTAAAGACTTTAAAGGTGGCCGTTCTCGCGATGACCGTCAGGGCGAAGGCCGTAAAGAGTTCAAAGGTGGTCGTTCTCGTGATGCGAAACGCAGCGGCATGCCTGCATCTAAGAAAGGCAAGTTCCAACAAAAACGTAGTGGCGCCCCTAAATCAAGTCAGCCACGTAAACGTGCTTCTTAAGGCCTCTGACTTTTCAGCCGTTATAAAGTTAAAAGCAGCTTCTTATATGATAGGGGGCTGCTTTTTTTATGCGTGTTTACCTTATCTTAACTATTTTTATAGTAAATGATATTCATCATATTTAAACAGGAGATGGTGATGAAAGGTGTAATTATAACGTTGTATCCGTTGGCGGGGTTGGTTTCTTTGGTGGCGTATTTTCCGCAGATCCTAAATTTAATGAGGGCAGAAGAAGACTGTGAGACGGTATCATTAGCATCTTGGATGATTTGGTTGTTATCATCAGGGTTAACATGGTGGTACAGCGCAGTGGCCGTTGATGATTTTGCCTTTTTTGCGGTGTCGTCTATTCACTTTGTTTGTATTTCGGCCGTTGTGGCGTTGATTGCGTATAATCGCTATATCCGTTTTCGGCATTTGCGCGTTGATATTGTTGCCGATCAGGTGGTTTAACCTTTTATTTTCTCGGTGTGCGTGCGATGAATAATCATGGTACGCGCGCTTTTATCTTTTGTATTTTATTTTGTTGCTCTGGCCTTTGTGGGGCTGTGCTTGCTGGGTTATGTCCGTGCAGAGATGGCATTGCTTTGCGGCATTGTGCTGGCCTTTGTGCGCGGCGATGTTTTTGGTGCGCGGGGGCAAAAGGTTGCTAAGCACTGTTTGGCGCTGAGCATTGTAGGCATGGGGGCGGGGATGCAAGTGCGCTCTGTATTGGATGCGGGCGTGATGGCAACTGCGCTGAGCGCACTTGGGATTGTGTTTGTTTTATGTGTTGGCACGATGCTTGCGCGCGCGTTTAAGATTCGCGGGGCATTATCGCATTTGATTTGCGTGGGGACTGCTATTTGCGGGGGCAGTGCGATTGCCGCCGCGGCGCCAGTGATGCGCGCTTCGCAAAGTGAGGTGAGCGTGGCACTGGGCGTTGTGTTTATTTTAAATGCGGTGGCGCTGTTTGTGTTTCCTGTTATTGGGTATGCGCTGGGGCTTGGTCAGGCGGAATTTGGTTTGTGGGCGGCGATGGCTATCCATGATACCAGCTCTGTGGTCGGTGCGGGGCTGTCTTATGGGGCTGAAGCCTTAGAGGTCGCGACGACGACAAAGCTTGTGCGGGCGCTTTGGATTGTGCCGCTTGTGTTGGTGATGCCGTTTATCTGGAAAGATGCGCGCGATCAGCGCGGCGCAGGTAAGGGCGCAGCGACAGTGAAAGTGCCATGGTTTATTACCGGATTTATTTTGGCGGTTATCGCGGTGAGCATTTTTCCCGCTCTTCAATCGGGCGGCGCAGTTGTGGCGCATTACGCCAAAAATGTATTGGTTGTGAGCTTATTTTTAATCGGGGCAGGCTTGAGTAAAACGGCCTTAATCAGTGTAGGCGCGCGCCCCTTTGTTTTTGGCGTGTGTTTGTGGCTTATGACGAGCATATTTGCGCTGGGCGTTGTGTTTGCGCTGCGTATGTTTGAATAAATAGGAGAGATGTCATGGATTATATTGATTGGGAAGATTTTCAAAAGGTAGATTTGCGCGTGGGAACGATTGTCGCGGTGGATGACTTTCCCGAGGCGCGTAAGCCAGCTTATAAATTGCAGGTTGATTTCGGCGCTGAGATTGGGGTTAAGAAATCAAGCGCGCAAATTACGGATTTATATTCAAAAGATGACTTGTTGGGGCGTCAGGTTATTGCCGTAGTTAATTTTCCGCCAAAGCAAATTGGGCCGATTATGTCTGAATGTTTAGTGACGGGCTTCCACCGGCCGGATGGGGCGGTTGTTTTGGCGGGTGTTGGGATGGATGTGCCTAATGGGGCGCGACTGGCGTGATGCTTGCTTGTGGCGCAGTTGGTATCTTGGGCTGACGGTTTATAGCCAAGTGCCTTAGTGCGTAAAGGGCAATTGCGACTTCAAGGATGGCCATAATCAAAAGGCCGTGGGCGAGCGAATAGATAGACCATAATATCGACCCGAAGGCAACGCCAGCGCGTATATATTGCGGATTTCCTTGTGCTTCGAGCAAGCGATTTTGTGTGAAGGCAATGCAGGGCAATAAGTCACTTGGTTTTTGATAGAGGATCATAACGGCCAGAAGTGAGAAGCCTATGGCGGTGTTGTTTTTATGTTGCGCCGAAATTTTATGCCCCGTCGAATTTAGCAGGATTTGCGTGATAACAGCGCATGCAGCAATGCCAGATACAATTGCGCCTATTGTTGCATCGTTCAGATATAAATAAAGCGAAGAGAAGCTACAGCAAGCAACGTTAGCGGTGAGCATATGGTGATGCTTTTTGAATTTTACAACGCACATAAATGCAGTAAAGCTGAGCGCTAAGATGATCAGTGTGTAGTTATAGTCTTGCATGGGGGTACTTTAGGCGGGAAAGGTAAAGATTGCATTAAGGCATGAAAAAACCCGCCTAAGTGCGGGTTGTTGGGTTTAAATGGCGCGCCCCGGAGGATTCGAACCCCCGACCTTCTGATCCGTAGTCAGACGCTCTATCCAGCTGAGCTAGGGGCGCGTATTTAAACGGTCGATACCTTGTTTGCGACATGTTTGCCGTCAAGGTGGGCGCAAGTTAGTGCATCTGAAAAAATAATGCAAGCCTAAAAATGACGATGTTTCTTAAAAAAAACACCCACATTTTCATTGTGTGCATTCTGTTTAATCGCTTGACAATATAGAGAGCACAGGCAATGCTGCATCAATAGCTTAGCGTTTATCTGGCTTTGCCGCGCTTTTTTATGCCTTTTTTGACTTATTTCTAGGGTTAGAATGTTTAATACGATGATACGATTTGTTGCGTTGCGCTCGATAGTTCCGGTGATGGCCGCCGTGATGGTTTTGGGAACAAGTGGTTTGACTTATGCTCAGGAGGCCGCTCCGCAAGCTGAGGGCGATACATCCCGTCCTGTTTTGGTTATTTCAAACTCTCCGGTTCCGAAGTCAATTTTAGAAAAGGCTTATAGTTATCCTGTGCAGGGACGTGATATTACGCCTGCTGAGGTTGTTGGCTCTGCATATTATAAGCCAACTGAGACAATGGTATCTCGTAAGTTGCGTGACTTGAAAAGTGAGCTTGCGATTTTACAAGATAAGGTTGTTATTCTTTCTGAGGCGCTGGCGAAATTGCAGCGTCAAAATGAATCACAGGCCGCGTCATATTTTGCGGCGGTTGCGACAATCAATACGCAGCTGCAGGTGGGGACAACGCCTGGTAACCCGCGCTTGTTGGAGCGTTTTTCAACAGCCGAGCAATCATTAGAAACATTGGCTGCGCGTTTGGCGGACTTTAATGACTTGGCGATTGATGCCTCTAAAGTTGCGACAGAGGCGTCATTCTTACTCGATTCTGCGCGCGCAACATATGGTTTGTCTGGTGCGATTGAAGAGGACCATGTTGAGCTTGCTGGCATGGAAGATAAAATCAATACAATGATTGTTCTTGTTGAGCGTGTTTTAAACACGGTTAGTGATGATATCTCACGTACAAGTGCATATTTGACGACCGAGCGTGACAATCTACGCACGCTTTCTTTGGCAGTTGCGAACGGTACGCTTTACGGACAGTCTTTGGCGGATCGCCCGTTTTCGGGTGTGCGCGATATTCGTAAGCTTGCATCGTCTTCGCATGCACGCAATGCCGGTTATGCACCTTACGCTGCGCCAGCGCCTCAGGTCGCTGCTCCAACCGCGCTGATGGGCGGCGCGACTGCTCAGTATCAGCAGCCACAATACCAGCAGCCTCAGCCGATCGCGTATGCTCCGGCACCAGTTTTAGAAGATATGCCAATGCCTGAAACGTTCATTGAAGACGCGCCAGAAGCGATGGCGTCTGATGATATGTTCCCGGAAGAGCCTGTTATGGAGCCAATGCCAGTTGTGGCCGAGCCAACACCTGCGCCTGCCGCGCCTGTTGCGCAAGATCCACGTCCTTTGGTTAAAATTCGTTTTGACCGCAGTGATGTTGATTTTGAACAGCCTTTGTATATGGCAGTGAATGAGGTGCTAAACCGTTATCCTGATGCGTCATTTAATGTAGTTGCTTTGCACTCATCGATTGGTGGCGCGGCCGAGACAGCGATTGAAAGCACACGTTCTCGCCGTAATGCGCAAAAAGTTATTCGTACATTGTCACAGATTGGTGTTTCTGAAGGTCAGATTGGCGTTTCATATGACCAAAGCCCTGATGTCGATGCGAATGAAGTTCACGTTTATATTTACTAGAAAATAGTCGACAGATTGTTATGCTGGCGGCTATAAAAACTCCCATGGATATTAAGCAACCTGATTTTGCCGCGGTAAGTGTACGACTTGCGAAAAACGCTTTGGAAGTTGAAGAAGCGCAGCGCGTTCGCTATCAGGTTTTTTATGATGAAAATGGCGCGGTGCCGTGTGCGGAAATGAAGGCCAGTGGTCGTGATTTTGATGCCTATGACGATTTTGCAGATCACCTGATTGTTTTGTATCACGCAGATGATGGCGATAAGATTGTTGGTACATACCGCTTGTTAACGCAAGAGGCCGCGCAGAAGGCTGGCGGTTTTTATTCAGCGCAAGAATATGATATCTCACCACTTTTAAATTCAGGTATTTCATTATTGGAGCTTGGTCGCTCTTGCGTTTTGGAGCCGTTTCGCGCACGCCCTGTGTTGCAGATGCTGTGGCGCGGGATTGCAGATTATATTACCGAGCGCAATATTGACATGATGTTTGGCTGCGCGAGTTTTTCAGGCACGGATGTCGAGGCATTGAAAGTGCCTTTGTCTTATATGTATCACTATCACTTGGCTGAGGGTGATATTTGCCCGCGTGCCTTGGATGAGCGCTATATCGATATTAATTTGATGGACAAAGGCGATATTGATGCACGCCGCGCATTTGCATCTTTGCCGCCAATTATCAAAGGGTACTTCCGTTTAGGAGGCTTTATTGGTGATGGCGCAGTTGTTGATGAGCAATTTAACACCACCGATGTTTTGGTGATGGTTAAAACGCAATCATTGACCAAGCGTTACCGCGATCATTACGAGCGTAAGTTGAATAAATCCATGCCAGGGGCAGGCGCGCAATAGGCGCCAGGTTGTGTGGATGTTACGTATTGTTTTTGCCTGTTTTAAGCTTTTCTTGTTTTCTGTATTAGTGCTGTTTGTGACATTGACACAGCCACTTGTGTTGTTGGTTACGCGCGGGCGTTTGTCGTATGTGATACCGCGTTTTTGGCACTGGTCTGTTTGTAGGATTTTTGGCTTGGTGATTGATGTGCGCGGTGATGTGTACAGGGATGGTCAAGTGATGTTTATGGCCAATCATATTTCTTACCTTGATATTCCGGTTTTGGGTAATGTGCTAAGCGCATCGTTTGTGGCTAAACAGGATGTTGAGGGTTGGGCGCTGTTTGGGTTTTTAAGTAAATTGCAGCAGACTGTCTTTATCTCGCGTGACCGCGCCGCGGCAAAGGATGTGCAGCGACAATTAGATGCGCGCCTTTCTAAGGGGCAGGATTTGATTATCTTCCCCGAGGGGACATCGACAGATGGCCGTGATGTGCGTGATTTTAAATCCAGTTTGTTTTCGTTGGTTGTGAAATCGACAGTGAGTGATTTACGGGTGCAGCCTGTTACAGTGCAGGTTATGGAGGCCGATGGCGTGCCTGTTCGCCGTGATTCTGATCAGGCGCTTTTGGATATATATGCGTGGCATATTGATATGGATACGGATTTGGGCGTGCATTTATGGCGCTTTGCCCAAACCAAAGGGGCACGTTTAACCGTGACATTTCATCCGCCGATGCGCGCAGCAGAGTATAGCGATCGCAAGGCGATGGCGCAGGCGTGTCAAAAATCGGTTAAGGGTGGACTTGTTTAGAGGCGCATGGCATAAAGGCCTGACGATTAAACGTGACCGATATGAAAAGGAAGAATTATGGCAGAATTTAATGCAGCAGAATTACCACAAGTACAAGCATTTTTGCAGCGTCGTTTTGGTAAAGAAGGCTTTGCGCTGAAAATGCGTGAGCGTGCAAAGGATTCGGTTGAGGTTCTTTTGGATAATGAGTTTATCGGTGTGATCTATAAAGATGATGAAGATGGCGAAGTTTCTTATGACTTTAACATGGCTATCTTGCAGGAAGATCTTTAAATTTCTTAATGTTGCGCTTGTCTTTGTAGACAAGAGACGCTGTAAGCCTGTATCATAGTATAGTGATGAGCAAATACAGGCTTTATGTGTGGGTGTGTGTGATAGGGGTGTCGTGTTTGATTCCTTTGTCTTTTTCTTATGCCCAATGTATTGCTGGTTTGCCTTGTGTGGCTGATCATTCGACGGGCGCAAATGATTCCAAAGCAGAAAGTGCGGCGTGTGATGCTGATTTTATGAATCAGATATATGCGCGTGCCTTTATTGAAAGCGACCGTGAGGTTGCGGTTGCGCAGCAGTACGTAACAAAGCCCAATAGCGTATTGGAGTTTAGTTGCTTTGATACTGTGGCTAAAGAATTTCTTGAAACGTATAATCCTGTGTTTTCTGCTGACACATCGAGCCCTGGTGCTGTGCCAGAAGGGCGCTCTTATAGCAATTTTATTAAGCTTTCAGTTCAGTCGCATTTGTCGACCTCTTATGGGCATGATTATGTGTCTTCGGGGACTGGGGAGGCTTATTCTGATGAATTGTCGCCGTGCGATTCCTTGATGTCGGCTCAATTTTTATCGCGCTGCGCTAATTTTGATACGCTGGGTGAGGGGTTTTATAGTTTTGATACGTTGACAAATGTTGATCCCCGGGTTGGGCCTTACGGAGTGTCGTGCCCGGGCACGGCTGTTACCGAAGATTTGCTAAAGGTTGCGACAAATGATGAATTTAAATATGCGGCCTTTGATATCTTTGAAGAGTATCCTGAACAGGTTACGGAGCCTGCGTGTTCTGATCCTGTTGGGACGGGACTTTTCTATGAAGCTCCGTCTGAGATTTCTTGGACGACTTTGGGGGAGTATATTTTTGGATCTTCGCAAGCGTATGAGCATAAGGTTTGCGTGAATCCGCTTTGTACTTATGTCGTAGGTGAGGATAGTTGCCAAGCAAAGTGATGCTTTTTTTGAGGCGAATGCATTTGCCCGTAGAGGGTGCTTTGAGGTATACTTATAAAGTGAGTTTAGAAAAGGGCCAGAGTGTGATTTCTCGTAATTTATTGTCTTTGATTGTGTTTGGCGCTGTTGTGGCGGGAGCTTTTTCTTATGTGCAGGCTGCTCCTCCGACGCCGGCGGAAACGTCCTGTGACCCTGTTTATTATGATACGCTTGAATCGCGTGCCTGGCTTGAGGCTCAGCGTGAAATTACGCAAAACCAAAATCTCATTTCAAAGCCAGATAGTGTTTTGCGCTATAGCTGTTTTGACAAACTGGCGGATGATTTTGCCAGTGCGACTGGCAGTATGTTCTCAGGTGGTGCGGATGTAAGTGTTGCGCAAGATACTGCGGATTCCTTTGTTCAGACGAACTTTTCTGACTTACATAATAAGGCTCTTGGTGGACGTTCGAGTAATGTGAATTCTGCCTTGGATGGTAGTTGTGATGCGATGCAAAAAGTGTGGGAGCAATCGCAGTGTATGAATTTTGCGGATAATCCTGATACAGATGCGTTTTTTACTATACAAGAATATGTTGATAATGCCGCGTCTGATAAGCGCTTTGAGGCAAGCTGTCCTGAGGTTTCGGGGTGGTCTGACGAGTCTGATGCTTTATTGCCTGAGAATACCGCTTGGGAAGAAGACCTTGTTACATCATTTTTGCCTGAATTTGTAACGGATGATGATTGTGATGCGTCGTTGCAGGTTGCAACGGGGGTGACTGTTGTACCGTCCGGTGGTGATGACCCTTATGAGGCTAAGGTGTGTGTGAAGTCTGGGTGTGTTTATGCGCCATCAGGTCAGTGTCATGCGCCGTGCGAGCCAGGCACTGAATGGGATGGTTCCGCTTGCTCCGCGCCGTCTTAGGTGGTCTAATTTCATGAAATATGACTTTTTTGAAATTTTTTTCTTAAAAACGCACAAGAAACCTTGCAAATGTTTTCTATAGCCTCTAGTTTTTAGGCAATTACTTACTTAGTCAAAAATCTTGGAGATTACATATGACAAACTTAGCACTAGCTGAATATATTTGGCTGGATGGTGCAGTGCCAACACGGTACTTGCGCTCAAAAGCACGTGTTGTGAACTTTGATGCACGTCCTACTTCTGTTGACGCCTTTCCTGAGTGGAGCTATGACGGCTCTTCAACAAATCAGGCGAACGGTGACGATTCAGATTGTATTTTGCAGCCTGTTTCTTTCATCGATGATCCGATCCGCGGCGCAGGTAACTATCTTGTTATGTGTGAAGTTTACAATCCTGATGGCACGCCTCATGCGTCTAACTCTCGCGCTCAATTGCGTGAAGTGATGGAAGCTGGTGGTGACAAGCTTGATATGTGGCTTGGTTTCGAGCAGGAATATACATTGTTCCAAAATCGTACGCCTTTGGGTTGGCCTGAAAGTGGCTTCCCTGGTCCTCAAGGTCCTTATTACTGCGGCGTTGGTGCAGATGAGATTTTTGGTCGTGAGATTGCTGAAGAGCATGCGCGTCTATGTCTTGATACGCAAATTGCTTATTACGGTATGAATGCAGAAGTGATGCCTGGCCAGTGGGAATTCCAAGTGGGTTACCGCGGTGTTGAAGGTGAATCTGCTTCGGCGATTGATATGGCTGACCAGACATGGTTTGCGCGCTGGTTGCTGCACCGTGTAGGTGAAGAGTACGGCATTTCTGTATCTTTGGACAATAAGCCTATCAAGGGTGACTGGAATGGTGCGGGTATGCACACTAACATTTCAACTGTTGATACGCGCGATAAGGAAAAAGGTAAGGCCGCTATTGAAGCTGCAACAAAAGCTTTGGGCGAGAAGCATGCAGAGCACATCGTTCTTTACGGTGCTGGTCTGGCTGATCGTTTGACGGGTGATCATGAAACATGTGACATCAACACGTTTAAAGTTGGTGATGCTGACCGTGGTTGTTCTATCCGTATTCCAAAGCCTGTTGCAATTAAAGGTTATGGTTACTTTGAAGATCGTCGTCCAGGTGCGAATGCTGACCCTTATTTGGTTGCTGCGCGTTTGATGGCGACAATCGCTGGTACGCCAGAGTCAGTCTTTAAATTTACAAGCTGGCCACGTAAAGACAATAAGCTGGCAGTTGCGGCTGAATAAGATTGTCTGATTGATTAGATTTGAAGAAAGGCGCTCGCATCGGGCGCCTTTTTTTGTTAAAATTAAAGATGCTGGTTTGCGTTTGTGTGTAAGCTGGTTTTTCTAGGTGTTTGTGCCTGACGATTTGCGTGATCTGCGCATAGAGTTTTTATACATTGTGGTAGAGGTGTCTGTTTTGGATTCTGAATTTGATAAAGATAAGAAAGCTAAAGATTCTTCATCGAAGGGTTCTTCGGTAGGGAGCTTCTTTATGGATTTAGTCGCGAGCGAACGCGGCACTAAGGCTGAAGACGGTTCGGGTGTTCCTGAAACGGATGCTCCGTCTTCTGGTGCTGCTGCCTCTACTCCGTCTTCTGGTGCCGTTCAGCCTGCAGACCTTGCGGGGCAGGTTGATCCTGCGCAGCCTGTAGAGAGCATTTCAGTCTCTGATGCTAGTGACGTATCTTTTGGTTTTGAAATTGATTCGGATGAGGTTGCGCCCATGGCGGATGCGCACGCAACAGATAGGGATGCTTTGCCTGATACGTCTGAAGAAGATAGCGGTTTGAGCCTTTCTTTGGATGAGGGCGATGATAGCGGGCTAGGTGATGTTGGTGCTGAGATGCCGCAGCCCCAGTTGCCGGATGAAACGCCAGATGTATCTGGACTGTCTTTGGATGATGCAGGGGGTGGTTCTGAGGAGCCTGTCTCTCCGCCAGCAGTTTCTCAAGGTGATGTGAGTGAGGTTGCGGAAAGTGCTCCTTCGCAAGAAGGCGGGGCGGTTAATGCAGATATGGGTATTACAGGCTTTGAGGCGCCGCAGGATGTTGTGACACCTGCGCATCTAGTAGCCGAGCCTCCGCAGGATACTGGATTTGAGGTGTCACCACTGCCTGAGACTTCTCAATCAAAGTCAGAGGCGGAGTCCACGCCTCCAGTTGTGCCGGAGCCTCAGCCTTCATCTCAGCCGCTGCAGCCCGAATCTGATTTGTTGCCGCAGCCTTCAATGTCTCCGCCGCCGCAAGGTGGGGAGATGTCTCCGGATTCTGTCGATATTGGAGGAGGCAGTTTTTCTCAGGACGAGAGTGAAGAACGCCGCCGCCGTATTGGTGATGAGCTGGTTGAGCGTGGTGTCATTACAAAAGACCAGCTGAACGTTGCCTTGCAGCACAAAAAGATTACAGGTGAGATGCTTGGGTCTATTTTGGTGGAGCTTGGTTTTATTGATCAGAGTGTTCTTTTGGACGTACTTGCGGAAGATGCGGGTGTCGGCGTTTTTGATTCTAAAAATGTTTCTTATGATTCAGGCTTGCTGAAGATGTTTGATAAGAATGTTGCCCGCAAGTTGAGTGCGCTGCCTGTCTACCAGCGTGATAATGAATATTTCTTTGCGATGTCAGACCCGCAAGATGTTGTGGCGCTTGATACTATTCGCCGTCACTTGCCGCGCGGTGCGCGATTGCGGCCTTTGTTGACCTCGCCAGCAGAGATTTCCGAATCCATTGATACAGCGTATGGTTATGCAAGTTCGATTAAACAAATTCTGAGTGAACTGGAAGAGGGTGAAGTCGTTGAAGATCTGACGACTTTGGACGAGAAAGATATGTTCTCGCACCCGATTGTACGCCTTGTGAACGCCTTGGTGTTTGATGCGGTGAAGATGGGCGTGTCTGACTTGCACTTTGAGCCTGAAGAGAACTTTGTGCGTTTGCGCTATCGTTTGGATGGTGTGTTGTTTACATCACAGACACTTCATAAACAGCACTGGAATGGTATTGCACAGCGCCTGAAAATTATGTCGCAAATGGATATCGCTGATAAAATCAGTCCGCAAGATGGTCGCTTTAACCTTGAGGTTGCAGGGCGCGAAGCGGATTTTCGTGTGTCATCCTTGCCAACAGTTCATGGTGAAAATATTGTTCTTCGTGTCTTGGATAAGAGCGCCAGTATTATGCCGATGGAGGCCTTGGGCTTTAGTGAGGAAAACCGTGAGAAGATCCGTAAAGTGCAAGCCAAGCCTGAGGGGATTATTATTGTTACAGGACCAACGGGTAGTGGTAAGACGACGTCACTTTATTCGATGTTGAATGAGATTAACGACGTCGAGGTGAATATTCAAACATTGGAAGATCCCGTTGAATACTCGTTGCCCATGATCCGTCAAACGCATGTTCGTGAAGGCGTTTTGGAGTTTGCTGACGGGATTAAGGCGCTTTTGCGACAAGACCCTGATATTATTTTCATTGGTGAGATTCGTGATAAAACCACGGCTGAAATGGCGCTGAAAGCGGCGATGACTGGTCACCAGGTTTATACATCGTTGCACACGAACGATTCATTTGGTGCGTTGCCGCGTTTGCTTGATTTGGGGTTGAAGCCGGGGATGCTTGCTGGTGCGATTGTTGCGGTCTTTGCGCAGCGCTTGGCACGCCGCTTATGTTCGGATTGTAAACAACCATGGACACCTAATGATGAAGAGCGTGCGTTGTTGGGCTTTGAGGAAGGTGATGCGCTTCCTGAGATGTTCTCGGCAAACCCTGAAGGGTGCCCTAAGTGTGCGCATGGCTATAAGGGGCGTGTGGCCTTGGTCGAGATTTTGACGTTTGATAATGAGCTTAATGATTTGGTCGCGCGAAGTGCGCCGATGTATGATTTGCGTAAAATGGCCGATGAAAAAGGGTTTAAAAGCATGGCAGATGACGCGCTTTTGAAAATTAAAGATGGTTTAACGGATATTGCAGCCGTATCGAAGGTTGTTGATTTGACCAAAGGTGAATAACGTATTGTTGAAGGGGATTGAATATAATGAAACGCTATAAGTACAAAGCTATTAATGCAACAGGACACCCAGTTCGCGGAATGATCTCTGCTTCGGGTGAGGGCGATCTGTATAATCAGCTTGCGGAATCAGGGCTTGAGCTTGTGAGTTGCTCTGAGGTTGGTGGCACGAAAAAAGGCTTTTCCATTGGCACGCAAAAGGTAACGCTGCGTGATTTGATTCAGTTTTTCGTTCAACTTGAGCAATTGCAAGGGGCAGGGGTTGCCTTGCTAGATGCGCTTGAAGATGTGCGCGATTCTTCTGAAAACCCGACTTTGCGTGATGTTGTGTCCGAGGTCTATCGTGATGTGCGTGACGGTGTTTCTTTCTCTGAAGCGATGAGCCGTCACCCAAGCGTGTTTGCGAATCTGCATATTTCGTTGATCGCGGCAGGTGAAGAAACGGGTGATTTGACATCTGTTTACAAGCAGTTGGTTATTTATCTTGATTGGACGGATGTCATGCAGGCGAAAATCCGCAAAGCTACGGCGCAGCCCAAAATTGCGGGCGCGGCAGTTGTCTTGATGATGGTGATTATGCTGGGTTATGTTGTTCCGCAAATCGTAGGGTTTATTGCGAATTTGGATCAAGAATTGCCGTTTTATACAAAGGCCTTAATGGCAACTTCAGACTTCTTCCAACAATATGGGCTATACTTGTTGCTGGCTCCGGTTGGTTTTATTGTTGTAGTTAAAACATTGAAAAATTTGTCATCGGCGTTTGCGTATTTTTCAGATTGGGTAATGTTGAACTTACCGCTTGCGGGAGCGTTGATTAGAAAAGCGTCTATCGCGCGTTATACGCAAACATTTGGTGCATTATATGCCAGTGGTATTGATATTATTTCAGCCCTTAAATCGGCGCGCCAGACAGTAACAAACAAGGTTTTGTTAAGCGGTTTGGATATGGTTGAGGCAAACGTGCAGGCGGGTAGTTCTTTATCCGAATCATTCGAAATGAGCGGTCATTTCCCAAGTTTGGTTGTGCGAATGATCCGCGTTGGTGAAGGTTCGGGTAATTTGACGCCTGTTTTGGATAAAGTTTCCGAATTTTACAGCAAAGATGTGGATGAAGCTGTTGAAGGTTTGATTGGATTAATTCAGCCTGCCTTGACAGCCGTCATGGGTGGTTTGATACTGTGGATTGCGGTTTCTGTTTTTGGGCCTATTTATTCGAGCTTCCAAAATATGAATTTCTAACAGTTTACTTTATCAAGGTTATTTTATGCTCCCTTTTGGTCGTACAGTTCTTTCTATGATGGATGACGGCCTGTATGTTTACCGGTCTCGCGGTAAAGGCACCGAATTTATAGAGTCTGTTCCATGGAATGCTGACGGTTTTGTCGGTCAGGTCATTCAGATTTTGCAAGGCAAGTGCGGCGGCGCACCGGTTATTGTTATCAATGACATGGTCGAGCAATATTACCGTAAAGAGCGCGTGTTTACGGCGGGCGTTGGGTCATTAGATAAAAAATCTATGGTCGACCGCAAGCTTGCCATGGTCTTCCCAAGTTATTCTGTCAGAACGTCTATTGCGTTGAATGAGAAGATTCAGCGAGAAGACAGTAAGATGGCCTCGGATGTTTATCTCTTTGCGGCGATTGCGAGTACTGATCAATTATCGTCAGTGATTGCGTCGTTGTCGCGCTCGACGGTGGGGATTCATGGCGTGGGGCTTTTGCCACTGGAAACAGTAGGGCTGGTTGATAGCCTTGCGAAAAAGCTGGTTCCGAAAGATGCGGGCGAGGCTAAATGGAAGCTCCTCATTGGACAGCACCGTAACGGTAATTTACGTCAAATTGTTGTTAAAGACGGTGATATTGCCCTAACGCGTATGACACAAATTTCGGATGACGGGGATTTGACTGTTTGGGCCTCTGAGGTTGTTCAAGAATTTCAATCCACGATGAGCTATTTAAGCCGCTTGGGCTTCCAGCCTAAAGATGGTCTTGATGTTATCTTGATTGGCCCTGAGGAGGCGACTGAATCTGTTCGCCAAGTCGTTGAAGCAAAATATTCGTTCTATAGCGCAACAGCGCAGCAAGCCGGGAAGTTACTAGGGCTTAAGGTCAGCGACGGCGATGACGAGCGTTACGCAGATCCATTGCACATGGCGTGGATTATGAAGAAAATTACGCTGAAGGCTGGCATGCCTGTGCGTCAGCTTGAACCGGCAATGCAGGCGAGACTGGGCGCGGTGGCAGGTATGGCTGTACTTAGTCTTGGTCTTCTTTTTGTGTTGTCGAGTTCTGTTGGTAGCTTTATGTCGATGCTGAGCGCAGGATCTGAACTGAGTACGCAAAAGGATAAGCTTGCACGATTAGAGCGGCAATATAATGCAGAAACGTCGCGTATGTCGGACTTAGGGGTGGACTTGCCTTTGATACAGGCGACTGCAGAGGGATTTAATCAGGTTAACAGTAACGAAGTTGATTTATTACCCTTTTTGCAGTCCATTGCTGGTGTGATGGAGGAGGGGCGCGTTTTAAGTCGTTTTTCTTTAAGCGTTGTCGAGCCGGTCCTGCCTGAAGCGACAACAGGGGCAAACCGCCTTACGAAACGTATTGTGCCATCGCGTCAACGCGATGAAGATGCGTTTGGCGCCGAAATTGTAATGGTCTTTCCTGCAAATGTTGTCGTGGATTTTGGAAATAAGGAGCTGCGTGACTTTAGAACCCGTTTACGCAAAGTATTGCCTGGCCATGAGGTTGAGGTTACCAAGTTCCTTGATGAATATAAGTATATTGCCGATGTCGGCGGTGATCAGGGGGATCGCAAAGTACAACAAGATAAGGTTGCTGAAATTTCCATTAAAGGAAAGGTTCAGAAATGATTTTAGATTTAATTGGCATAAAACGTACAATTATTTTGGGAATACTACTGGGCGCCAATGTTGGGTTGTATGTCTTTTCTCAGGTGCTTTTTGCGCCTCAGATGGAGAAGGCTACAAAAGAGCTTAGCAAGGTTAAGCGTCAGTCTTCTCGCTATCAGAAAGATTTGAATGCGATTAAAAATGACTTTGATGCGTTAGGTGGACAGCAAGAAATTTTTAATAAGTTGACCGAGAAGAAATTCTTTGGTGACGTGTCCATGCCTGTGCAATTGGAGGCATTAGATTTAATCTCTCAGCAGACTGGTGTTGACGCACTTGTGAAAGTTTCTGCGCCAAGGGAGATGAAATTATCGGGCATGGATCGTGTCGACTGGGTCATGGTCAAGCGTGAGATTGTTATTGATATAAAGGCGTTTGACGATGTCGATATTTACCGTTATCTGGATCGTTTGCAAAAGGAATTGCCAGGTTATTTGAAGTTAAAAGATGTATCTATTAGGCGTACTGCTGATTATAGCGCAGATATGTTGCGCGAAATTATACGCGGTAAGTTTCCCGATATTGTCACTGCATCGTTAAATTATGATTGGTATCTCATGAAGGCGACGAATGCTCAAGGTGATGCATCTACGCAAGGGAGGAGATAATGAGCTATAAGTTTTCTTATCTTCGTTGCTTGTGTGCGCTGTCGTTGGTTGCGCTGTCTTCACCTGTGATGGCGCAAGGGTTCTTCGGTGAATTAAGAGAGCGCGTAGGAACTGCCGTTGAAGAGCATTCTGCGAATATGCCTGTTTTAAATGTTAAACAAATTCCACAATCGGCTGATCGTAAGTTTGCAGACAATGAGGGGGACGCAGCAGAAGAAGAAAGCGTGCCTGAGATTTCTGTTGACGATTTGCCTGAGCCAGGTGAGGGGCCTGTTGTCGTTACAGAGGAAGATTTCAATGCCTTTCAATCGTTGTTCTTGAAGCCATGGCAGCGTAAAGAAATTTTTGATATCCGTAATTTCCAAGGTGATGTTTATGAGGCATATATTGCAGAGCTTCGCGCTGAGCGTGAAAGAGAAGCGATGCAAGAAGCGCTAAAAACTGATCAAGAGGAAAGAGAACAACGCAGTGAAAAGGTTAAGCCGCCTGAAGAAAAGCGCTATATTCACTTGCAAGGCATTTTGTACACAAGCGCTGATCAATGGGTTGTGTGGATGAATGGACAAAAGATAACCCCTGAGGCATTGCCACGTGAGGTTGTTGGCTTTAAAGTTTACGAGTCGTATGTGGAAATGCGGTGGTTTGATGAGTATACCAACAAAATTATTCCATTAAGATTGCAGCCAATGCAGCGTTTCCATATCGATAGTCGAATGTTCTTGCCAGGGTAATCTGCCCGTATGGCCTGTATTAGGAAGAAAAATGAGTAACCCAGTGCTTTCAGTATCTGATGTGACGATTGCGTACGAAAAAACGGACGTCGTTTTTGGTGCCGATTTTTCGATCGAATCCGGTGAAATGTTTGGTTTGGTTGGATTGAATGGCGCAGGTAAGACAACGCTGATCAAAACGATTCTTGGTCTGCACTCTGCGCGCTCGGGTGATGTTCGTATTTTCGGATCGGATAATATGCAGGTTTCAGCGCGCCGTAATGTGGTTTACCTGCCAGAGCGGTTTGATCCACCATGGTTTTTAAGTGGTATGGAGTTTGTTAAGTTTTCTTTGAGCTTATACAAGCAGCCATTTAATGAAGAAGAAGTCTATAAGGCAGCAGATAAGTTGGCATTGGATCGTGCGGCGCTTAAACGCCGCGTTCAGACCTATTCTAAAGGGATGCGTCAGAAGCTTGGGTTGATTGGTACAGTCCTGACGCGGTGTAAGTTCATTGTTCTGGATGAGCCTATGAGCGGCCTTGACCCTTTGGCGCGTACGCTTGTGAAAGACATGTTGCTTGAGATCAAAGATAAAGATCAAACAATTTTGATTTGTTCGCATATTTTGGCCGATCTGGATGAGATTTGCGGGCGCATTGCGGTTATCCATGAAGGGGCTATTGAATTTTTAGGGACGCCGTCTGCGTTGAAGACGCAAACAGGTGTTGATGTATTAGAGCGTGCGTTTTTACAGTTTATTCAAGATAAGCGCGAGGCGTAGTCTGGAGAGAAGATGAATAAGAACATGAAATTTTTAAGCTTATTGTTGAGCGCGATTTGTATGAGCGCCCCTGTGATGGCGCAGTCGGCGCAGCAGAATAAAACGCAGGAAGCCGCCTCGCAGAAGCAAGAAGTTCAAAGTACATTGCAAGATGTTGATATGACATCTTTTGAGGTGAATGATTATTTTGACGCCGAGGATTTGGCGCCGCCTTTGGAAGGGGAAGAGGACGAGGATTATGAGCTTCGGATGCTGGACCCTGAAAAAGATAAAGCATCACGTTTTGTCGTTGTTGATAAAACGGCTAAGGCGGATTCCGCTTCAGCGCGCTTAGAAGCAGCAAAACGCGCGATGGATTTGGGCCGTTTTGAAGCAAGCATTCGCATTTACGAGGGTTTGCTAGAGGAAACGCCAAAGGATCCAGCGGTTTTGATTGGGTATGCGGCGGCGTTGCAAAAGAGTGGCCGCGATGATGAAGCGATTGCAACGTATGAAGATTTACTTTCGCTTGAGCCAGATAATATTGATGCGCACATTAATATGCTTGGTTTGATTGGTAATCGTTATCCGGCTGTGGCGCTGCAGCGTTTGAAGGCACTGGATGGTAAAAGTAATGAATTTAATCCTGCGCTTGTCGGGCAGATTGCGTTTGTTCAGGCGAAGTTAGGTCGTTATAAGCCTGCCCTTAAAAGCTATGCTTTGATTGCCAGCCGCGAGCCTGAAAATGCACTGCACTTTTTGAATATGGCGATTGTTGCTGATCGTGCAGGGTTGCAAAAAGAGGCGATTGAATATTATGAGCAAGCCTTAGAAATCGATACGATTTATTCTGGTGGCCGCAGTTTGAGCCGTGATCAGATTTTCGACCGTTTGGCACAATTACGATAAGTTTTTTCTATGGATTTGCCGTTTTACCTTGATTGCGCCTTGGTTGTGATGCTGGGGTTGTGCTTGGGAAGTTTTGCTACGGCGGTGACATATCGCGAGCTTAATGACCTTTCTTGGATTATGCCTTCGGCAAAGGATCATGCGAAAGAACAGGCTGTTCCGACTTATCGCTCGGCATGTCCGTCATGTCATCATACGCTTTCATTTTTGGACTTATTTCCAGTTTTTTCTTGGCTGTTTTTGCGCGGGCGTTGCCGCTATTGTCAGGCAAAGATCGGCGTTATGTACCCGTTGATTGAGGTCCTATGTTTGTGTGCGTGCCTTGCGCTGTTTTTTGTACATGGCCTGAGCATTACGAGTTTATTAATGATGGTCAGTGTGCCGTTTCTTATTGCGCTGTGTGTTGTTGATTTTAAGCGCATGATTTTACCCAATCTTTTGGTCGCGATTGTGGGGGGATTGGGCGCGTTAGTCATTGGATGTGATGTGTTCTTTGGGGGTGTGGCCGCGATGGAGGCGTTGTTACGCGCATTGTCTGCGATATTATATGCAGGCTTTGCGTTGTTGATGGGGGTGAGTGTTTCTTTTGTATTGAAGAAAGATGCGCTTGGCATGGGGGATGTTAAATTTTTTGCGGTTGCTGGTTTGTGGTTAGGCGGCGCAGCGTTGCCAGCATTTTGTATTTTGTCAGGTCTGTCAGGCATTGTTTTAGGCGGCGTATGGCAACGCATTACAGGCAGTCAGCTTTTTCCTTTTGGACCTGCTTTGATTTTATCTCTCTATATTCTTTGGTTATTTGATGGTTCATTTTTAACTGTTTTCATGTAATATGGTGTTGAGGTTTTCTTTACCTTATTGTGTCATTCTGACGATGTGTGCTTACCTTTAAAGGGGATTGTTCGTGGATCTTACCCAGTTATTAGCTTTTACCTTGCAAAACGATGCGTCCGATTTGCATCTGGCGGCAGGAAATCCGCCGATTATCCGGACGAGTGGCTTGATGAAAAAGGTGAAGGCAGACCCTTTGACAAGTGATGATGTGCGCACGATGCTTTACTCTGTTATGTCAGAAGATCAGCGTGCAGAGTTTGAAGAAAATGCCGATATCGACTTTGCGATTGCGATGGGGGAAAAGGCACGTTTTCGTGTGAACGGTTTTATGTCCCGTTTAGGTACATGTGCGGTTTTTCGTACTATTCCGTCTAAAATTCCATCGATGGATGATTTGGATTTGCCACCTGTCTTTCGTTATTTTGCAGAGCTTGAAAAAGGCCTTGTGTTGATTACTGGCCCAACGGGTAGTGGTAAATCCACAACCTTGGCGGCGATGATTAACCACATTAATACCACGATGGCGCGCCATATTTTGACCGTTGAGGACCCAGTTGAATTCTTTCATAAATCCAGTAAAAGCCTGATTAACCACCGTGAGGTTGGTAAGGATACAAAGTCATTTAATGCCGCATTGAAGGCGGCTCTGCGTGAAGATCCGGATGTTATTCTTGTCGGTGAGATGCGGGATTATGAAACGATTTCACTTGCCTTGACCGCGGCAGAGACAGGGCACTTGGTTTTTGGAACATTGCACTCGAACTCGGCACCGAAAACGATTGACCGTATTATTGATGTGTTCCCATCCAGTGATAAGGAAATGATCCGCGCGATGTTGTCTGGGTCTTTGCAAGGGGTTGTGTCGCAGTCATTGATGCGCCGTGCGAATGGCGGGCGCGTTGCTGCGCATGAAATTCTGGTTGGTACGAATGCGGTGCGCAACCTTATTCGTGAAAATAAAATTCCTCAGCTTTATTCAATGATGCAAACAGGTTTGCGTTACGGGATGGTGACCATGGAAGATTCTGTGCGCGACCTTGTCGAAGCAGGCATTGTGTCTGAGGAAGAAGCGATGTCAACATTGGCGGCTGTTTCTGAAAGTGGTGAAGATATTACACTTGGCCACGGGCATGCGTCTGATGAAGGTGATTCTGAGATGCCTGCGGGTGAAGATCAGGGCGGTATGATGGGCGGTAGCGGAGATCAAGGTAGTTATTCGTTTTGAGTAGAGATGTCATTTTCAATTATTTGCTGGAGATGGGGCGCGTTGCGGCCAGTGACCTGTATTTAACAGTTGGGTCAAGGCCTATGATGCGCGTCGATCAAGACTTGGTGCCTATCGGTGACGATGTTTTGACACCTATGAATATTCAAACATTGCTAGGCGCAGTTTTAACCGAACAGCAAATGCGAGAGTTTGAAGAAAATCTTGAACTTAATAGTGCTTTGGATCTGGGGGAGCATGGGCGATTTCGTTTAAATGTGCTTCGTCAGAAACACTCGCCTGCGATGGTTATTCGCCGCATTATTACTAAAATCCCACGCTTTGAAGGTTTGAAATTGCCGCCTATTTATGGGGATCTTGCGATGGAACGCCGTGGTCTGGTTTTAGTCGTCGGTATGACTGGGTCTGGTAAAACGACAAGTTTGGCCTCGATGATTGATCATCGTAATCGTATGGAAAGCGGTCATATTATTACAATCGAAGATCCGATTGAGTATTACCATGATCATCAAAAGAGCCTTGTGACGCAGCGTGAAATCGGTGTCGATACACATTCTTATAAAGAGGCGTTGAAAAATGCACTTAGGCAACGCCCCGATGTGATTCTTGTGGGGGAGATACGTGACCGTGAAGTGATGGAGCAGGCGCTTGCGTGTTCGGAAACGGGACATTTATGTTTGGCGACTGTACATGCTAACAACGCGTATCAGGCTATTGAGCGTGTTATTAACTTCTTCCCGGATGAGCAAGCACAGCAGGTGCGGATGAGCCTAGCGGCAAACCTGAAAGGTGTTTTATCACAGCGTCTTTTGAAGTCCGAGCGCGGCGGCATGGTGCCTGTCCTTGAGATCATGCTGAACCAGGGTTTGGTGCGTGATCTCATTTTAAAAGGTGAGGTTTCTAAGATTTTTGAAGTCATGGAAAAGAACGCGATGATGGGTATGCGGACATTTGATCAATCTTTGATCGAGCTTTACCGCACTGGCATTATTTCAGAAGATGTTGTTGTGAATAATGCCGATCGCCCGACAGAAATGCGCGTGAAATTACAAACAATTTCGCCGCCATCTAAAGAAGCGGTTGATCGAAACTTTCAGATGGGCGGCGATATGCGCGGACAAAACCAGCAGGAAGAAACGGCAGAAAATGCTGTCTTAGGGTATATAGATACAGATTCTTTGCGCCTGCATGAGTGATCCCGCTTTCCTTATTTTTTTGTGTATAGTCTGATTAAAGGACGGTACTGGCGGTTGCGAGCGCCTTTTTAACTATGGTCTAATTCGGTTGAGCTAAAGCGTTCGCTTGGCTTCTTGTTTGTTGTGTTTCTGCGGCATTTTATGGATTAAGGCTTTTTATGAATTTTGTATTTTTACCACGGTTTGTTCGTTTTGCTTTGTTAGGATGTGGCGTTGTCATGTCTTTAGGTGCATGTGACTCTTTTGAAAATACGCTCAAGACGGACAGATCTGGCGGATTAACCAAACAAGATTACCGTGATGCGCTTGCTCCGCGCGATATTCCTGAAGATGATGCTCATTCGGAAAGCCGAGGTAGCGCTATTCCTGAGCTTCAGCCGTATGTTGCACATAGCTATACTGCGCGCCGTACTTTTCCTTTAGTGTCTGTTTCTGTGAACCGCTCGGTTCCGCTTCGCGATGTTTTCTACCAGCTTGCGCAGCAGGCCGAGTATGATTTGGAACTTGATCCGTCTATCCGCGGTTCTATGATCTTTACTGCGCGTAATCGTCCTTTGAACCAGGTTGTGGAGCGTATTTGTGACCTGGCAGGTTTGCGATATACGCTTGATGATGGCGTTTTACGCGTAGAGCGCGACACGCCTTATAATAAAATTTATAAACTGGACTACCTGAGCTTTATCCGCGAGAACTCAAGCACAATTGATACAAGCGTTTCTGTTGTGTCGGGTGAAGGCGCGGATACAGGCTCGTCATTTTCCAGCAGTTTTGAAAGTTCTACGGATTTTTGGACTGACTTAGAAGATAACTTGACGAATTTGTTGATGAACGAATCAAAGGTTGCGTTGATTACTGCGGATGATCCTTCTGTTTCAGTGCTAGAGCCTTCTGGCAGCGGCGCGGCAGACGCAGTTGTTTCGATTGGCGCAATTGGCGCTGGTGAAAGTGGTAATGCTGGCGGCGGCGATGAAGAAGACGGCGAAGCGTCATTTGTTATTAACCGTCAGGCAGGCCTTATCAGCATTTATGCTACTCAATCGACACACAAAGAAGTATCGGCGTTCTTAACAGATTTGAAGCGCGCGATTACGGCGCAGGTTTTGATTGAGGCGAAGGTCATGGAAGTCGCACTTAATGATGAATTTTCTGCGGGTATTGATTGGAATCTTGTTCAAACGGGGATCGGTGATCTGGACCTTCTAAGCTATGTAACTGACACAGGCTTTACGCAAATTTTAGACGACGGTACATTTGATGCGAACCCTACAGGGGCAGAGCAGGGTGGACAAACACCGGCATCTGCATTGTATGCGCTGTATGATGGTGATGATTTTGAAGCCTTGATCCGCGCGATTGCGGAATACGGGACGACAAAGGCTTTGGCTAGCCCGCGTTTGGTTGTGTTGAATAACCAGTCAGCGGTTCTAAACGTGGCGCGTAACCGTGTGTTCTTTATCGTTACGGACACGCAAACGGAAGAAGATGCCGATACAGGGGATGAAACGCGTACTTTTACTTATGAAACGCGCACCGTTCCTGAAGGCGTTATTATTAATGTGATGCCATCGATCAATCTGGATGAGCGTTCGGTTTCGCTTGCGGTGCGTCCATCTGTAACCGACATTGGTAATGACCTTATTCAAAACCCATTTGTTGATGCGGAAACATTCATACCGCAGGTGAGCATTCAAGAAGTTGATACGGTCTTGAATGTGGATTCTGGTGAGGCCGTCATTATTGGTGGCTTGATGAAGGATTCGACAACTGCGACTGAGGATGGTGTGCCAGTACTTGCTGATATGCCTTTGGTTGGTAATTTGTTCCGTGGTCACTTTGACCGCATTGAAAAGACTGAGTTGGTTATTTTCCTTCGTGCGACGATCTTGGATAAACCATCAGACAGTATTCATGATGCGGACCGTGATTTGTACCGTAAGTTTTCGGATGATAGACGTCCATTTAAGATGTAATCACTGTTGTTTAGGCAACTTTAAAAACGCCATAGGATGATTTAAAAATGCCTTCTTTTCCTCTTGTTTTACATACGTTGACGGCGGCTGTTCGTGATAAGATGATTATTGCCTTGTTCTTGGCTGTTGTTTTGTCATGCAGTTTATCTGTGTTCCTTGGCGGCGTGGCTGTGATTGAGCAGGACTATTTCTCGATCGTCTTTACGGCGGCGGGATTGCGTTTTTCTGTTGTGCTTGGCCTTGTCTTGTTTGTTGTATTCTATATTCGCAGGTCGTTTGATAATAAAGACGTTGAATTTTTATTGTCGCGCCCGATTTCTCGTGTGCAATTTGTTGCGTCTTATGTCGTGGCCTTTATTGTTCTTGCTGTTGTGATGACTTTGACGCAGGCAGGGGGCTTGTATGCGATGGCGCCTCATTTATTTGGGGCAGGGCACGTGTTGTGGGTGATGAGTGTTTTGGCTGAAAACGTGATTATGGTTAGCGTTGCACTGTTCTTTGCGATGTACCTTTCAAGCGCGGCAACGGCGGCTTTGGGATGTTTAGCCTTTTATGCTTTGGCGCGGTTGATTGGCCAGGTCTTGGGCGTTATCGATGCGGGAATTAGCTTGCCCGGAGCAGACTTTATTTCGGCATTGATGAATGGCATATCTTTGGTGATACCTCGCCTTGATTTGATGGCGCAATCGTCTTGGCTTGTTTATGGTGTGACAGACCCAATGGATTTTGGGATTGTGATAGCGCAAGGCGTTATTTTCTCTGTTTTTGTGTTCCTTGCGGCATCAATTGATTTGGTTAGAAGGCAGTTCTGATGCAAATGCTTGAGCGTAAACTGTGGTTTTTCTTCTTGGTGACGCTGCTTGTGAATTGTGCTGTCTGGTCTGTAACGCGGGAGCGTCAGGCCCAGTGGCTTAATGTTCCTCCGGTACCTAGCCCCATGACGGTTTCAGTTTCTGCCTTGGGTGATCAGCAATTCGCTTATCGGTCTTTGTCGGTCATGCTGCAAAACTTAGGTGATATGGGGGGACGCGTTACGCCGCTTAAGGATTATAATTTTGAAAGATTGGCTCAGTGGTTTTTCCTGATGCGGGATTTGGATCCGCGCTCTGATTATATTCCTTATATTGCTTCATATTATTTTGGCGCGGTGAATGGTGATGATGTCGGTGATAAGCTGCGCCCTTTGGTTGATTACTTATATCAGGAAGGAAATTCCGCGGAAGGGACGAAGTGGCGCTGGCTTGCTCACGCGGTGTATCTGGCGCGCTTTAAGGTTAAAGATTTGGATTATGCCTATAAAATGGCTTTAGATCTTGCGCGTTTAGGCTACGAAAAAGATTTGCCGCATTGGACACGTCAAATGCCTGTTTTTATTTTGAATGCAAAAGGGGATAAAGAAACGGCGCTATCTTTAATGATGGGGATTTTATCTTCAGTCGGTGATAAAATACATCCCAGTGAGGTTAATTTTACGCGCGGCTATATTTGTGAACAGATCTTAACGCCGGATCAAGCGCAAACGAATCCTTTATGTCAGGACTAGCCTAAGAAAGTGATTCTTTATGGGTTTTTTAGATGTTTCAGCAGATCAAATTCAGTTCTCGTTATTTGAAATTGTAGCGCTGCTTGGTATTGGGCAGAGTATTTATATTTCGATTTACTTACTCTTTCGTTCGGGGCGTATGTCACGTGGCGGCTTGCCGCTGGCGTATTTTTTGAACATGAGCGCCTTTTTTGTTTTTTGCTTTTTTGAATATCGTTTTGCAGATTTTATTGCGCCTTATGCGGTGGTTAAGTGGGTGTTGTGGACGATTCAGGCTCCGTTATGTTGTTTGTTGATTGTGCAGGTCGCGCAAATTTATAAAGTTCCTTCTTTTAAACAATTTTGGGTTTTGCTTGTGGTGCCGTTAGCCTATGGCGCGGCATACTTTTCAGAAAAGCATGTGCAGTTTTGTAGTGACCAGCCGTGTTTCGATTTTGAAAGTTGGATGTGGTTCTTTGGCGTTATTGCGTCGATCATTAGCCTGTTATCAGTCTGGTTTAACCGTGAGATTATTTCGGGACTGACGCAGGAGCGTAATCATAAGGAGCGCTATTGGCTGATTTTATCTTTAATCGCGATTAATACGGCATCGATTACAACGATGTTAATCAATACTGGCGTTGAGGGATTTGAAAACGGTTGGGATTTGACGGTGCTGGTTTATGCGCTGGCGCTGGTTTATTTGGCTGGGACAAGTTTGTTTCGTATTTATCCTCAAGCTGTGCATATTGCCGCAGCTGCTGCGATGAAGAAGCCACAGCTTTCTGTACTGGAGGTGGCTCTTGCAGAAAAGATTGAGGATCTTGTGTTTGTGCAGAAGGTCTATCATGAGCCTGCCTATAGCCGCAGTGATATGGCGAAAGAATGCGATGTGTCTGAGGCGATGATTTCAAAAGTTATTAGTTCACATTTTGGGAAATCGTTTCCGCAGCTTTTGAATTTTCAGCGTGTGGAAGATGCAAAACGGATGTTACAGCAAACGGACGTTCCAGCAAAGATTGTTGCGCAAGAAGTGGGGTTTAATTCGTTGGCGTCATTTAATCGCGTGTTTAAAGACATTACTGGTTACCCTCCATCGCATTTTCGATAATAATTTTTCACTCCTCATTTTTTTGAACTGACTTATCATTTTTTGTATATGATATACGAAAGGTTGTCTTTTTAACCTTTTGTTAGTGTTTTGCCCCCCATTCTGGAAGATAGGGGCTGTCTTGTTTATGCAATTTTGTGGTACAGTCTTATCGCTGTCATTTGGCGCTGTGTGCATCAGGTGACGGCAATTGAAGTCGGTTATTAGGAGAGAATGTCGGTTTCGGTTTTTTGTTAATGTCTTAGCTATTCTTAAGAGGAGAAAAAAATGAAGACATATTTGAAAGACAACCGTGGTTTTACGCTTGTAGAACTTGCGATTGTTATGATCATTATCGGTCTGTTGATCGGTGGTGTTTTGAAAGGGCAACAATTGGTTGATAACGCGAAAGTGACGTCAACGCTTGCTCAGGTGAAGGCGTACCAAGCTTCGGTTAATGCCTTTTTGGATACATATGGCATGATGCCAGGTGATATGAGTAATGCGACATCACGTGTTCCTGCGTGTGTGGCTGCTGATAACAACTGTGGTGATGGTAATGCTGATGGCTTTATCTCAATGTCTACAGATGCAGACGATGGTGGTGGCGGTACAGTCTCTACTGAGAGCTTGAGCCCTGACTGGAATACGCTATCAAACGGTTCTTCAGAGTCTGATATGGCTTGGAAGCACCTTGGTCTGGCTGGTTTGATTACTGGTGTTGATACAGATTCTGACCCAACAGAGTTGACTTGGGGCGTAACGCACCCATCATCGACTTTGCGCGGTGGTTTTGAAATGTACTACGACACAGATTTTTCTGACGTTGGTCCTGCAAGCTCTGGTCTGGTTTTGCGTTTGACAAACACTGGTATGGGCGCTGGTACAATGGGTTCTACGGGTCTTGAGCCTGCGACACCTAACCAAGCAGCGAACATGGACCGCAAGCTTGATGATGGTCAGCCTTCAAACGGTATCGTTTTTGTTAACGGTGCGAAGACAGGTGATGATGGTTGTAAGAGCGACGATGAATATGATGAGCAAACAGATCAGCGTAACTGCTTGGTTTACTTTGTGATGGATTCATAAAGCGCAATGCATAGCATTGTTAGCTAAAGACAAATGGCCACCTGCTGTTTTTATGGCAGGTGGTTTTTTATTCGCTGATATCTTAATGATTTTTTAGATATCTTTTTGTATACTGTATGTACATTTAAAATATAAAAATGTGTGTGCTTGAGAGGTTATTTTGAAGAATAAAAATGCAGGTTTTTCGCTGGTTGAATTGGCGATATCGATTACTGTTATCGGATTGATTTTGGCATTAGTGGCAAAGGGCGGTGAGATGATTGAAAACGCCAAGATTGCCTCGACAGTGTTGCAAATTGAAAGCTACCAGGCTGGTGTTGATGGTTTCCGTACGGCATACAAGGCGTGGCCAGGTGATTATGATCGTGCAGAGATGTATATTGAGGATTGCACTGCGGCGAATGGATGTGAAGATGGCGATGGTAATGGTGCGATTGGTACGGCAGGAAGTTTCTCGCTTTCGGTTGGAAGTCCGCTTACAAGCCGTGATGAAACAGTTGAAGCTTGGCGGCATTTATTCTTGTCTGGTTATGGTACTGGGCTGCCCAGTGGCGTTGATGCTGAATTTGGTTCTGCTTTGCCCTCTGCAAGTGCGGGAGGCGGTTTTGAGATTTATTATAACAGTTCATTAAATATGCATGCGACCACATATAATGGCGGGCATTTTCTGCGCTATGCGGGTGTGATTTCATCGTCAAACCTGACGATGGGGGACGGTGTCTACGGTGTTGTCGCAAGAGGAATTGACCGTAAGATGGATGATGGTAGTCCCACCTCAGGAAAAGTTTATGCCAGTGGAAGTGGGGCTCGTTGTGTTGAGCAAACTGTTGTCGGTGGTGTGACGACTTTTAGTGGCTATTGGGCAAGTGATTTGGAAAATGAGAATTGTTGGATGCATATTCGGCTTGAGTAGGGTGATAAGGTGAGTACACATTTTTGTTTAAAGCGTATGGTGTATTGCAAATCTGCTGGGTTTTCTCTGGTGGAGTTGGCTATATCTGTATCTGCGGTAGGTATATTGCTGGGACTTGTTATTGGTGGTGTTGGCGTCCTTGATAGCTCGCGGATTGCTTCCACTGTCACGCAAATTGATACGATAAAAAAATCAGTGAACGCTTTTCGTGACACATACCACGCAATGCCGGGAGATTTGAACCGAGCTATGAGCCTTATTGACAATTGTGATGCGACGTTTTCGTGTGGGAATGGTGATGGAAACGGAGCAATCGGTACTGGTGATGCGCTTAATGTGGAATGGAATGAAGGAGTAAGCGAGGACGATGAGACGCTTTATGCTTGGCGTCACTTGGCTCTGTCACAGATTATGCCGCAGGCAGCGGGCCGTCCAGACGCTGTTGGATGGGGATATTCTCACCCCGCTTCAAGCTTTGGTGGTGGTGTGGAAATATTTTATGACGCCGACCATGTTTTTTTAGGCGATTCTCATGGTGCAGGACATTATTTGCGTTATGCGGACAGTTTTGTTGAATCGGAACTAGAAAGTGGCGATGGTTTACTTGCGCTGAGTGCGCGCGGCGTAGATCGTAAAATAGATGATGGCAACCCCTTTTTGGGCAGAGTAACATCCGCGGGCGAAGAGGATAGTGGGTGTTTTAATAGTGGGTCTGTTGAGGCATACGAGGATTACACAAGCGCTCAAAGTGATTTAGATACTGCGCAGAGCGCGTTTGACGCTGCTGTTGCTTCTGGTTCGGCGCCGGCTATTGCGAGTGCTCAAAATGACTTGGATAACGCGCAGGCGACGTATGATTTGGCTGAAGCAGAGTATGCATCTATTGAGGAAGGTTATAATACTAGCCGCTTTGGTTCTGGCGATTGCTTTTTGTTTGTTAGGCTCGGGCTGTGATGGTTTTTAATTTGTGATATGTTGTTGGTCAGATTTTTTTCTGCCGTGTGAAAGGGGTTTTATGAAAGTGTTTAATAGAAAATCAGAAAAAGGCTTTTCTTTAGTAGAACTTGCGATTTCTGTTACTGTCGTGGGTTTTTTGATTGCAGCAGTGTTAAAGGGGGGCGAAGTTCTTGAAAATGCGCGTGTGGCGACAACCATTGCCCAAGCTAAAAGTTATACAGTCGCAGCTTCAACATTCAAGGAGCTTTATGGTGCATATCCTGGCGATATTTCTGATGCAGTAATTGGATGCGATTCTTCTTGTGATGCGGGGGATGGTGATGGTGAAATAGAGTCAGGTGCCGGACGTAATCCTGCGTGGAATATGGCGCTGCAGTCTGATGATGAATCTTTTCAGTTTTGGAAGCATTTGGCTTTCACTGAGCTTGTTAGTGATGTTCAAGCTACTGCTGAGGGGGACGATGTTTCAGATATGTCCTTTGGTGTGACCAATCCGAAAAGTAACATGGGGGGAGGTTTTGATGTTTGGTATGATTCTGACTTTCGTCCAGATGATTTGAACCTAGGCCGCAGCGGTCACTTTCTAAGGTTGTTTAATGCAAGTTTTAACCTTCGTCCCTTGGCAGCAGCGTCAATTGATCGCAAAATGGATGACGGACAGCCTTATACAGGGCAGGTGATGAGTGGGGGATCTGATTGTGTTAGCGGAACGCCTGCGATAGATTCGAACTATGATACATCTCAGGCTGCGCGTTCGTGTTTTATGTTCTTTAAATTTGGCGGACGCCGCGGTTAACGCACAAGGGGAGATATAAGAAATGTTACATACTCAAAGCAAACCTGATGCAGGTTTTTCATTGGTAGAGCTTGCAATGTCGCTCATTATTATTGGCGTGTTGGTCGGTGGTGTTATGAAGGGGCAAGAATTGGTTGATAACTCCCGCGTGACAACATTGGGGGCTAAGGTTGGTAAATACCGGTCTGCAGTTAACAGTTTCCATGATATCTATGATGAATATCCAGGTGATATGAATTCGCCTGAAAATAAAATCCCCATTTGCGCGCAGACAACGTGTACATATTCAGGAACGGATTCTGGGGATGGTGATGGTATTATCGAAGGCATCAGTGATATTGAGGCTGAGGATGATTCTGATGAAGGTCGCGGGTTTTGGGAGCATCTTGCCGCAGCGAATATGGTCGTAGATACGAAGGTGACGCCAGGTACAACAAATGAGTTTGGCTTGACGCATCCAGTAAGCCCATTTGGTGGTGGCTTTACGGTTATGAATAACCCTGATTTTGACGATGATGGCGATGAAGATACGGATAATTTACGTCTGGGCGTTGGGAACTATTTCCGTTTATCGCGTTCGCAGACATCAATCGGTGCGAGAGCGACCTCAATTGTAAGTCCTTTGCTGGCAACGGCAATTGACCGTAAATTAGACGATTCAAAAGCCGATTCAGGCAAAGTGCTTGGTTACGGTGATGAATGTATGGATTCAGGGGAGTATGATATTTCTTTGACCAGTAAAGCCTGCGACTTGTTAATTAGGTTTTAGGTATGGCAAAGCTAGATGTGAATCGTTTATCTCTCCGTCGATCTGAAGGTTTTTCTTTGGTTGAGCTCGCGATGGCTCTCCTCATCATTGGATTGTTAGTTGCCGCAGTTCTTCAGGGGCAAGAACTTGTTAAAAATGCCAAGGTTTCTCGCACTATATCTCAGGCGAATGAATATTTTAGGGCAGTGAACTCTTTTGAAAATCTATACGGTGGTTTGCCCGGCGATCTTGCAAATGCGCGCAGTGAAATTCCGGGATGTATGGATAACCCCACATGTCAGGGGGGAGATGGCAATGGTGTCATTAATGAAGATGGTGGCGATGGCACAGACTGGCTTGGTTGGAGTACTTCGGCTGTTGCTAGCCTCTCGTCGGAAAGTGTCCAGTTCTGGAAGCATTTGGCATTAGCAGAGTTGATTGACGGTGTTGATGTTGATTTTACGGGGACTGATTTTGCATGGGGGAGGTCTCACCCGCGTTCAGCCTTTGGCGGCGGCATTGAGTTTTTTTATGATAACGCCACGTTACTAGGGACCGCATTTCATACTTTCCGCTTTTCACGTGGGGCAATACGCAGTGGTACGCCAGTTCGGGATCAATATATTGTTAGTCCACTTGTCGCCTATATGATTGATCGCAAGGCCGATGATGGCCTTGCCTGGCAGGGGAAGATTATTGTTGACTATGGTGCTCGCAACACAATATGCCATAATTATGATGTCTATAAAATTCAGGAAACACAGGAAGAAGCCTGCATCTTGTTTTTTATGCTTTATAACTAAGTTTTTTCTAGCGAATGCGCAGCGTGTTAAGCCGCGTTTTTAATGGCGCTATTGTTGGCGAGGTCGTCGATTAGGGCGTCACCCATTTCATCTGTTGAAACTTGTGTGCAGCCCTCTGCGATGATGTCAGCTGTGCGCGTGCCGTTGTTGAGGACATTTTGCGCGGCTTGTTCGATTGCAGTGGCAAGATCACCTTGGTTTAAAGAATATCTGAGGCCCATAGCGAAGCTGAGAAGCGTTGCAAGCGGGTTTGCCTTGCCTTGGCCTGCAATATCAGGGGCGGAGCCGTGTACGGGCTCGTAAACGCCGGGAATGCCGTCTGCGCCAAGTGATGCGGATGGCAGCATGCCGAGCGAGCCTGTCAGCATTGCGGCCTCGTCGGAGAGGATATCACCAAACAGGTTATCTGTGATAATGACGTCGAATTGTGATGGATTGCGCAAAAGCTGCATCGCGCAGTTATCGGCGTACATGTGTTCAAGCGTGACATCGCTGGCTTCGGCGGTGTGCAGCGCGGTGACGTCTTCGCGCCAAAGCTTACCGCTTTCCATGACGTTGGCTTTTTCACATGATGTGACTTTGTTGCCGCGCTTGCGGGCAAGGTCAAATCCTACGCGCGCCAGGCGCTCAATCTCGTTTGTGGTATATGTTTGCGTGTTGTAACCGCGGCGCTGGCCGTTGCCGAGGTCTTCGATGCCGCGTGGTTCGCCGAAGTAAACACCGCCGGTAAGCTCGCGCACGATAAGGATATCAAGGCCGCGTACGATTTCAGGCTTTAGCGTTGATGCATCGATGAGCGCATCAAACACAAGGGCAGGGCGCAGGTTTGCAAACAGGTCAAGTTCTTTGCGCAGGCGCAGCAAGCCTGCCTCTGGGCGTTTGTTGTATTCAACGCCGTCCCACTTCGGGCCGCCAACAGCGCCCAGCATAATCATATCGCTGGCGCGGCATTCTTCGAGTGTTTCATCAGACAGGGGCACGCCATGTGCATCGGTTGAGCATCCGCCGATCAAGCCATGCTCGGTCTTGAGTGTAAGGTCGGTATTATCATTGATCCATGTGATGAGTTTTTCAACTTGTGCCATGATTTCAGGGCCAATGCCATCACCAGGCAGCATCATAATGTTGTAAGTATTGCTCATGTTCTTAGATCCTTTATTGTGTCTTATTGTCCTGATACCCAAGGGCGTTTTTGTGCGTCAGTGTCTTCAAATGTTTCAATGGCGGCGCTTTTTTCCAGTGTCAGGCCGATATCATCTAAACCGTTGAGCAAGCATTCTTTGCGGAATGGGTCGATGTCAAACGTGAAGGATAATTTGTTGCCGCGTGTAATTGTTTGTTTATCAAGGTCAATTTCAACGATGCCTTCAGGGCTTTGTTCGGCTTCGCCCATCAATGCATCGACCTGTTCGGTTGGCAGTTTGATTGGCAAAATACCGTTTTTAAAGCAGTTATTGTAGAAAATATCGGCAAAGCTTGGCGCGATGACGCAGCGAAAGCCCATGTCTAAAATGGCCCATGGCGCGTGTTCACGGCTGGAGCCGCAGCCAAAATTATCACCCGTAATCAGGATGCTTGCGCCGCGATATTCAGGTTGGTTCAGCGCGAAGTCAGTTTTTTCACTGCCATCATCGTTATATCGTAAATCAAAGAAAGCGCTTTTGCCGAGGCCTGATCGCTTGATCGTTTTGAGGAATTGTTTCGGGATGATGATATCGGTGTCGATATTAATCATGCGCAAAGGCGCAGCAATAGATGAGAGTGTTGTAAAGGCTTGCATAAATATTACCGTTTTCTAGTCTTGTACCAGATTTGTTTCATGATCCCTTCGTAGGCTTTGTACGCCGCGCGGGTCAGTGGGAAAAATAAGCGCATTGGCATAGGCAAATCAAGCCTTTTTTCAAAGCGTTCTGTGCCGATATATTGCTCTTGGCTGGTGTCTTGTTCGGAGAGGCCTGGTTGAATGATATAGGCGTCCAATTTATTGCACCAATTATGCCCCATTAGCGTATCAATCGGCACGAAGAAACGGTCGAGCAGGGTGAGCATTTTCTTTGCCCCGTCCAGTGTAATGAGATAGGCAAAGGCGCCGCCGGGCGAAGTGCGCAGGGCATTGAGTGTATATTTTCCAATAACCGTACGCTTGGTGAATTGTTCAAGTTTTGAGACTTTTTTACTGCCTAAAAAGCGAATAAGATCAAAGTCTTTAGGTCCGTCTTTTAATGCATCAAGTACGGCTTTAAAGTCATCTTTCATGTACGCGTCATCTTCGAAGATGAGGGCGAGGTCGATATGCTCAGTAACCATTTTTTGATAGATGTTTTTATGAGAGAGCGTCACGCCAAGCTCGCCGCCTTTGAGGTCGCGGCCAAAGAAGATGCGGCGCTTGGTTTTGTTATAGTTTTCGTGCGTGGGGACGTCGAATGCCCTGCCATCAACGGCGGGGAAGAAGTCAAAATCTTCAATGTCTTGGGCGGCCATTTGCGCGCGCATATGGTCTTGGCGTGCGGTGGCTTCGGGCAGGGTAATGATAAAGGTTTTAAATGTGGTCATGGTGATGGACTGTAGCACTAGTCCCTGCATCAGGAAAGCCACTATTTTGCTGTGGCTTTTTTAGGCAGGTTTCCTCCTGCTTCAGTACATTTTTGAAGGCGTGCAAATAGGTAGGATCAAACAGGCCGTCTTTTTTGACCATATGATCAAATCCTTCAAGTGGTGTACGCGCGCGCGGTTGGTGCGGACGTTTTACGCAATAACCGTCATGCGATTCAATGATCGCAACCAGTTTGACTGGACCGGAGAGCTGATCTGCTGTTTTGCCGAGTGTGCCTGACCCGTCCATATGCTCGTGATGGTTTTCTGCAATATCCAGTGCGAGGGATAGGAACGGATGATCCAGTATGTCTTCGCGCTCTGAGATCAGGTCTGAATTGTCTGCCATGAGGGCATCCATGTTATCTGTTATGTGTTCTTTGATGAGATCTGCGCCAGTTTTTGCATGTTGCCTGCGTGTCTCTTTGAGCGCGCCGCTGCTTTTTTCTGGTGTGTCGATCCAGAGATTTATATCTTGGTAAAGCTTGCCATAGTCGTGCAGCAACGCTGCTTTGGCCGTGTTTTTTGCAGCTGTTTTATCAATGCCTAGCAAGTCTGCTGTATCGAGGATGCGGTCATGCACGCGCGCAAGGTGGTCTGAAAATGTATAGTTTAATTTTTCATCTGGGGCGAATTTATCCTTAAATTCGGGCGAATTCTTTTTGCGTTCAAATTCGATAATGCGTTCTTGGTCAAGATTTGCCATGCCATCCAAATGTTCTTGGATGAAGGGCAGGAAGATGCGCTGGCAGATGGCATCTTTATCAAAGTCGAAACTGTCTGGCCAATCGCCAGAATTTGTCATGCTCATGGCCTTATCCTAGCAGAAAAAGGGTGAATAAAGCATTAAAATTTAGGCAAAGTCACGCACGTCACTGATGTGACCGTTAATGGCGGCGGCGGCGGCCATGGCGGGGCTCATTAAATGGGTACGACCACCTTTGCCTTGGCGACCTTCGAAGTTACGGTTTGATGTGGATGCGCATCGCTCGCCCGGTTCAAGGCGGTCTGCGTTCATCGCAAGGCACATCGAGCATCCTGGTTCGCGCCATTCAAAGCCGGCTTCGATAAAGATTTTATCAAGGCCTTCGGCTTCGGCTTGTTCTTTGACCAGGCCGCTGCCCGGGACGATTAAGCCTTGGACGTGATCTGCGATTTTGCGGCCTTTGACGATGGCGGCGGCTTCGCGGATGTCTTCGATGCGGGCGTTCGTGCATGATCCGAGGAACATTTTATCAATTTTGATATCTGTAATTTTCATGCCAGCGTCCAAGCCCATATAGGTAAGCATGCGTTTGACGGAGTCTTGTTTTTGCGGCGTGTCAAAATCATCAGGTGATGGGACATTGCCACTGACGGGCATGACGTCTTCAGGGGTCGTGCCCCATGTAACTGTTGGCGGAATGTCAGCCGCGTTAAGTGTGACGACCTTATCATACGCCGCGCCTTCATCAGACGGCAGTGTTTTCCAGTAGGCCACAGCCTTGTCCCATGCATCGCCTTTTGGCGCCATTGGGCGGCCTTTGATATAGTTAAACGTGGTTTCATCAGGTGCAACCATACCTGCGCGCGCGCCAGCCTCGATAGACATGTTACACATGGTCATGCGGCCTTCCATTGATAGGCCGCGCACAGCATCGCCAGCGAATTCCAGTACATATCCTGTGCCGCCAGCAGTGCCAATTTTGCCAATAATGGCCAAGATCATATCTTTTGCAGTAACGCCGGGCGCAAGCGTGCCGTTGACTTCGATCAGCATGGTTTTGGCAGGCTTTTGGATGAGGGTTTGTGTCGCCAGAACGTGCTCAACCTCGGACGTGCCGATGCCAAAGGCCAAAGAGCCAAACGCGCCGTGCGTTGAAGTGTGGCTGTCGCCGCAGACAATTGTCATGCCGGGCAGGGTGAAGCCTTGTTCTGGCCCGATGATGTGCACGATGCCTTGGCGCTTGTCGAGGATATCGAAAAGCTGAACGCCAAACTCTTCGCAGTTTTTGCGTAGGGCTTCGATTTGGGTGCGGCTGTCAGGTTCGGCGATGCCTTTGCTGCGGTCGGTTGTTGGGACGTTGTGATCCATCACGGCCAGAGTATTGCCAAGGCGGCGCACATCGCGGCCAGCCATGCGCAAACCTTCGAAGGCCTGTGGTGAGGTAACTTCGTGCACGAGGTGACGATCAATGTAAATCAGGCATGTGCCATCATCTTGTTTGTGAACTACGTGATCGGACCAAATTTTTTCAAACAGTGTGCGTGGTTGCGTCGTCATTGTATGTCTTCTTTGACTGTGTGTTGTGGCGGGTAGAGCATAGCAGTCTTGGCGCCGCCGTTTATGCCGTTATCTGGCATGATTAAATGAACTTTTGGTATAGAAAAAGGCCAATGAAAAATCAATGGCCTTTTGCAAATGATAGCGCTGAAAAGAATAGATTTTATTCTTCAGCTGCGCCTGCTTCAGCTTCAGCAGCTTTCGCAGCAGCTTCTGCTTCTTTTGCTGCGATTTTATCAGCTTTTGCTTTTTCAGCTGCGATGCGGTTTTCTTCGCGAGCGATGCGTTTTGCTTCTTTCTTAGCCTTAGCTTTTTCTGTCTTAGAAAGAACTGGAGCATCCAAGTCTTTCTTCTCGATGCCGTGACCAGAGATACGCTCGGCGATACGTGCAGATTTACCGCGACGATCACGCAAGTAGTAAAGTTTCGCACGGCGAACAGAACCGCGGCGAACAAGTTCGATGCTTTCGATGCGTGGGCTCCAAAGAGGGAAGACACGCTCTACGCCTTCACCGTAGCTAATTTTGCGGACAGTGAATGTTGCGTTGATGTCTTTACCTGCGCGGGCGATACATACGCCTTCGTAAGCCTGAACACGCTCGGTGTTACCTTCACGGATACGGACGTTTACTTTAACCGTATCACCAGGTGAGAATTCTGGGATGTTTTTGTCTGCTTGGATTGCAGCAAGTTGTTTATCTTCGTATTTTTTAACAAAGTTCATTGTTATCTTCCTTTTCATTGTAAAGCCTCGATAATCAACGCATTTGCGTAGGCAGGCTTCGTTATCTTTTTTCTCGGAAAGTCCAAGATGCAGGGGTTATACCTAGTCTTGCGCGGGTTTGCAAGTGTTTTGTTGTGTGTTTGTGTCCAGTAAATCGGGGCGGCGCTCTTGCGTCAGTTTAAGGGACTGTTCTTCGCGCCAGTCGTTGATACGCTTATGATTGCCGGAGGTGAGTACTTCGGGCACGTCCAGTGATTGGCCGTTTGCGCTTTCCCATGTTGCGGGGCGCGTATAGTGCGGATATTCCAGCAGGCCGTTCGAGAAGCTTTCTTCGTCAGTCGTCGCGGTATTGCCCATGACGCCTGGCAATAGGCGAATGCATGCATCCATGAGAATGAGGGCGGCAGGCTCGCCGCCAGAAAGCACATAATCGCCGATGCTGATTTCCTCAAAGTCGTGAGCGTCTAAAACGCGTTGATCCACGCCTTCATAACGTCCGCATAAAATGGTGAGCGTATCATGTGTGATGAGCTGCTTCGCGCGTGCCTGCGTTAGCGGCTTGCCGCGCGGTGACATATAAATCTTATGGCCTGTTGTTGGTACAGATAAAAGGGATTTTTCAATCACATCGGCGCGCATTACCATGCCCGCGCCGCCGCCAAAGGGCGTGTCATCGACATTTTTGTGAACGCCTTGGGCAAAGTCACGGATATTGACCGCATTATAAGACCAATCACCGCGCTCAAGCGCTTTGCCGCTGAGCGAGAGGCCTAGTGTCGCGGGGAACATTTCGGGGAAAAGTGTGAGGAGGTTAAAATGCATTAGTCTTTAAAATCGCCGCTGTTAAGGGTCGAGATTGTTTTGTTGTCCAGATCAACGTCTGTGACATAGTCATCGGTGTAAGGCAGGAAAAATGTCGGGCCGCCATTGGGCTTGATTTCCAATAAGTCGCCAGCACCAAAATTTTGAACGGATTTAATCGTGCCGATGGTTTGATCGCCTTCGACCACTGTCAGGCCAATCAGGTCGTCATAGTAAAATTCATCGTCATCCGTTTCGGGGAGAAGGTCGCGGTCGAAATAGAGTTCGGTGCCGCGTAATGCTTCTGCTTGGTCGCGGTTTGTTACCCCGTCAATCGCGGCGAGGAAATACTTCCCCGCCGGATTTTTAAGGGTAATAACCAAAGTGTCTGTTTGGGCGTTATCTTCGGCCGTATAGGCTGGTCCAAGGCTTTGTATAAGGCTTGGGTCCTCACCAAAGGGAATGATTTTCACAAATCCTTTGATGCCGTGCGGCGTAGTGATTTTTCCCAGACAGACGCGTTTTGTCATGGTCTGAGCTTACTCAGATGCAGCTTCTTCAGCAGGCGCTTCTTCAGCAGGTGCTTCTTCAGCTGGAGCTGCTTCGGCCGCTGCAGCAGCAGCTTTTGCTTCTTCTTCCGCTAGGCGCGCTTCTTCTTCAGCTGCTTTGCGTTTTTCTTCTTTATCAGCAACAAGCATTTTTGCTTTTTCGCCTGGCTCAGATTTCTTAGGGCGAACAGGCTGTGCAGGCATTTCGATCATGCCAGCTTTACCTAGGAACATTGCAACGCGCTCGCTTGGTTGTGCGCCTTGTGAAAGCCAGTATTCAATGCGCTCTTTAACAAGGTTGATACGGTTTTCGTCTTGGTCGTTCAAAAGTGGGTTGTATGTGCCAACACGCTCGATGTAGCGGCCATCACGAGGCATACGTGAATCCGCAACAACAATACGGTAAAATGGGCGAGATTTACGACCGCCGCGAGATAATCTAATTTTTAGTGCCATGGTTATTACTCCTTATTTCATGTCAGTTAATTAGAACAAGCAAGAACTGAGGGTATGTGGTGTTCAATGCTTGGTTGTTCCAACTTCGTTCCTATTTCTTTTTCTTTCTGTTCTTCTTCGTTCCGCCGCGTGTTTGTGGCATGCCCATAGGGCCGCCCATGCCAGGTAGTCCAGGAAGGCCGCCAGAGGTTGGCATGTTGCCGCCTGCAAATGGGTTGGCGCCGAGTGGGCTGCTGCTATCGCTTGGCATGTCTTTCATGGCTGCGCCAAGGCCGTCTGCGTCCATGCTTTGCGCCATCATGGCAAGCTCGTCTGCTTTGCCGCCCATCAGGCCTTTCATTTGTTGCATCATGCCGCCCATGCCCATTTTCTTCATCTTTTTCATCATGGTTTGCATTTGCTTGAGCTGCTTGCACAATTTGTTGATGTCTTGCACGGTTGAGCCTGCGCCCGCCGCGATGCGTTTTTTGCGTGATGCGTTTAAAACGTCTGGGTTTTCGCGCTCGTGCGGTGTCATTGATGTGATGATGGCTTCTTGGCGTTTAATCATACGGTCATCAATGCCAGCTTCGTCCAGTTGACCTGCCATGCCGCTGAGGCCGGGCAGCATCTTCATCATTGCGCCCATGCCGCCCATTTTATGCATTTGCTGCATCTGGGAAAGGAGGTCGTTAAAGTCAAATTGGCCTTTTTTGAATTTCTTGACCATGCGCTGTGCGTCTTCGGCGTTAACCGTTTCGACAGCTTTTTCAACGAGGCTGACCACGTCGCCCATGCCAAGGATACGTCCTGCAATACGGTCAGGGTGGAATGCTTCGACTTCGCTCCATTTCTCGCCAGTACCAAGTAATTTGATCGGCTTGCCTGTTACGGCCTTCATTGATAGCGCCGCACCGCCGCGTGCATCACCGTCAACGCGCGTGAGCATAATGCCTGAGATTTCAACGGCTTCGTTGAAGGCTTGCGCGGTTTGAACGGCGTCTTGACCGGTCATCGCATCGGCAACAAGCAATGTTTCAATCGGATTGACTTCTTTTTTGATGGCAGTGATTTCCGCCATGAGCGCTTCGTCAATAGATAGACGGCCTGCGGTGTCCAGCATGACAACGTCATACCCTTCTTTGCGGGCAGTATCCATGGCACGTTTTGCGATGTCGAGAGGCTGTTGCCCTTCGATAATGGGCAATGTTGCGATGTCTGTTTGCTCACCAAGTTGTCTGAGCTGCTCCTGCGCGGCGGGACGATAAATATCCAGCGACGCCATCAAGACCTTTTTCTTGTTTTTCTCGGTCAGGATTTTTGCAATTTTGGCGGTTGATGTTGTTTTACCTGCGCCTTGTAAGCCAACCATCAAATAAGCCGATGGCGGCGATGAGAATTTAAGTTCGGCATTTGTGCTGCCGAGCATTTCAACCAAAGAATCGTGAACGATTTTAACGACTTGCTGGCCAGGGTTTACGCCTTTGATGACGTCTTGGCCGATGGCCTTTGATTTAATGGCTGAAATGAAATCTTTGACAACGGGCAGGGCAACATCAGCCTCGAGCAAGGCAACGCGGATCTCGCGTGAGGCAGCCATGACATCATTTTCTGACAGTGTACCTTTACCTGTCAGGTTTTTGAATGCTTTGCCTAATTTGTCGCCTAAGCTGTCAAACATGGTTGTTATGCCTTAATATTCCAATACAATTTGACCTCGGTGAGCGTCATTCGCCGACCAAGGTGTACCCGTAAGCACTGAAAAATACTGTCTTTCAGTGAAAATTTTGTGGGAATTTATGATGCTTTGCGTTACAAGTCAACAAAAATAAGGGCAAAACGATGGTTTCTTTTAGAAAAATGCATGGATTAGGCAATGATTTTGTCATCATTGATGCGCGCGAACATGATCTTGATTTAACGCAAGAGATCGTACGCGATATCTGTGATCGTCATTTTGGTGTGGGCTGTGATCAGCTTGTTGTGCTTGAAAAGCCTTTGGCGCCTGCGGATGTGAAGGTTGTGTTTTATAATAGCGATGGATCAACCAGCGGCGCGTGCGGGAATGCGACGCGCTGCGTGGCGGAGGTTATTCTGACAGAAACAGGCGCGCAGCGCTGCGTGATTGAAACGCAGGGAGGTGATTTGCACGCGTGGCGCGCAGATGGCGGCATGATCAGCGTTGATATGGGCTTGCCGCGTCTTGAGTGGGCGGATATTCCATTGGCGCATGCGTGTGATACGCTGCATTTACCGCTGGATGGTGATCCTGTTGCGGTGGGGATGGGGAATCCGCACTGCGTTTTCTTTGCTGCGGACAGCTTTGGGGATGATTATGTGGAAAAGCATGGAAGTGGCATTGAAACCAATGCGTTGTTCCCTGAGCGCACGAATGTTGAATTTGTGCAGGTGGTTGGCATTAATAAATTGCAGCAAAAAACATGGGAGCGCGGCGCTGGCATTACGCTTGCGTGTGGTACAGGTGCGTGTTCTGTCGCGGTTGCGGCGGCGCGTCGTGGTTTGGTTGATCGCGCGGTTCCTATTGAAATCGGACTTGATGGTGGCGCGCTTTATATCGAGTGGCGCGAAAGTGATAATCACGTCATTATGACAGGGCCTGTTGCGCATGTGTTTGATGGTATTTTGAAAGATATTTAGGCGAAGTAGAAAATGAGCGGAAAAGATCCTGAAATTGTGACATTTGGATGTCGGCTTAACGTATATGAGTCAGAGGTCATGCGCTCGCACGCGAAAGATGCAGGTATGAAGGATGCGATTATCTTTAATACATGCGCCGTTACGAAAGAGGCTGAACGTCAGGCAAGGCAGGCAATTCGCCGCGCGAGACGAGATAACCCCAACGCCAAAATCGTTGTGACAGGCTGCAGCGCACAGATTGATCCACAAACCTATGCACAGATGGGCGAGGTTGACCAAGTGATTGGTAATGACCTGAAGCTTAAGGCCGAGGCATGGGGCGGCCAGTCGGAGGAGCCTGTACGCGTCAATGACATTATGAGCGTACAAGAGACTGCAAGCCATCTTTTGCAAGGATTTGAAGGGCATAGCCGCGCTTTTTTACAGGTTCAAAACGGATGTGATCATCGCTGTACTTTTTGTATTATCCCTTATGGGCGCGGAAATTCACGTTCGGTGCCGATTGGCGTTATCGTTGATCAGGTGCGGGTTTTGGTCGATCAAGGTTATAAAGAGGTTGTCTTGACTGGCGTCGATGTGACGTCTTATGGGGTGGACCTTCCTGGTAAGCCACGTTTTGGTCAAATGGTGCGCCGTTTGTTGGCGTTGGTGCCGGAATTGCCGCGCCTGCGTCTATCGTCTTTGGATCCTGTTGAGATAGATGAGGATTTATGGCGATTAATCGCGGAGGAGCCTCGCCTTATGCCGCATTTGCATTTATCCTTGCAGGCAGGTGACGATATGATTTTAAAGCGCATGAAGCGCCGTCATTTGCGTCAGGATGTGATTGATGTGTGCCGTAAGGCCAGAGAGCTTCGTCCTGATATGGTTTTTGGCGCGGATATTATCGCAGGCTTTCCGACGGAAACGGATGAGATGTTTGAAAATACGCTGCGCATTGTTGAGGATTGTGATTTGACCTTTTTGCATGTTTTTCCTTATTCCGAGCGCGAGGGAACGCCTGCGGCAAAAATGCCTCAGGTGGATCATGCTGTGCGTAAAAAACGTGCGGCGGCGCTGCGTGATTTGGGGCAAAAGCAATTGCATTTATTTTTAAAGTCTAACATTAATAAAACTCACCAAGTTATTGTTGAAAAAGACAATATTGGCAGGTCTGAGAACTTTTCTCCGGTGCGTGTTTCGGATGATTTTGCGCCAGGGGATCTTGTTCAAATGCGTGCATATGGCGTGGATGGCGATGTTTTGTTGGCGGAGGTTTTTTAGTTTATGATTTGGTTTAAGAAAAAGTCAAAAGACACTGATAATAAAGAAGAAATCGCTTCTGATGATGGGGTTATTTCTGCTGAAGATATTGAGGCTGTTGACGTTGAGCCTAAAGAGGTTGTGCAGGATGATGCGGCTGACGTTGATGGTGGCGCGTCACAAGGGTGGTTGTCGCGTTTAACGGGAGGCTTGGCAAAGTCGACGTTCAAAATTACGCAAGGGCTGGGTGATTTTGTGACCAAGCGCAAGCTTGATGATGATGCGCTTGAGGAATTAGAAGATGTTTTAATTGCGGCTGATCTTGGGCCGCATACGGCAGCGGCGTTGATCGAAGAGTTCGCACGCGAGCGTTTTGGCAAAGACGTTGATGACCAAGAGATTAAAGAGGCGCTAGCCTTACAGGTCGAGGCATTGCTTGAGCCTGTGGCGGGGCGTTTGCAAATTGAGGCGCTTGATAACGGCCCTTATGTTGTTTTGGTGTGCGGCGTTAATGGTGCGGGCAAGACAACCACGATCGGTAAGATTGCCGAGCGCTTGATGCGCGATGAAGGTAAAAGCGTGATGGTCGCCGCAGGGGATACATTCCGCGCGGCGGCGGTTGAGCAGTTGCGCGCGTGGGCGGATCGCAGCGGGGCGCAGTTCTATGGTAAGGATACGGGCGCTGACGCCGCGGCAGTCGCGTACGAAGCCTATCAGGTGGCGGTGGATGCGGGCGTTGATGTGTTGTTGATTGATACGGCGGGGCGCTTGCAAAACAAGACGAATTTGATGGATGAGCTTCAGAAAATTGTGCGCGTTTTGCGTAAAAGTAACGAAGATTTACCGCACCAATCTGTTTTGGTGTTGGATGCGACAACTGGTCAAAATGCCTTTTCGCAGGTGCAAACCTTTGGCGAGATGATTGATATTGATGGTTTGATTGTGACCAAATTAGATGGATCAGCCAAAGGCGGGGTTTTGGTCGGTTTGGCCGAGCGTTTTGAAAAGCCAGTTTATGCGATCGGCGTTGGTGAAAAGATTGATGATTTGCGCGCTTTTGATGCGCGAGATTACGCGCGCGCCTTGATGGGCGTTTCTGATAGTTAAGCGCGCAGCGATAACATCTTGAAAAAAGTCTAAAAATAAGCGATGATAATGGTATGAAATTATCATCAGATACGCCGCCGAAATCGTTTCGGCCCAAGAAGTTTAAGACGCCTGATAAGGCGATTTCCTACATTTCAGAAATTTATCAGGCGCAAGTAGAATATCTGCGTGCGCAGTTTGATGCGTTTACGCGCGGTGATTTGCCTGATGTGAAATCGCCCAAAAAGATGCACGGGTATTATCCGTATTTGCGCATTAAAACCGAGTTTGCCAAGCGTGATGATATTCGCCGGTCTTATGGGTTTGCGCCAAAGCCTGGCATTTATTCGACAACATTAACGCGTCCAGATTTATATGCGCATTACTGGGATGAGCAATTAACGCTTTTGCTGCAGAACCATGATATACCGCTGGAAGTAGGGGTGAGCGATACGCCGATCCCTGTGCATTTTGCGTTGGGGGAGGATTTTCACCCTGAGAAAAACTTAGGCGTGGAGCAAATTGGACGAGTTCCGCATTATTTCGATGTGCCTGATTTGGATTTGATGAATGATGAAATTCCAAACAGTATGCATATTTTGCGTCAGGATCAGGAACTGCCTTTGGCGCTGTTTACGGCGCCGCGCGCAGATTTGAGCTTGCAACGTCTTAAGCACTATACGGGGACGTCGCCGCTGGATTTTCAAAATTATGTGATTTTTACGAACTATCAGTTTTATATTGATGAGTTTGTTGAAATTGGCCGCCGTCAATCTGGCACGAATGGGTATACGGATTTTGTAATGCCGGATGCTGGCGGGCGTTTGCCGCAAATGCCTGCTTATCACCTGAAGCGCGATGGTAATGAAGGTATTACGATGGTCAATATTGGTGTCGGCCCGTCGAATGCGAAGACTATTACAGATCATATTGCCGTGCTGCGTCCGCATGTATGGTTGATGTTGGGACATTGTGCAGGACTTAGAAATTCGCAGAAATTGGGTGATTATGTTCTGGCGCACGGGTATTTGCGTGAAGATCATATTTTGGATGATGATTTGCCAACCAGCATTCCTATACCGCCTTTGGCCGAGGTGCAAAAATCACTGGAAGAGGCGGTTGCGCGCGTAACGGGGAATACGGGATATGATCTGAAAAGCATTATGCGCACAGGCACGGTGGCGACAACGGATGATCGTAACTGGGAGCTGCATACATCTGACCGTCAAAATTTACGCCTTAGTCAGAGCCGTGCGATTGCCATGGATATGGAATCTGGGACGATCGCGGCGAATGGTTTTCGTTTTAGAGTGCCGTATGGCACGCTTTTGTGTGTGTCGGATAAGCCGTTGCACGGTCAGTTGAAATTACCAGGGATGGCCAATAGCTTTTATCGTCAGCAGGTCGAACAACATCTGCAAGTTGGCCTTGAAACCATGGAGATATTGCGCGAAGCAGGCGCGGATAAGCTGCATAGTCGTAAGCTGCGCAGTTTTTCAGAAGTAGCATTTCGTTAGGTTGAGTTTTATTATTGTATGCACTTCTTGCATGTATGGTTTTTTATGTGCGATAATTAAATAATGTTTATACGTTAGTGTAGGGGTAAGTAGGACACATGGTTGATTCATTATCAGGATTTGGGGCGCAATCATATCAGCAGCCTATTTCGCAGACTTTTCAGCCTGGGAAAAATGCTGAAACGCGCACAGGGCAAGGGCAGGTCGCACAAGATCCGAATGCTCAGGCTGTCGGCGCAGGGGAAGAAGCTCAACAACAGCAAACACAGGCGATAGACGTTTCAAGCGTTGTTGGTGATGGGCCAGTTGAAAATAATGCGCAGGCACAGCGCGGATCACTTGTTAACATCACTGTTTAACATTTTTTTGAAGTGTTAACGCCTTGTTAACTTTTATTTGCCACAGTGTGCCTAACGGGGGAGATATAAATATATAAAAAGCCTCTCCTTTGTAATAAAATAACAATAAGCCGCTCAGATCGGTAATGAACAGGCAAGGAACAAGAACGTGATCATCGATACGGTCAAAGCTAATCAATCAAAAGTCATGCCAATGCTGGTAGAGCTGTATAATGCTCAGCAGATACAAGATTTGGCACAAAATAATGATCAGGGTTCGCGCTCTGAGCTTTTGGATATTATTACAGAGCTTTTGGGGATGGAGTTATCGCCCCGCGAAGGTGAGCTGATTGCAGATGTTTTGATCTGTTTGATGCGTCAGGTTGAGCGTGATGTTTGTGTTGCGTTGTCTGAGAAATTAGCCGATATGGAGAATGCGCCTTTGCGATTGGTGATGCATATTGCCAATGAAGCAATTGATATTGCGCGTCCAGTTTTATCACGTAGCCCTGTCTTTAGTGATATGGATTTGATTTATATTATTCGCGCACAATCTGCGGAGTATTGGCGTGCGTTGGCAACGCGCACCGAGATGGGCGCCGAGGCGATTGTTGAGCTCGCCAAGCAGGATGATGCACAAACAGCGCAATATTTGGCAGATAATAGTGAAATTACATTGCCGCATGAGGCGTTGAGCTTGTTAACCGAGCGCGCACGTGTGAATGAGAGGCTTGCCAAGCAGCTTTTGGTGCGGTCAGAATTGACACCAGACATTGTGCGAACGCTTTACCATGGTGTTGGCGTAGCGCTGAAGCATTATATTCGTCAAAATTTTGAAAGTTTTTCTGATCAGGCTGATCATGCGATTGATGAGGTTGTTCTTGATTTTGAAGATGTTTCTGAACCAGCAGAGCAAGAGGTTTCTGCGCAGCCAGTTGAGATGCCTGCCGCGACTAAGGCTATCTGTGATGGTGTGCATGTTGCGCGCATGGTGAAGTGTCTTGAGAAAGGTCAATATAAAGAGTTTCTTGTTGATTTTGTACAGCGTACACAAATTAGCGCAGAGAATATCAATTATATTATTTCGCAGGAAAGCGGGCAGGGACTTGCCGTGGTTTGTAAGGCTATGCGCATTGAACGCCGTGATTTTGTATCGCTTTATTTGTTGATGAACCGTATCCGCATGAAAGGCGGTATGGTTGATCCAAAGAATTTGCGCCGTGCAACGCGCTATTACGACCAAATTGGCCGTGATGTTGCCGAAGATATCCTCGAGCGTATTCGCACAGGGCAAAAAACTTTTTCTTAAAAGATTAATCTTTCATCAGGGCTGCAACGCCAGGCAGTGTTTTGCCTTCCATCCATTCGAGGAAGGCTCCGCCTGCTGTTGAGATGTATGAAAAATCGTTAAGGGCGCCGGCGTTATCAAGGGCAGATACTGTGTCGCCGCCGCCTGCGATGCTGATATATTCGCCTTTTTGTGTGCGCTCAGCAACCGTTTGTGCCAGCATGTTTGTGCCATTGTCAAACGGACGAATTTCGAACACGCCTAATGGGCCATTCCATACAATTGTTTTGCAATCCTTGATTTTTTCTAGGATCTGTTCGCAGCTTTTCGCGCTGATATCAACGGCCATGCGGTCGGATGGGATGGCTGTGCTTGGGGTGTTTTCATTTGGTGCGTTGAGGCTTAGCTCTGTCACGGTGACCATTTCTTCTGGCAAGAGGATTTCACATCCAGATTGTTTTGCCTTTTCAATGATGGTCAAGGCCTCGTCAACCATGTCTTTCTCGCACAATGATCCACCAACATCTGCGCCTTGTGCGAAAAGGAAAGTGTTAGCCATGCCGCCGCCTAAGATCAGGTAATCTACTTTTTCGACGAGGTTGTTTAGGACACCGAGCTTGGTTGAAATCTTTGACCCGCCTGCGATGGCCGCAACAGGTTTCTTGGGGGTGCCAAGGGCGCTGTTCAGAGCGCTAAGCTCTTCTTCCATCAGGAGGCCAGCAGCGCTTGGCAGGTGATGGGCGATGCCTTCTGTTGAAGCATGTGCGCGGTGCGCCGCCGAAAAGGCATCGTTGACGAAGATATCACCCATGCTGGCAAGCGCTTTGGCGAAGTCAGGGTCGTTTTTCTTTTCGCCTTTGTGGAAGCGGATGTTTTCAATTAATGCGACTTCGCCAGGTTCAACCGAGTGAGAGAAGTCTTCTGCGTTTTCGCCGATGTCACCTGTGTAAAAGCGCACATGGGTGTTCCAGCGCTCTTCTAGGATGTTGAGCATGAAAGCCAGTGACATTTCTGGGTTTTGTTCGCCTTCTGGGCGGCCAAAGTGTGACAAAATTAAAACACGCGCGCCTTTTTCACACAAATAGTCAATTGTGCCCTTTAGGCGATCGATGCGGGTTGTGTCTGTGACTTTACGTTCGTGGCGAGGGACGTTGAGATCAGCGCGCAGTAAAACGCGTTTGCCTGTTAGGTCATAATCACGAAGAGTTTTAAAGTTTTGGTCAGACATGTTTCCTACTATGTGTTGTTATTCTTTTAAAATTTGAATGGCTTGTGGATGCGATAGGTTTATAACAGGGCCGTTATATTCGTCAACCCATCCACGGACCTCTATCAGTTTATTGTTCCAGCTTAGCGGGTCAATATTGGCGCTGTAGAAGTTGTTTTTATCCTCAGGATTGATGATGATGGTAAAGTCACTTTGCCAATCAGGTCCGAAATTTAGATAAATGCGCCCGTTATGTGTTGCCGCGCTGTGGACGCGTCCTTCTACGATTTGAAAGCTATCAATTTTATCCTTGAGGGTGTTGGGGGTGCGCGGCGTGTAATTGTCACTTTGCCAGAGGCCAGCTTTGTGCTCTCGGGCGCGGCGTTCAAGCGCGTACATTTCTTGTGCAAGTTGTGGGGTGTTTGCGGTTGTGCGTACGCGGGCTAGCCCTAGTTTGATAAGTAGGCCTTGCACCCAGATACGCTGGTCGCGCGTTTCTAGATGCGCTAGATGATGTTTCATACGATTTTTGCGCCCCGTTTTTTCATTGGGGGTTTGGTAAAGTGTGACTTCTTTTCCCAGCAACAGGTCTTGTAAAATGTCGATCGTAAGAAGGCTCAGTTCGCCAGGAGATTCTGCGTTATAGTCTGGAATATTGATGCCGCTCAGGCGGATCATTTCGCCTGTTTCGATCTGTAAGGTGAGCGGGTCTATAACTGTGATTATTTTTGCGTTTCGTGTTTGTTTCAGAGGGGCGTAGTTGATATGATGGACGCTGCTTTGGTTTTGATGGGCAGGCGTTTGTGCATATGCCGCGTGCCATAACAGGACGAACAGCGCACAGAATATAGAGGCCGTATTGAAAAGGGATTGTGACATGATGTTTAATTGGCAAGATTTCGCGCAGAATAGCAAGCGTTTCTTCTTATCGGCGTTATGCTTGTCTGTGGCAGGCGTGTCGATGAGTGGTTGTAGCACTAATCCTGCGACGGGTAACTATCAGTTTGCGGCTTTGATGTCGCCCGAAAAAGAAAATCAGGTCGGCCAAGAAGAGCATCAGAAAATTATTAAGCAATATGGCTTGTATGAAGATGAGGCCTTGCAAGCCTATGTGAGCGGTATTGGCGCGCGCGTAACAAAGCAGACCGAGCGCCCAGACATCACATATAAATTTTATATTATCGATAGCCCCATAGTGAACGCGTTTGCGTTGCCGGGCGGGTATGTTTATGTGTCGCGTGGGTTGCTTGCGCTGGCTAATAGTGAGGCTGAGCTTGCTGGCGTTCTCGCGCACGAAGTAGGGCATATTACAGGACGTCATTCGGCTGAGCGCTATTCGCATAGTGTTGTCACGTCGGTTGGGGCGACAGTCCTTTCGACGGTTATTGGTAATAGTGCGGCATCGCAGGCGATTGGCGTGGGATCGAACCTGTATTTAAGTGGTTATTCGCGCTCGCAAGAAACAGAAGCCGATACGCTTGGAGTGCGTTATATGGCGCAGGGCGGGTATGATCCGCGCGCGCTGTCTGACTTTTTACGCTCGTTAAATGAAGATAAGGTTTTGGCAGCAGGCGGTCAGAAAAGCGACCCAGCCGAGAGCTATTTTTCAACTCACCCGCCAACGCCTAAGCGCGTGAATAAAACACTGGCGGATGCCGCGAATTATCAGCTTGCCCAGCCAATTGAGGGGCGCGACACGTATTTCCGGCAGATAGACGGGCTTGTTTATGGGGATAGCGCCAAGCAAGGTTTTGTAAAGAAAGGCGTGTTTTATCACCCTGAAATAGGTTTTGCCTTTGATGTGCCGGATGATTTCTCACTGGTTAATCAGCCAGCACAAATTGCGCTGAAGGCGAAGAAGAATGACACCGTTGTTATTTTTGATTTTGCGCGTGCAAAAGAAGAGGCTTCTGCCGAAGATGCGCTCGCCTTTTTGCGTTATGAATGGATGAAGGATGCTGCACTTGAAAATGCAGAGCGTTTAACCATCAATGGCATGAAGGCCGCGACGGCGACATTTTCTGGTAAGGTAAACGGAGCAGCCGCGGACATCCGATTGGTCGCAGTGTCTTGGGGTAAGGGGCAGTATGCGCGTTTCCAAGTGGCTTTGCCCAAAGGATTGCCAGAGGCTGAGGTCGATGCGCTGAAAAGTCTGACATATTCGCTGCGCCGTATGGGCGATCAGGAGCGCAATTCTATTCAGCCTGTTAGGTTGCGCATAGTGACGGCCAAGGCAGGGGATCGCTTGCATAGCTTTGTGAAGCAACAAGCCTTTACTGACAAATCGGAAGAAAAATTTCGTGTGTTAAATGCGCTGTCACCAGATGATCAGCTTATCCCCGGTCGTTCTTATAAGCTGGTTGTGAACTAGATATTTTTATATAGCTGCGCATAAAAATTGGCCGCAACATGAGATGCATGGCGGCCAATTGGTGTTTTGATTTTTTTTAGATGCTATTACGCGGCGCTGAGATGTTCTGCGCTGTTTTTGCGTTGCTTGATCTCGGTATCTTTTGCTTTGTAAATCGCCGTTTTAAGCGTATCCATTGCCCGCTGCTCTAGCTGGCGGACGCGCTCTTTACTGATACCAAGGTCTTGGCCTAATTGCTCGAGCGTGACGACGTCATCACTGAGGTGACGTTGCGAGATAATTGTCTGTTCGCGTGATGGCAGGGTGTGCAAAGCATCATTAAGCCATTTTGAACGTGTCTGCGCATCGCGCATTGATGTGACAACTTCCTCTGGGTTTGGTGCATCCTCGGCCAGAGTGTCTTGCCACTGGGCACCGTTATCCTCGTCCGCGATCGTTGCGTTGAGCGAGCTGTCTACGCCAGATAAGCGTCCTTCCATGTGCTCGACATCTTCGATGCGCACGCCAAGGTCTTCGGCAATCTGAGCGCGGTCGGCTTCTGATAGGCCTTCATGCTCGTTTGTGCCTTCGATCTGGGCACGTAAACGGCGGAAGTTAAAGAAGAGCGATTTATGCGCAGCCGTGGTGCCTGTGCGAACGATTGACCAGTTGCGCAAGACGTAGTCTTGGATGCATGATTTGATCCACCAGTTTGCATAGGTTGAAAAGCGCAGGTCACGATCGGGTTCAAATTTTTCGGCTGCGGTCATCAGGCCGATGTTGCCTTCTTGGATAAGGTCGCCGATAGGCAGGCCGTAGAAACGGAATTTGTTGGCGATAGACACAACAAGGCGCGTGTAGGCAGACACAAGTTCGTGCAGAGCCTTTTCATCGCGATTATCGCGCCAAGCGCGTGCGAGGGCTAGTTCCTTATCCTTTTCAAGGATCGGTGCGTTCATGGAGTTTCTGATATATTCCCGATCCGCCTTTTGGGTTTCGGTATTGTCGACATAAGCCATAGGTATAGTTCCTCCTTCGTTTTAGCGACTAGAATTTTAAGCTCCCTTCAATAGGCAAGCTGACTTCTATCAATTAAAGAAGATAGTCTATTGTATCACAGAGTCAAATTATGCTTCAAGAATTTCGGATATTTCACCGTTTTGATCGAAGGCTGCGCTGATTAAATTTCCGCCAAAGCCGCATCCACCATCAATTGTCGCGGTGTTATCTGTGATGAATACACCTTGATGTTTTGGGTCGTATCCGCGAATAACTTTTTGGAAGGACTGGTAAGGGGTTTGGATCGTTTCAAAGCCAGATGCATTCCACCAAAATTGATCATTTTGACGATCAAGGGGTAGATTTTTATCGAGGCCAGCATTCACAAAGAGCAGGGGGCATTCTTTTTGCAGGTCAGTGTAGCTGGCTTTGATGAATTGTGTGCCGAATGTTTCGTGACCGGGGTGGCGGCGAATTGCTGTGCGCAATGCGTTGATCCATTTTGTTATTTTGATGCTGCCGCCGCGGCAGGCTTCGATGCCGTCATATTTGCACAGGCCATAACTGTCTAAGGTTGTGCCAAGGCCGTGATCGAGCATCCATAAGAATACATCTGTTGCGCCTTGTGCGAAGGGGAGTTGATATAGTTTATGCAGGATTTCTTCTTGTTGGCCGCGCAAATAGGTAATATCGCTGCAGCGCATGCCAGGCAGTGACAACAGAAGGCGGCGAAATGTAAGGAGTTCGTCAATGCATTCGGAGGCCTTTGCGCCATAGCCCGTGTAATTTCCCATATAGATTAGGCGATCGCCGACTTTGAATTTGGCAAAAATTTGATCGTGAATTGAAATCAGGCGATCCAGATCGGCGTGAATGGCAGGGACGCACCAAATTGTTGAGGGCGCACCAAGGCATGAAATCTGATTGTTATTAAGCGCTGAGAGCATGGGGCCTGTTAAGCGTTGTGGATAACTATGTGGATAGAATCAGATTCGTGTGAATCAGTAAGATAAGTATACAATAAAAACAGGCGGATAACAAAAGTTACCCGCCTGCCTTATGGAATTTGTATGTGTTCGAAACGATTAAGCAGCTTGCTTGGCGTTGTCGTTGTCGCCTTCGTTTTCCGCATCGAGGTCTGCATCAAGATCTAGGTCTTTTTTGATTCCTAGAATGTCCTCTAGTTTTTCAGATGCTTGGCCTTCAGTGATGCTTTCAACCGCTGCGACTTCGCGTGCTAGGCGCTCAAGAGCAACTTCATAGATTTGACGTTCGCTGTATGATTGCTCGCTGTCGTCGTTGCTGCGTTTTAGGTCACGGAGGACTTCTGCGATTGCAACTGGGTCGCCAGAATTGATTTTTGTTTCATATTCTTGTGCGCGGCGGCTCCACATAGTGCGGCGGATACGTGCGCGACCTTTGAGTGTTTTGATCGCATCATCCATAAGCTTGCCTGTGCTAAGAGCGCGGAGACCTGAATCTTTTGCGCGCATTACAGGGATTTTTAGGCGCATGCGATCTTTTTCGAAATTGATAACGTAGAGGCTGACATCCATGCCAGCGATTGTTTGATTTTCTATTCCCTCTACTTGTCCGACGCCGTGCGCCGCATATACTACAAAGTCACCCTCATTAAAATTATAGTTGTCATTACCCGCCATGTATATAGCCTTTCCCTGTAGGTTTTGAGTTTTACAAATAACCCTTTGCTCTTTAGTATCAGTCACTTAAGGACACTAAAGCGAGGAGAAACGACTCCGTTCTTTTAAGCCTCTAGCAATGGATTAGGTGATGACTATACATGAATTTTCGGCAAAATTCAAACTTTTGTGATTATGCCTAGGCGCGCCGGCGGTTTTGCTTTTGTTTGCAATGAGATAGCATGAGGCGTGTTGGCGTTAAACGTGGGTCTATTGCCATGCTGAGTAAAAATAATTCAGAAGAAATTTTTAAACTGGCGGATAAATGATCGTTCTCAGAGCGAATAATCTGGTTTGTAATCATTGTTGTTGAGATATCAGACGAGAGCCTTTCAATGGCAATGTGCAAATTCTTATGCTGTTGCTGCGGTATGCTGATGCCGTAATTCGTTTTCATGCAAGCCATATAGTATGGGGAGGCTTGATGAGATGTGCGTGTTTTTTTGATGATCAGCTTATGATCCGTGTGCTCTGCATTGAAGGACTGGTTAAAACTTGAAAACTTGTGCTCAGATAAATAGAGCCCCAGCAATGCGCTATGACTGATCTGTTTGATGATAGGCTTTAGGCGCTCAAGGCTAAGAATTTCAGTAATATCAACCGATGTTTTATTACTGAAGTTTAGTGCGTAGAGCTGTGATACGCGCTCAAGCATGTACACATAATCTAAGATCATGCGCTCGTCGACGTCATCAGTATCAATATATATTATAGGGCGCGACAAGCGTGCATAGTGGACGTCTATGATGTTTGCCGAAGCGTCAAATTCATAGTGCAGTCCAACACCCCACGCTTTGAACGACCCCTTATCGTTCAAACACTTGTGATCCAACTGGTAAATCCCTATCCATTAGGTTTATTATTTTTGATTATGAGATCACTTTATATTACAAAATGCTTATTGTCAATTTTTATGACTTATGCATTTTTCAGTGTCATGTTTTCAAGGTTGATAGTGTAAGGATTACCAAGGCTTAGCGGCGCAAATGGAAATGCGTGGCCAAAGGGGAGATGGGTAATAATAGGCGTTTTACATTCTTCTGTGTGCGATAATAGGATCTCTTTTAAGTCGCGGCCAAAGGGGCGTCCTGTATCTTTGAGGTCTGTAAACTGCCCGATAAGTAGCGCTTTGACTTGGGAAAGGGCGCCGGATTGTTTAAGGAAGCAAAAGATTCGGTCGATGTGGCTGAACTCTTCATTGCAGTCTTCTAAAAACAAGATTTTGTCTTTATAGAGATTTTCACCCAGCAATGTTGGTAGGTATTGAAAGACGCTGAGGTTGCCGCCAGCCAGAGTCGCTGTGACAGATGTTGTGTCATCAGGTGCCTTGAGTATCTGATCTTTTGTGAATGTTATTGGTGGCGGCATATCGCCTAAGCCGTTTAACGCGAGTAAGATGTCATCGTCGCTGAGCGTGTGGAGCTGTTTAAAGACTGGGGCGTGATATGTCACGGCGCCAGTGTGCAGGTGGATAGCATTGATCAGGGTCGTTGTGTCGCTAAAGCCTATAACGGGTTTTGGCTTTTTGGCCATGGATGTGAAATTAAGGCTGCTGAGCAGGGGCATGCTTTGATTGCCGCCGCCTGCAAACCATATTGCATCAATATCTGGGCGCAGCCATAAACCTTGCAGAGCCAATGATTTTTGCAGTGTGTCGCCTGCGCTTTGGCCGTGCCGTTCATAAGTTTGTGGGTGAATGAAAACATCATAGCCGCGCGCGCGCAGGGCTTCAGCAGATTTTTCGATGTCGTCTTTTTCTACGTAAGACGATGGCGCCATAACACCGATTTTTTGTCCGGGTTTAATGGGCGCCATACGGATTGAGCCTTAGCCGTCAGATGTGATCTTCGCGATCAGTTCTTTAAGCGTTTCTTCGGCCTTGTCGTTGTTAATTTGACATGTGCCAGCCGCATTGTGGCCACCGCCACCATATTTCAGCATCAAGTTACCTACATCGGTTTTGCTGCTGCGGTCCAGGATTGACTTGCCAGTGGCAAAGACGGTGTTTTGTTTGTTTTTACCCCATAGAACGTGAATAGAGATATTTGTTTCAGGGAAGAGCGCGTAGATAAGGAAGCGGTTTCCTGCCCAGATGCTATCTTCGTTGCGTAAGTCTAGGACGACAAGGTTATCGTGGACTGTCGCGCAGCGTTTGATCTGATCTTTACAGAGTTCTTCATGTTCGAAATACAGGTCTACGCGTTCTTTTACGTCTGGTTCTGCCAAGATGTCTTCGATACTGTGTGAGTTACGGCAGTCATCGATAAGTTTCATCATCAATTGATAGTTTGAGATGTTAAAGTCACGGAAACGGCCAAGGCCTGTGCGTGCATCCATTAGGAAGCTGAGCAGTTCCCAGCCACGTGGGTTGAGGATGTCGTCTTTTGAAAAGGCAGCAGAGTCGGCCTTATCAACGGCAAGCATCATGTCGTTGCCGACTTTTGGGAAGGCATCTTTACCGCCGAAATAATCATAAACTACGCGCGCAGCAGAAGGGGCGTTGGGGTCAATGATGTGATTATCAGGTTTGCTGTCCACGCGTTCGGCTTCGCTGGCGTGGTGATCGAAGGCCATGTAAATGCCGTCAACATAAGGCAAGTTTGTCGAAATGTCGTTTTCGCTTACATCGATCAGGCCATCTTGCATGTCTTTTGGGTGAGCGAATGTGATGTCATCAATGATGTTTAATTCTTTGAGCAATACACCGCAAACAAGGCCGTCCATATCACTGCGTGTGATCAGGCGGTATGTTTTATTCTTTTCTGGTAAAAGTTTAGTTGCAGGCATATTTGTCGTCGCTCCCTAATTCTAAAGGATAATGTTATTGTTTTCTTTTATAATTTAACCATTGCCGGCGTTTACAAAAAGTTAACGCCGGAAATTAAACCTAGCATAGCATATTTACTGCGCTAGGTTTAGTGTTTCTAGGCTTCTTTAGGCTTTTTTTCTTTTTTCGACGCAGATGATTTCTTCGCGCGGACAAGCTTTGGTGCTTCTTTATCGTCAACGGTTTTCTCTGAGATGACGACTTCTGTCACGTCTTCTTCATCTGGAACTTCGTACATTGTATCCAGAAGAAGGTTCTCGATAATAGAGCGAAGTCCGCGTGCGCCAGTTTTTGTTGCAATCGCCTTGCGTGCAATCGCCTTAAGCGCATCATCTTCGAATGTGAGTTCTACATCTTCCATGTCAAACAGTGTTTTGTACTGCTTGGTCAGTGCGTTTTTAGGCGCAGTCAAGATGGTGACAAGGGCATCTTCGTCCAAATCTTCCAATGTTGCGATAATTGGCAAGCGACCGATAAATTCAGGGATCAGGCCATAGCGAACAAGGTCTTCTGTTTCTAGTTCTTTGAACAGATCACCAATGCCGCGGTCTTCAACGTCTTTAACGTCTGCGCCAAAGCCGATTGTTGTGCCGCGACCGCGCGCTGCGATCACTTTGTCGAGGCCAGCAAAGGCACCGCCACAAATGAACAAGATGTTGCTTGTGTCAACTTGCAGGAATTCTTGCTGAGGATGTTTGCGGCCGCCTTGTGGTGGGACGCTGGCAACTGTACCTTCCATCAATTTAAGAAGGGCCTGCTGCACGCCTTCACCAGATACGTCGCGCGTGATTGACGGGTTATCAGATTTACGGCTGATTTTGTCGATCTCATCGATGTAAACAATGCCGCGTTGTGCGCGCTCGACATTATAGTCAGAGGCTTGCAAGAGTTTCAGTACGATGTTTTCAACGTCTTCACCAACGTAACCGGCTTCGGTAAGTGTGGTCGCATCAGCCATTGTGAACGGAACGTCCAAAATGCGCGCAAGCGTTTGCGCAAGAAGCGTTTTACCGCAACCTGTTGGACCAACAAGCAAGATGTTTGATTTTGAGATCTCAATATCAGGGTTCTTTTCTTTGTTCTCTAAACGCTTGTAGTGGTTGTGAACAGCAACAGAAAGAACGCGCTTGGCTGCTTCTTGGCCGATAACGTAATCATCAAGAACTTTTTTGATTGTGCTTGGTGTCGGCACTGAGCCATCGCCTTCGCCGCTTACAAGCTGCGTTTTGTCTTCTTCGCGGATAATATCCATGCAAAGCTCGACGCATTCATTACAAATGAAGACGTTAGGGCCTGCAATAAGCTTGCGTACTTCGTGCTGGCTTTTGCCGCAGAAAGAGCAGTAAAGAGTATTTTTTGAATCGCTGTTTTCGGATTTGCTCATGTGGTGGGATTATCCTTGTGTGAATCTTTATTGTCCTAGTTTGCCAAGTGCAAGGCTTGTGCGCAAGCCCCAAAACTTAAGAAAAAGGGTTTTCCTGTTAAATTATAAAGATTATATATAGGCCATGACTGAGACTTTAGAAGACATCCAAGACAATTTCTCCCTGTTTGACGACTGGGAGGAACGTTATCGTTATTTAATTGATTTGGGCCGTAGCCTGCCCGATATGCCAGAAGCACAGAAAACAGATGATGCGCTTGTGAAGGGCTGTACATCGCGGGTGTGGCTGCACGTGAATAAAGATGACAGCGGCGTGTTTACCTTTGACGCGGATAGTGATGCGCATATTGTGCGCGGTTTAATTGCGCTGCTTTTGAGTGCGTATAACGGTAAAACGGCGGATCAGATTGCGCAGGTCAATATCGATGATTTCTTTAGTGCCATTGGCTTAGATCAGCATCTTAGCCCTAATCGCCGCAATGGTTTCTTTGCAATGGTCGAAAAAATTAAGCTTTATTCTTCGGCGTCTGCGGCGGCCTGATCGTTTTCTTCGGTCAGATCGATTGGTTTGATAGAGCGCAAAATTTCACTGAAAACAGTGTCGGCTTCGGTCAGGGCTTCGCCGACAATCTCGGCTTTGACCGCGAAGGCCGAGCTTTCATCAATCCACAATTGCGCCATAAATAAGGTTGGGGTGCGCCCTTGCAGGCCTTCACCAAGTAAAGTGGCTTGTTTATAGCGATCCGTTGAGCGCGAGAATGTTTCGCCAATTTTAATCAGGCTTTTATCCGTCATGGCCTCAAGCGTTTGTTTCATGATGTCATCGGTATAACGCTGGGCGATGGTTTTACTGATGGGGGAGCATGTAATATCCATGCGCAGAGATGTGTTCATGCTGTAGACTTGGGTAAAGGTGCTGAGCGTATAGCAATCTTTGCCGTTATCTTTTTCACATTTTTTGACTGTATAGGGTGCTTCGGGCAGGGTGAGTTCGAACCCGCATTTATCAGGAGCATAACGATATTCGCTTTTCTCTTCTGCTTGCTGTGCCATCGCCAAGCTTGGGATGGTCAATGTGATCAACAGCAAAAAGAAAAGATGTTTAATCACGCGTCCAGCTTTCTGGATCGGCCGAGGCCTGTTCGCCGGTGGTCATATTTTTGATCTCGTGTTTGCTCTCGCCGCTATCATCAAAAGGCGGGAACCAAACATAAGGAATGCCTTTTTTCTCGGCATAGGCCATTTGACGTTTGAGCTTTGATCCGCTGTGGAAGACTTCAACGTTAAAGCCTCGCTGGCGCAGTGTGTGCGCGGTGCTTTGCGCGGCGGCGCGGCGATCTTCCGAAGGCATAATGACCATGATGTCCGCAGGTGAAATGCCAAGTGCGGGCAGTTGTTGTTTCTGGCGGATGCGGTCAAACAGGCGTGAAAAGCCGATTGAAATGCCGACGCCAGGTAAGGTGCGATTGATATAGTTGCTGGCAAGGTCATCATAACGCCCGCCCGAGCAAATTGACCCGTAGGTTGGGTCGTCAACAAAGCGCGTTTCATAAACTGTGCCGGTGTAGTAATCCAATCCGCGTACGATCGACAGGTCTGCAACAACGCCGCCTGTTGGGATGTGCGCAAGTTGATCCATCACGAAGCTAAGCTCCTCAACGCCTTCGCGCATCATATCGTTTTCGATGCCAAGGTCGTAGACGCGCTGCGCAAAGCTGGAATCGGTGGCTTTGATCGTGGCGAGTTTTAATACTGTCTCGCAGGCATCGTGTGCCATGCCGATTTGTTCATTTAACAGGCTGCGGATTTCGTTTTCAGGCAGCTTGTCTAGTTTGTCGATAATGCGCGTGGCTTCGACAATGTTTGTGACGCCGAGGGCCTGTAGTAGACCAATCAGGATTTTACGGTTGCTGATTTGGATTTGAATTTTTTCATCTTCCATGCCGGGCAGGGAGGCGAGAACTTCCCAGATGATAGCAGGCATTTCCGCGTCAAAATGCGCGGGCAGGGTATCAACGCCGATGACGTCGATATCGCATTGATAAAACTCACGGAAGCGGCCAGCCTGTGGGCGCTCGCCGCGCCATACGCGCTGCATCTGGTAGCGTTTAAACGGGAAAACCAGTTCGTTATAGTGCTGCGCGGTGTAGCGCGCCAATGGAACGGTCTGGTCAAAGTGCAGAGCAAGGCGCGCTTCTTTGTCGCCATCTTCTTTGTGCAGGCGTTCGATGACATAAACCTCTTTGTCCACGTCGTCGCCTTCATCTTCGCCCTTGGCGTTAAGGATGTCTAAGGCCTCGACGCTGGGGGTTTCGATCGGGCAAAAGCCATATTGTTCGAAAATTGTGCGGATATGGTCGAACCACATTTGTTCTGCGCGGCGGACCTGCGGCAACCATTCAGGAAAACCGCTAATAGGGGAAGGTTTTGTAATGCGTTTGCTCATGATGAAATATGTATCAAGCGAAGGGGGGAAAGTCGAGGGCTAATCGTTTGTTTGCACTAAAACCATGTCGTTGCGGTGTACAAGCTCGTCACGTCCTGTGATGCCAAGCTCTTCGGTGAAGTCGCTGGCGCGTTTTCCTGCCATCATTTTGGCTTGGGCTGAGGTATAGGCGCTGATTCCTGTGGCAAGTTTGTGGCCAGATTTGTCGTGAATTGTGACGATGTCGCCGCGCTCGAACGTGCCGCTGACATTGAGGACGCCAATGGGCAGAAGGCTGCGCCCCGCGTGTAATGCCTTGGCCGCGCCATCGTCGATAAGGATTTCGCCCATCGGTTTCAGATGCGCACTGATCCAGTTTTTGCGCGCGCCTTTTTTAGAGGTTTGTGCCTTGAAGAGGGTCGCTTTTTTCTCGCCACTTTGCAGGGCGCGCAAGGGTGAACGCTCTTGCCCGTCAGTGATGATCATCGCAATGCCGCAGGTGGCTGCGTTAATGGCGGCCTGTATTTTGCTTTTCATGCCGCCGGTTGATAGGCCGGGGATGGCATCGCCTGCCATGGCTTCGTGGTCGGCGGTGATGGTCTCGACCAGTGGGATATGCTTGGCGTTTGCATCTTCGTGCGGGTTGCTGTCATACAGGCCATCAATCGTCGAGAGCAGGATAACGCAATCCGCATCAATCATTTGCGCCGTGCGAACGGCCAGACGATCATTGTCGCCGAAGCGGATTTCTTCGGTTGATATACTGTCATTTTCATTGATGATGGGGATGATGTTTTGTGACATCAATGCATCCAGCGTTGCGCGCGCATTCAGATACATGCGGCGGTTTTCAGTTTCTGAAAGCGTCAGTAAAACCTGCGCCGTTGGAATATCATGCGCGGCCAAGGCACGGTGATAGGCATTATACATGTGATATTGCCCTACGGCAGAGGCGGCCTGTTTCAGTGCAAGGGGAATTTGGCTAGGCGGGGTGGTAAAGTCGATGCCAAGCGTTTCACGGCCAAGTGCCACGCCGCCAGAGGAGACAATGGCAATGCGCTTGCCTTGGGCTTGCAGCGCGCGCAGGTCATCTGCGATCGCGTTAAACCATGGCATGTTCACAGCGTTATCAGCGCCGCGCACAAGGGCAGAGCCAACCTTGATCACGATGGTTTGTGCATCGGATAGGGCGCGGAGCATTGCCGCGTTATGCGTCTTCGTTGTCGTCATGGTGAGGATCTTCCGGCAGGTCGAAATCGTCAAAATCTTCGCTAGCCTTCGCGCGCGCGGCTTCTTCGGCTAATTGTCTTTTATGCTCGGTCACGATGTGACCCAGTTGGAATAAGATTTTTTCGACATTCTGCCCTGATACGGCGGACATACATAACACAGGTTTGCCGATGGCATCTTCCAGTGTTTTGCGTTGATCTTCGGCCAGTTCATCGCCCAGTGCATCGGCCTTGTTAAGGGCAATGATTTCAGGCTTGTCGCTGACGCGTGGGTCGTATTCATGTAGTTCGTTGCGGATTGTGTTGTATGCGCCGACGATGTCATCTTGTGTGCAATCAATCAGGTGCAATAACACGGATGTGCGCTCAACATGGCCAAGGAAGCGGTCGCCAAGGCCGTGGCCTTCATGTGCGCCCTCGATCAGGCCGGGGATGTCGGCCAGAACGAAGTCCATGTCACCAGCCTTAACTACGCCAAGGTTCGGGTGGAGCGTCGTAAACGGGTAATCGGCAATTTTAGGTGTCGCGTTCGAACACGCGGCCAGAAATGTTGATTTTCCTGCGTTAGGTAATCCAACAAGGCCAGCATCCGCAATCAATTTTAGGCGTAGCCATATTGCGGCCTCTTGCCCCGGCCAGCCCGGAGTGCTGCGGCGTGGTGCTTGGTTGACGGCGCTTTTGTAGTGGGCGTTGCCAAAGCCGCCATCGCCGCCCTTGAGGAACAGGACCTCTTCGCCTTCGGTTGTGAAGTCATGCAAAATCGTGTCTTTGTCTTCATCAATGATTTGCGTGCCAACCGGAACGCGGATGATGCAATCTTCACCATGGGCGCCAGTGCGGTTGTCGCCTTTACCGTTTTCACCGTTTTTGGCTCTGAAGTGTTGTTGATAGCGGAAGTCGATCAGCGTGTTCATGCGGTTGTCGGCAACAAAATAGACGTTGCCGCCTTTGCCGCCATTCCCGCCATTTGGGCCGCCAAATTCCACGTATTTTTCGCGGCGAAAGCTTACGCATCCAGGGCCGCCATGTCCGCTTTGCAGGTATATTTTTGCTTGATCTAGGAACTTCATTGCTTAGGCACTTTAATTTAACCATGAAAAAAGGGAAAGGCTTAATTGGCCTTTCCCTTTTTGAATTTGTATTTGCAAAAGGTTATTCAGCCGCCATTGCCTGATTAACGTCGTTTGCTGGCAAGATGTTTACGATCGCACGACCGTCAGCACCTTTTTTGAACATTACGTCACCATCAACCAATGCATAGATTGTGTGGTCTTTGCCAAGGCCAACATTTTTGCCAGGCTTGTATTTTGTTCCGCGCTGACGAACGATGATGTTACCAGCAAGAACGGCCTCGCCGCCATAACGTTTTACGCCGAGTCGACGGCCAGCCGAGTCGCGTCCGTTTTTCGAGCTACCACCTGCTTTTTTATGTGCCATGACTTAAACTCCTATAAATTCTTTTCTTGTTTATGCTGCTTTGATGTCTGTGATTTTCAGAACAGTCAGGTTTTGACGGTGTCCTTTTTTACGTCGGTAGTTTTGACGACGCTTTTTCTTGAAAATCACGATCTTATCAGCGCGTTTTTGTTTAACGAGAGTAGCGCTAACTGAAGCGCCCTTTACGACTGGTGCGCCGACTGTGGCTTTTTTACCGTCGTTAACGAACAATACATCGTCAATGGCAACTACGTCGCCTGCTTCACCTGCAAGTTTTTCAACTTCGATGATGTCATCTTTTTGTACTTTGTATTGTTTACCGCCTGTGCGAATAACTGCAAACATTTTTAAACTCTTTCAATTACAATATATATAATTCGACTTCTGTGGAAGAATGTTGGGGGATATAGCCATAAGCGCGAGCGCCTGTCAAGCAATTATATATTTACTTGTGTAAAAAGTATGGTTTGCGCCCTATATTATTTTACAGAGTACAGCGAGAGGCGCTATGATAGCGGTAATTGCAGACAGGAAGGGATTTTATTATGGCTTGTATTTTGCTTGCAGAAGACGACCATTCAATGCGTCAATTTATCAAAAAAGCGCTTGAGCGTGCAGGGCATAATGTCACAGAATCAGAGGATGGTTTAAGTGCCCTGAATGTTTTGACGGCAGATGGCGGTGATCGTTTTGATTTGTTGCTGACGGATATTGTGATGCCGGGTATTGATGGAATTGAGCTTGCGCAAAAGGCGGCGCAGTTATGCCCGAAGATCAAAGTCATGTTTATCACAGGATTTGCGGCGGTGGCGATGGATGCCAAGAAAAGCCAGCCTGAGCAAAATGCCAAAGTTTTGTCCAAGCCTTTTCATTTAAATGACCTTGTGCAGCAAGTTGATGTGTTGCTGACTAAGGCGGCCTAGCTTTCTTTGAGGCTGTCTTCCAGGTCTTTTACAGCCGTAAAAAATTGTTCTTTTGTATTCTCGACGTAGGGGTTGTCCGTTTGGATGGCTTTGAAGAGTGCGTCGCTGTCATTCTTGACGAGGTCGCTCATTTGACGGAGCAGGCTGAACGTTTTTGTTTCTTGTGTGATTTCAGGAATGTCCATCATGCGCATGATGCGGCCAATCATATGTGTGAGGCCCTGCACATAGGCCATTTGCTGGTCATGTTCTGCGGCGGTGCAGGGGATGACGTTAAGGTGCAGGGTGCCTTCTAGGAACTGGGTGACACCTGATGCGCGCTGACCGCGTAAGTTCACTAGGGCTATGTTTTGATTGTGAATGCCGTATTTACCGCTTTGTGGGCCGAAGAGGGGGTGCAGGCCAATAAGGTCTACGTAATCAGGCAGGGTGGCTTGCATGGTCTCCGCTGGTTGGCTTTTGACCGAGGCCACGTCCATGACCAGTTGCCCTTCGCTCAGGTGCGGCGCGATGTCCTTGCAGATTTGATGGATTGTTTTGACAGGCGTTGCGATGATGATGATATCAGATTGCGCGGCCTGTGTGATCGTTGCGGCATTTTGAACGTTGTAGGTGTTGCAAATGGTGCTTGTATCCGCAAAGGGGTCGAACACTGTTATTGTGAAAAAGGGGGCTAGGTGACGGAGCATAAATTCGCCAAAGGCGCCGATGCCAATAATTGATAGGGACTGCAACATGGTGTGTGCTCGTATTATTTCAGTGTGTTTAGCTTCAGATAAAGTTATGCGCCCTTCTTATCGAAAAGAAAGGCGCATAGCAAGATGTCTTGGTTAAAGGCTTTTATGCAGATTTAATTTTATCGATAAAGCCATTAATGCTGCGTTTGAGTGTATCTGAACGCTCGGATAGTGATTCTGCCAATGTATTTACACTTTGCGATGTGTTTTGTGTGTCGCGCGTTGCTTCGGTGACTTCGCCTATGCTGCTGACAACAGAATTGGTAAGCCTTGAGGCCTCCATGACGTTGCGGCTAATTTCTTGGGTAGCGCTTGATTGTTCGTCAACTGCGCCTGAAATTGTTAGCATATTATCGGTTAGGTCTTCGATAGATGTTGAGATTTTTTCGATAAAAGATACTGCGTCTGTCGTATCACCCTGAATGCGTGCAATTTGCGTGCGAACTTGTTCGGTGGCTTTTGCAGTTTCGCTAGCAAGGCTTTTCACTTCGTTTGCAACAACAGCAAAGCCTTTGCCAGCCTCGCCAGCGCGTGCGGCCTCAATCGTTGCGTTAAGGGCAAGGAGATTTGTTTGTTCGGCAATGTCCGAGATAATTTCGATGACACTGCTGATTTCGTGGGCCGAGCTTTCTAAGACTTTCATTTTTTCTACGGTCGTGTGAGAAACCTTTTTTGCGTCAGCAGCCATCTGGTTTGTCCGGCTCAGTTGGGAGCTGATCTCTTTAATTGAGGCCGTCATTTCTTCTGTTGCGGCGGAAACGTTGTTGATGTTTTGTCCTACATTTTCAGCGGAGAGAACAACGCTTTCCGATAGCTTGTTGGTGTCATTTGCGATGTTGCTCATCGTTATTGATGACTCGCTCATTTCTTGAGTGGCACTTTCAAGGGCGACCGTGACTTCAGCAGATTCCTGTCGGAAGCTTTCAACGATGGCTTCGATGTTGCGCGCACGAGCAAGGCGTTTTTCATCTTCTTCTTTTTGAGATGCGGTTAGTTTTTCGTTTTCGATGCCGTTGTTTTTAAATAAGACAAGGGCTTTTGCCATTTGTCCAATTTCATCGTCTCGGTCAGTGCCGTCTATTTCAGCGCTCCAGTCTTTGTCTACTAGCTTGCCTGTTGAAATGACAAGGCTTTGTAGTGGTTTTGAAACAAGGAAAATAATGGCAACAGACGCAGCTATGATTGTTAAGATTGTGAAGAAACCTCCCACGATTGAGGCTGCACTGGTCTGGGACATGATGCTGTTCATCTCTGTCGACTTTTCTTTTGAAGCAGTGTCTAGAATGTGAACTATACTTTTGAGTGAGTTTTGTATGTCAGCCCAGATTTGTGCATTTTCAACGGAGGTTTCTAGTAAGCGTGCCATGTCAACTGTTACAGGGGAGCGCATGTATTGTGCTTGCTTGTCGACGATGTCAACGCGCCACATTTCAAAACTTGCACGTAGTTTTTCAAGGTCTTCTGCTGCGCCAATGGCAGCAAGTTCGGGTTTGATTTTTTCAATGAGGGGGATGATGTTTTTAATTTTTTCATCATGGTCTTGTTTGTGAGTAAGGTCGCCAGAATTGATGAAGGATGTTAACGATCGCTGTGTTTTTATGATTTCCTCTTCCAGGTCGATCAGGAGAGCTTGCGTTTGAGCAATTTCCATTACGTGACCAACTGACTTGGTCGCGTTGTTGAGGAAGACGTTAATAAAGATCCCAGAAATCAGATTGATTAGCAAAATGATTCCAAGTGCAGAGATTAGTTTTGTTTGTATCGACATTTTTTTTAACATGTTCAAGTCCGTCTGTTTTTATCTATTTATTTGTTAAGGTTTTTTCGGCGCTGAAGCTCGGTCAGGTTGATTTCGACAGTGATCGCGCCAATGGCTTTGTTTTGTTCATTGGCGATACTTAAGTTTGCTTGTGTTAACCAGATGCCTAGCTCTGAATTGTATTCAGGGGTGTCAATGAAGACGGCGGTTGGGGATACAGAATATGTTTTTTGAAACTTGGCTTCGTCGCCTTGCCAGTAATCGGATGAAATGTTGCTTTGGCCAACGTTAAGGCCGTTCGTGTCCATGACAAAAATTTCAGTATAAAGCCCTTTTGCATGCGCCTGTATTCTGGTCAGGTATGATGATAGTGGATTTGTGAGCGTTGCGGAGATCAGTGGCTGGTCTGTAGACTTTGTTTCTACGCGCCATTTTTTGTCGAGTTCCAAGATTTTTTCTGACGACATATTGCCATACTTGGCATTCTGATTTTTGATTGATTGCAGCACAATATCGGTGAGGGCAAAGTTATTAATGTCGTTAATAACGGCGCTGTCGACTAAGTTTTTCATGAGCTCAGTTGATTGAGCATTTGCAGTGCCGATTAGACCGATTAAAAGCGTGCTTAAAAGTAGGAACGTTGTTTTATGCATATTGAAAATCTCCTTGAACTTACATTATAGCACTGTTTGATGTTTTCGGGAATCCGTCCTTTTGAAATGTGAAAATATTTTGAAACTCATTTCTTTTTGTAACGCGTGCGATGATTGGATTGCAGAATGCGATAATCAAATCAAAGAATGCGCCATTAGGGCTATAAAGTAATAGCAGTGAAGATGTCGGATTGTGCGTGATTATTAATGTGGTGCAAGCAAGATGCAATTTTGAAGAATGGCGGACACGGAGGGATTCGAACCCTCGATAGAGCTATTAACCCTATACTCCCTTAGCAGGGGAGC
>DKAJ01000005.1:106307-139809 GCA_002448815.1 Micavibrio sp. UBA6929
GCAGGGGAGCGCCTTCAGCCACTCGGCCACGTGCCCGTTTGCATGTATAATATGCGTGTTCGTTCATTAGAACAGTGCGTTTTTATATGATCTCACACGGCTTGTCTAGGCCTAAGAGGTAACAATTACGCAGCGTGGGGAAATATTTTGTGCGTAGTTTAAATTGCATTGTGAAGTGTGACGGAGGCGTTTGCTGAGGCTTCACGTCTGTCCTCGGTCAGGGTGTCTGCAAGTGCTTGCAGGTCGTTACTTGAAACATCTTGTTCAAAATAAAGGCTAGGGCGTTTATCAAGGATGGATAAGAATTTCTCGCCTTCAGGACTGTTGCGAAATTCTTGGCTTTGCTGTGCGATGAGGGCTATTTGCTGTGCGTCATCTAGGGACATTTTTTGTTGGAAATCGCCAAATGTTGTTGCGTTGATAACGGCAGCCTTTGCTTGAGCAATGCTCATGGTGGGAATGTTTGTGGTGTCTTCATTAGTTGCGCTGTCGGCAAAGGATACGCTTTGTTGCAGAGCTTCTTCTCGCTGCTGTGCTTGCCTCTGCCAGATGCGGTTTTGCTCTTCGCGTGCTTGTCTGTTTTGCTCTATAATGAGCGAATTTTCTTCTAAACTTACAGGTTCGACTTCTTCGTACGTGCTGTGAATGGGGGCGTTGGATGTGGTCTTCTCTTCTTGCGGGGCGCAGCTATCCAGCGCTTGTTTGATGAGGTTTCGCCCACCTAGCAGCCTTGCTGCATCTTCAGGGTTGATGCCAATATTTTGAATATATTCATCTGCGCATTGTGAAAAAGTGAAGGCCATCGTTACTTTTGATCCTGATTATGTTTTATTTCTTACAGGATTATTATAATGGTGCTTTATTAACGAGCGTTTAATTCTCAGTAGGTAAGGATAAAAATTCGGTGATTTTTTTCTTCCACTTTACCGATGTTTTTCCCGTTATATACTCGTTGATGAAATGAATTTGCCAATCATCGGGTGTTTCTGTTGTGCGATAGATTTCTGCCATGATGTAGCTGCTGCTATCGGCGGCTTCTGGCTGGCTGAGGTCTATTTGCAGGAAGTGTCTGTTTGAATAAGCATCGACCAAACGCACTGCGGGGGATTCAATTTCACCAAATTTGTGGCCTGAATCGATGCTGATTTTAAAAACGATGTGGCAAATATCTGCAGCGAGGTTTTTAAGTTCAACTGAGATTTGCTCGTCATCTCCATCGCCTATGCCTTCGTGGTCGTCGCCGCTATGGTATATGCCGCCGCTTTGGTCAACGATTTTGCCGATTTTTCCTGATATGACGTCAACGAATTTCCCTTCGTTGTCGTAGAGGAAGCACGACAAGTCCAGATCGTGATAAGATTTGCGGCCTGATAGGATTTCTTTTAGGCGTGGCCATGCGCCCTTGGCTTGGCTTGGGTCCCATCCTAGGCCGCAAAAAAAGCGGTGGTTGCCTTGTTTGCTGACGTTCAGGGGGCGCTTATCACCAGTTGGAATATCGTTGGGCATTGAATGCGTTACTCTAGCTTAGACGTCTAACTTCTTTTTCAGTATCTCATTAACGATAGCAGGATTTGCCTTTCCTTGCGACTTTTTCATCGTTTGGCCGACGAAAAATCCGAAGAGCTTATCTTTGCCGCTGCGATATTTTTCAACGTTATCTGGGTTTTCGGCGATAACCTCGTCAATGATGGCTTCGATTGCGCCAGTGTCAGTGACTTGTTTAAGGCCTTTTTCTTCGACGATAGCATCAGGGGCTTTGCCTGTTTCATACATCAGGGCAAAGACATCTTTGGCGATTTTGCCAGAGATTGTGTTGTCTTGGATGAGGGCAACAAGGCCGCCTAGGTTGGCGGCTGTGATTGGGCTGTCCTCTAATGCTTTGCCATCTTTGTTGCGCGCGCCGAGCAGTTCATTAATCACCCAGTTTGCTGTGAGCTTTGCATCGTGGCCTTTGGCAGCATCTTCAAAGAATTGCGCGCGGGATTGTTCGGCAATCAGGACGCTGGAATCATAAAGGCTGAGGCCGAAATCATTCATGAAGCGGTGCTTCTTTTCGTCCGGCAGTTCAGGTAACTCTTTTTGCAAGCGCTCGATCAGGCCGTCTTCCAGTGTTAGTGGAAGCAAGTCTGGGTCAGGGAAGTAACGGTAGTCGTGCGCGTCTTCTTTTGAGCGCATCGAGCGTGTTTCCAATTTATTGGGATCCCACAAACGTGTTTCTTGCACGACTTCGCCGCCATCTTCGATCAGGCTGATTTGACGTTGCACTTCGTATTCGATGGCTTGAGAAACAGCCTTCAGCGAGTTGACGTTTTTGACCTCGGCGCGCGTTCCAAGCGGAGCGCCCGGTTTGCGCACAGATACGTTGACGTCCGCGCGCATTGAGCCTTCTTCCATGTTGCCGTCGCATGTGCCGAGATAACGTAAAATCATGCGCAGCTTTGAAAGGTAGGCAGTGGCTTCATCAGGGCTTGAGATATCAGGTTCAGACACGATTTCCATGAGCGCGCAACCTGAGCGGTTCAGGTCAACATAGCTTTTGCTGGGGTGGAGGTCGTGAACAGATTTACCTGCGTCTTGTTCAAGGTGCATACGGGTGACGCCGATGTTTTTGGTCGATCCATCAGGCAAGTCGATTTCGATTACACCTTCGCCAACGATCGGGTGTTCAAACTGTGAAATCTGATAGCCTTGAGGCAAGTCCGCGTAGAAATAGTTTTTGCGCGCGAAAACAGATGTTTTGTTGACTTTGGCGTTAAGGCCTAAACCTGTTTTTACGCCTTGTTCGATGACGTATTTGTTCGGCACGGGCAGCATGCCTGGCATTGCGGCGTCAACGATGCTGACCTGCGAGTTTGGCTCGGCCCCGAATTTTGTTGAGGCGCCAGAGAAAAGTTTAGATTTTGCAGTTACTTGCGCATGGACTTCCATGCCGATAACGACTTCCCATTCACCAGTTTCACCTTGGATGCGATAGTTGCTCATGCTTTATAGTCCTTTAAAGTTCGCGGCCAATTCAATTGCGCGGCCTGCTTTTACTAATGATTCTTCGTCCCAGCGTTTGCTGATAAGTTGCAAGCCTAGTGGCAGGCCTTGCGCGTCTAATCCTGCGGGCACTGACATTGCCGGTGCGCCTGCAAGAGATGCGGGGATTGTGAAGACGTCGTTTAGATACATTTTGACGGGGTCGTTTTGGTTTTCGCCAAGGGCAAATGCGGTTGATGGCGCCGTTGGTGCAAGGATCACATCGCATTGTTCGAACGCGTTTTCAAAGTCATTTGCGATCAGACGGCGCACTTTTTGTGCCTTGATATAGTAAGCATCGTAGTAACCTGCTGACAGAACATATGTGCCTATCAGAATGCGGCGTTTGACTTCGTCGCCGAAACCTTCTGCACGTGTTTTTTCGTACATATCAATTAGGTCGTCATATTCGCTTGTGCGGTGGCCATAGCGCACGCCGTCATAACGTGCGAGGTTTGATGAAGCCTCAGCCGGTGCAAGGATATAATATGTTGCCAAGGCGTAATGTGTGTGCGGCAAGGATACGTCGATCACTTCCGCGCCAGCCTCTTTTAACCATTGCGCGCCTTGTTGCCAGATATTTGTGATTTCTTCTGGCATGCCATCAACAGTGTATTCTTTTGGAATGCCGACTTTCATGCCTTTAAGGTCAATGTTTTTCAACGCTGCCATCCAGTCAGGCACATCGCGCATTGATGATGTGCTGTCTTTGGCGTCATGGCCTGCGGCGGTTTGCATCATAAGGGTTGTGTCTTCAACGCTGCGCGCCATGAAGGATGGTGTGTCGAGTGATGACGCAAATGCAATTACGCCAAAGCGAGAGCAACGCCCATATGACGGTTTAATGCCAACTGTGCCTGTGAAGGCGGCGGGTTGACGTACAGAGCCGCCAGTATCAGTCGCAGTTGCACCCATGGCTTGGTATCCTGCAACGGCTGCGGCGGAGCCACCAGAAGAGCCTCCCGGCGTGAGTTTGACATCGGGGCTATCTTTACGTGACCAAGGGTTGATCACATCACCAAAGGCGGAGTTGATGTTAGATGATCCCATGCCGAACTGATCAAGGCTAACCTTGCCGAGCATACTTGCGCCCGCGTCCCATAGTTTTTGACTAACGGTTGATTCATAAGGCGGGATAAAGTTTTCTAAAATCTTGCTAGCGGCGGTTGTGCGCACGCCTTGTGTGCAAAACAGATCTTTCATCGCCAATGGAATGCCGTCAAGCGCGCCTGCATTGCCTGCTGCGCGGCGGGCGTCAGAGGCTTTGGCTTGTTCAAGGGCAAGCTCGGGCGTTTCAGTGATATAGGCGTTTAGGGTGCGGCCTTCTTCCATTGCCTTGATGTGAGCCTCTGCCAGTTCAACGGCAGTGAAGTCTTTGTTTTCTAGGCCAGAAAGAGCCTGCGTAATAGTGAGTTTATTGAGTGCGCTCATGATCGTTGGGGTATCCTTTATTCGACAACTTTAGGGACGCCATAGAAACCTTGTGTGGTGTCTGGTGCGTTGCTGAGGACTTTATCTTGGCAATCGCCATCTGTGATTTCGTCTTCGCGTAATTGTAATTTTTGACCAATTACATTCGCAAGAGGCTCGACATTATCAGTGTCGAGTGTTTGTAATTCTTCGAAAAGACCAAGGATTTTTTCAAGTTGCGGCGCAACGACAGCAAGGTCTTCTTCGCTGACGCGCAGGCGTGCAAGGCGCGCCGTTTTCTTTGCAATATCCATGATAGAAGGGGTGTTTTCAGTTGACATCAATATTATTTCCTTCACCTTAATAAGGCTAATGTGATAGCACCCCATGCAGGTTGGTGCAAGAGTGTAACATGATTGATTTGCTTAAAAATATTGCGGGCGATTGTCCGCGCGGGACGGCTTTGTTGGGGCTGGACGTTGGGAAGAAAACGATTGGATTGGCGCTATCTAATCCGGATCAAAGCTTGGCGACGCCCTTGCAAACCATTAAACGCACCAAGTTTACCAAAGATATTCTGGTGCTGGAGCAGGTTGTCAAAGATTATGAAGTCGGCGGATTTGTGATTGGTTTGCCGATTAATATGGACGAAAGCGAAGGGCCGCGCGCGCAGAGTATCCGTGATTTCGCGGCTGAGCTAGTGCGCTATCCTGCCATTGTTGGTGATGCCCCGTGGGTGGCCTTGTGGGATGAAAGGTTATCCACAAAGTCTGTGGAGGATATTGTGGATAACTTTGTGGATAAAAGATCAAAGCGTGTTCGCGCAAAAGAAAGCGGCTTGATCGATAAGCTTGCCGCGCAGATTATTTTACAAGGGGCGCTTGATTTTATCCAAAACGCATAAGGGTGTTGCCGTGTTCACGCATCCAGCTATGTCCCGCGCTGTAATCATCTGACAGGTCTTTGCAAAGCGCCCAAAAGGCCTTTGAGTGATCCATATGGCGCAGGTGGGCGACTTCGTGTGCGATGACGTAATCCATGGCAGCAGGCGGCGCTAATATCAATCGCCATGAGAGCATGATGTTACCATCGTGAGAGCAACTGCCCCAGCGGCTAAGCGGGTCGCGCAGTGTGAGTTTGTTGATGTTATGGCCGATCTGTGCGGCTTTGTCGTGCAGGCGTGGTTCGAACTCTTGTCGTGCGATTGCCTTGAGGTGTTTTTCGATTTTAGGCGCAGGGTTTTCGAGGTGCGTCATCATCAGAAGCTCGTGCGCGGTAAGGGTAAAGGTCGTGCGCGCAGAGTTTGGGTTTTCTTGAATGGTGATTGTGCGGTCACGGCCGAGCAGGGGGATCGTTTGGCCATGTTCAAAGGGGATGCTTTGGCCAAGTGTTTGCAGTTTGTCATCAATCCAGCGTTTGTTTTGATCGGTAAATGCCTTGGCGTCATGCAGGCTCATCCACTTGGGGATGGTTAAATCAATTTTGCGTGTTTTGGTGTTGAGGCGCATAACAATGCGGCCAGCGCGGGCATTGTGCTTGACCGTGATGTAATCCGGAAAGGTGGGCGGTTCGCGCGTGATAAAGTCAGGCAGGAAGCTGCGCATTAATCCATGAAGGCCTTGTAGAATTCAGAATTTTGTTCGCGTAATTGGCGGCGCGTTGCGGCGATGCCATGTTGGTCGCGGTCATAGCGCACTGGACGCAAGTCGCCGGTGGCTTCAAGGTCTGCGGCAGGAACAGCATCTTTGCCTGGGTCTTGCTGTCGCATGAACCAGCGAATGCGCGGCAAGATGTTTTTGCGGTACTTGCGGCCGTTAAAGATGCCGTAATGGCCTGTGCCAATTTGCAGGTGATGGTATTGCTTGCTTTGCGGCAAGGAATAGCAAATTTCGTGCGCGGCGGTTGTTTGTCCGCGGGCAGAAATGTCGTCGCGCTCGCCCTCAACGGTGAGGAGCGCTGTGCGTTTAATGTCTTGCGGCCGTACGCGCATGGTTTCGCCTGTGGTTTCGTCTTTCCATTCCATCAGGCCGCGCGGCAACGAATGTTTGATAAATACGGTTTCAACGGTTTGTAGATAAAATTCTGCAGGAATATCCATGACAGCAAGATATTCGTTGTAAAATTCGCGGTGCTTATCTGCGGATTGTCCGTCGCCTTGGACAAGATGTTTGAACAAATTCATGTACGAGCCCATATGGCGATCAAGGTTCATCGTCATAAAACCGGTAAGTTGTAAGAAGCCAGGATAGACTTTACGCATGCCGCCGGGGTAGTAAAACGGCACTGTGTGCACCGCCATTTGTTCGAACCAAGATATGGGGCGTTGTTCGGCAAGGTCGGTTACTTGGGTTTTTGAAACGCGCGTATCAATTGGGCCGCCCATCAGTGTCATTGATAAAGGCTGGTTGGGGTCGTTTTCCGATGCCATTAAGGCAACTGTTGCCAGAACAGGGACGGCGGGCTGACACACGGCCATAACGTGCACGTCTGGGCCAAGCATGGCCAGATACTCGCGCAGGTAGGAAATGTAGCTGTCTAAATCGAACGAGCCTTTATTAAGTGGAACCTGACGCGCATCTGCCCAGTCGGTGACAAAAACATTATGGTGCGGCAATAGGCCCTCGACCGTGCCGCGCAGCAGCGTTGCATAATGCCCCGATAGTGGCGCAACCAATAAAACCTTTGGGTCGTTGCGGTCGCAGGCACGTTTGAAATTCACAAGCTGACCAAAGGGGCGCTTGGCGATGATTTCTTCGTGGACGGCGACTTGTTTGCCGTCAATGGTTGTAAAGGGTAGGCCGAATTCAGGTTTGCCAAAACGCCGCGTTAGGCGCTCGACCAGTTCAGCTGATGCGGCGATTGTGCGGCCCGCAGGCGTGTAGCTAAGCGGGTTAAACGGATTGCTTAGCAGTGTTTTTGTTATTTCGGCTTGCAGGCGCAAGGGCGTGTTGATCGCGTATTGAAGATCGTGGAGCTGATAGAGCACGGCTTTTGTATCCTTATAAAATCGAGTATAGTCATTCTAGCACAAAAACGAGAGCATAACATGACTGATATATTAAATAGCATGATCGCAAGTGGTTTTCCAGAGATGAGAGCCCTTGTATGTTTGATTGTCTTGCTGGTGTCTTTGATCGGCGCGGTGTTGGTGTCATTGTTTCTACGCCCCGTATGTGTGCCGGTTTTGTGGCGTTTTATCGATCTGTTGTTTGGCCGTGTTGGTGATAAGCTGAACCGCGCTGGTCGCCGGGCACCTGATTTGTTTTTTCGCGGGTTTGTTTTGTTGATTGCGGCTCTTTTTGTGGTTGTCGCGTTTATTGGGTGCCTGCCTTATGTTTTATCGTTCTTTGGTATTGATGCTTCTACGTTTTATTTCGCCGAAGGTGTGATTCTTTTGGCATTGGTGAGCGCACCAGGGATGATGATGTCGTTATTGCAGTTATATAAGACCATTCAGGGCGGCCGTGCGGGCGAGGGCGTTTACTTATCTTTTTCACGCGGGGCGCTGGCGAATGTGGCAGGCGCAGATGATTATGCGATTGCGCGTTTGGCACTGGGGGTGAGTGTGCGTCGTTTTAATGATGCGTTGATGGCGCCTTTATTTTGGTATTGCATCTTTGGTTTGGAAGGGGCGATTTTATTTGCGGCCTTTTCAGCAATGAATTGGCGCTTTGGTGAGCGCGGATTTGATAATGCCTTTGGTATGGGGGCGTATGCAGGTGCGCTGGTTATGGGGTATGTGCCCATGTTTCTAAGCGCTGTTTTGCTTTGGTTTGCGGCGCTGTTTACGCCGCGCGCGGCAAAAGGGTTTGTGCGCTCGTATAAGGCGGCGTTTTGTCAGGGCGGCTATGCGCTGGATGTGATGGCGCATGCGCTGGGCGTCGTGCTTGGCGGTGCCTATATGGGGGCGGATGGTCGTAAAGTTAAAGGGCCTTGGGCTGGTGATGAGAGTAGCAGCGCGAAGGTTGAGCTTAGCCAGTTGCGGCGCGGGGCTTATATGCTTGGCGTGGCGCATTTGCTGCTTATTTTAGGCTTTTGCGGCGCTTATTTATTTTTTGCCTGATTTTTTGTTTCTTTATGCTTGACTTTGTTATGGGCTTTCTCTTATTGTGCGCGCCTGAGTTAAGACTTTATAGATTTAAGAATAAGGAATAATGTTATGGCACGCCGTTGCACGATTACAGGAAAAGGCCCACAAAGCGGTAACAACGTATCACACGCTTTGAACAGAACACGTCGTCGTTTCCTGCCTAACATTCAAGATACAAGCTTTTACAGTGAAACATTAGAGCGCTGGGTGAAGATCCGTGTAAGTGCTCGTGGTATGCGCACTGTTGAGCATAAAGGTGGTTTGGATGCATTCTTGGCAGATACTGCGAAGACGAAACTTGACCCATCTTTGCGTGCTTTGAAGGCAGAGATCGAAAAGAAAAAAGCAGAAACTGCTGCTTAGGTCTTTTATCTCAAGCATAGCTTGATTTGAATACAGCCCGCCGGCCATTTGCTGTGCGGGCTTTGTTTTATACGAAACGTATCGCAAAGGTGTTTTGACGTGATTAAATATCCTGGTTTTTCATTTGATATTACGCATAAAGATCCTAAGAGTAAGGCGCGTATTGGCCGCCTGAAAACCCCGCATGGCGAGATTGAAACGCCAAACTATATCTTCTGCGGAACGAAGGCTACGGTTAAGACGATGACGCCTGCTGATCTGCGCGCGGCGAAGACGGATATTATCTTGGCCAATACGTATCACCTGATGTTACAGCCCGGATCGGAATTAATTGAAAAGATGGGCGGCATTCACAAATTTATGGGCTGGGATGGGCCGATGCTGACGGACAGTGGAGGCTTTCAGGTCTTCTCGTTGGGTGAGGGGACGATGGCCGATGAAATTAAGGGGCGTAACAAATCCAAAGGGCATGAAAATAAGTCTTTGTTGAAGATTACTGAAGAGGGCGTTGTTTTTCGTTCGCATATTGATGGACGCAAAATTGCCTTAACGCCTGAAAGCGCCATGGAAATTCAGCGTCAAATCGGCGCGGATTTATTGATGCAGTTTGATGAATGTACGCCGTACCATGTTAGCCGTGATTACACTGCGCGTTCGATGCAGATGAGCGTGCGTTGGGGTGATCGCTCGCTGGCGCAGTTTGCGCGCACGCACAACGGTAAGCAAGCCGTATATGGCATTGTGCAGGGCGGTGTATACCCTGATCTGCGCGCAGAGAGCGCGGCTTATATCGCGGATCGTGATTTCTTTGGCACGGCGGTTGGTGGATGTCTTGGCGGCACGGATGAGGAAATGGAGATTACCGTTCATCATTCACTGGAAAATGCCGCGCCCCAGCGTCCAGTGCATTTTCTTGGGATTGGTAAGATCAAGGATGTCTTTAAATTCGTGCGTATGGGCGTGGATACATTTGACTGTGTGATCCCAACGCGCCTTGCCCGCCATGGTACGGCGTTCTTGAAAGGTGCGCCTGGTGAGACGATTAATTTGAAAAATGCACGTTTCCGCGAAGATGAAACGCCACTGGATGAGGGTAACGGTGTTTCGGCGTCTTCGGATTATTCCAAGGCGTATATTCATCACTTGCTCAAGGCAGGAGAGCCACTGGGCGCGCAGCTTTTGACGCAGCATAATATCGCAACCATGAATCGTTTAATGCGTGAGGTTCGCGCCGCCGTGAAGGCAGGGAATTTGGATGCGCTGGAAAAAGAGTGGATTTCTTGAGGGTAGTGCGGTTATATTAGGTTTATATTACTTAAATAACCTTGTGCGCTAAATGTCTGATTATAAAAATCTTTACATGGATATGCCTGCACCGCGCTTTCAGGCAAGGCGTGATGACGCGCGTAAATTACAGCTATTTAACCCGAATAAAATGGCGGCGGCGTTCTTTGGTGGCTTAGAGGATGCAAGCGATACACTTGTTCCGCTGAGAGATCTGTTTTCCGAAGGGGATTATGCAGAGTTTAAGAAGTGCTATGACGTGTGCCTGTCTGCGCAGGCGTCCGTACATATAGAGCTTCAGCCATTGGCGTCTTTGCCATCAGGGGCGGCGCGTTCGATGCGTTCCTTTACGATGTTTCCTGTTGTGGATGCCAAGGGGCGCGCGCAGGGCGTTGATGTGATTGGTAATGCGGGCATTGTGCGTTCGTCGCCAGCGCAAGAAGGCCGCAATGATGAGTTGCTGCTGATGAGCGCGGTCTTTGATTTGAGTGAGGTTGGTATTGTCGTTACAGATGATACGCATAAGGTCGTGCGCGTTAATCAGAGCATTGTGAAAAACTTTGGCTGGAATGAGGCTGAGCTTATGGGGCGCGGCATTACCAGTTTTATTACAGCCGATGCGCGCAAGTCGTTTGCTAGTCAAATGGTTGCAGGTGTTGATGCGCCGCGCGGCTCGGGCGAGCTTCGCGTTATACGCAGTGATGGATCGATTGCCAATGTCCTGTTTACTGCGGCCGCGATGGAGCTTAGCGGCGGGCGTGTTTTTCAGGTTTATACCTTGATGGATATTACGCTGCGTAAGCGTATGGAGGAAACTCTGCGTACAGCAAAAGAGCGTGCGGATAGTGCCAGCCGAGCGAAGTCCGTGTTCTTGGCGAATATGAGCCATGAGCTGCGCACGCCTTTGAATGCGATTATGGGCTTTTCAGAGATTATGATTGAGGGCACTTTTGGTAAGCTCGTTAATGAACGTTATACGGGGTATATTGACGATATCCATAGTAGCGCGAGCCACTTGCTGGGCATTATCAATGAGGTCTTGGATATGTCTAAGATTGAATCCGGTAAGGTAGAGCTTGATGAGGAGTGGGAGAGCCTTGGTGATATTATTGTCAGTGTTGTGCGCATGATGGAATCGCGCGCGTTCGGCAAGAGCATATCCTTCGCATGTGATTTGTCGTTAGATTTGCCAGAGGTCTTTTGCGATAAGCGCATCTTTAGGCAGGTGTTTATTAATTTGCTGATGAATGCTGTTAAGTTCTCGGGTGAAGGGGATGTGATCCGCATTCATGCATCTATGCGCGAAAGCGGACGATTGTGTGTGCATGTGATAGATCAGGGCATGGGGATTCCTGAAGATAAGATCGAGCAGGTCTTAGAGCCCTTTGGGCAGGTTGATGACAGTAATGAGTATTTGCCTCAAGAAGGAACAGGGCTTGGTTTGCCGATTGCCAAGGCTATGGTTGAGATGCACGATGGGGAGCTTGATTTGAAATCTGTTCTTGGGCAGGGGACAGAGGTCTTGGTCTTTTTGCCGTCCAGCCGTTTGCGTGTGTAAGAATCATTCTTAAAAGCTTGCAGTTTTTTGGCTAAGGCTATATTTTTTCTTGAATTGACGATAGCAAAAGGTGATTTGATGACAACGAATATTGAAGAGAAGTGCGCTGAAGCAGGATTAAAGATGACGGGGCAGCGCCGCGTTATTTTGAAGGTTCTGGATGAAGCCTCGGATCACCCGTCGGTTGAGGACGTATATGAACGCGCCAAGAAGCTTGACGATTCTGTCAGTATTGCGACGGTTTACCGTACATTGAGTTTGCTTGACGAGCTTGACTTGGTTATTCGTCACGAATTTCAGGAAGGTTATTCGCGCTATGAGGTGAACTGGGATCACCATCATCATTTGATTGACCTTGAAACTGGTGAGGTTGTGGAATTTCAAAATGCAGAGCTTGAGCGCCTCAAGGTTAAAATTGCACATGAGCTTGGCTATGATCTGGTTGATCACCGTCTAGAGCTTTACGGTAAGAAGATTAAAAAGAAATAAGACAGTATTGGGAATACAGATTATGACGTGTTCAGGTGAACAGTTTATGGATTGCAAACTTGCAAAAAACTGCAAGTGCTATCGCGCGGTTATGCGCACCTATAAGGCGCTGACAGGGGATAAAACCATTCCTGATATGATTGCGCTGGAGGCGGCGCAAAAAGTTTATGCATTTCACCGCCCTGAGGTTTGCGTTGATGAAGCCGTTGTCACGGTTGAGCGCTGGGTGAGTGACGCACATATTCAATAAAATGTTTTCAGATGATCAAGGCGAAGCGCGTTTGCCAACGGCGCTGTGGATTGAGGCCGAATGTGCCAAGCTGAATGCGCGCGGTCAGGGGCATTATATTGCGCATCGCGGTAATCATGCCTCTGGCGTTGTGATGGTGAAGGTATATGACATCACAGTGCGGCAATGTATGCTTTACGCGCAGCAGCGTGACTTGGATGGCGCTCTTGGCTGGGTGAGGGCGCTGGGTGATGATCCTATGCCTGAGGGACAGGTAGATCAGTATACACAGCGCGCAGTATCGCTTGACCCAGATCTGTGGGTGGTAGAGATCGAGGCGCAAAGCCTTGATAACCCCTTTGATGGGAAAGTCTTTGATTAAGTTTTGCTGGTTTTACTGCTGCGCTGTTCTATTTCAAAGCATGAATATTAACGCAGGAGCTTTCTTATGAAATTGTATGTCTACGAACATTGTCCGTTTTGTGTCCGTGCGCGGATGATTTTTGGTTTGCGGGATGTGAACTTTGACCTTGATGTGATCATGGAAGGGGACGTTGAAACGCCAACACGTATGATTGGCAAGAAGATGGTTCCGATCTTGCAAAAAGATGATGGAAGTTACATGGGCGAGAGTATGGATATCGTTCACTATGTTGATGGTTTGGGCGATCCTGTTTTGATCCGTGATGCGGATGATCGTATTGCGCAGTGGCAAGATGATGCGGCGGGTGTGATTTATCGTTTGGCTGTTCCGCGTTTTGCGCGCTGTGATTTTGCGGAACTGGCTGCGCCCGAGGCGCGTGCATATTTTTGTGACAGGCAGGAAAAGAACTTTGGTGATTTGGATGCCTTGTATGAGCAAAGCCCAGATCTTATTCGTCAGGTTGACGAGCATCTAGAGCGTTTATCGCCTTTGCTTGCCGAATTTGGGGGCGCACCTTATGGCGTTGACGATATCACCTTGTGGCCAATGTTACATGCGCTGAGCCTTGTTAAGGGGGTGACGTTTCCGCCACAAGTGCGCACGTATATGGAGCGCGTGTCTAAAGCGGCCAAGGTTCCGCTGTTATTTGGGCAGGCTTTGTAATTATCTTTGTTGTTTCGCGCGGGGCTTTCTGGTAAAAGCGCTGCCATGAGCTTACAAACAGAAATTGACCGCCGCCGCACCTTTGCGATTATTTCTCACCCCGATGCGGGTAAGACAACTTTGACCGAAAAATTGCTTTTGTTCGGTGGTGCAATCCAGATGGCAGGTATGGTGAAGGCCAAGGGCGATCGCCGCCGTGCGACGTCTGACTGGATGAAGGTCGAGCAAGAGCGCGGTATCTCCGTGGCGTCCTCTGTGATGACGTTTGATTATGACGGGCATACGTTTAACTTGCTAGATACACCTGGTCACGAGGATTTCTCCGAAGATACATACCGTACATTAACCGCCGTGGATAGCGCGGTTATGGTGCTAGATAATGCTAAGGGTATTGAGGGGCAGACGAAAAAATTGTTCGAGGTCTGCCGCCTGCGCGATATGCCTGTTGTGTCATTCGTCAATAAGATGGACCGCGAAGGACAAGATCCGTTTGATTTGCTTGACGAGATTGAGCAAAAACTTGCGCTGGACGTAACGCCAGCCAGTTGGCCGATTGGTATGGGGCGTGATTTTAAGGGATGTTATGATCTGTTTAATGATCGTTTGATCCTGTTTGAGCGTGGTAAGGGCGATAGTATTACCGAAGGCATTCAATGTGATGGTCTTGATGATCCTAAGCTTGATGAATTGCTGGGCGCTGACTTTGCCGAGAAGCTGCGCGAAGATGTTGAAATGGCACGCGGTTTGTGTCCCGAATTTGATGCGCAGGCCTATATGGACGGTACGCTGACGCCTGTTTATTTTGGCTCGGCGCTGAATAACTTTGGTGTGCGTGAAATCCTTAGCGGATTGGGCAGGTTTGCGCCAAAGCCTCAGCCACAAAAAACGCAAAGCCGTATGATCGAGCCTGATGAAGGTAAGGTAACGGGCGTTGTATTTAAAATTCAGGCGAATATGGATCCTAAGCACCGTGATCGTATTGCTTTTACGCGCATTTGCTCGGGCAAGTTCCGTAAAGGGATGAAGCTTAAGCATGTGCGATCGGGCAAGACGCTGACGATGCATTCGCCGCAATTGTTCTTGGCGCAAGACCGCGAGGTCGCCGAGGTTGCCTATGCGGGTGATATTATTGGTTTGCCCAATACGGGCGGTTTGCGCATTGGTGATGCGCTGACTGAGGGGGAGGAGCTTGCCTTTAGTGATATTCCAAACTTTGCGCCCGAGCTGATGAAGCGTGCGCGCCCAGAAGACCCGTTAAAGGCAAAGCATTTGGGCCGTGCGCTGGAGCAATTGGCGGAAGAAGGCGCCGCGCGCGTCTTTAAACCCATGCTTGGCGCGGACTGGATTGTTGGCGTTGTTGGGTCGCTTCAGTTTGATGTCCTTGCAGACCGCATTCGCACAGAATATGAAATTCCTGTGAAGTTTGAAGTGACCGAGCTTTATACGGCGCGCTGGATGTTTTGTGAGGATGGCGCGAAGTTAAAGGCGTTTGCAGATGCGAACAGATCAAGTGTGGGCACTGACCATGATGGCGATTATGTTTTCTTGGCGCGTAATGCTTGGCATCTGTCGGATGCGCAAGATAAGAACCCTGACTTTTCGTTTGAGTCAGTAAAGTAAAAAAACTTCTTTTATGAAACTTTGAATAATTAGAGTCACTTAACTGTGGGTGTTCTTTTTATGTTCGTGTTTTGGGGTTGACTCTGAAATCAGTTTTCAATTGACGCGGTGATTCGACTATGATTCATTGAATGTTATGAATAGCTTATTTAAAGGTCGCTTCTTTCTTAGAGATCACTTCCTTCTGTTGTTGGGGGCGTGTCTTGGTCTTTATTTTTCGTATCACGCCATCGCGGGACAGCGCGGTTTATTGACTCTGCATAATGTCCAGAAAGACCTGACTGCCGAGCGCGCGCGCTTGTATGATGTGACGCTTGCAAGAGAAGTGCTTGAAAAGCGCGTCGTGATGCTTCGCCCTGATACGCTGGATCTTGATTACGCCGAAGAACTCGCTTTGTCGACTTTGGGATATCAGCGCCGCAGCGATGTGACGGTTTTAGGGTTATCCCCGAATGCTGCACAGCAATAAGTTTTCTTAACGCTTCCCCCTAGAAATCCTGCAGTAAATGGTGTAGCAGTAGTCTTCCGTTACTTTATATCAAGTGGAGATATTGCTTTGGCTGCTAAAAAAACGAAATCGAGTGCTGCAAAAGTTAACAAAGACGAATTGCTTTCCCTGTACCGTGAAATGCTGTTGATCCGTCGCTTTGAAGAAAAAGCCGGTCAATTATATGGTATGGGTTTGATTGGTGGTTTCTGTCACCTTTATATCGGTCAAGAGGCCGTTGTGACAGGTATTCAATCCCAACAAGAGCCTCAGGACACTGTTGTGACATCATACCGCGATCACGCGCATATGCTTGCGTGCGGGATGGATCCTAAGGGCATTATGGCTGAATTGACGGGCCGCATTGATGGTTACTCACGCGGTAAAGGCGGTTCTATGCACATGTTTAGCCGCGAAAAGAACTTCTTTGGCGGGCACGGCATTGTCGGTGCGAACGGCGCGATTGGTACAGGTCTGGCGTTTTCTCATAAGTATAAGAAAGACGGCGGCGTTGCAGTGGCATACATGGGTGATGGCGCGGCAAACCAAGGACAGGTTGCGGAATGTTATAATATGGCAGCACTTTGGAAGCTGCCAATTTTGTATGTGATTGAGAATAACAAATATGCGATGGGGACGTCGAACAAGCGCTCTATCGCTGGTGAATTGCATAAACGCGGCGAAGGTTACGGCATCCCAGGCGAACAAGTTGACGGGATGGATGTTTTTGCTGTGCAAAAGGCTGCGCGCAAGGCGCTTGATCATATTCGTTCGGGCAAGGGGCCATATATCCTTGAGATGATGACATATCGTTATCGTGGTCACTCGATGTCGGATCCTGCGAAATACCGCACAAAGGACGAGCTTAACACGATGAAGAATGAGCATGACCCGATTAATCAGGTGAAAGATATGCTGCAACAAGATGGCGTTGATGAAGCTGATCTGAAGGCCATTGATAAAGAGATTAAAGGCATTGTGGCAGAAGCAGCGACCTTTGCTCAGGAAAGCCCTGAACCTGATGAGGCAGAGCTTTGGACAGATGTTTTGATCGAAACAGACGCCGCGTAAATAACAGAATTAGATTTGAAGAAAAGGTAGAATAGACCATGCCAACACAAGTTTTAATGCCAGCGCTTTCGCCGACAATGACCGAAGGTAACCTTGCAAAATGGCTGAAGGCCGAAGGTGATACTGTCGAGGCCGGTGACGTGATTGCCGAAATCGAAACAGACAAAGCCACAATGGAAGTCGAAGCCGTTGATGAAGGTGTTTTGGGTAAGATCCTCGTGTCAGAGGGCACGCAAGGCGTAGCTGTTAATACACCGATTGCTGTTTTGATTGAAGATGGCGAAAGCGTTGACGACCTTGATTTGTCAGCCGCGAATGATGCCGCGCCAGAGGCATCATCAGATGATGCACCTGCAAGCGTTTCTTCATCGGATGCCGAGCAAGTCCTTGGCGCGGATGTAAAAGATCGCGATATTTTGTACGCACAAGGCAAAGTCATCGAGCCGCCTGTCTTTGACGAGGCGGCCTTTACTGACACGGCTGAATGCACGGTGCGCGTTGCGCTGCGCGATGCGATGGCCGAAGAAATGCGCCGTGATGAGCTTGTTCACTTGTTGGGTGAAGAGGTCGCAGAATATCAAGGTGCGTATAAAGTTTCAGAAGGCTTGCTGGATGAATTCGGCGCGGACCGCGTTATTGATACGCCAATTACCGAGCATGGCTTTACAGGTATGGCGGTTGGCGCAGCGATGAACGGCCTGAAGCCTATCGTTGAATTTATGACTTGGAATTTTGGTATGCAGGCCATTGACCATATTATTAACTCGGCTGCGAAGACGCTTTATATGGCGGGCGGTCAGCTTGGGTGTCCGATTGTATTGCGCGGCCCGAACGGCGCGGCATCACGCGTTGGCGCGCAGCACTCGCAATGTTATGCAAGCTGGTATGCGCATGTGCCTGGCCTTAAGGTTGTTGCACCATGGTCTGCGGCGGATGCAAAAGGCCTGATGAAGGCGGCTATTCGTGATCCAAACCCAGTGATTATCTTGGAAAATGAAATTTTGTACGGACAGTCATTTGAATGTCCAACGTCAGAAGATTTTGTTATTCCTATTGGCCGCGCCAGGATCGAGCGCAGCGGCGCAGACGTCACAATCGTGTCGTATTCGATTATGGTTGGTAAAGCGATGGAAGCGGCGGCAGAGCTTGCCGAGCAAGGCATTGATGCAGAGGTGATTAACCTGCGCACAATTCGCCCGCTTGATCGCTATACGATTTTGGAAAGCTTGAAGAAAACAAACCGCCTTGTGTGCGTTGAAGAGGGCTGGCCTTTTGCAGGTGTCGGCGCTGAGATTGCCGCGCTATGTATGGAGCATGGTTTTGATTACCTTGACGCGCCAGTTGAGCGCGTGTGCGGTAAAGACGTTCCAATGCCTTATGCAGCGAACCTTGAAGCACTTGCCTTGCCGCAGCCTGCTGACATTGTCGGCGCGGTGAAAAAGGTTTGTTATAAATAATTAGACGAGAAAAGAAGTTAAGGGATAAATATTCATGCCTATTAAAGTAACGATGCCGGCGCTATCGCCAACAATGACAGATGGAACGCTTGCTAACTGGCTTAAGGCCGAAGGGGATACTGTTGAGGCAGGCGATGTGATCGCTGAGATCGAAACAGACAAAGCCACAATGGAAGTCGAAGCCGTTGATGAAGGTATCTTGGGTAAAATTCTCATCGAAGCGGGTACGCAAAACGTCCCTGTGAATGATGTTATTGCGGTGTTGCTTGAAGACGGTGAAGATGCAAGCGCAATTGACGGGTTCTTGGCGAATGATAATGGCGCGCCAGCGGCGGCTCCTGCTGCCGAGGCCTCTGCGCCTGCTGCGGATGACAAGCCTGCGGCATCGTCTGCCCCTACAGCGCCTGCGTCAAATGATGGCAAACGCATTTTTGTTTCTCCGCTTGCGCGCCGCATTGCGGCTGATAAGGGCATTGATCTTTCGACGTTGACGGGGACAGGCCCACGCGGACGTATTGTTAAAGCTGACGTTGAAAATGCTAAACCTGGCGCGGCGCCATCTGCGGCGGCCTCTGCGCCTGCAAGTAAACTTGCGGCAAGCGGCCCAGATGCCAAACAGCTTGCTGATATGCTTGGCATGGAATACGAAGCCATTCCAAATAACAATATCAAGAAAGTAACGGCGCAGCGCCTTACAGAATCAAAGCAGACTATTCCACATTTCTATCTGTCGGTTGACTGTCAGCTGGATAATCTTCTTGCCGCGCGTAAGAAGTTGAACGATCAGGCGGACGGGGCGTACAAGCTTTCTGTGAATGACTTTATCATTAAGGCCTCTGCAATGGCGCTAAAAAGCTATCCTGCGGCGAATGTTGCATGGACAGATGATGCCTTGTTGCAGTTTAAACACGCAGATATTTCAATTGCGGTTGCAACGCCAACAGGTTTGATTACGCCGATTGTTAAGGCCGCAGAAGAAAAAGGCTTGGCGGAGATTTCGAACGAGATGAAAGATCTTGCAGGGCGCGCCCGTGAAGGCAAGCTTAAGCCGCATGAATTCCAAGGCGGAACATTTTCCATTTCAAACCTTGGTATGTTTGGCGTGAATAACTTCCAAGCGATTGTGAACCCGCCGCAAAGCTGTATTTTGGCGGTTGGTGCAGGTAATCAAGTGCCTGTTGTTGAAAATGGTGAGGTTAAAATCCGCACAGTGATGAATGTCACGCTTTCAACCGACCACCGCAGCGTTGACGGCGCCGTGGGTGCAGAGTTCTTGCAGCACTTTAAGCGCTATATCGAGAACCCTGTGAGTATGCTGGTTTAATTTTATTCATTTTTATCCTAGAAAAAGCGAGAGATATTTCTTATGGCTGATACAAATTTTGATGTTGTTGTAATTGGTGGTGGCCCGGGCGGTTACGTTGCTGCGATCCGCGCGGCGCAGTTGAAAATGAAGGTCGCCGTGGTTGAAGCCAATCACCTAGGCGGGATTTGTTTGAACTGGGGCTGTATCCCAACGAAGGCGCTTTTGCGCTCAAGTGAAATTCACCATCTTGCACAAGTGTCCGAGCAATTCGGCATTAAGGTTGAAGGTCTGTCATTTGATATCAAAAAGATTGTCGAGCGTTCACGCGCTGTATCAAAGCAGTTATCTGGCGGTATTGCGCATTTGCTGAAGAAAAACAAAGTGACGGTTTTTGATGGCTGGGGCAAGCTTGCAGGTAATGGTCAGGTCGCCGTTGAAAAGGATGGTAAGGTTCAAAATACTTTGAAGGCCAAGCATATTATCCTTGCCACTGGCGCGCGTGCGCGTGCATTGCCTGGCCTGGAGCCTGATGGCAAACAGGTTTGGAGCTACCGCGAGGCAATGGTGCCTGAAGAGATGCCAAAAAGTGTTTTGGTTGTGGGGTCTGGCGCGATTGGCATTGAGTTTGCCTCTTTCTATAAAACACTTGGCGCAGATGTGACTGTGGTTGAGATTATGGATCAGGTTATGCCTGTTGAAGATAAGGAAATTTCTGATTTTGCGCGTAAGCAATTTGAAAAGCAGGGCATGAAAATTATAACAGGCGCGAAGGTTGCGAAGCTGGATAAAGGCGCGAAGAGCGTTAAAGTGACAGTTGAGAAAGGCAAGAAAACCGAAGTGATCGAAGTTGAAAAAGTGATCGCAGCGGTTGGCATTGTTCCGAATGTTGAGAATATCGGTCTGGAGAAAACCAAAATCAAACAAGATCGCGGTCATATCGTCACGGATGAATATTCAAAAACGGATGAGGCAGGCATTTACGCGATTGGTGATGTTGCGGGCGCGCCATGGCTTGCGCACAAGGCCTCACACGAAGGCATTATTTGCGTTGAGAAGATCGCTGGTTTGAATAATGTTCATCCGCTTAAAAAGGCGAATATTCCGGGCTGTACTTACTGTTCACCGCAGGTGGCATCTGTTGGTTTGACCGAAGCCAAAGCGAAAGAGCAGGGCTATGACATTAAGGTTGGTCGTTTTCCGTTTATGGGCAATGGTAAGGCCATTGCCTTGGGCGAGCCTGAAGGTCTTGTGAAGACAATCTTTGATAAGAAGACTGGTGAGCTTTTAGGTGCGCACATGGTTGGCGCAGAAGTGACTGAGATGATCCAAGGGTTTGTGATCGGTAAAACGATGGAAGCCGTTGAAGAAGACTTTATGCATACGATCTTCCCGCATCCGACATTGTCAGAAATGATGCATGAAAGTGTACTTGATGCGTATGGCAAAGTTGTCCATATGTAAGGCCTGATTGACGCTTTATTTCGTCACTCCGAACACTTTCTTTTGAATTAATGCGCTGTTTGTGCGGCGCATTAATATATTCTTTATTTTTATTGTGGTATTTTGATCCTTGAGCAAACTATTTTCTCAAGTGTGGAGGAACCCAATGAGCGAAGAACAGAAAATTGAAGAGCCAGCACCAGAAGCCCCAAAGGCCGAAGTTAAGGCAGATAAAACTGCAGATGCTAAGCCTGCAGAGCAGAATCATCATCCTCTTGTGTCAAATGTTATGGCCAAGATTCCAGCATTTAAAGCGAAAGTGCATAGTGTCATTGCAGAAAAAGCACCTGTGGTGAAAGATAAGCTTGTGTCGGCGCTTGATAAGATGGCTGAGCATTCTGATAAAGCAAAAGATATAGAAAAAGAAAAGGCCGAAAAGGCGCAGGCGAAAGCCGAGGCTGATAAGGCCAAATTTGAAGCGGATAAGGCCAAGCAAGCGGCAGAAAAGCCGAAGGCTGAGGAGAAGAAAGAAGATCCTCCGAAAGAAGAGCCTTTGAAGGAAGAACCTGCCGCGGCAGTTGAAGAAGAAAAGAAAGAGGCCTCATAGGCCTCTTTTATTTTGTTCATAAACAAGAATGAGGCTGTTAACCGCGCCCTTTATAGTTTTCAACGCCTTGTGTTGGAACCCAAACACCTTTTGGCGCTTCGCCTGTTTGGTAGAATATATCAATGGGGATGCCGCCGCGTGGATACCAATACCCGCCGATGCGAAGCCACGCAGGATTAATCTCGTCAATCAGGCGGCGTGCAATTGAAATGGTACAATCTTCATGGAACGCGCCATGATTGCGGAATGATCCTAAAAATAGCTTTAATGATTTGCTCTCGACGAGCCAGTCGGCTGGTACGTAATCAATCACCAGATGCGCGAAATCAGGCGCACCAGTTAGCGGGCAAAGTGATGTGAACTCTGGCGCGGAAAATCGTACGCAGTATTGGACATCTTTTTGCGGGTTTTCAACCTTTTCAATTGATGCCTTCTCAGGGGTTTCCGGCAGGGGCGTTTTTGCGCCAAGCTGGGTTAGGTTTTCATAGATACTCATGTGTTTTTAAACTCCTCTTTCGTTGCCCCATAGATAGACATGAAGCTGGGGTAAAATGATGGGGGTGAACCATTGGTCTTGGGTAATGCGATCAACCAGTGCGCGCATGTCAGCGCTTAGGTTATCCATGTTGATATGATCCTTGCTGACTTGAGTATTACATGGCTGCAGGTAAAGGGGTAGGTGCGGTAAATGTGCGTGCGCTTCTTTGGCGTAGGCGTAATCTTCATCATTGGCGATGACGATTTTGAGGGAGACTTTAGTGTTCGCGCCTGCCGCGTTTGCACAATCACGCAGGATGTCCCAATTTGTGCTCATGCCGCTAGACGGGGGTTTGGGGCTAAGCGTTAAGATGTCGAGGTCTTTAAACCAGTCTTGTGCGATGCTGCCCTGCGTTTCCATGGCGAAGCTGTATCCATCTTGCTTGCCGGCTTGGATGAGGGCGCTGCAATCTTGTGTGGCGGGGTTGCCGCCTGACAGTGTGATGGTTAGGGGCTTGCCCGAGGATAGATCTTTTACGCGTTTCATGATGGCTTGAGCGTTCATTGGTTTCCAGTCGCGACGATATGTGCTTTCAACGGCGTAGAGCGTATCGCACCAAGCGCAGCGATAATCACATCCGCCTGTGCGCACAAAGACGGTCGGCTGCCCGATAAGGGCGCCTTCACCTTGTATGGTGGGGCCGAAAATTTCGCTAATGCGGATTGTGGGCTCTGCGGTCATGATGCGTGCTTTATTTGCTTGGGCGGTATTCGGCCATGCTTTTTGGGGTTTCTGATACGCGCACGGCAGAGACTTCGCTCCACCGCGCTTTGCACCAATCGAAGATATATTTTGCGATTTGCTCGGCCGTGACATTGTCATCGCCTAGGATGTCGTTGAGGTGATGATGGTCGAGCTTATCATCAATAAAGCGTTTTAGGTCATCCAGTTCGCGATAGTCACGCACAAAGCCATAAGCGTTGAGCGTTTCAGATTGCAATTCAACTGTCACGACATAGTTATGCCCATGCATCCGCGAGCAGGGGTGGTCGCTGGGCAGTTGTGGCAGGATATGCGAAGCCGAGAAATGATAATCTTTACTAATTGTATACATGAGGGTTAGCTCGCTTTCTTGTTGTGCGCCTTGATGGCTTCGCGCCAATAATTAGGATCGGCATATTTCGTTGGGTCGCTTGCGCCTGCTTCGTCAAAAGCTTCGCGGCGTTCGACACATGTGCCGCAGCGCCCGCAATGTAGGTCGCCGCCCTTGTAACATGACCAAGTTTGCGCAAAGGGGACGTTGAGGCGCGCACCTTCGGCGGCAATAGCGCCTTTGCTATCATGAATAAAAGGGGTGAGCAATTTGATGTCGTTTAATCCCTCAAGGGCGCGGGCTTGCATAGTTTCAAAACTTTGTGCGAAGCCTGGGCGGCAATCAGGATAGATGAAATGATCGCCGCCATGAAAGGCTGCAGCCACGGCGTCAGCATTTTGTGCGGCGGCAATGCCGTATGCGATGCTGAGCATAATAGCGTTACGGTTGGGCACAACGGTCACTTTCATTGTGTCTTCGGCGTAATGCCCGTCTGGAACGTTGATATGATCATCGGTCAGGGCAGAGCCACTCAGATGAGCGCCAATGGATGAGATATCAATAACGTGATGAGGAACGTTTAGAGCGTCGGCGCATTGCTTGGCGCAAGCGATCTCTTTTTTATGGCGCTGGCCATAGTCAAAGGATATTAGACCAGCGAGGGTTTGTTCTTTGGCGATTTTGTATGCCAGTGTGACGGAGTCCATGCCGCCAGAGCAAATCACAAATGTTTTCATGTTACTTTCCTTGTTTTGTTTGACCGGGTAGGGACTGCGACCGGTATGAGTGAGTGTTTAGCATAGGATGCTACGTAAATAAAAGGACTTTTTCGAATCGATTCGCGCGCACAAATATACCAACGAAAGAATATGTGTGTTAAAAAATGTATATTTATTTATTAAAAAACACATATCGTCTTTTTCTATAAAAAATTCACTTTTTTTCTTGCAAGCCTGCGCGGAGCTGTCCTATAAAAATCTTACACACCCTCTATTACCGCCATTTGTCCGGAGCATCTTCTAATAAAGATCTCCGGATCTTTTTTTGTCTAAAGGCATATTTTATGCAGGCGTTGCCAGAGAGGCTTTCATTTTTCCCGTTTAGGGATGCTAAATTTTAGGCAGATTATTTTGTTGCTGGATATAGGTTTGTAAGTCAGCGCCAATTTGCAGTGTTGAGGTTTTGCGTGATGCTTGGCTGTCCAGTTCTTGGATATGTGTGAAAATCTGCCCTGATATATCGTTTGGATCATTGAGTGAAAGCTGCGTGTTTTGAAGGCAGACTTCACCTTCATCAAAAGTGATGCGTAAGGGGATATCTTTCATTGCAGGATCTTGTCTGCCCATGAAAATTGGGAATGTTTCCTGAAGCGTTTTACTGAAATTGATGGCATTACGCACAGCCGTATTTTTTGACTGAGGGCTCGTCATGTTAAAAGGGGCGATCATCCATGCGCCATCACCCGTAAAGCGAACAATATCGATGTTATACTGATCGGCAAGTGTTGGCAGCAATGTATGACAAAACTCACGCGCGGCAATTTGTGTGCGGCGGTAGCCTAGCTTTTGCGCGTGGGATTTAAATCCAGACATGTCACATAAAATTGCAATGGCATTGGGCTGGTAGGCGGCAACGACATTAAAATAGTCATCTAGGTTACCTTTTGCTGCGCGGGTGATTTTTGTGATCTCCCTTTCGATGGGGGCGATTTGTGGTGCGTTTTTTAGTAGGGATAATTTTTGCATGTTGCTGGGGGGACTTTGGTTCGCGAAGGCAAATTGTAGAAGGCCGCCCTTTATTGGAAGGTGCATGCATTGATGTTGATCGGGGAACATCAAACTTGGCGTTATGGAAGGGGCGCGGTCGTTAAAGGCCTGCGCAGCGGCGCTTTGGTTGCTGCCTAAACGGCGGCGCCAGACTTTGTCAGAGCGCCTGAATTTATGAGGGCCACTCAGATCTTGTGTCAGCGCAAAGACGTGATCGTTGGCATGTGCAGATGGAAGATAGAGTGCGCCTGCGAACAGTGTGCCGTCTGCGACAAGTTTTTCGCATTCATTGGCAAGTGATTGCGTTAAGTCTTCAATTTTATCGCAAGAGGCATGAGCATTCATGCTATAGAGCTACTGGCGCGTTACGTAAAAGTAAAGCGCTAGTATTAGGATCTTTATATTTAAAGCCGTTCTGGCAGCTTATGACGAGTAGTACATGTCATATTCAACGGGATGGACGCTGAGCGCGTAGCGATCAACCTCTTCACGTTTAAGGGCGATATAGGCCTCGATCATATCGGCGGTGAAGACATCATTTTTCAATAGAAATTCGTGATTGCCTTCTAATGCGTCCAAGGCTTCTTTTAATGATTCTGCCACTGTCGGGATGGAGGCTTTGCGCTTTGCATCAAGTGTGTAGAGATCTTCATCCATTGCCGCGCCTGGGTCGATTTCATTGGCTATGCCATCTAGGCCGGCCATCAACATGGCGGCGAAGGATAGGTATGGGTTTGCACATGGGTCAGGGAAGCGAACTTCTACGCGCTTACCGTTGTCAGTGGTGCTGTATGGGATGCGGCAAGAGGCCGAGCGGTTGCGCGCAGAATAGGCCAGCATCACAGGCGCTTCGTATCCAGGGACAAGGCGTTTATAGCTGTTTGTCGTTGGGTTTGTGAAGGCGTTGAGGGCTTTGGCATGTTTGATAATGCCGCCAATATAAAAGAGCGCTGTTTGCGAAAGGCCTGCATATTCTTTGCCTGCGAAGAGGGGCTTGCCATCTTTCCAGACAGATTGATGAACGTGCATGCCTGATCCGTTGTCACCAAAGACGGGCTTTGGCATAAAGGTCGCTGTTTTGCCGTATGTATGCGCCACGTTCTTTACAACATGTTTATAAAGCTGAACGTTATCTGCACATGTTGTGAGCGTGGCAAAGCTAATGCCCAGTTCGCACTGGCTGGCGGCAACTTCGTGGTGGTGCTTTTCTACAGGAACGCCCATTGCATCCATAATTGTGAGCATTTCACCGCGCAGGTCAGCAAGGCTATCGATAGGGGCGTCAGGGAAGTATCCGCCTTTGGTTTTTGGGCGGTGTCCCATATTACCAGTGTCGTATGAACGGTTGGCGTTATATGGGCCTTCTTCGCTGTCGATTGCGAAGCTGCTGTGGTGTGGTTCGGTGCTGATTTTTACATCGTCAAAGACGAAGAATTCAGGCTCCGGCCCAAAGTAAGCGTTATCGCCCATGCCTGATTCTGCGAGTGTTTTTTCCGCAGCCTTGGCAATAGAGCGCGGGTCGCGTTCATAAGGCTGGTTGGTGTCTGGGTCATAAATGTCGCAAAAAACCTTGAGCGTACTTTGCGCTGCAAACGGGTCGATGCAGACGCGCCCAAGGTCGGGCATGAGAATCATGTCAGAGTTGTTAATGGCTTTCCATCCAGGGATAGATGATCCGTCAAAGAACAATCCGCGTTCCATAATACGTTTGTCGAGTGATTTTACATGCTGGGCGGTGTGGTGCCATGTGCCGCGCAAGTCAGAGAAGTTAAAATCAACATATTGGACGGCGTTGTCCTTGATATATTTAAGAAAAGCGTTGGCGGTTTTAAAAGAAAGGATGGTGTCGCTCATGATGTGTCCTGAAAGAAAAGTGAAAAAAATGAAAAAAAATGAAGATTTTTTGAATCAAATACTTGACCATCACTACCATATCACTATAGAGAAGACAATCTCGTTTGTTTGAGAGGTGAGCGAGCCTGTGGCGACCGTAGCTCAGTTGGTAGAGCACTCGGTTGTGATCCGAGTTGTCGCGGGTTCAAGCCCCGTCGGTCGCCCCATTAAACAAACGTGAGCAGATACAGATGCGGGCGTGGTGAAATTGGTAGACACGCTAGATTTAGGTTCTAGTGCCGCAAGGCGTGGGGGTTCAAGTCCCTCCGCCCGCACCATCTGAAACTCATTGATTGGGCAGTGCTTTCGCCCTTACCTTTTTTCATTTTTTATGTTTCGTGTTGTCATTTGTGATAACTCGCCCTATATGTGGTGATCTGGTGTTAATTAATAGAAAAATGCCCGTCATATGGGCGAGGGTGTGCCGTGAAAAAAGAAGAAAAATTGATCTGGGATGATATTCGTCACTACGCTGAGCAGCAGGTTCAAAAAGAACCATTCTTGGCGTCGCTTATGCATATGAATATTCTAAGCCGCAATGACTTGGCGGAATCTTTAGTTTTTATTATTACAGAGCGTTTGAAAACTCCGATGGTGTTGCAAGATAATCTGGTGCGTGAATTTCATCAGGTTTTGGATAAGCATCCTGAGATTATGGATGACGTTATTCGTGATTTGCAGGCCGTAAAAGAGCGCGACCCCGCGTGTGAATCATATGCGCAGGCGCTTTTGAACTTTAAAGGCTTTCAAGCTGTGCAAACGCACCGCATCGCGCATGAGCTTTGGAAGAGCGACCGCAAGGCTTTTGCAGGTTTTTTGCAAAACCGCGTTTCTGAAGTGTTTGGCGTGGATACTCACCCCGGTGCGCAAATTGGACATGGCTTTATGATGGATCATGCGACAGGCGTTGTCATTGGCGAGACTGCCATTATTGGCAATAATGTGTCGATGTTGCACGGCGTAACATTGGGCGGTACGGGCACTGAAACATCGAAGAAACGTCATCCGACAATCGGTGATGGTGTGTTGCTTGGTGCGGGTTGTAAAGTTCTTGGTGATATTCTGGTCGGCGATAATGCCAAAGTCGCGGCAAGTTCGGTCGTTTTGAAGGAGGTCGAGCATAATGTGACTGTTGCTGGAATTCCAGCGAAGCCAGTAGGGCGTGTATCAGAGCCCGAGCCGTCACGCCGTATGGATCACTGTAATTTGAACAGTCAATTTGATGACGTGTCCAGCGATAGTGTTGTTCATGTTCTTGAGCGGGCCTAAATAATCGTTTTTTCGCGCTTTCTAGCCTTTTTTCACCTTGAATCTGCTTGAGGTTTCGTTGTACGTCTGCTAGAACATCGGGCGAAAGCAAGGCTGTCTGCGAAATAAGCTGTGTTTTTGACGTTAAACAAGGCCATATGGGCCGTAATTGGAAAAGAAGAAGAGCAATCACATGCAAGTTAAAGAAATTAAACAAGACGGTTTGTCTTACGAATATGAAGTGACAATCCCCGCCAACGATATCGATAGCCGCGTTGACACACGCCTGCAAGAAGTTGGTAAAACAGTGCGCATTCAGGGCTTCCGTCCTGGTAAAGTGCCTATGAAGATTTTAAAGCAGCGCTATGGTAAGGCCATCATGGGCGAAATCCTTGAGGCGGCTGTGAATGAAACATCACAACAAGTTCTTAATGACAAATCTTTGCGCCCTGCAATGCAGCCTAAAATCGAAGTCAAATCATTCGATGAAGATCAGGATCTTGTTTACTCAATGAATGTTGAAACAATTCCTGCTTTTGAAATTCAAGACTTTAAAGGCATTAAGCTTGAAAAGCCTGTCGCAGAAGTATCTGACGCGACAATTGATGAGTCTTTGACAACAATTGCATCAAACAATGTTGGCACAAAGAAAGTTGAAGAAGACCGCGCAACGCAAGACGGCGATACTTTGAAGATTGATTTCGATGGTCGCACTGCGGACGATGATATTCACCACGATGGTATGAAGGCCGAAGGTCACATGCTTAAACTTGGTGCGGGTCAGTTCATCGAAGGGTTCGAGCCTCAACTAGAAGGTAAAAAAGCCGGCGATAAAGTTGAAGTGAAAGTGACTTTCCCTGAGCAATATGGCGCAGCGCACCTTGCTGGCCGTGATGCAATCTTTGATGTGACAATTCACGAAATTCACGAAGAAGCGCAAAGCGAAGCGGATGATGAGCTTGCTAAGCGTTTGGGTATGGATAGTCTTGATGCATTGAAAGATGCCGTTAAGCAGCAGTTACAACGTGAATACGATAACCAGTCACGCGTTGTTATGAAGAAGGCTTTGCTTGATGCGCTTGATGAAGCATATGACTTTGAATTGCCAGCAGCGATGGTTGAAGCTGAATACCAGAATATTGCAGAGCAAATCAAAATGGATCGCGAGCAGCGCGGTGAAGAAGCGGCTGACTTAACAGCAGATGAGGAAAAAGAATACCGTGCGATTTCTGAGCGCCGCGTACGTCTTGGTCTTGTCTTGTCTGAAATTGGTGCGCAAAACAACATTACTGTTGCTGACGAGGAATTGCAGCGCGCGGTTATTACCGAAGCACAAAAATACCCTGGTCAAGAAAAGCAGGTCTTTGATTACTTTAGCCAGAACAAACAAGCGCTTGATAGCTTGCGTGGTCCTTTGTTCGAAGAGAAGACTGTGGACTTCATTCTTGAGCTTGCAGACATCTCTGAGAAAAGCGTTAGCGCAGAAGAGCTTGCAGGTATTTTGAATGACGGTGAAGAGCATGACCACGATTGTGGTGACGATAATTGCTCTCACGAGTCTCATAAGAAAGAGGCGAAGAAGAAAAAGCCAGCAGCTAAGAAAAAGCCTGCTGCGAAGAAAGCGCCCGCGAAAAAAGCAGCAAAGTCTAAAAAAGAAGACTAAATTTCCCTGCTACGGCAGATTACGACTTGAACAAACCGTGTCCTTATGGCACGGTTTGTTATTGTTTGGGCGGTTGGCCTGACTTTTCTTTTTAATTCAACCTTTCTAAGTACGGATATATCTTTATGAGCAATACAAACCCCCTCGACCTTAATATGAGCCACTTGGTGCCTACGGTTATTGAGCAAACAAACCGTGGTGAGCGGGCCTTTGATATTTATTCTCGCTTGTTGAAAGAGCGTATTATCTTCCTGACAGGCGAAGTGAACGACCATGTTTCTGCGCTTATCTGTTCGCAGCTTTTGTTCCTTGAGTCGGAAAATCCAAAGAAAGATATCTCTTTTTATATCAATTCACCTGGCGGCGTTGTGACATCTGGTTTGGCGATGTATGACACGATGCAGTACATCAAGCCTGATGTTTCGACTGTATGTATTGGTCAGGCGGCGTCTATGGGGTCGTTGCTGCTTGCAGGTGGCGCGGCTGGTAAGCGTTATTCGCTTCCAAATTCACGCATTATGATCCACCAGCCACACGGCGGCGCGCGCGGTCAGGCGTCTGATATTGAAATTCAGGCACGTGAAATTTTGCGCTTGCGCGAGAGCTTAAACAATATCTATGTGAAGCACACAGGTAACAAGCTTGAAACCATTGAAAAAGCAATGGATCGCGATAACTTCATGAGTGCAGATGAAGCTAAAGCTTTTGGCTTGATCGATCATGTGGTTGAGCAGCACGCCCCTGAAGGTGATGATAAGAAATAAGTAACGTTTATTCGTTACATTGGGTAGAGGGCTGGTGCTTGAAACGATTCGGCGCAGCCCTATATCTTTATTAAATGACCTCTTTAAAGGAATAAAAATCCATGCCAGATTCTCGCCAGTCTTATCCTGTATTACCGTTGCGCGATATTGTTGTTTTCCCGCACATGATTGTGCCTTTGTTTGTTGGGCGTGTGAAATCCGTTAAGGCGCTTGAGTATGTGATGGAAAACGATAAGCAAGTCGTTTTGGTGACGCAAAAATCACCATCCGAGGACGAGCCAACTGCGGATGATCTGTATGAGGTGGGCACTATTGGTACGATTTTGCAGTTGCTGAAGTTACCTGATGGTACGGTTAAGGTTCTTGTTGAAGGCGGTAAACGCGTCGCCGTGAACAGCTTTAATGAAGATAAAGCGTATATTCAGGCAGATGTAAGTGAAATTAAACAGGCCGCGCCTGTTGATCCGGAAGAAGTTGATGCTTTGGGGCGCGCGGTGATTACGCAGTTTGAGCAATATGTGAAGCTGAACAAGAAAATACCGCCCGAAGTGATTGTATCGATCAACCAGATTGAAGAGCCATCAAAAATGGCGGATACGATTGCATCGCACTTGGTGTTGAAATTGGATCAAAAGCAAGAGCTGCTGGAAGTTTCAGATACGGTTGAGCGTTTAGAACGCATTTATGGCTTTATGGAAGGCGAGATTGGCGTCTTGCAAGTAGAAAAGCGCGTCCGTAACCGTGTGAAGCGTCAAATGGAAAAAACGCAGCGCGAGTATTATTTGAACGAACAAATGAAGGCGATTCAAAAAGAGCTTGGCGAAAATGGCGAAGGTCTGGATGAAATTGCCGAGCTTGAGCAAGCTTTGGAAGAGGCCAAACTTCCGAAGGAAGCAAGCGAGCGCGCACAAAAAGAAATTAAAAAACTCCGCCAGATGAGCCCTATGGCAGCCGAAGCAACAATTGTACGCAATTATCTTGATTGGCTTATTAGTGTGCCGTGGAGCAAAAAGACTCGTGTCAGCAAAGATATAAAACGCGCAGAGAAGATTTTGAACCAAGATCATTATGGCTTGGAAAAAGTTAAAGAACGTATTTTGGAATATCTTGCGGTTCAGCAACGCTCAACCTCGGTCAAAGGGCCAATTTTGTGCTTAGTCGGGCCACCAGGTGTGGGTAAAACATCTTTGGGTAAGTCTGTTGCGAAGGCGACAAACCGTAATTTTGTGCGTATGGCGCTTGGCGGCGTGCGCGATGAAAGTGAAATTCGCGGTCACCGCCGTACTTATATTGGTGCAATGCCTGGTAAGATTATCCAAGGCATGAAAAAAGCGAAAACAATTAACCCGCTGTTCTTGCTGGATGAGATTGATAAGCTTGGTTCAGATTATCGCGGTGATCCTAGTGCGGCGCTGCTGGAAGTTTTAGATCCTGAGCAAAACGCATCCTTCCAAGATCATTATATTGAACTGGATTATGATCTTTCGAAGTCCATGTTTGTGTGTACGGCAAATGATTTGGCAACAATGCCGCGTCCATTGCTTGACCGTATGGAGATTATTCACCTGTCTGGTTACACAGAAGATGAGAAAATGGAAATCGTGAAGCGCCACTTGCTTAGAAAGCAAATTAAAGAGGCGTCTCTTAAGAAAGATGAATTTGCGATTTCTGATGCAGCGATTTTAGATTTGATTCGTTATTACACCCGCGAAGCAGGTGTGCGTAATCTAGAGCGCCAAATTGGTAATCTGTGCCGTAAGGCCATCAAAGAAATTTTGATGAAAGGATCGAAGAAAGTTTCGATCACGCCGCGTAATTTGAAAAAATATGCAGGTGTGCGTAAGTACCGTTTCCGCCAGTTGGAAGATGATCACCGCGTCGGCGTTGTGAATGGCTTGGCCTATACGCAGGTTGGCGGTGATATCTTGTCGATCGAGGCCGTGGTTATTCCGGGTAAGGATTGCAAAATCAGCACGACAGGTAACCTTAAAGACGTGATGAAAGAATCTATTACCGTGGCAGAGATGCTGATTAAGTCGCGCATGGCATTTTATGGCTTGGATTTTGAAGAGCTTAAAGAAAAGCAAGTGCATATCCACGTGCCAGAAGGGGCAACGCCCAAAGATGGGCCATCCGCAGGTGCGGCAATGGTGACGGCGATTATGTCGGCGCTGACGGGGATACCTATTCGCCGTGATATTGCCATGACCGGTGAGGTGAATTTACGCGGACGCGTGACGGCTATTGGCGGTTTGAAAGAAAAGCTTTTAGGAGCATTGCGCGCCGGAACGACCAAGGTTTTGATCCCAGAAGATAACGTCAAAGACCTAGAGGATATTCCTGCGAACGTCAAAAAGGGCTTGGAAATTGTATCTGTTGAGACCATTGATGAAGTGCTGTCTCATGCGCTTTTATCGGTTCCAAGTGCAAAAACCGACGATTTAGGTAAGAAAAGTGAAAAAATATCGCCAAAAACAGCAGAAAATAAGGGCGAAGACGTAATTCGCCATTGATTTGAATCGCAAAAGGGGATAAGAATCATTAAGTGAAAAGCGCGGAAACCTTAGGTTTTTTAGCTTTTTTGAATGTGTTGTGATACCCTTTCTTTCTTTGTTGGAGGGGATCATTTTTTTACTTTAACCTTTTGGGGGGTTTACCTATGAACAAACAAGATCTCGTTTCTAAAGTTGCAGATTCTGCAGACATTTCAAAAGCAAAAGCAGCTTTGGCTGTTGACGCTGTAATCTCAGCGATCAAAGAAACACTACAAAGCGGTGGTGATGTTCGCTTGGTTGGTTTCGGTACTTTCTCTGTTGCGCAGCGCGCTGCAACAACAGGCCGTAACCCACGCACAGGCGAGCCTATCAACATTCCTGCTAGCAAGCAGCCTAAATTCAAAGCTGGTAAAGAGTTGAAAGACGCTGTAAACAGCTAATTTCAGGCTTTTAAGCTGATAAATATTAAAGACGGTCATGTTTTTTTCGCATGACCGTTTTTTTATGCTTGCTTTTTGAATCTGGAGCCTATAAAACAAGCCTCACGTTCTCAGGAACGGGCGATTAGCTCAGTTGGAAGAGC
>DKAJ01000005.1:140105-144270 GCA_002448815.1 Micavibrio sp. UBA6929
TTAGCTCAGTTGGGAGAGCATCTCGTTTACACCGAGAGGGTCGGCAGTTCGAGCCTGTCATCGCCCACCATTTCCCCCTTTATTTTTATTTGGTTTTGCACTACATCTTTGTGCATGGTTACTTTACCCGAAATTATCAGGCACAAGACGCATGGCGTTAAAGTGCGCAATGTTACAATTGGCGGCGGCGCCCCGATTGTTGTTCAATCTATGACTAATACGGACAGTGCTGATGTTGATGCAACCTATCGTCAGGTGCGTCAGTTGTTTGTCGCGGGGTCTGAAATTATCCGCCTGACTGTCAATACGCATGAGGCCGCGCGCGGCGTTGTTGAATTGCGAAAGCGATTAGACGCTGATGGTTTGGATATTCCGCTTGTTGGGTGTTTTCACTATAACGGCCATACATTGCTGCAAGAGGTCGATGGGCTAGCAGATGCGCTTGATAAATATCGTATCAATCCGGGTAATGTTGGTTTTGGTGCGAAAAAAGATGCGCAGTTTGAAATTATGATTCGCACCGCGGTGCGGCACAATAAGGCCGTGCGCATTGGTGTGAATTGGGGGTCGATTGATCAGGCGCTTTCAACGAAATTGATGAATGAAAATGCTGCGCGTGATGTGCCGTGGGATGCGGATAGCGTCATGCGTGAAACGTTGGTGCAATCGGCGCTGATGAGTGCGCAGCAAGCCATTGATTTAGGTCTGCCTGCGGATAAAATTATTTTGTCGGCGAAGGTTAGCCGCGTTCAGGATTTGATTGCTGTGTATTCAGCGCTAGCCTCGCGGTGTGAGTATGCATTGCATCTTGGTTTGACTGAGGCAGGGATGGGGTCAAAAGGCGTAGTTGCTACGGCGCTGGCGGAAGGGATTTTGCTTCAGCAAGGGATCGGCGATACGATTCGCGCATCTTTGACACCAGAACCAGGCGGCGATCGCTCGCTTGAGGTGCGTGTATGCCGCGATATTTTGCAGGCGCTTGGTTTACGTTCTTTCACGCCAGAGGTTTCGGCGTGCCCCGGGTGTGGTCGTACGACCAGCACCGTGTTTCAAGAGCTCGCGCAGGATATTCAGCGTTATTTGGATGAGAAAATGCCTGTGTGGTCGGATATGTACGCAGGCGTCGAGGAAATGAAAGTCGCTGTCATGGGGTGCATTGTCAATGGCCCGGGTGAGAGCAAACATGCCGATATTGGGATTAGTCTGCCAGGTACGGGTGAGAGTCCCGTTGCGCCCGTCTTTATCGACGGGAAGAAAGCACAGACATTGCGCGGTGATAATATCGCAGGTGAATTTCAAGACATCGTAGAAACGTATGTGAAACGCCGTTACGGCCAACAAGAGGGAGAAGCCGCATGAGCTTGCAATTAAAGCGTCAGGATTTGTTGAAAAATGGATCGTACGTTGGGGCAAGGTGGCTGACTTCTGAAAGTGATATCTCTGTTTTAAATCCAGCCAGCGGCGATGAGGTTGCGCGCGTGGCAGATGCCGCGGCGCATGATGTCAGCAGCGCGATTGACTGCGCGGCGACGGCCTTTCCATCGTGGGCGGCGAAGACCGCCAAAGAACGCGGACAAATTTTGCGTAAGTGGTTTGATTTGGTTATTGCGCATAAAGAAGACCTTGCGCGCATTATGGTCGCCGAACAAGGTAAGCCCATGGCCGAGGCGCGCGCCGAGATTGATTATGGGGCAAGCTTTATCGAATGGTATTCGGAAGAAGCAAAGCGTGCTTATGGTGATGTATACCCAACCACAGTCGAAGGCGGCCGTATGGAGGCCGTTAAGCAGCCTGTTGGTGTGTGCGGGGCGATTACGCCGTGGAACTTTCCAGTGGCGATGATTACGCGTAAGGCAGCGCCAGCGTTGGCGGCGGGGTGTACAATGATTGTAAAACCATCAGAGCTTACACCGCTTAGCGCGTTGGCGCTGGCAGAGCTGGCCGAGGAAGCAGGTGTTCCTCAGGGCGTTTTAAATATTGTCGTCAGCAGTGATTCTGCCATGGTTGGGCAGGTTTTTTGTAATGATGCGCGCGTGCGCAAGCTGTCTTTTACAGGCTCGACTCGGGTGGGTAAGATTTTGATGGAGCAAAGCGCACAGGATTTAAAGCGCCTATCGATGGAGCTTGGCGGGAATGCGCCATTTATTGTCTTTGAAGATGCGGATATTGACGCGGCGGTTGCGGGCGCGGTGGCGAGTAAATTCCGCAATGCAGGGCAAACATGCGTATGTGCGAATCGCTTTTACATTCATAAGACGCTGTATGATGAATTTGCTGCGAAATTTTCTGATGCTGTTTCGGCGCTGCGCGTTGGTAATGGCGCGGAAGAGGGCGTAGAAATTGGTCCCCTGATTGAGGCAAAGGCGATAGATAAGGTGCATGGCCTTGTGAGTGAAGCGGTTGAAGCTGGGGCTTATGCGCTGTGCGGTGGCGCGGTGCATGATTATGGCGCGCAATATTATCAGCCTACCGTTTTGACCGATGTGACGCAGGATATGCGCATTGCGCGGGAAGAGATCTTTGGCCCCGTTGCACCATTGTTTAAGTTTTCAACAGAAGATGACGTTGTCGCAATGGCGAATCAAACCGAGTACGGCTTGGCGTCATATTTTTATGCACGTGATGTTGGGCGTGTTCACCGCGTTGCACAGGCGCTGCACAGTGGCATTGTCTGCGTTAATGCAGGTGGCTTTTCAACAGAAGTTGCACCCTTTGGCGGGGTGAAGCATTCGGGCTTTGGCCGCGAGGCCTCACGCTATGGTTTGGATGAGTACCTTGATCTGAAATATGTTTTTGTGGCAGATTTAAATCGTTAACTTACGCAAACATCTTTTAGAAAAGGATAATATCATTATGCTGATTGGGGTTCCTAAGGAAATAAAAACTCAAGAATATCGTGTTGGACTTGTTCCTGCCTCTGTCAAAGAATTGGTAGAGCGTGGTCACGAGGTGATCGTGGAAACCGCAGCTGGCGCGGCCATTAACTTCACCGATGAGATGTATAAGGCCGCAGGCGCAAGCATCGTCGCCACCGCGAAAGAGGTGTTTGAGCGCGCGGAGATGATCATCAAGGTTAAGGAGCCTCAGTTGCAGGAATGCGCGATGCTGCGCGAGGGGCAAATTTTGTTCACGTATTTGCACTTGGCGGCGGATATGGCACAGACGAAGGCTTTGCTTGATTCGGGGTGCGTGGCTATTGCCTATGAAACAGTCACAGATGCAAATAATCAGCGTCATTTGCCCTTGCTGGAGCCGATGAGCGAAATTGCAGGGCGTTTATCTGTGCAGGTTGGTGCCTATAATTTGCAAAAGCATAAAGGCGGCATTGGCCGTTTGATTGGGGGCGTTCCTGGCGTTGCGCCAGCCAATGTTTTGATTATTGGCGGGGGCGTTGCAGGGTTTCATGCCGCGCAAATGGCAACAGGATTGGGCGCGAACGTGACCTTGCTGGAGCGCAATAACGCGCGCATGCGGTACTTGGATGATTACTTCCATGGGCGCGCAAATATTGTTTATTCTGATTCGGATACGCTGGAGCGTTTGGCGTTGCAATCCGATTTGATTATTGGCGCGGTTTTGATTCCTGGGGCGTCCGCGCCGCGCCTGATCACGCGCGAGATGCTTGGGCGCATGAAGCCTGGCACGGTTATGGTGGATATTGCGATTGATCAGGGCGGATGTTTTGAGACTAGCCGCGCAACAACGCATGATAATCCGACCTATGAAGTGGACGGCATTGTTCATTATTGTGTGGCGAATATGCCAGGCGCAGTGCCGCTGACTTCGGCGCTGGCGCTGAATCATGCGGTGCTGCCTTATGCGCTGTCTTTGGCGGACAAAGGGTGGGAGAAAGCGCTGGCGCAGGATGCTGGCTTTTATCCGGGGCTTAATATTTGTAAAGGGGCGCTGGTTCACAAAGGCGTGGCAGATTCCCTTGATTTGCCTTATACGCCAGCCCCGAAATTAGCCGCGTAGAGAAAAAAATGCGATAATCGCATAAATCGCATTGACAGGTGAGGGCGGTCTTGATATTTAATCCCTCACTTGAGCGATTGATACGTTTTTTGCAGTATTAATTTTTCCCATGCGCGGGTGTAGCTCAGTTGGTTAGAGCGCCGCCCTGTCACGGCGGAGGCCGCGGGTTCGAGTCCCGTCTCTCGCGCCA
>DKAJ01000005.1:144569-144964 GCA_002448815.1 Micavibrio sp. UBA6929
GAGTCCCGTCACTCGCGCCATTTCCTTTCAAAGAGAAATGATTTTGATGTTTCAGCATTGCGCTGAAACACTCGCGCATGTTTGGATTGTGCCCTTTTTTGCGGAACACTGTTTTTTCTGCATTTTTCTTTAGAAAACCTTGGCTTGTGGCTTTTCATTTAAATGTGTTGGTGCTAATTATAAAAGGCATATTCAAATAGTTTGAATGTGGCGCTTTTTATTTTTATGACCTTTTGGGGCTTTTATACTATGGCACCTGCGGATTTTTTAATTAATTACTTACCAATTTTGGTTTTTCTGGTGATTGCTTCGGTTGTGGCTGTGGCGATGGTTGTTGCTTCGCTTTTGGCGGGTAAGCAAAACCCCGACACGGAAAAGCTTTCGGCTTATGAATG
>DKAJ01000005.1:145319-145730 GCA_002448815.1 Micavibrio sp. UBA6929
TTTTGATGTGCGTTTTTATCTGGTTTGTTTGCTGTTTATCATCTTTGACCTTGAGGTAGCATTCTTGTTTCCTTGGTCCGTTGTCCTTGGTGATATTGGCATGTTTGGTTTTTGGTCGATGCTCTCGTTCTTGGGCATTTTGACGATTGGCTTTGTTTACGAATGGAAGAAGGGAGCCCTTGATTGGGAGTAATGCATTATGGGGCATGACCGCAAAGTAATTACCGCACCTGAATATTCTCTGACGACTGATGTGCCGATTTTGCCACCGGCAGATCAGCAAGACGTTGTTCCTGCTGCGATTTCAAAGACATTAGAAGAAAAAGGCTTTTTGCTGACATCTGCGGATGCGCTGTTTGATTGGGCGCGTACGGGGTCGCTATGGCCGATGACATTTGGTTTGGCGTGTTG
>DKAJ01000005.1:146034-146158 GCA_002448815.1 Micavibrio sp. UBA6929
GATGACATTTGGTTTGGCGTGTTGCGCGGTGGAGATGATCCACTCGTATATGAGCCGTTATGACCTTGACCGTTTTGGTATTATCCCGCGCCCAAGCCCGCGTCAATCAGATGTGATGATTGTT
>DKAJ01000003.1:0-84607 GCA_002448815.1 Micavibrio sp. UBA6929
TTCATCGGCGCTGGCGCTGCTGAACGGTAGGCTCAGCGCAGAAAGCGAAAGCAGGCCTGCGGCAATGCGGCCTTTTGCATCTGATGAAAATTTATCTTTTAAACTTTGCAAAGACATGTTTGTTCCTCTTTGCACACCCTGTTATTTGTGTATGTTTTTAATTTATTGTTATTTTTAACATTATTATGCGTCACACTTACCATATTTTTGTAAGAAATAGCAAGCAAAAACATGATGTGAAATGTGAATATATCTTAGGGTGATGATGGTGATGGCGTCAGTTCCGCATTTTGCGGGCGTGGATTTTCTGAAACCGTTGAGATATCAACGCCTTTTTTCGCCATCCATTTTTTATAAAAATCTTGGAAGGCGGCATTTACGGCGCCGCGGTCAAGGTTTGCTTGCGTGAACACTTTGCCAGTGTCGTGTCCGTCAATGAAAATTGCCAGTCCCTTATCAGGGCCACCAGGAATGGCAATGGTGGGCGCGCCTTTACTGCTGTTTAGGTGGGCGGCGAGTCCGGCGTCGAAGAAATCTTTACCAAAGTGATAGACGATGCGATTTTTGCTGAAATCGCTGCGTGCGATTTGTTCTGCAGTCATGGGTTCTTCGAAACCGGCGGTGGCGCATTCATATCCCTTGCTGGGCAGGGTGCAAATGGCGCGTGCTTGGGCCTCGGTCAATGAGATGCGGTTTTCATCGGCGCTGGCGCTGCTGAACGGTAGGCTCAGCGCAGAAAGCGAAAGCAGGCCTGCGGCAATGCGGCCTTTTGCATCTGATGAAAATGTATCTTTTAAACTTTGCAAAGACATGTTTGTTCCTTTTGGGCTTTGCTGCCTTTTGTATAGTGTGTTTATGCGGGGTGTATTTGACATATATTTTTGGTGTAGGGCAAGAAAAAAACACTCTTGGCGCTGATGATTGGCGGGGGCGGTTATGGTGCGAACGAAAATGCTTTACTTTGCGCGGTGAAAGCCGTTAAAACTTTTAGGCGCATTGATATGTGTTTTTAGGGCAAGGTTAATGCGCCTGTGCGAGTAATCGGGCAGTCTTGTCATTTCAACAAAGGTAAAGTAATCTTCGCTTATGAAAGATCCAGTTATTCATTTCCATCGTGGTGATTTGCCAGATGATGTTCAGTTTTCCAATGTAATCGGTGTTGATACCGAAACAATGGGCCTTAATTTATATCGTGATCCGCTGTGTGTGGTGCAATTGTCAGATGGTGATGGCGAAGCACACGTGGTTCAGCTTGACCGTCAGACATATGATGCGCCGAATTTGAAGGCTGTGCTTGGTGATCAATCCCGCATTAAGATTTTCCATTATGCGCGTTTTGATGTTGCGGTTATTCGTCAGTATTTGGATACAGAATGTACGCCGGTTTATTGTACGCGCACGGTATCACGTTTGGTGCGCACATATACGGATCGTCATGGTTTGCGTGAATGTTGCCGTGATTTGCTGCGCGTTGATATTAACAAGCAACAGCAATCAACGGATTGGGGTGCAGAGGATCTAAGCGATGCGCAGTTATTGTATGCGGCGACGGATGTTTTGCATTTGCACAAGCTGAAAGCCAAGATGGATATGATGCTTGAGCGTGCAGGTCGGACTGAGCTTGCGCAGAAGTGTTTTGATTTTATTCCTGTCCGCGCTGAGCTTGATGCGCTGGGTTGGGGCTCACAAGATTTGTTCGAGCATTAATTCATGACTGATATTGATTGTGCAAAAAATGTTCTTCAGGTTGAAATTGAGGGCTTAAAGGCGCTGGAGGCGTCTTTGGACGAGCGCTTTACGCAGGCGATCGAGGCGATTGCCAAGATGAAGGAAAATAAGGGTGGTCGTTTGATTATCGCCGGTATCGGCAAAAGCGGCCATATCGCGCGCAAGATTGCGGCAACGATGGCATCGACAGGTACGCCGGCTTATTTTGTGCATCCGGGTGAGGCCAGTCACGGCGATTTGGGGATGGTGACATCGCTGGATGTTGTTTTGATGTTGTCGAATTCTGGTGAGAATCAAGAGCTTTCCGATCTCATTCACTATACCCGCCGTTATGGCATTACGTTGATTGCGATGACCAGTAATCCTGAAAGTACGCTGGCGCGTCATAGCGATATTATTTTGCAACTCCCGAAAAGCCCCGAGGCATGCCCTAATGGTTTGGCGCCGACAACATCGACAACGATGATGATTGCGCTGGGTGATGCGGTGGCGGTTGCGTTGCTTGATCGTATGAAGCTAACGCCCGAGCAATTCCGCGCGTTTCACCCTGGTGGCAAATTGGGGCAGCAATTACAAAGTGTTGCAGATCTGATGATTGCGTATGATGATATGGCGATTGTTGCGCCGGGGACGTCTATGGATCAGGTGATTTTGGCATTGAGCGAGAAAAATCAGGGCTGCGTTATTGTTGCAGAAGGTGCGGATAAGTTGCACGGTATTATTACCGACGGTGATTTGAAGCGTCATATGGCGGCAGATTTGCTTGCGCGCAAGGTTGATGACGTTATGACAGTTGACCCGAAGTCGATTGCGCCCACGAAATTGGCGGCCGAGGCCTTGAACGTGATGACGAAAACAGCAGGCAGTTATATCACGAGTTTGTTGGTGCGCGGTGATGACGGCAGGGTACTTGGTTTGATCCGCTTGCAGGATTGTTTACAATCTGGTGTATCTTAGATAATGTTTTGTCATGGCTGATGACCCATCGACAACCGAGCGTTTAGCAGATTTTTCCGAACATGATGCCCCTGTGCGCCGCGTGCAGGGACGCAAGTCTGCTGCGTTTATGCAGTTTTTTAAATATTTTTTGATTTTGGTGTGTGCGGCGCTGGCTGTGGTGACGTTTACGTGGTCGTCTTTTACCAAAGAAGATATTGTGCAAATTCCGGCTAAGGATATTGTGCGCGCAATCCAGAAAAATGAATTTGTCGAGCCGCGCTTTGATAGTGAGGACGATAAAGGGCAGCCTTATACAATCACGGCGCAGCGCGCAGTGCGCGGCGAAGGCGATACTGTGATTTTGGATGACCCGACTGGTGATATTACGCTTAATTCTGGGCGCTGGGTTTCGACGCGCGCGGTTAAGGGCATGTATAACCAAGAGCAAAAGCGCCTGGTGTTGCGCGATGATGTGCAAATCTATGATAGCGAAGGGTATACGCTTGAGGGGCAGCATATGGCGATCCATTTGGATGAGAAAATTGTCCTGTCGGAAAGTGATGTTTATGGTCAGGGCCCTGCGGGAACGATACAGTCCAAGGGGCTTTATTCGAATATTGATAACGGCGTGCTCAGCTTTACGGGGCCTGCACGTTTGGTTTTGTTTTCGCGTGATGCGGCAAAAGGTTTAGGAGGACTTCGATGAAGAACGCTTTATATTGTGGTGCGTTATTGATGATAACGGTTTTGGCACCTGTGTTTGCAATGGCGCAGCAGCCAAGCAAAGCCCCTTTGGAGGTCACTGCAGATGATGCGCTGGAGTGGGATCGTACGGGGCAAAAATTTATTGCGCGCGGTAATGCGATTGCTGCGCAGGATGGGGTGTCAATTTCTGCGCAAACTCTCACGGCTGAATATGACGAGGCTGGTAATGGCAATAGTGATTTTAATATGCACACCATGATCGCGCAGGCGGGTGTTGTGCTGAAATCAGAAGATAATATCGCCTATGGCGAACATGCGGTTTATGACTTGACGCATAAAATTGCAACGCTTAGCGGTGGTGATTTGCGATTGGTGACGCCTGAGCAAACAATTAAAGCGCGCGATCGCTTTGAGTATCATGTTGAGGCAGGGAAGTTGATTGCGCTTGGTGGGGCGACGATTATTCGTCCGACAGACACGCTGTATGCGGATAAAATTATGGCCACATTAGGTGAAAATGCACAAGGCGAACGCGTTGTCGAAACAGTTGTTGCGCAAGGCAATGTAGTGATTACCACGCAGCAAGAGCGCGTGACGGGTGCGTATGGTCTTTATGATGCGCGCATGAATACAGTTGATCTGACAGGCGGCGTTGTGATTACGCGCGGCCAAAATATCTTGCAAGGCGATCGTGCCAAAGTCGATTTGAATACGCAGGTGAGCCAATTGTTCGGCGGAAGTGCTGGTGCTACATCAGGGCGTGTGACGGGAACATTTTATCCTGACGAAGCGCCATAAGGGCTGGTTCTTTGCGGGTATTTGGGTTATATTGATCGTCAAGAATGATTTTTGGGTAGTGTAATTCAAGGGACTATGAAGATAATTTCTCATCCGCGCATTAAAGAAGTTCCTAAGGGGCTGAGCGTTCATCATTTATCGAAGAGCTATAAAAAGCGTCCTGTATTACGGGATGTGAGTTTTTATGTGCAGCGCGGCGAAGCGGTGGCTTTGCTGGGGCCTAATGGTGCGGGTAAGACAACGTGTTTTTACATGACAACAGGCCTGATCGAGCCTGATAGCGGCAGTATTATGCTGGACGGTCAGGACATTACCTATATGCCAATGTATCGCCGTGCGCGTTTGGGCGTTGGGTATTTGCCGCAGGAAAGCTCTATCTTTCGCGGGTTGAATGTTGAAGATAATTTAAAGGCTGTGATTGAAGGGCAAGAGATGACAAAGGCTGCGCGTGCGCGTTTGCTGGAGGATTTGTTGAACGAATTTTCAATTTCGCATTTGCGTCAAACGCCGTCGGTCGCTCTGTCAGGCGGGGAACGCCGCCGCTTGGAAATTGCACGCGCGCTCGCGGCGCGCCCTGATTATATTTTGCTGGACGAGCCTTTGGCGGGGATTGATCCGATTTCTGTTGGTGATATTGGTGATTTGATCCGTCATTTGAAAAAGCGCGGTATCGGCGTTTTGATTACAGATCACAATGTTCGTGATTGCTTGGGCATTGTGGACCGTGCGTATATTTTGCATGACGGTAAGATGTTGATGGACGGTACGCCTGAAGACATCATCCAAAGCGATGAAGTAAAGCGTGTTTACTTGGGTGAAGGCTTTTCGCTTTAATCTTTTTCTTTATTTTTTCTCATAAATTGATGCGCCTGTATGCAATATCGTATGCACTTTTGCATGGGTGCGTGATATACTGAAATCATGGATAAGAACTTCCCTCATCTTGATCTCAAGCAGACACAATCCCAACAACTGATGATGACGCCGCAGCTTCAGCAGGCGATTCAGTTGTTGCAAATGAACAATTTGGATTTGTCAGCGTTTATTGAAGGCGAGCTTGAGAAAAATCCTTTACTTGAAAAAGACGAAGGCCCTGCCGAAGAAGGCATGGATTTGGATATTGATGCGCGCGAAGATGTGCGTGATGCGGCAGCGCAAGATGACGATGGTATGGCGCAGAATTATGATGAGACATGGGATAAGGATGCATCCGCCGATCAAGATCATAGTGGCCCTTCATCGCATATTTCTGGCAGTGGCGGATCGTCATCCTTTGATTTTTCGGACTATAATTTCGAAGATCATATGAGCAGTGATAAATCATTGCGCGAGCATTTGACCGAGCAATTGATGATTGCCTGCAGCGAGCCACGTGACCGCGTTATTGGCGGTTTGTTGATTGACCACCTTAGTGAAAGTGGTTATCTGCGCACGGCGCCAGATGATCTTGCACAACAATTAGGGTGCTCGCTTGACCGGATAGAGCGTCTTTTGACGGTGATGAAGGGTTTTGATCCGACAGGCATTTTTGCGCAGGATTTGCAGGAATGTTTAGCACTTCAGTTGGATGAAAAAGGGGCGCTGGACGATCCGATGCGCGCGCTTTTGGATAATTTGGCGTTGCTAGGGGCGCATGACTACACCAAATTATGTGCGGTATGCGGCGTGAATGAAACGTATTTACATGACATGATTGCTGAGCTTCGTATGCTCAATCCAAAGCCTGCAACCTTGTTTGATCATGTGGTTGCGCAGACCGCTGTACCTGATGTGTTTATGCGCAGGCGCCCTAAAAATGTGGGCGGTGGTTGGCGCGTTGAACTGAACAGCGACACGTTGCCAAGGGTTTTGGTGAACCAAGAATATTATACAGTCGTCTCAGAAGGGGCGGTGCGTAAAGAAGACAAAGCATATTTATCATCGCAGATGAGCGCGGCAAGCTGGCTCGTGCGTGCGCTGGATCAACGGGCACAGACAATCTTGAAAACGGCAGCGGCGATTATTGAAGAGCAAGAGGCGTTCTTTAATTATGGGATTGAGTTTTTGCGCCCGCTAACCTTAAAGGATATTGCCGAAACGATTGAAATGCATGAAAGCACCGTCAGCCGCGTAACCAGTGGTAAATATATCGGCACGCCGCGCGGGATTTATGAGCTGAAATTCTTTTTCTCAACCGCGCTGGTGAGTGAAAGCGGCGCAGCGCATTCATCCGAGTCGATTAAGGCGCGCATTAAAACATTGATTGATGATGAAGATCCGAAAAAGATTTTATCGGACGATAAGATTGTGGCGCTGTTAAAAGATGAGGGTATTGATTTGGCGCGCCGCACTGTCGCCAAGTATCGCGAGGGCATGAATATCGGATCATCGGTTGAGCGAAGGCGACAAAAAAAGAACCTTATTGTATGATTTTCTTACCCCGCGGGGCAGAAAATATGTTAGAATAAACTATATCCAATGATGTGATTTCTATTACAACCTTTAACGAAAAGAGGTACTCTCATGGAACTTCAAGTACATGGCAAACAAATGGACGTCGGCAGCGCATTGCGTACGCATGTCGAAGATAAACTCGTCGATGTGAACGATAAGTATTTCAACCATACAACTTACGCGACTGTTACATTTTCTCGCGAGGGGCATGGTCATCCGCAAACGCGTGCGCACATTTCTATTCAGCTTGGCAAAAATTTGCTGGTTGTTGCGGACGCAACGGAAAAGGATGCTTATTCTGCGTTTGATAGCGCCAGTGAAAAGGCGGCTAAGCAAATTCGCCGTTACAAGCGTAAAATCCGCGATCATCACGAACGCAGTGAATCTAGCCCAGAAGAAGAAATTATGAAGGGGCGTCAATATATTCTGGCGGCTGTGCCCGAGCAAGATGACGCGCCTGAACAGGATGTCAATTTCGAGCCGGCGATCATTGCAGAGATGGACAACAATATCATGACGCTGAGCGTGTCTGATGCAGTGATGCACATGGATTTGACTGGCGAGCAAGCCGTTGTCTTCCGTAATCGCAGCAATGGCAACGTGAATGTTGTATACCGCCGCAGTGACGGTAACATTGGCTGGGTTGACCCTGAAAATCAGAAATAGATTTTGATTTTCTCTTCTTTATAGATATTGAAAAAAGCAATGAGCATTTAGGCTTGTTGCTTTTTTTGTTATACTGGCGCCTAACATATAATCATAACGCAGTGGGGATTTTGTCATGATTGAGATTCAAGGAAATATTCAAGGAAAAACGGCACTGATTACAGGGTCAACGTCTGGCATTGGTCTTGGTATTGCGCGCCGCTTGGCAGCGGCAGGTGCGAATATTGCGCTGAACGGTTTTGGTGATAAGGGCGAAATTGACGCACTTGTTTCAGAATTGCAGGATACTGGCGTTAAGGTGGCTTATTATCCTGCAGACATGACAAAGCCTGATGAAATTACGCAAATGATTCACGATGCCAAGGCGCATTTTGGCACATTGGATATTTTGGTGAATAATGCAGGTATTCAAAATGTGCAGCCGGTTGAAGAGTTCTCACCGGCCAAGTGGGATGCAATTATGGCGATTAATTTGTCGTCGGCCTTTCATACAGCGCGCGCGGTTGTGCCGATCATGCGGGAACAAGGATGGGGGCGCATTATAAATATGGCGTCGGTGCATGGTTTGGTGGCCTCGCCTTATAAATCGGCTTATGTGGCGGCAAAGCACGGCATTATTGGTTTGACCAAGACGCTTGCCCTCGAGGTTGCGCAAGATAATATTACATGCAATGCGCTTTGCCCTGGCTATGTGAAAACGCCATTGGTTGAAGGGCAAATTGCTGATACGGCCAAAGCGCGCGGCATTTCAGAAGAGGCCGTTGTGAAGGATGTGTTGCTCGCCGCGCAGTGGACGAAAAAATTTGTTGAGGTTGAGCAGGTTGCAGGTCTGGCGCTGTTTTTATGTTCGGATGTGGCCGAAAATATTACAGGAACGCCGCTGGTCATTGATGGCGGGTGGAGCGCCGCCTAAGCCTGATCATTAAGGCGATTTTATCTTCCGATGCTGATGGGCTCGCTTTTATTTGCTTCTTCTTCTTGCTGGTCGATCAGTTTTTGTCCGTAGGCTGAGATATTCATATAGATTGTGCGCGGGCCGCCTGTTTTCATGTTTGTGACCTGATGTACGGCGTACATACGCAGACCCTCTTGTTCTTGGCCACGGAAGTCCGAGCGCATGCCAAGCTTTTCTAAAAGCATGGCTTCTTCACTGAGTGTAAATAGGTCATAGGCCGTGCGTTTCGTTGAGCCGTTTCCGCTTATGGTTAGGGAGTTATAAAGGCCGTAGAACACATTTTTCATGCGTGCATGGTTGAGTATGTTGGGATATTTTTGCGCCAGATACATGGCATTTTCTGCAACGGTAATGTTGCCTAAATGGGTGAGGATGATGCGTTTAAAGTTTTCAAAAATGATGAGGTCATCAGGTTCTTGTGATTGTGGTTTGACAAGCGGCGCAAGACTATTCATTTCTTCGACAATTTCGCTGCCGTCTGGGTCGAAATCGTCTATGTCACTGTAATAGCGGCGTAATTGCATATAAAAATGCGGGGTTTCTTCGCCGCCAGCAATCGCACGGTGAACGAGTTCATTGTATTTTTTCAGCTTATAGCTCATCGGGATTGCATGCGCAGTCGATGCGCCGGCAATTGCAATCATTATAATTGTAAGCAAAGTGATGGTGAGGCGGTGTGATGCGCTTAGGGTCATGCTTTATTATAACGTAAAGCGTTTAATCTTTCGAGATTTTATGCTCGCGCAAATCAGAAACAGTTGTGCCTGTCATCTTTTTATCGTGATCCACCAAATCAACAGGGTATTCACCTGTGAAGCATGCATCGCAATATTGTGGTGCATCGTTGTTACGTTTTGTTTCACCAACCGCGCGGTATAGGCCGTCTAATGAAATATATGCCAGTGAATCGGCTTTGATGATTTTGCAAATCTCTTCGGCGTTTTTGGTGTGCGCCAAAAGCTCGTTACTGTTAGGGGTGTCGATCCCGTAGAAGCAGCTATGGCTGGTAGGCGGGGAAGAAATGCGCATATGCACTTCGCGCGCTCCGGCTTCGCGCACCATTTCAACAATTTTACGTGACGTTGTGCCGCGTACGATGGAATCGTCAACAAGAACAACGCTTTTTCCTTCGAGATAGCGGCTGTTTGCATTGTGTTTCAGTTTCACGCCAAGGTGACGCACGTTATCGCCAGGTTCGATAAATGTACGGCCAACATAATGGTTACGAATGATGCCAAGCTCGAACGGGATGCCGCTTTCTTGGGCGAAACCGATGGCTGATGGCGTGCCGCTGTCGGGGACTGGTACGACAAGATCTGCACCTTCTGGGCAGGCTTCGCGGGCTAGTTCGATGCCGATGTTTTTACGCGTTTCATAAACGGATTGGCCGTCCATGAAACTGTCGGGGCGGGCGAAATAAATATATTCAAAAATGCATGAGCGGCGCTGACGCTTTTTAAATGGGAATTTCGATGTGATGCCCTCTTTGTTGATGATCACCATTTCGCCGGCTTCGATATCGCGGATAAATTCGGCGCCAATAATATCAAGCGCGCAGCTTTCAGAGGTTAGAATATATGTATCGTCCAGTTTGCCCAGAACAAGCGGACGAATGCCATAGGCATCACGCACACCGATCAGTTGATCTTCGGCGCAGGCAAGCAGTGCATAGCCGCCTTTGATTTCGCGCACGGCATCTGTCAGGCGATCTGGGATTGTATCTTTGTCTGATGTCGCAACAAGGTGAACGATGGTTTCGGTGTCGCTTGTTGATTGGAAGATCGCGCCGCGTTTAACCAAGCCTTGGCGCAGTGTGTGAGCGTTGGTCAGGTTGCCGTTATGTGCGATGGCAAAGCCGCCAAACGACATGTCGGCGTAGAGCGGCTGAACGTTGCGAAGCATGCCATCACCTGTCGTCGCATAGCGGTTGTGACCGATTGCGGCATAGCCCTTGAGGCTGTCGATGATGCTTTGAGAACTGAAATTAGCGCCAACAAGGCCAAGGGCTTTGTGTGCGTAGAAAAGATCACCATCATAGGTAACGATGCCTGCGGCTTCTTGGCCGCGGTGCTGAAGTGCATGAAGGCCTAACGCCGTGAGCGCCGCAGCGTTTTCATTTCCAAAGACACCAAAAACGCCACATTCTTCGTGAAGCTTGTCACTGTCGTATTCGAAACCCATTTGTTTATTCCTTGTCTATTACCGTGCCGTGGTTTGCATTATTCGTTGACGGGCATGTCTTCGCTATTTTCTTCGATAAGCGAGTCGAGCTGCTGTCTGAACTCATCACTATAGCCGTCAGATTGCAATTTATCCATATCAACGTTTTCTTGCAATCCCATAAGTTTTTCGCGGTCTTCATCGGACATCTTTTGCAAGAGGTCAAGTGCTTGTAATTTTTCGCGCGCGCCTTGGATTTCTTCTTTATGCTCGATGGCCACTTTTTCAGCCTTAACAAAGCGTTTTTCTATCCAGCCATCAGGCACAATTTTGATCATGGCTTGTGATGTTTTCTCAAGGTATACGTGTGTTTTACTGCTGCCGAACCAGCCATCTTTGGTGTTTTGATCTAAGATAAAGTGGAATGGCAGGTATAATATAGCCAGCAGAATAATGCCGCGGATCAGGCCAAATAACGCGCCGAGCGAGCGGTCAATCGCACCAAGGCCAATGGATTTGACGAATTCGGCGATAAAGTGGCTGGAAATCGATAGGATCACAAGCAATACAATGAAAATTGATCCGTGCGATAGGGCAAGACTGACCAATGTCATGGGAATGACGTCGAATAATTTATCGTTGCTGCCCTCGGTCACACCAAGCCAAGCATTCATAACGGGTTGCAGGTGCGGCGCGCCGTAATATGTGGCGGCTAATGCAACGGAAATGGTGACCAGTGTCAGTGCCTCGCGAATGAAGCCGCGCATAAATGCGATCAATGTTGATGCGGCAAGAATAAAAACAGCAAAAATATCAAGAAACACTAAAATCAGCTCCGTTAAGGATGTTATGACATTGTTCTATAAAACTTTACGCATGAGTGCAAAGTATAATTTGATTTTTCTGCTTTTGGATATGTGTTTCTTGATAGAAACGGCGCGGTGAATTTGATAGACTATTGTCAAAGGTTCCTTTATCCCCTAACGTTTCTTGTTTATAGGGATTTTCATATTTATTAGATAGGGTGATTAACATGGCTCAACAAGCAACGCGCATCGCGCCGTCGATTTTATCGGCAGATTTTTCTATTTTAGGCGAAGAAGTTCGTAAAATTGACGCTGCTGGTGCGGATTATATTCATATTGATGTGATGGACGGACATTTTGTGCCGAATTTGACGTTTGGTGCGCCGGTGGTGAAGTCTTTGCGCCGTCATACAAACAAGGTTTTTGATGTGCATTTGATGATTGCGCCTGTTGATCCGTTGATTGAGGATTTTGTGAAGGCTGGTGCAGACATTATTACGGCCCATGTTGAGGCAGGCCCGCATTTACACCGCACATTACAAGCAATTAAGGCACAAGGCGTGAAATGCGGCGTGTCTTTAAATCCGCATACACCCATTGATGCGATTAAGCATGTCATGGATTTGGTTGATTTGATTTTGATTATGACGGTTAATCCCGGCTTTGGCGGGCAGAGCTTTATACCGCTCTTTGACAAAATCAAAGCCGCGCGTCAGATGATTGATGCAACAGGTCGTCAAATTGATTTGCAGGTTGATGGCGGCGTTAATCCGCAAACGGCGAAACAATGCGTTGAGGCTGGTGCAGATTTACTGGTCGCCGGGACAGCCGTTTTCAAAGATGGCCCAGACAAATATGCCGAAAATATCGCAGCACTCAAAGGATAAGATTACGAATTTATGTCGAATTTATTGCGCAACATTCATCAGCAAGTAGGCCGCGTTTTGCCAAGCTTATTAGGGCAAGAGCAAAACGTGCCCGAGCGTTTGATTGTGCGCCCTGTCGATATATGGGCGGGTGACGAGGAAAGCGGCCAATTATTATGTGATGGTGTGTTTACGCGCCATGGTCAGCAGGTTCAACTGCATGGTGAATGCTGGGAACCTGTAGGCGTGAATGCGATGTGGCTTGCCTATTTGCACGGGTTTGACTGGCTGCGTGATTTGCGCAAGGTTGGGTCGGCGGCGGCGCGTCAACAAGCGCGCGCTTTGATGGAAAGCTGGATTGTGCAATATCCGCGCCCGCGCTTTTTTAAAAATGCTGAATTTACGCCGTGGGATCTGAATTTGATGGGCAAGCGATTGAGTCTATGGATCGCGCATTATGATTTTTTTGCGGCGGATTCTGATCCTGATTTCCAAGATATGTTTTTTCTCTCGCTGTATCGTCAGGCAAGCTTTTTGGTGAAGATGATGGATGCCAAGGACGGGAAACAAACCTCGTGGCATGATATGCCAGACGAGGATTTGTTGCAGGCGGCAAAAGGGATTTTATTTTGTGGTTTGGCCTTTGAAGGTCATGAAATATGGGTGCATAAATCTCTTGATCATATCATTGATATTACGGCGCATTATATTAAACCCGATGGGATGCATACGAGTCGCTCGGCATTTATAGCGCTGCGCTTTTTGCGGACCTTGTTAGAGGTGAAATCTGCGCTGCATGCGGGCGGACATCCAGTGCCTGATATGGTGCAAGATAAAATTGAGGCACTTGTGCCAGCCGTGCGTTTCTTCCGCTATGCCGATAAGCATTTTGCATTGATGCAAGGTACGATGGGCGGCGAGATTGATTTTATTGATGGTGTTTTGGCGCAGGCCGCAATTAAGGGGCGCCGTTTAAAACATTTAAAAGAGAGCGGCTTTTCAAAATTGGCGGTTGGCCGTACAACGGTGATGATGGATCACGGCAAAGCCGTGCAGCATTTAGCGCCACTTTCCTTTGAGATGAGCTATGGTAAGGATCGCGTTTTAACCAATTGTGGTTCGCATGAAAGCAACAGCGATTGGCGTGAGATGCTCTCTTATATGCCGGCGCATAATGGCGTAGAAATATTGGGCGAGAGTCTATCGCGCAGTTTGAAAACGTTTGATTATCAGGTTGATAATGCTGCGGACTATGCCTATGTGCAGGCGGCGCATGATGGATATGTATCGGCGTGTGGTTTGATCCACCGTCGCAGGTTGTATTTATCGCAAGATGGTCATGATTTGCGCGGTGAAGATGCCATGTTTGCGCAAATTCCACTTGTGCAAGGCTATATGGCGTGCGCCCGTTTTCACATTCATCCAAAGGTTTTGGTTTCACTGGTCAGTGACGGCAGTGCGGCATTGCTTCGTTTGCCAAATGGTGTGGGTTGGCGTTTTCATCAATCTGGCGGACGATTGTCACTTGAGGATAGTGTCTATTCGGGTGATTTGGGCGGGGAGCCCAGAAAAACGCAGCAATTAGTTGTACCTTTTTCGGTCCATTCAGATGCGACGCACATGAAATGGGCGCTTCGCCGCGAGGGATTATAGAGGCATGGCAAAGGCGCAAAAAACTTATGTGTGTCAATCATGCGGCGCGGTGTCTATGCGCTGGTCAGGTAAGTGCGATGCGTGCGGCGAATGGAATTCTATTGCAGAAGAAGTATCTGAGGCGTCGGTTCCCAAAGGATTGGGCAGAAAAAAGGGCGCGCGCGTTATTGAATTTGTTGGTCTTGAAGGTGCAGCAAATAAAACCTATCCGCGTCATCAAAGCGGCATTAATGAATTTGACCGCGTATTAGGCGGCGGCATTGTTCCCGGTTCTGCAACATTGATTGGCGGTGATCCAGGGATTGGTAAGTCGACATTACTTTTGCAAACGGTTTGTGAGCTTGCCCGCAGAGGGGTGCCATGTCAGTATATTTCGGGTGAAGAAGCCATTGATCAGGTGCGTATGCGCGGGCAGCGTTTAGGACTTGCCGATGCGCCGATTGAGCTTGCCTCGGCGACGAATGTTCGCGATATCGTGGCCTCGATGGAGGATACGTCTAAGCCTGTTGGCGTGATTGTGATTGATTCCATTCAAACGATGTTTATCGATAGTATTGATAGCGCTCCTGGCACGGTGACGCAGGTGCGTACATCTGCGCAGGAAATTATTCGCACGGCAAAGCGCCGCAATATTGCCGTTATTTTTGTTGGGCACGTCACTAAAGAAGGTCAAATTGCAGGCCCGCGCGTTTTAGAGCATTTGGTGGACACAGTCCTGCACTTTGAGGGTGATCGTTCGCACCATTTTCGCATTTTGCGCGGTTTGAAAAATCGTTTTGGGCCGACCGATGAGATTGGCGTTTTTGAAATGGTGCAAGAAGGGCTTGCCGAAGTTGAAAACCCATCGGCGTTATTCCTATCACAGCGTCATCAAAACGTACCGGGGAGTGCGGTTCTTGCTGCGCTTGAGGGGACGCGTCCGTTATTGGTTGAAGTTCAGGCATTGGTCGCGCCATCCAGTTTGGCATCACCGCGGCGCGCCGTGTTGGGGTGGGATAATAATAGGCTTGCCATGCTGGTTGCGGTTCTTGAAACGCGATGTGGTTTGCAATTATCGGGCTGTGATATCTTTTTGAATATTGCAGGCGGTATCCGTATCTATGAACCCGCAGCGGATATGGCCGTTGCCGCAGCATTAATGAGCGCCCTTGGCGGGTATGTCTTGCCGCCAGAAACGATCTTCTTTGGTGAGATTGGCTTGGCTGGTGAGGTGCGTCAGGTGACGCAGGCTGATCTTCGTTTGAAAGAGGCGGCTAAGCTTGGCTTTAAAGAGGCCATTATGCCTTCGCGTAAGGCCGCAAAAGATGTGAAGCCTGTGAAGGGTATTCGCGGCGTTGAGGTTACGCGCCTGCAAGATGTGACCGATTTATTTAGCTGATTTTCGATTAACTGGCCTTTGCAATGCGCGCAATATAAAAGCCATCCATACCGCCATGCGTTGCGCGGTGATAGGGCAATATGCGCATATCACCATCTTCAGTGATGCTTTCGCAGACATCGCCAACTTCTGGCGCGGTAATGGCAATTTTACGCGCGTTTGGAGTGCGGTTTAGGAAGGATTGAATTTGATCTTCGCCTTCGGATTTTTGCAAAGAGCATGTGCAGTATACCAAAATTCCGCCTGGTGCCAGAATGTCAAAGGCATGCGCGATCAGTTGTGTTTGTACGCGCGTTAGATGCGTGATGTCTTGCTGCGATTTTAGGTGCAGGACATCAGGATGCCTGCGCACTGTTCCTGTTGCGCTGCACGGCGCGTCGAGCAAGATAAAATCAGGCGCTGTTTTAGGTGTCCATGATGCGGCGTCAATGGCATAGGTTTCAATGTTATCTTCTAAATTCATGCGCGCAGCATTTTGATGCAATTTCTGGAGGCGTTTAGGCGAGCGATCAAGTGCGATGACATGCGCCCCTTGCGCAGCAAGTTGCATTGTTTTGCCGCCCGGCGCGGCGCACATATCAACAATGGTGCGTCCCTTAAGGTCGCCAAATAAATTTGCAGGCAACGCCGCAGAAGCATCTTGTACCCACCAGCGTCCATCGTCAAAGCCTTCCAGTTCGGTAATGTTGCCGCCAGACAGGCGGCGCATTGAGGATTTTCCAATGCGCGATGCATCCAAGGCCTTGAGCCAGTAATCAGATTCATCGGCGTTGCGGATGCTGATGTCTAGGGGCGCTTCGCTGAGATGTGCTTTGGCGATTTTTGCTGCGGTGCGCAGGCCGTAATCTTCGATCCAAATTTTCAGGAGCCATTCTGGCGTGTTGAGGCGTGTTTCGTCTGTGCGCTCAAGCCATTCTTTGCCGCTGCGTGTGATGGTGCGCAGCATTGCATTTATAAATCCTTTTTGCTTTTGCATGCCCGCGGCTTCGGTTAGGCGCACGGCAGTATCCACCGCGGCATGATCGGCCACGGCCATGAACAGAATTTGCGCCGCGCCAATGCGCAGAATACTACTGATAACCGGAGATGTACGGCCCGGGCGATCGGCGGCCTTGTCGATAATGGCATCAATTTGTCCCATGCGGCGCAGGGTTGTTGCCGTTAACATGCGGCAAAATGCCTTATCCCGCGAAGGCAGTGCGTGGAATTCGTCGCTGCGGTCGAGTGCGTGGTCGAGCGCTTGTTTTTGTTGCAAGACGCTGTGAAGCAGGTCAAGGGCTACTTTACGCGCGGCGAGCATTTCAATAACAGGGACGTCAGGCGCTGTGTCATGATCTTGGAACAGTTCTGGCGGTGTTTCTGTGTTGGTCATTATTTACGCGCCTTTTGTATGAAGTTTTCTTCGGTTTCGCATGAATGTGCGATAATTTGCGCCCAAAGCGAGCGAATAAAATCGCTGTCTAGGCCTAGGTCATGCGCGTAGTTTGCGGCATTTTCGCGGACTTCGTCGACGCGGTCTTGCAAGACGGGCGCAATGTTTTCTTTTTCTTTTATGGCGCTGACCTCGTCAATGATGTCATAGCGTTTGCGCAGTAAATCAATGATTTCACGGTCGAGCGTATCAATTCGTTTACGATAGGGCGCGAGAATTTTCATGCGTAAGTCTTTTCTTTTTTGTGTTTACACACTAAATATGAGGGATGAGCGATAAAAATCCAAGTCTTTCAAGAGAAGAAAAGCAAAAAACTCTTCCTGCCGATGCAGGGAAAGAGGGAGAAGCGCCCGCCGATGAAAAGGGCGGCTTTCGTGATGCTGGCCTAAAGGAGCCTACCCGTTATGGTGATTGGGACGTTAAGGGCCGTTGCAGTGACTTTTAGAATTTAAAATCCAAGATAACAGGCACGTGGTCTGATGGCTTTTCCCAGTCGCGCGCTTCGCTGAGGATGTTATGCGCGGCGAGGTGTGGCTTTAACGGTTGTGTGACCCAGATATGATCGAGGCGACGACCGCGATTTGACTTTTTCCAATCACGATTGCGATAGGACCACCAGCTGTATATTTTCTCGTCAGAAGGTACAAAATGGCGCGTTGTATCAACCCATGTCAGTGATTTTTGCATGTCGTTGAGGCGGTCGGTTTCGGCGGGTGTGTGCGATACAATCTTCAAAAGCTGCTTATGCGACCAGACGTCATGTTCTTGCGGGGCGATATTGAAATCCCCAACGGCGATGACGTTATCTGTGTCTTTATAATGCGTTTTAAACCACAGCGTCATTTCTTCGACGAAATCGAGTTTATGTTTAAATTTGTCATTTGTTTCTATGTCAGGCTCGTCCCCGCCGGCCGGAATATATAGGTTATGCAGGTCTGTTCCGCCATTGATGTCCAGTTTTACCATGATATGGCGGCAATCCTCGCGGCCAACGCGGTGGTGAATTTCGGTGGCTTCGAATGGGATTTTTGACAAGATAGCCTGCCCGTTATAGCTTTTCATGCCGTGGATATGAATGTGTTCGTAACCAAGTGCGTGGAATGTATCGAAGGGGAATAGGTCATCAGGGCATTTGGTTTCTTGCAGGCAGATAATATCGGGCGCATGTTCGTTGGCGAGCTTTTCAATCAGCGGCGCGCGCAAGCGTACAGAGTTAATATTCCAAGTAACAAGGCGGATATTGTTTTGTGTCATGATTAAAACGGCAAGCCGCCCATGGCGTTTGGATCAAGGCCAGCTTCCATCATCATTTGCTGGCTTTCTTTTTGGACACGATCTTCGCGCAGTTCGTTGGCTTGGTTCATTGCCGCAGTGATAAGATCTTCAAGGACTTCTTTGTTATCATCGCTAAGAAGGCTGGGGTCGATATCAACGGATTGGACAACGCCTGTGCATGTCATGGTTACCTTAACCATGCCGCCGCCTGATTGGCTTTGGATTTCGATGTCTTTGAATTTTTCCTGCATTTCCTGCATTTTTTGCTGCATTTGCTGCGCTTGTTGCATCATTTTCTGGATATCAAACATGGGGTGTTATTCCTCGTCTTGGGTAGAGTGGATATTGGTTAATTCGGTACCTGGAAACAGCGATATAATATTTTTAACGGTCGGAATGGCAAGGATTTTGTTGCGCTCGTCCTCGGCTTGTTTTTCCAGTTCTTCGTGTGGTGTCATTTGGCCCGTAGGGTCGCTGAACGTTACCATCCACCGCGTTCCTGTGGCGTCACTGAGGATTTTTTGCAGGTCTTTGATGCGGTTGCCCGCGCCTTCGCGTAAACCGATTTCTAGGAGGCCTTCTTTGATTTTAATAGGCTCGGCATAGTAGGAAACGGCGCTGGCCAAAACGACTTGGTTTGCGTTTTCCAGTGTTTGTATTACATCGTGCAGCGAGGTAATTTGCAGCGGTGTTTGTGCATCAGGGACAATGTGAAAATTGTGTGCGGCTTGCGGCCCGCCTGAGGGTGCGTTGCTGATGCTGGCTTGGGCGGGTGGCATAGATGTCTGGTTGATTGTGCCAGTTGCTGCGCCAGATACAGCGCCGCCCGTTGGCGTTGGGGCTGATGGCTGTGCCGCGCCATTATCATCGTTAATCAGCTTAACCAGATCTTTTGGATCCGGCAGATTTGCGGCGTAGCATAAACGAATAACCAGCATTTCTGCTGCGGCCTGTGGGTGGGGGGCTTGTTGCACTTCACCGAGGCCTTTGAGCAGGATTTGCCATGCTTTGCCAAGGGATGGCATGGATAGATTTTGGCTGAGGCTTGCGGCGCGCTCCATCATGTCCGGCGAAAGGCTGCCATTGGCTTGGTCTTTCATCGCAGGCACTGCGCGCAGGCGCGTCAGGATATGTGTTAGGTCAAGTAAATCTTGGATGACGACAAGCGGGTCTGCGCCTGATTTGTAATACGTATCGAGAATATCGAGTGATTGCGCGGTTTCGCCTTTGAGCGCGTGTTCCAACATATCAAGCGTTGCTGCTCGGTCGGCAAGGCCAAGCATATCTTGGACATGATCGGTTGTGATGTTGCCTGAGCTGACCGAGATTGCCTGATCAAGGATTGAAAGGCCGTCACGGACCGAGCCATCAGCGGCGCGAGCAATAAGCTCGAGCGCGGGGGCTTCGGCAGTGACAGTTTCTTGTTCGCATAAGTTTGCGAAATGCTGCGCAAGGGTAGGTACGTCAACGCGGCGCAGGTCAAAGCGCTGGCAGCGTGATAAAACAGTAATGGGGACTTTGCGGATTTCTGTGGTCGCAAAGATGAATTTGACGTGGGCAGGAGGTTCTTCCAGTGTTTTGAGCAGGGCGTTAAAGGCCTGCTTGGAGAGCATGTGAACCTCGTCAATGATGTAGACTTTGTAACGTGCTTCGGTTGGGGCGTAGCGCACACCATCCAGAATTTCGCGAATGTCGTCGACGCCAGTGCGGCTGGCGGCGTCCATTTCGATGACGTCAGGATGGCGGTCTTCGGCGATGGCTTGGCAGAGTTTGCAATCTGATGTGTCGCCAGTTGTTGCGCCTGCGGTGCCGTCAGGGCCTTTATAGTTTAAAGCCTTGGCAATAATGCGCGCGGTTGTTGTTTTACCAACGCCGCGAACACCGGTTAGCATGAAGGCATGCGCGATGCGTCCCGTTTCAATGGCATTACGCAGCGTGCGTACAAGGGCATCTTGTCCGATAAGTTCCTCAAAGTTTTGAGGGCGATATTTACGCGCTAGGACGCGGTATTCTTCGGGCTTGTCTTTATCTATGACCATATAAACAGATGTAAGGTGATTCCTGTTTGATTGCAATGCTGGCGCATGGCTTTGCCACAGCAAATCGCGCCGTGTCTGGATAAGTCATAAAGATGCGGGAAATGAAGTAGAAGACCAGCAACGACCCGGAAAAAATCGTTACGGCTGCTCCCTTTCGGGCCTGACCGGGTTGGCGAAACGTCCGCCCGCGCTGATCTTCCGAGGCGAATGTAGAGAAAAAACCCTTATCTGCGCAAGGGTTTTTTGTAATTATTTTTCGTTGGGGCGTTTGGTTGTCAGAACCAAAATGGTGTAACCCGCAATACCCGCCAGCATCGAGCCACCAATAACGCCTATTCGAATGGAGGCTGCGTATTCTTGCGTTTCAAATGCAAGGTTGCCGATGAAAAGGCTCATAGTGAAGCCAATACCTGTGAGTAGTGCCATGCCGTAATATTGCATCCAACTGGTATCTTTCGGCAGGGAAATAACCTTGATGACCTTAAACAGGAAAGTGATGAGCATAACGCCAATTTGCTTACCAAAGAAAAGGCCTGCCGCGATGCCAATCGTGACGGGGTTTTGCAGTGTTTCTAATGTGACATCGCCAAAGGATACACCTGCATTAGAAAAGGCAAAAAGCGGCAAGATAAAGAACGCAACCCAAGGGTGGAGGATATGTTCAAGCTTAATGAGCGGAGAGTGATCAGTTTTTACGTCACGCATAGGGATCATCAGGCCAATGACAACGCCAGCCAGCGTTGCATGCACGCCTGATTTTAAAACGGCGCCCCATAAAATAATGCCGACGATCACATAGGGGGATATTTTCATGACCTTCATCCGGTTCATAATGAACAAGATAACCGTCATTACGCCTGCGACGCCAAGCGACAGCAGCGATAATTTTGATGTGTAAAACAGGGCGATAATAATAATTGCCGCAAGGTCGTCAATCACGGCAAGGGCAACTAACGTTACCTTAAGCGCCGGTGGAACGCGGTCACCCAGTAGCATCATAACGCCAAGTGCGAAGGCAATATCGGTCGCGGCAGGGATGGCCCAGCCATGCGCGGTGATGCTGTCATCCATATTGAGCGCGTAGTAAATCAGCGCAGGCGCAGCCAAGCCGCCAATCGCGGCAATCGCAGGCAGCATAAATTGCGCAGGCGTTGATAAGTGCCCTTGTAAAACTTCACGTTTGATTTCAAGGCCGACGAGTAAGAAGAAAATTGCCATCAGGCCATCATTGATCCAGAGGATGGCTGGTTTATGGATTTTGAAATCACCAAACTGGAAGTGAATGATAATATCCAAAAAGGCATGATAGGCATCTTGCAAAGGTGTGTTGGCCGCGACCAGTGAACAGACGGCAGCAATAAAGAGTAAAATGCCGGGTGCGGCGGGAAGGTGCAGGAATTTTTTAAATGTGCTCATAATGATAATCTTTTATAGAAAAAATCCGCTTTCAACAAGAGTATAAGCAGCCAATTTTATCTTTACCTTTGTCGAGTGTTGTATAGAATGTGCCAAGAGAAGTGCTTGTGCCTTGGTGCGGGCTGGTTTTTTGGGCATTCCCTTTATTTTGTCCCTTTCAGATATAGAATTTACAGGATTTATTTCCATGCAGTTAAAGAAGTTTTTCGAATATGACAGTGCCAGCGGCATTATGCTGATGGTTGCGGCGGTGCTTGCGCTGATTGTCAATAATATCGGTTTTGAGCATACCTATCATGAGGTTTTGCATACGCATCTTGCCTTTAAGATTGGCGAGTTTGGTTTAGATAAATCGCTTGGTCATTGGATTAATGACGGCTTGATGGCCATTTTCTTTTTGACCGTGGGGTTGGAAATCAAGCGTGAATTGGTTGTTGGGGCGCTGCGCGAATTTAAGCAAGCCTTGTTGCCTTTGGTGGCGGCGCTGGGCGGTGTGATTTTGCCTGCGTTGATTTACGCGTCAATGAATTACAGTAACCCTGAAACGGCGCATGGTTGGGGTATCCCGATGGCCACGGATATTGCCTTTGCTGTGGGCGTTTTATCTTTGTTAGGTGGTCGCGTTCCGCGTGAGCTTAAGATTTTGTTGCTGTCTTTGGCGATTATTGATGATTTGATTGCGATCTTGGTTATTGCGATTTTCTATACAGCAGACATTTCTATGGAGGCACTGGGCTTTGGCGCGCTGGCCTTTGGCGTTTTGATGTTGCTTAACTTTAATAATGTAAAAAGTTTGAAGCCTTATATGTTGGTGGGCTTTGTGCTGTGGCTATGTATTTTAGAATCGGGCGTTCACGCAACGATTGCAGGTGTGTTGTTGGCGTTTGCTATACCGCTGTCGATTGATGGGAGCGAAGGGACATCGCCGCTGAAACGCCTTGAGCATGCGTTATATCCATGGGCGGCCTTTGTGATTATGCCGATTTTTGCCTTTGCGAATGCAGGCTTTTCTTTGCATGGTATGTCATTTGCCTTGATGGCGGGGACATTGCCGCTGGGCATTATGCTTGGTCTTTTCTTTGGTAAGCAATTTGGCGTCTTTAGCTTTATCTGGCTGTTTGATCGTCTTGGCGTTGTGCAGCGTCCGCCATGTACATGGCGTCAGCTTTACGGTCTGGCGATCTTGACGGGTATTGGTTTCACCGTGAGCTTGTTTATCGGGTCTTTGGCCTTTGGCGATCAGCCGGAGTTGCTGGCGGAGGTGCGCTTAGCCGTGCTTTTGGCATCAACGGTTTCGGCGATTGTTGGGTATCATGTCTTGAAACGACCAGAGATGCTTGTGGCGCGTGATAAAACAGACTTTAACCCGATTGCTCACCCAGAAGCCTTGAGCGAAGAAAAGGCAGATAATGCGTCTTCACGCGCGGCCGAGTGATCAACGACAGGTTTCGGATAGGTTTTGCCTAAGGTCACGTTTGCGCGCGCAAGAATGTGATCTGGGGCTTCCCATGGGGCATGCAGGTATTTATCTGGCAGGCCTGCAATTTCAGGCACATATTTTCTGACATAGGCGCCGCTCGCGTCAAATTTCTTGCCCTGTGTGATAGGGTTGAAAATGCGGAAATACGGCGCGGCATCTGCGCCGCATCCCGCAATCCATTGCCAGCTTGCACTGTTATTGGCAAGGTCTGCATCTAGTAATGTGTCCCAAAACCAGTGCGCGCCATGGTGCCAGTGCAGGCGTAGATGTTTCACCAAAAAAGATCCAACAACCATGCGTACGCGGTTATGCATATAGCCTGTTTGCCAGAGCTCGCGCATGCCGGCATCGACAATAGGATATCCTGTTTGGCCGCTTTGCCAGCGCTGTAAATGGTCGTTTTCAGTGTGGTTATTCCATGGAAATTTGTTGAATTTTTCCTGCAAGTTTACATGCGGCAATTCTGGGAAATGATACAAAAGATAGGTGGAAAATTCACGCCAGCCTAATTCACTTTGGAAGGTGTCTGCGTCATTTTCGCATGACTGGGCAACACTTGCTGCTTGGGCTTCGTGCCAGAGCTTGCGCGGCGAAATTTCCCCAAAGTGCAGATGCGGTGATAGGCGAGATACATTTGGTTTGTCGGGGAAATTGCGTCCTTCTTTATAGCCTTGGATGCCGTTTTCTAAAAAGCTGCCCCAGCGTTTGAGCGCGCCTTGCTCGCCAGGGTTCCATTCTTCCTCCATGGTTTTGTACCATTCAATGGATGGTATAAAATTTAGATCGTCAAGGGTGAGTGCATCTTCACAGGATAGGGATGCTGTTTTGAGGGTGCATTTCTCAGGTGCTGGCGCAGGTTCGGGCGGGGCACCAACCATTTGTAAGCAGCCTTTGCGGTAGTAAGGTGTGAAGACTTTATAGGGCGTCCCGTCTGCTTTTGTGACGGTATGCGGTTCGTAGAGCATGGCACTGTTATAGCTGTGCGCGGTGATGTTTTTATCTTTAAGGGTTGCTTTGATCGCGGTGTCGCGTGCGATGCGCCATGGTTCATACTGGCGGTTCCAAAATATATGCGTGATATCATTGTTTGTTATAAGGCGCTCAATGATGTCTTCTGCCGCGCCGCTGAAATAGGTGAGCGTTAGGCCGTATTGATCTTTTAAGGATTGCGCAAGATTTTTGAGGCTGTGATGCAGCCACCATTTGCTGGCGCCGCCTGCTTTCCATGTTTCTGCATTATGGTCGTCATGAGTGTAAATGGGGATGATAGGGTGATCTGTGTTATGGGCATGCTCTACGGCATTTATTAAGGCAAGGTTATCATCAAGGCGGAAATCTTGTCGGAACCATAAAATGATCATCAGTGTTTTATCCTTTAGGAGAGGGGCTGTTGCATTATGCGCATTAAAAAGGGCGCTATCTTTGTATAATAGCGCCCTGATGAGAATATTCTAGGTTTAGAAGTGGGTTTAGCCCTTTTCTTTTTTCTCGGCATCTTCGATGACTTCTTCCGAGCCGTTTCCGTTTTTGCCGAAGTCAAGGTTATAAGCGCTGACACCCAGCTCTGCCAGGTCGCTGCCCAGTTCTTCATGTGACCAATGCAGGCGCAGGCCGCCTTTAAACGATTTTAAGATCAGCCAGATAATAAAGCTGAGCGTGAAGGTGAATACGCCAATAGCTGTGATGCCAAGAAGCTGTGCTTGCAGGGATGCATCTGGGTTGGTGAAGGCCACTGCAATTGTGCCGATGATACCGCCGACAAGGTGAACAGGGACCGCGCCGACAACGTCATCAATTTTTAGTTTATCTAGTGCCAATGATGCCGCATACATTCCTAATGCGCCAATGGCACCAATGATGACGGCCCCGCCGATTGATGGCGCGTGAGGTTCCGCGGTGATGGCAACAAGACCAGCCAGTGCGCCGTTGAGAACCATGGGTACATCAAGGCGCCCGCGCGTTAGGAAGCCGAGCAAAATCATGGCGATTGTACCTGCGGCAGCGGCGGTGTTTGTGTTGGCGAAGATTTTTGCAACTGCGCTGGCGTCTTCAACGCTTGCGATGGCAAGTTGTGATCCGCCGTTAAAGCCGAACCAGCCAAACCACAAGATAAAGGTTCCTAATGTAACCAGTGGCATAGAAGAGCCGTGCAATTGGTGTGCTTGGCCATCTTCGGTAAAGCGGCCACGACGTGCGCCAAGCAAGATCGCGCCAGCCAAAGCAGCCCAGCCACCGACACTGTGTACGAGGGTTGAGCCAGCGAAGTCTTTGAACCCAACTTCTGCGAGCCAGCCGCCGCCCCAGACCCAGCTGCCTGTGACGGGGTAGATGATGCTTACGAGGATGATGGCAAAGGCGAAAAACGGGACGAGTTTAATGCGCTCGGCCAGTGCGCCCGAAACGATGGATACGGCGGTTGCGACAAAAACCATTTGGAAGAACCAGTCTGCACCAGCAGAGTGACCGTTCGAGAAATCACCGCTGAGGGCGCTTGTGTCGTTAGGGTGCCATGGAATGGGCGTTCCGAAGAAGCCGCCGCTTTGGTCAACGTCTAGGTACATTAAATTGTAACCAATAACATAGAACATGATGCTGGCCAGTGCGTATAGCCCTATGTTTTTCACAAGAATGACGGCGACAGATTTGCTGCGAACCATTCCGGCTTCTAACATGGCAAAGCCAGCAGCCATAAACATGACCATGGTGGCGCAGATTAATATGAAGAAAGTGTTTAAAATATAGGCAGTTTCTGTAACTGTTTCCATTCGGATTGAGCTCCCAAGTAACGATGATTTATTTGCTTTCTTACGGTTAAGCATTTTTCAAATAAGAAATCAATCATTATGGGTTTATTATTTTAACTAAATCCACATCATCTGAAATTTTATTGTTTTTCTAAAAAAAGCATTTTGGAAGGCTTAACATCTTGACGGAGCATTGAATATGATGGATTTTATGGACAGCTAATGTATGGTGGATTAGGTGTGTTTACACAGAGGGAAGGAGCCATTATCTCATGCTCAAAGAATTCAAAGGCCAGTTAGAAAAAACGATAAAATCAACGCAAAAAGGGCCGTATAAAGCACTTATTTCACATTTGACCGATCAAATGTCAGAAGAAGATGCGCATCACTTTGATCAAAATATCTATAACAACTTGATGGAAACGCACTGGGAGCTTAGCCATGATCGCCCTGCGGGTGAAGCGCGCATTAAAGTTCACGCGCCATGTATGGAAGGCAGTCAGCGCCGTAAAACGGTTATTGATATTGTCAGTGACGATGTTGCCTTTGTGGTTGATTCCGTTGCTGCGACGATTAACCAGCACAAATACTTGATCGAGCTGTTGGTGCACCCTGTCTTAAATACCGTTTATGATGATAAAGGTGAATTGTCCGAAATTCTGCCTGAAGGTGATGATGTTAAGGATAATGATAAGGTTCGCCGTCAATCCTATATTCACGTGCATGTGCATGAAAACCTGTCTGATGAGGCCGCAGAGGCATTGAAAGAAGACTTGCTATCAACGATTGCGGATGTGCGCGTTGCAAACCGTGACTGGAAGACGATGCTTGTTCGTTTGAAAGAGGCAAGCGCGGCGCTTGAGATTTCAAAAACTGAACGCCCGCAATCTGTGGTGAGTGAATATTGCGCGTTTCTGGATTATTTGCATCAGAATAACTTTACGCTGCTTGGGTATGCTGAATATAAATTTGACGGTAAGGGGGGCTCTGAGAAAGTAAGCTCTCTTGGTGTGCTAAGCAATGGCACGTATGCGTCCAAAGTCGATGAAGACTTTGAAGGTTTCCCGCTTGCGCTACAGGAAATTAAAGGCACATTGCCGCCTGTGACGATTGCAAAATCGAAAACTGTGACATCAGTGCATCGCCGCGTGCCGATGGATGTGATTTCAGTGAAATTATATGATGATGCGGGCAAGGTAATTGGCGAGAAAATCTTCTTAGGATTATTTACGTCCGTTACATACTCGCGCAGTGTTAAGGATATTCCTTATCTTCGTCTTAAAGTCAGTAAAATCATGGAAATGTCAGATCATGTGTCTGGGTCGCATGATTATAAGGCGCTTCGTCATATTTTAGAAAAATATCCGCGCGATGAATTATTCCAAACGGAAACAAAGGCGCTTTATGCGACATGTTCAAACATCCTGCGTTTGCAAGAGCGTCAACGCATTGCCTTGTTCACACGTAAGGATGTATTTGGCAGTTACATTTCGTGCATGGTTTATGTCCCGCGCGAGCGCTTTGGCACGTCTTTGCGTAAGAAAATTGTCCGCTTGTTGGAAAATGAATTGGGCGGTACATGCGGTTCTTTCTTTACATCGATGGATGATTCCTTGTTTGCACGTGGTTTGTTCCGCATTGACGTTGATCCATCTAAACCTCTTAAGTTTAAACACGCGACAATTGAAGAGAAATTGCAAGAGCTGGGCCAAAGCTGGGCCGAGCGCATTTCGTATGCCTTGGAAGAAAGCCAGTATCCAGAGGGTGAGCTTGCGTCGATGACGCTGAAATATGGTGAAGCTTTCCCAGTGAATTACATGAATTCACACTCGGCGAAGAAGGCTTTGTTTGATATTGAGAAAATTGAAACGGCTTTGCAGGCAGGTAAACTGCAACTGGATTTGTATAAGCCAGATAATCTTGAGCCGCATCAATTGCGCCTGAAGATTTATAATTCAGGCAAGCCTATTGTCTTGTCTGATGTCATGCCGATTTTGGATGATCTTGGTTTGCGCGCGATTTCAGAATTGCCGTATGAGGTTACGCCGATGGGCGTTGATGAATCGCTTTGGATTCATGACTTCTTGCTTGAGCATCCTGACCATGATCAGGCCATTGATTTGGAAGAAGTTAAAGAGCACTTTGAAGAAGCATTCTCGCGCATTTGGTATAACGAAATGGAGAGCGACCGTCTGAACCGCTTGGTTTTGTCGGCGCAGATGTCGTGGCGCGATATTGTGATTTTGCGTTGCTATGTGAAGTATATGCGTCAGGCGCGTGTCCCACATTCGCAGCATTATATTCAGCGCACTTTAACCAAGAATGCCACAATTTCAAAAGATTTGGTTGCGTTGTTCCGTGCGCGCTTGAACCCTGAGCGCAGCAAAAAATGGGAAGCGGACAGCAAAAAGATCGTTGATGAGATTGTTGCGAAACTACAGGCCGTTGAATCGCTTAATCAAGACCGCGTTATTCGCATTTTGAAATCGATTGTTTTGGCAACGTTGCGTACGAATTTCTATCAGCGCGCTGAAAATGGTGATTTTAAAGATTATGTATCGTTGAAATTGGACAGCAAAGCGATCAGCGTTTTGCCAAATCCAAAACCATTCCGCGAGATTTTTGTCTACTCGACTAAGGTTGAAGGTGTTCACTTGCGCGGTGATAAAATTGCGCGTGGTGGTTTGCGATGGTCTGACCGTCACGAGGACTTCCGCACAGAGGTTCTTGGCCTGATGAAGGCGCAGATGGTTAAAAACTCGGTCATCGTGCCGATGGGATCAAAGGGTGGTTTCGTTGTTAAAATACCAACGAAAACGCGTGATGAATTCCGCGAGGCTGGCGTGGCTTGTTACAAAACCTTTATCCGCGGTTTGCTGGATATTACTGATAATTTGGAAGGCGATAAGGTTATCCCGCCGAAGCAAACGGTACGAATCGATTCGGATGACCCATACTTGGTTGTTGCGGCGGATAAAGGAACCGCAACGTTTTCGGATATTGCGAACGGTCTTGCGCAGGATTACGGCTTTTGGTTGGATGATGCGTTTGCATCAGGTGGTTCGGCTGGTTACGATCATAAGAAAATGGGCATTACCGCGCGCGGCGCGTGGGAGTCTGTGAAGCTTCACTTCCGTCAGATGGATCATAATACGCAAACAACGCCTTTTGATGTGATTGGTGTTGGTGATATGGGCGGCGATGTTTTTGGTAACGGTATGCTCTTGTCCGAGCATATTCGCCTTGTCGGTGCGTTTAACCACTTGCATATTTTCTGTGATCCTGATCCTGATGTTGCCGCGACGTATAAAGAGCGCAAACGTCTGTTTGATAAGGTCTGCGGATGGGATGAGTATGATGAAACATTGCTCTCTAAGGGCGGGCGCATTTACTCACGTTCCGAGAAGTCTTTGAAACTTACGCCGCAAATTAAGGCGCGTTTCGGTATCGAAGAAGACGAGGTTCCGCCAGAGGTTTTGATGAAGGCGATGTTGCAGTCCAAAGTTGATCTGCTTTGGTTCGGCGGTATTGGTACCTATATCAAGGCAACCGAGGAAACAAATGCGGATGTTGGCGATAAGGCCAATGATGCCTTGCGCGTAGATGCGAAGACATTACAGGCACGCGTTATCGGCGAAGGTGCAAATCTTGGCGTGACGCAGCTTGGCCGCATTGAGTATTCGAAATATGGTGGCCGCATTAACACGGACTTTATTGATAACTCGGGCGGGGTGGATTCCTCTGACCATGAGGTGAATATCAAAATTTTGCTGAGCGCGGTGATGAAAGCCAAGGGCAGCAAAATGGATTTGAAGGCCCGTAACGAGTTGTTGGAGGCAATGACAAAAGATATTGAAAACCATGTCTTGCGTCATAACTATCAGCAGGCACAAGCCGTCAGCCTTGCCGAGGCACAGGCCAGCGAGAATTTGCAACTGCATGATGAATTTATTCAGGATATGGAGCGCGAAGAGGGGCTAGACCGTAAGATTGAATTTTTGCCAAATGCAGATGAAATTCAAAAACGTTTGACCGAGCGTCATGGCCTAACCCGTCCAGAGCTGTCAGTTTTGATTTCATATGCGAAAATTGCATTGACGAAAGATTTGCTGAAAAGTTCGATCCCGGATGATCCGAGTATGCAGATTTGGCTGTATGATTATTTCCCTGCACAATTGCGTGAAGCGTATAAAAAGGAAATTAACGAGCATAAATTGCGCCGCGAGATTGTTGCGATGGCGGTTGCGAACTCATTGATTAACCGTTTGGGACCGACCTTTATTCAGGCAACGATGAAGAAAACGGGCATGGGATGCCACGATATTGTGAAGGCGTATATCTCAACGCGTGAGATCTTTAGCCTGCGTAAATTGTGGGATGATCTTGAGGCCTTGGACAATCAAATTCCATCACATGTTCAGATCAAAGGCATGGTAGAGATGGCTAAATTGTCAGAGTTTGCCATTACATGGTTCTTGACGCGTCGCCGTGATGATTTGGATGTTGCAGCGAATATTCAGGCCTACCGCGATTCTGTTCAGAAGATTAACCATGATCTTTCTGCGCTGTCTTCGGATAACCTAGAGGAAGCACTGAAAGAAAAGGCATCTTCTTATATGGTTGAGGGATTGCCAGAGGAGCTTGCCAAAGATTTGGCGGCGCTTCCTGTGTTGCAATCGGCGCTGGATATTACGCAAATCTCTAAAGAAACTGGATCGAAAATTGAAAAGGTTGCGCATGTGTATTTCGCACTGGGGCAACGTTTCCAGATTGATTGGTTGCATGCGCGCGCCGCAGAGAAAGAGTATTTTGACAGTTGGGATCGTGAAGCGACCGAGGCCATTATTGACAAGCTTTATGTATGTCAGGCTGGTTTGACGGCGCGTATTTTGAACGATTCAACAGCCTATAAATGCAAAGAAGGTGATGAGCTGACCGCGTGGGTGGAAAGCCATAATGCCTTGTTGCAGCAGGTTGATCCGTTGTTTAAAAAGCTGCGCCGCGCGGGTGCGATGGACTTGGCGATGTTGATGGTTGCCGAGCAACGCTTGCGTCACCTTTATGGCGGTTAAGCGCTTATCATTTTGTTATGATCGGTTTTGTTAGAGCGCTGCGCAGGCGAAACCGATCAACAAAGTCAGGCCGTATATTTTACTTTTCTTGAAAATGTCGAGCGCGCTTTTCTGGTCGTCTGGTGTCCAGATACGGCATAGGTAAAGCGCATAAATGCCTGCCGGGAAAACGCAGAGGAAATTGTGCGTGCCAACCGCATAGATGCTCAGCGCCCATGACGCCGCGTAGCTGAGATATACGAGGATGCAGTTATAGCGCCCAAATAGGCGCGCGGTTGATTTGATGCCAATCAGGGCGTCATCCTCTTTGTCTTGGTGGGCATAGATTGTGTCGTAAGCCAGTGTCCATAAAATCCCTGAGCCATAAAGCACAAGCGCGGTCTGGCTGATCTCTCCTGTAAGGGCGCTCCATCCCATAAGGGCGCTGAAATTAAAGGTAAGGCCAAGGAAAATTTGCGGCCACCATGTGATGCGCTTCATCAGTGGATAGGCGATGATAAACGGGATACTGAGCACGCCCAGAACAATTGTTGTTTTATTGAATTGCAATAAAATGAGGAGGCCCGTAAGCAATAGCGCACCAAGAAAGATGCAGGCTTGTTTGACCGAGATTTGGCCGCTGGCAAGGGGGCGCGTGGCTGTGCGTTCAACCGATTTGTCGAGATCGCGATCCCATATATCATTAATAACGCACCCTGCCGCGCGCATCACAATCGATCCAATCGCAAATAGGATGGCTGTTTTGATTTGGGTGGCCGTATTGCCCGCGCCAGCCAAGGCAATCGCCCACAGGCCTGGAATCAGTAAAAGCCAAACGCCGATTGGGCGTTCCAACCGTGCCAGCAGGACATAAGGGCGCAAATCTTGCGGGAAAAGGTGCAAGAGGCGCGAATTATGCTTGATATCCTGATGTGGCTGGTTACTCATAGGGTATGACTGATGATACTTATTTTAAACTTCCCCGTCTCTATAGCGAGAATTCCTTGGTAATCCAAGAAGATATTTCGCTACCGAAGGATCAAGCTCATTACTTGAAAAATGTGATGCGCCGCGCGCAGGGTGATCAAATTCGCTTGTTTAATGGCCGTGACGGGGAGGTTTTGGGTGAAATTATTGCGCTGGGCAAGAAGGATGCTGATGTGCGGTTGATGGCGCAAATTAAGCCACAAATTGAACCTGCCGGGCGCGTGCATTTATTATTTGCGCCGCTGGCAAAGCAGCGCATGGATATGGTGATCGAAAAAGCAGTGGAGCTTGGCGTGAGTGATCTTCACCCCGTTCTGACCCACCGCACCGAACACCGAAAAGTGAATATGGCGCGTTTGCAAGCACAGATTATCGAGGCGAGCGAGCAGTCTGAGCGCCTCAGTCTGCCTATGTTGCATGAGCCGGCAGCGCTTTATGATGTGTGCGCGCGTTGGTCAGATCAGGGTCATCCGGAAATGCAGTGGTGCTGTGAACGCGATCGTATTGAGCGCAAGGCGCTTGGATATCAACAGGCAGACGATCAAGCATTTTTGGTGGGGCCTGTCGGCGGTTTTGATGATGAAGAGATTGCCTTTTTGTCGCAACAGCCTTGTATTCAGCCGATATCGCTGGGGGCGAATGTTTTGCGGGCGGAAACGGCGAGTATTTTATGTTTATCGGCCTATTGTTTGGGGCGTATATAACGCGCCAATGACCCCTTGATTTTTTGAAATATTGCTGTAGTAATAGGGCGATGCGCTATTGCGAGCGCGTTAAACCCTAATAATATATGCGGAAATAAAGATTTATGCTTAAGACACTGTCCTCGTTTTTCTTATCTGTGCTGGTGATGGCGCAAGTTAATCTGGCTTTTGCTGATGGTATGCCAAAACCTTGGGGGCTAGGCCTTCAGGAGTCTGCGTCGCCCTCTCATGCGCGCATTACCGAATTTCATGACATGATGCTTTGGATCATCAGCGCAGTTGTGCTGTTTGTCTTTTTGCTGTTGGTTTATGTGGTTGTTCGCTACAGCAAGGAAGTGAACAAAAAGCCTGAAACCTTTACGCACCATGTGTTGCTTGAAGTGATTTGGACAGTTATTCCAGTCGTGATTTTGATCGTGATTGCGGTGCCTTCATTTAAATTGCTGTATTACACAGATCGCACGGCCGAGCCTGAAATGACGCTTAAGGTCACAGGTTATCAGTGGTACTGGGGTTATGAGTACCCAGATCATGATGATAAATCTTTTAGTGCTTATATGATTCCTGACGCTGAGATTAATGCGGATAAAGGTGAAGTGCGTTTGCTTTCGACAGATGAAAAAGTTGTATTGCCTGTTGATACGAATATTCAAATTCTGGTCACTGCGGCGGATGTTATTCACTCATTTGCAGTGCCTTCGCTTGGTTTGAAAACGGATGCAATCCCAGGGCGTTTGAATGAAACATGGGTGCGCATTGAAAAGCCTGGCGTTTATTACGGTCAATGTTCCGAGCTTTGCGGTAAGGATCACGCCTATATGCCGATTGAAATTCACGCAGTTAGCAAAGAAGATTTTCAGGCTTGGGCGCAGAAATAATTTAAAACGAAATTTATTTTTAATAGAAATATAACGAAGAAAGAAAAGGCTTAGTAACAATGGCTGATCACAAACCAGGATTTTTCTCACGTTGGTTTATGTCGACGAACCACAAGGATATCGGAACGCTTTATATTATTTTCTCGATTATTGCTGCTTTGATTGGTGGTGGATTTTCGATGATTATGCGTATGGAGCTGCAAGAGCCAGGCGTTCAATTCCTGACTGATGCGGCAGGCAACCCGAACGGCCAGATGTGGAACGCTATTGTGTCCGCGCATGGTTTGATCATGGTATTCTTTGTTGTGATGCCCGGTTTGATTGGTGGATTTGGTAACTGGTTTGTGCCGTTGATGATTGGCGCGCCAGATATGGCGTTCCCACGTTTGAACAATATTTCATTTTGGTTGATTGTTCCTGCGTTCTTGTTGTTGCTTGCTTCGGCTTTGGTGGGCTCACCTTTGATGACACAAGGTTTGGATGCGGTGCAAAGCTGGATGGATTTGCTTGGTCCGGGCGCTGGTACAGGTTGGACGGTGTATCCGCCGCTGTCGAGTACGCTTGGTCACCCTGAAATGGCTGTTGATTTGGCGATCTTTGCCCTTCACCTTGCGGGTGCAAGCTCGATCCTTGGTGCGGCAAACTTTATTACAACAATCTTTAACATGCGCGCGCCAGGTATGACGCTGCATAAGATGCCTTTGTTTGTATGGGGTATGTTGATTACATCGTTCTTGCTTGTTTTGTCTGTTCCTGTATTGGGCGGCGCGATTACAATGCTTTTGACTGACCGTAACTTTGGTACAAGCTTCTTTAACCCAGAGGGCGGCGGTGACCCACTTCTTTATCAGCACTTGTTCTGGTTCTTTGGTCACCCAGAAGTTTACATTATGATTTTGCCAGCCTTTGGTATTATCTCGCACATCGTATCTGTCTTTTCTCAGCGTCCTATCTTTGGTTATTTGGGCATGGCGTATGCGATGGTTTCGATTGGTTTTGTCGGCTTTATCGTTTGGGCGCACCACATGTACACAACCGGTTTGGATGTTGATACGCGTGCATACTTTACGGCGGCGACAATGATTATTGCGGTGCCAACAGGCGTTAAGATTTTCTCATGGATTGCGACAATGTGGGGCGGTTCGATTTCGTTTAAGACACCTATGCTGTTTGCGATTGGCTTTATCTTCTTGTTCACTGTTGGTGGTGTGACAGGGGTTGTCTTGTCAAACGCGGGTATGGATACGGCGCTGCACGATACATATTATGTTGTTGCGCACTTCCACTATGTTCTAAGTCTTGGTGCGGTCTTTGCCTTGTTTGCAGGGTATTATTACTGGATTGGTAAGATCTCTGGCCGTCAGTATCCTGAATGGATGGGCGTTGTTCACTTCTGGATGACATTTATTGGTGTGAACTTGATCTTCTTCCCGCAGCACTTCTTGGGTCTGCAAGGGATGCCACGCCGTTATATTGACTATCCTGATGCGTATGCAGGGTGGAACGAGATTTCATCTTATGGCGCGTATCTGACGGGGATTGCGACTGTATGGTTCCTTGTGACAGCGCTTTACACGATGTTTGCAGGTCGTAAGGTTGGTGAAAACTATTGGGATGCGAAGCCTCAGTCAATGACACTTGAGTGGACTTTGAGCTCACCTCCGCCGTTCCACCAGTTTGAAATTCAGCCTAAAGTGAAGTAAGCTGAACATATATTAATTTTTGAAAAGCCGCCGTCAGGGCGGCTTTTTGCTTTTTAATGGGCTGAAATTTGCATGTTTGTATGATTATTTGTTAATCTACTTGCATGGCAGTATCTTTTGCAGAGAGTGTGTATAATCAAGACGATGACAATATCGTGCGTTCAGGCGTGGTGACATCGGTCTTTGATAGCGCGCGCGGCCATGAATATGCAGCGAATGATCAGGACTATTTTGCCAGCGAAGATCGTTATGCTCAGGTGCAAGATGAAGCACATGATGACAGTCACCAAGATGTTGAAGAACTGTTTTTGGAAGCAGGTCAAACAAGTGATCGTGATCGTTTGTTAAACTTAGCAAATGAAAGCCAGTTTGCCGCTGTGTTTGATATTTTGGATCATAAGATTGAAGCAACAAATTTGCATGATCCTGATGCTTTTTCTGTTTTAGCAGAAACCTTTGACCAAATTTTGAATATTGTATCTTCCAAGGATGCAGGTCAGTGGGGCGAGGCCCTTAATGCCTTGTTTAATGAAGATCTTGATGTAGGTGATGAGCTTGCTTGGGATGAGGGAGATAGCCCCGAGACTGTGCTGGCAGCGGAGGAGCGTTCTCGCACTTTGTATGAGAAGCTGGAAGCCATTCGTATTTCTGCGGCAACGCATGTGCCAGAGGCTTATCAGCCAGAGGATGCAGCGCCTAAGCGTAAGGTTCAGGCGCCGACTTATGCGTTGTTTACTCCGCCTTCACCATCTTTCTAATTTTTTCACTGGTTTTTCAGTCATCTTATGATAAAACAGATCCGTTATGGTTTCTCAGGTTGTTTACACATTTGATTCTGACGTAGATGTGCGTCCGGAAACGCCCATTTCCGATTATATTGCTTTGCTTAAACCCAAGGTGATGAGCCTTGTCGTGTTTACGGCAGTGGCAGGTATGTGGGTTGCGCCAGGGGCGTTTGATATGCACCCATTATTGTTGGTGATTGCGACGTTGTGCATTGCGATTGGTGCGGGCGCGGCCGGTGCGATTAACATGTGGTATGACCGCGATATTGACGCGGTGATGAAGCGCACACAAGGGCGTCCATTGCCTGCGGGCACGATGCCAGCGGATGAAGCGTTAGGTTTTGGCGTGGTGTTATCATTGGGCTCTGTCTTGATGATGGGCGTTGCGGTGAACTGGGTCGCGGCGGGTTTGCTGGCCTTTGCGAACGCCTTTTATGTTTTTGTGTATACGATGTGGCTTAAGCGTTCAACGCCGCAAAATATTGTGATTGGCGGCGCGGCAGGTGCGTTTCCGCCGATGATAGGCTGGGCCGCCGTTACAGGTGATGTCAGTGTTTATAGTACCTTATTGTTCATGATGATTTTCCTTTGGACACCGCCGCACTTTTGGGCGCTTTCTTTGTTTGCGAATGAAGATTACAAGCGTGCCAAGATTCCGATGATGACGGTGACGGCGGGCGCAAAATCGACGAAATTGCAGATGTTTGTTTATACGCTTATTTTGCTGCCGGTAACGATGGCGCCATACTTCTTGGGCTTTGAAGGGTGGCTGTATGGTTTGGTTTCTGCGGTATTGAGCGGATTTTTCGTGGTGACGGCTTGGCAAGTTATGCGTCACGATGATTTGAAATATGCGCGCGCGATGTTTGGCTATTCGGTGTTTTACCTGTTTGCGTTGTTCCTAGCGGTCATGTTACTGTAGGGGAATGCGATCCTAAAGGAGGGCGGTATGCCTGTTTCTGAGCTTCATAAGATTAAAAAGAAAAAGAATTTTACAGTTTTGGCGATTATTGCCTTTATCTGCGTTTTGATTTGGGCAGTGACTCTTATTAAAATCGACCGTGCGAATGCGGCCGATATTATGTCGTGTGGTCAGCCATCAACATATGATTTGAATACGAATTCACCTGTGCCAGCGTGCGATATTTATACGCGCCAATTGCAGTACCGTGATGAGGCGATTAAATTGCGCAACCAAATTCAGGCGCGCGCTGTAAATTATGCGCGGCCCAGTGCTATCTTGCATAGGCAGTATAAAGAAAACCTGCAGGCCCTGCATGACAGCGTGACTGAAGATAATATTCCGTCTTATTTTGCGACATGGGACGAGGAATACGAATAGAATCGTATCGATGATTTTTAAGTATCTAGTTAGGTTCTGATGAGCGAACATGATCCAAAAATAGATCTGGCCAAGAAAAATGCCCGCATGGGGATGAGCGTTTTTCTTGTGGTGTTGGTTATGCTGGGTCTGGCCTTTGCATCAGTGCCTTTGTATGATTTATTTTGTCGTGTCACTGGTTTTGATGGGACAACTCAGGTTTCCGAGGCTTTGCCGGATACGGTTCTTGATAGGCAAGTTGTTATTAAATTTAACGCCGATACGCATAAAAGCCTGCCTTGGGATTTTAAACCAGAAATGCGGGAAATTTCAGTTAAGTTAGGCCAGAAAGGTTTGACCGCTTATCATGCGAAGAATAACAGTGACCAAACTGTTGTCGGGTCGGCCGTGTATAATGTGACGCCGTTTAAGGCGGGGAAATATTTTCACAAGATTGAGTGTTTTTGTTTTGGCGAGCAAAGTTTGCAGGCAGGTGAAGACGTCAGTATGCCTGTTTTATTTTACGTAGATCCGTCTATGGCCGAAGATCCGCACATGGATGACGTTAAAGTGATTACTTTGTCTTATAATTTTTATAAAAGTGAGACAAAGGAGCTTGATGAAGCGCTAGAGGCGTTTTACAATGCGGAGTAATTTTTTGCGAGAATTGAGAAAGTAATATCGATGGCAGATACAATTGAATATACAACAACTGGTAAACCACACCCATATCACTTGGTGCGTCCAAGTATTTGGCCTTTGCTCAGTTCTTTTGCTGGTGGCTTGTTGGCTGTGGGCGCGGTGATGTATATGCATGACGTTGAGATCGGCGGTAAACCTGTTGGTTTGAACGGTGTGTTCCTTGGTTTTGCGGCCGTATTGATCTGCATGTTTGGTTGGTGGAAAGATATTATCTTTGAAACCATTTCTGAAAATGTTCATAACCGCATCACTGAAATTGGTCTGCGTTTTGGTATGATCTTGTTTATTGCCTCAGAGCTGATGTTCTTTGTCGCATTTTTCTGGGCCTTTTTTAGCAGCGCGTTTTACCCATCAGAAACAATAGGCTTTGTTTGGCCGCCTGAGGTGATTGAAACGGTTGATCCATTCCATTTACCGCTTTTGATGACAATGATCCTGCTTCTTTCTGGCTCTACGGTGAGCTGGGCGCATCATGCGATTATTCACGGTGACCAGAAAGAATCTGTTCTAGCCCTTGGTGTGACAGTCTTTTTAGGCGTGTTGTTCTTGGGCTTCCAAGTGTATGAATATTCACACCTGAAGTTTGGTTTTACTGAAGGTATTTATCCGTCAACATTTTACATGGCGACAGGTTTCCATGGCTTCCACGTTTTGGTTGGAACGATCTTTTTGATTGTATGTTGGATCCGCGCGATGCTTGGCCACTTTACACCTGAAAAGCATTTCGGGTTTGAGGCTGCGGCATGGTACTGGCATTTTGTTGATGTTGTATGGTTGTTCTTGTTCTTTGCGATTTACCTATGGGGTAATGAAATTGGAACGGATCTCACACACCTAGTGAAGTAATCTATCATGAATATTTTTGCCCTCAGTGACACAGCGCTTTTGAAGAATGCGTTTGGGTGTCGCTGTCCGAAATGTGAAAAAGGGGCCATGTATCAAGGGCGTTATTCTTTGGATTTGCTAGAGAAATGCCCCGAATGCGGTTTTGATTATTCAAAAAATGATAGTGCGGATGGTCCTGCGGTCTTCTTGATTTTTGTTTTAGGAACATTGTTGGTGCCGCTGGCGCTGGTGTTTGACAATATGTTTTCACCGCCATTATGGGTGCATGCCGTTTTGTGGGGTATTGTGTCTTTGGTTTTGACGGTTGGTTCGCTAAAGCCTTTGAAATCATATATTATTGCACTTCAGTATAAGCATCGCCCCCGCGATTGGGAGTAACTATGTCGGCGCAATCTCGGACTTTTCCAGTTGCTGCAACCTGCATGATGGTGATTGGTGTTATCATTTTATGCGGTCTGGGTACGTGGCAACTTTATCGCCTTGATTGGAAACAAGGCACCCTTGCAGAATTAGATTATGCCTATAGCGTTGATGAGCAAAGCCCTTTGCCATTGGCGGCTATGCGCGCGGGTGAGCCATCTTTTGCCTATGGCAGTGTGCGCGGCGAGATATTGGTTGATCGTGCCTTTTTACTGGGGCCGCGCGTTTTAAATAAAGATATTGGTATGAGCCTGATGATGCCACTGCGCCTTGATGAGGGCGGCATTATTCTGGTGAATATGGGGTGGAGCGGTCAAGACCTCTCTGCGCTGCAAGAGGCATTTAGTTCTGCGCAGTCTGTGCGGGTGACAGGTCTGGTGCGTAAACCTTATTGGAGCAGCTTTATGCCTGACAATATGCCAGAGCAAGATCAATGGTACCGCCCCGATTTGGAAGAAATTGCTTCGGCGAAGGGGCTGGATGATGTTATGGGGTATATTTTATATGCCTTTGATTTAGGCGGCGTGACGGCCGCAGGATTTCCGCGTAATGAGCGATGGTCGCCAAAAAATAATCATGCGCAATATGCTGCGTTCTGGTTTTCGATGGCTCTGGTTTTAATGGGCATATATTATTTGCGTTTTTTTGTGGCAGGAAAATCTGATGAGTGATGACCTCAATGCCGCGCAGGTTTTGTTTTTGCCGATTACCTGCGGCGCGGTAACATTGCAAGAAGATGCGCGCGTTCTTTATTTAAATGCGCGCTTTCAGCCTGATATTCAAAATGCTTTGCGTCATGTGTCAGTGGATTATATGCAGTTTTTTAAACCCTATGCTGCGCCGCTGGATGGGGTGGGGTGGCAAGAGGTTGCAGCAATTAAGCCTGATGCGTATGACGCCGTTTTTGTTAATATTCCTAAAAATATCGAAGAAGCGCGCCTTTTTATGCAGGCAGGCATGCGCGGGCTTCGCAGTGGCGGTACGCTGTTTTGTGCTGCGCCGAATAAAGCCGGAGGCGGACGCTTGCAAAAAATGATGCAAGGGTTGGGCGCAAAGCATGTTGATCATGAGTCTGCGCAAAAATGCCGCGTTGTCTATGGGCGTGATTTTGAATGCGTAGAAAACGTGCAAGAGCAAGGGATGCTATCGCCGCGACCTATTTGTGATGGCGCGTACCAATCTATGCCGGGTATTTATGGGTGGGATAAAATTGACCGCGGATCGGCGGTTTTGGCAGAAGTTTTGCCTGAACGCATTAAGGCGCGCCGCGCAGCAGATTTTGGATGTGGGTATGGGTATTTGACGCGCATTTTAGTATCGCGCATGGAAGCGCCCTTTAAGGTTTATGCCATTGACGCCGATCGCCGCGCCGTTGATATGTGCGCAGTGAATGTGCCTGAAGTTGAAGCAATGTGGGCGGATATCGTGTCACAGTCTTTGCCGCAAAATTTGGATTTTATTGTGATGAATCCGCCGTTTCACGAGGGTAAGAAAGCGAATGCAGATATTGGTAAAAGCTTTATTTTGCGCGCAGCAAAATCATTGCGCCCAGGGGGTGCGCTGTGGATGGTTGCCAATACGCATTTGCCGTATGAAGGCACGCTGAGTGAGGCGTTTAAGTCGCATGAGAAAATCGTTCAAAAAGACGGTTTTAAGGTGTTTAAGGCGATTGCCTGATTGCCTTCTTAAAAGAATATATCGTCGTCGTCATCCTCATTATTGAGATCGCTTGTTCCTTGGATATTACCGCTTGGCGCCTGAGGTTGCGTAGTACTTTTTTCACTGATCTCCGCTGTTTCTGGAGTAGATACTGATTTCTTGGCGTCGTCATAAATGACGTTTTTAAACCGCGCGAGATACATTTGCAGCAATTCAGATTGCTGGCCAATGTCGGCGGTAATGCTGCGCATGGTTTTGATGACATCTTGGCTTTGTTGGGTGGTTTCGTTGACGATTGCACTGATACTTGCAGTGAGGTTTGCTGCCTCTTTATTTTGATCTATGATGGTAGAGATTTCGTTTGTCGTTTTATGCTGTTCTTGTGTGCTGAGCTCGATCGTTTTAAATGTTTCATGGATTGTGCGCGTTGTTTCATGCATGGTTTGTATGACTTGTGTGGTTTGATGACTTGAATCCTGCATGGTTTCCATGCTGACAGCGATATCATCTGCCGCTTGATCAACGGCTTTGGCTAGTGCGTTTACCTCGCCAGCCACGACAGCAAAGCCCTTGCCAAAATCGCCAGCGCGTGCGGCTTCGATCGTTGCATTGAGGGCAAGCATATTGATTTGGCCCGCAATGTTTTTTACGATGGTCACCGTATCTGTAATTTTTTGTACGCGTAATTGGAGTTCGTCGGCGACTTCTTCTGCGGCATTGCTTTGTTGCAGTGATTTATGAATCAGTGGTGTGATGTCGGTGATGTTGCCGTTGATCGTATTGATATTTTTGATCATGTCTTGCGCGGCCTGTGACATGTTTTGTGCGGTTGTGCTGCTAGTTTGTGTTGCGGTTGAGAGTTGCTGAGTTTGCTTTGCGTTAATGTCACTAATCTTTACAAGATCGCTTGTTGTTTCTTGAATGGATTGTGAGGTTGCGTTGATAACTGTTTCGATGAGCATTTGAATGTTTTTGTCAAATTCTTCTATGAGATTTGCAATATATTGCTCGCGTTCATATTTGAATTCTACTTCTTGTTGGTATGCTTTTTCTGCGCTGTGTATCTCTTTGGTGAGGCTGTCTTTAAGGGCGTGGAGAGCCTCGGCCATATAGCCAATCTCATCGTTTCTGTGACGTTCTTTGATGTTTTTATGCGGGATTCCAAGTGATGTGGTGATCATAGCTTCTGCGACGTTGCCAAAAGGTAGGATCACGCACTTGGTCATAAATGTAATGAATGCCAAGCTTGTGGATATGTAAATAAAGAGTAGAAGTACGCCTATGTGCTGCGTTTCTTGAGTGATGTTTTTTATATTTGTTATGAACGTTTCGCCGTCTTCGCCTATCTGCGCAGCATTATAAAATGTTAGTGCTGTAATGAGGCATGCTAAAAAAACAAGGCATAGAGTGAGGCTGGCCCATGTGATTTGTGCCCTTAGGCCGAGGCCGCCCTTCTTTTTCATTTGACTATATTTATCAAGCCACATGGTGTTTATCCTATATCCTTGCACAAAACGTCATTACGCGTTGATTCAACAATGTCCATGACTTGATCTATAAGTGGTTGATCTATTTTTAATTCATGCAGCGAGGTGAGCAGGTGGTTTGCCACGGCGTCGAAATGCTCATCTTTCAGCATGCCGCTTTTGACGAAGCGCATATGAACTTTGCGCAGGTCTTCACCTGTGTAATGATGTGGGCCGCCGAAGGCCATACTCAGAAACGCGACTTGGCTGCGTTTGAGGCGCATTAGGTCAACTGTTGAGAAAAAGGGTTTTAGTTTTTTGTCGCTTAGAATTTTATCATAGAGCATGACAACAACAGTTTGGATAGCCTCGCTGCCGCCGAGGCAAGCGTAAAGACATTTTTCAACCATAGAAACCTCATTACGTTTTTCGTATAGGCCTATGGTAGCATGGAGTGGTTAGTCTTTTGCTATCTATTGTCGTTTAGTGCATGCATGGATATGCGTTTACAGGCATTAAATATAGTACATGCGGCCATCGCCTTCGATATCGAGGACTTGTTTGAGGACGCGCTGTAATTTTTTCTCGTCATGGAGGGCATTTTTGTTGAGGCCTGTTTCACGCCCGACCATGTAATAGACGGAATCGAGATTAATCTCGCCGCCATTACCATTTTCTTTTACGTGATATGCCATGGCGGAATCCATTGTGATGATGGATTTATCCGGCTGGTTTCGTTTGCGCATGTGTTCTTCGGTCAGGTGTACAATCATCATGAGCGTGTTATTTGAAATGCCAACGCCGTGGTGTTTTTCAAACCCATCGCGCAGGGCTTTGAGGATGGTGTAGGTTTCTTCGACATTTGGGATCTTTAGGAATACTTTCTGGAAGCGTCGATCCATCGCAGGATCAAGCGCGACATATTCACGAAATTCGTCCAGAGTGGTTGCACCAATGACCATCAAGTCGCCTGCGGTGAGGTAGGGTTTCATCACATCAGACAGGCCAGCATACGAACTGCCTTGGCAGGTAGGCATGATCTGATGGATTTCATCGATAAACAGGATAATACGTGGATTGCTTGGGTCGTGGAAGCGCTCGGCAATGCCTTTGCACAGCGGGATAAAGCGCTCTTGAAATTCGGCGGGGTTGGACGTGCCTGCGGCCATGCGGGCGAGGTCTACTTCGATCAGGCGTGCATCACGCAGATATTCTGGTACGTCATCTTCGGCGACTTTTTGTGCAAGGCCAACAACCAAGGCGGTTTTACCCACACCAGCAGGTGCCAAAAGTACGGCGTTTTTGCGGCCCTTTTGCAAAAGAATTAAAATGGTTTCATCGATTTCCTTGTCACGGCCAGTGATCGGGCCATAGCGCCCCTCTTTGGCCAGACGGGTGAAGTCTGTACAATAGCTGTTAATCAGGTTTTCAAGCTCTTCATTGGTGACAGAGTAATTCCAAGCCGCAGTCATTGTTTGTGTCTTCCTTATTCGTTGAAAAAACGCAGATTAATTACACATGAAGTGTAACGTAAAATCCATCATACAGGGAGTATATTAAGATAAAGTTAGTTGATTATGGCAAATATCTTGTTGTTTTTCTTAATTAAAAATAAGATCGGGGCTGATTTCTTGGACGGTGCGAATATACCCCACATCACGCTCGGGGTGAGGCTCTGGTGAAAGTGAAATCGTATTGAAATAGTATAAGCGGTCATCTAATTTTCCGCCTTGATCGAGGTTTTTTGTTCCCCAAAAAGGTATGTGGTCAGTATCAGTCAGACCGATTTTATCTTTAAAGTCAGGTAGCGCAGCAAAGGCATTTTTAAGCGCAAATGCATCTTCTTCGGTTGGAAGGTGCGCGCCTTGTGCGTTTGGATGGTTGAGGTAATCATGCGCTTGGCGCCATGATCCGATTAGCGGCGAAGGTGGCTCGATAATAGAGGCTTCGTTGGTGATAGGGTTGGTGTTAAACACAACCCATCCCTTAAGGTGCGCATGCGTTTGCGGCAATGGCGTATCTTTGCCAATGACATCACCTATTTCGAAATGTTTTTTGCTCATCGATCTTACCTTTACGTATGGCCGTGCATTTATTTTTAGCAGGTAGATCTTAAAAAGTGGTGAAGACTATGCAAATTCGTTTTCGTTGTAGCCTTGTGCGTAAAGGGCACTGGTGAGATCGCCAAAGCGGATCATGTTGTCCAGTTGTTCGACAACGGCGGGTTTCGCGTGGAAGCCAATACCAAGGCCCGCGGCCTGAAGCATAGGCAGATCGTTTGCGCCATCGCCGATTGTCAGGGCTTGGTCCAAGATCAGGTTTTGGCGGTCTGCATATTCATTGAGGAATGTAAGCTTTGATTGCTTATCCAAAATCGGTTCGATGACCTGGCCAGTCAGCTTGCCGCCCTGGATGTCCAGTGTGTTGCCGTGATGATTGTCAAACCCTGTCTGAGCGGCGATCGCGGCGGTAAAGAATGTAAAGCCGCCAGAAACCAAAACGCAGTGCGCGCCATGTTTCTTCATGGTTTGGACAAATGTTTTTGCGCCTGATGTCAGGTGCGTTTCATCGAGGGTTTCTTGTAATTTGCTGTCTGATAAGCCTTCGAGCAAGCCAACGCGTTCACGCAGGGCAGCGTGGAAATCAAGCTCGCCGTTCATTGCGCGCGCCGTAATGGTGGCAATTTTGTCTTTAATGCCTGCATAGGCGGCAAGCTCGTCCAGTGTTTCGCCCGTGACGATGGTGCTGTCCATGTCGGCGAGTAGGAGTTTTTTACGGCGATTTTCACCGGCGGTTTGGAAGACATCTATTTTTTGTGGTTCAAGCTGCGTGCGGATGTAATTAAGCGCCGCGCGACCAAGTGGTTGGTTAAGGCGGATGTCTGCGGCTATGCCTTGTTTAAGCCATTGAAAATCAACGAAATCGCCAACGATGTTAATGGTATCTTCAGTGATGGGGGTGTAAGTGGCGACAAGGGTTAGGAAAAAATTTGTCATGTGCGCATCGAATCCTATTGATCTTTGGGTTGGTTTCGTTTTATTTGAAATATTCTTACGCTGTTTCATAATGAAAAAACAGCGTTTTATTTTTTTGACCTTAAACAGATTTTACGAGGATAAAATGACAGTGCAACAACCCACACAAAAACCCCATAACCCGTGTTTCTCATCGGGGCCATGCGCGAAGCGCCCCGGCTGGAGTTTGGAGGCGGTGGCGAGTCATTTTCTCGCTGGACGTTCTCACCGCTCGGCGCCGGCAAAGGCACAATTGCAGGAGCTAATTGACCTGCACCGCGAACTTTTGAGCATTCCTGATGATTACCGTATTGGCATTGTACCTGCGTCTGATACTGGCGCGGTTGAGATGGCGATGTGGGGTATGCTGGGCGCGCGCGGCGTTGATTGCTTCGCGTGGGAGAGCTTTTCTCAGGCGTGGATGGCCGATGTGACTAATCACTTGAAACTGGACGATGTGCGCACGTTTAATGCGCCATATGGTGAGATTGCTGATTTGAATGCTTATGATGGCACGCGTGATGCGGTTTTCGCATGGAACGGCACAACAGCGGGCGTTGTCGTACCAAACGGTGATTGGATTCCATCTGACCGTGAAGGTTTGACTATTTGTGATGCAACCTCAGCCGTTTTTGCCTATGACATGCCATGGGATAAATTGGATGTTGTGACGTGGAGCTGGCAGAAAGTTCTTGGGTCAGAAGCCGGTCATGGTATGATTGTTCTAAGCCCACGTGCGGTAGAGCGTTTGGAAACATACAAGCCTGATAATCGTCCTTTGCCTAAGATCTTTAGAATGGCTAAAAAAGGCCAAATTGTTGAGGGTATCTTCAAAGGTTTGACAATTAACACGCCGTCCATGCTTGCGGTTGCGGATGTTATGGATGCGCTGGGTTGGGTTAAGTCCATCGGCGGCGTTCCTAAAATTAAAGAGCGTTCTATGGCCAGTTATAATGCGATCAAAGCATGGGTTGAGCAATCTGATTGGGCAACATTCATTGCTGAGGATGAAGCTGTGCGCTCGCGTACATCAATTTGTGTGATTGTGAATGACCCGTGGTTTTTGGAAAGCTATGCCGAGGATGACCGCGCAGCGTTTGTGAAAGGCTTTTTGAAAGAGCTTGATAAACTGGAAGTTGGTTATGATTTGGCGATGCACCGTGACGCGCCTGCAGGCATTCGTATTTGGTGCGGCGCAACGGTAGAGCCAACAGATGTTGAGGCTTTGTTGCCTTGGCTGGACTGGGCGTATGCAAAGGCCAAAACAGAGGCGCAGCAAGCGAAAGCTGCTTAAGCGTTTAAAACGCAGTATGTTTATAAAAAGAAAGCCGCACGTTTGTGCGGCTTTTTCTGTTTGTGAGTTGCTTTTTATACATAAAAGAGCTGCGCCGCATCACGGGGTTTATGGTGTTTAGGTGCTTCTTTTTGTTGGTCTTGTGGTTTTTCTGTATCGGAATTTTGACATTGTTTTAAGGCATCGCCGGCATTGAGGTCTTGTGAGATGAAGTCCTCATAGCTTTTGGCATCTGTGCCTTGTTCTTTAGCGCGCTGTACATATTTAGCGTACATATCTTCGGTGGTCGTAGTGAAGGCCTTGCACAGTTGACTAAGCGATGTGGGCTCTGGTGTATGCGCTTTATTTTCAGGTTGGTCGGCCGCGGTAGCAGTGACTTGAAATGCGCCAATCAGTGCAGCGGTACAAAGGGATTTTTTTAATATGTTCACTTTATGAAGCTTTCAAATGTTGATGTGGATACGCAATATATGAATAATTAATTTTTATGTCAAATTTAATTTCATTTTCCTTGCTTTACTTTTACTGTGAAGGCGCTTATTTCTAAAGGCCTGTTACCTATACAAGACAACAATAGGAGTATATAGATGGCAAAAGTATTGATCAGCGATAAGCTGGATCCACTCGCGGTGGATATTTTTAAACAAAACGGGGTCGAGGTTGATTTTAAACCTGGGCTATCTCCGGAAGAATTACTTGAAATTATTGGTGAATATGATGGTTTGGCGATCCGTTCGTCAACAACAGTCACGCCAGAGGTTATTAAAGCTGCGACAAACTTGAAGGTTGTTGGCCGCGCTGGTATTGGAGTTGATAACGTTGATATTCCTGCCGCGACAGAGGCGGGCGTTATTGTAATGAATACACCGTTTGGGAACTCGATCACGACAGCGGAACACGCGCTTTCGATGATGATGGCCTTAGCGCGTGAAATTCCACAGGCGAATGAAAGCACGCACGCAGGCAAGTGGGAAAAGAAACGTTTTATGGGCGTTGAGCTGTACAGCAAAACACTGGGCGTTATTGGCTGCGGTAACATTGGTGCGATTGTCGCAGACCGCGCGGTTGGTCTTAAGATGAAGGTTGTTGCATTTGACCCATTCCTAACAGAAGAGCGCGCAACACAGTTAGGCGTTGAGAAGGTTGAGCTTGATGAGCTGTTCTCTCGCGCAGACTTTATTACGATGCATGTTCCGAAAAATGAGCATACAGCCGGTTTGATTAACAAAGACACGATCGCGAAAATGAAAGATGGTGTGCGCATTATTAACTGTGCGCGCGGCGGCATTGTTGTTGAAGCTGATCTTTTGGATGCACTGAACAGTGGTAAGGTTGCAGGCGCGGCGCTGGACGTGTTTGAGGTCGAGCCAGCCAAGGAAAATGCCTTGTTTGGTCATGATAAAGTGATTTGCACGCCGCACCTTGGCGCGTCAACAAAAGAGGCGCAGGTTAATGTGGCCTTGCAAGTTGCCGAGCAAATCAGCGATTACTTGAAAACAGGCGCGGTAACAAATGCGCTGAACATGCCGTCTATTTCGGCGGAAGATGCACCGCGTTTGAAGCCATACTTGAAATTGGCCGAGCAATTGGGTGATTTTGCAGGTCAGATTACTGAAAATGCGATTCAAGAAATTCAAATTGAATATTGCGGCACAGTGACCGAGGTTAATACAGACCCGATTACATCCGTTTTGATTGCGCATCTTTTGGGCGCGCAAATGGACAGTGTGAATATGGTCAATGCTTTGCAAATCGCAGAAGCACGCGGCATTAAAATCTCGCAAACTTATACGGGGTCATCTGCAGATTGGCGTTCGATGATTAATCTTGTCATTAAAACGGATAAGCGCGAGCGTAACTTGAAGGGGACGTTGTTCACTGGTAAAGAGCCACGCATCGTCGAAGTTGAAGGCGTGCCTGTAGAGGCTGCTTTGGCGCCGCATATGCTGTTTATTCGTAATAAGGATAAGCCTGGCTTGATTGGCGCGGTTGGATCGTTGCTTGGTGATGCAGGTCATAATATTGCGGACTTCCGTTTGGGCCGTACAAGTGATTCCGAGGCCGTATGCTTGATTTCTTTGGATCAAGAATTGCCAGATGATCTGTTTGAAAAGGTTGCAAATCTGCCGCAGATTAACACAGTTACGCGTTTGGCGTTTTAGGCTGTAACCTATTGGAAATATCATAAACGGCGTGCTTTATCAGGAAGTGCGCCGTTTTTTATTGGGTGATTTGTGGCGTGATAGTGCGATTATAGTGCGATTATAGTGCGATAATGTTGCCGTCGTTATACATGTCATCAACGCTTGTTCCGGTAAGATCAGCTTGAATTTCGGCAATGCTGACCCAGCCGCCGCCAGAGCCATCCGCGTTGACACGGAAATCTGTACGGGTGCTGGAGTAGACATAAAGCTCGACAAAGTCGTTAATGTCTTGTGATCCATCAAAGCCAATGAGAATATCTGAAATATCAATCGCATCAGATTGGGAGCCCGATCCTAAAACAAAATCCAATATTTTATCTTCTGATCCGTCAATATTATCAAACACATATGTATCAGCGCTCGCTCCGCCAGACAGTGTGTCGACGCCATCGCCGCCGTTGAGCGTATCGGGGTTGTTGCCGCCGTATAAGGCATCATTACCGTTGCCACCATAGAGACGATCTAGGCCACCGTCGCCATAAAGGATGTCATCGCCATCGCCGCCATAGATGTAATCGCGACTACCTTCGCCATAGATTGTATCGTTGCCAGCTTCGCCATATAGATAATCGACACCACTCCCGCCATAGATTTCATCATTATCATCACCGCCATAGATCGTATCGTTGCCGTCACCACCTTCTAGGCGGTCATCGCCTGCGTCGCCATAGAGCGTGTCATTATCTTCATTGCCATAGAGGCTATCTGTACCAGCGCCTCCACGTATGATATCGTCGCCGGTGTTTCCGTACAGTTTATCGTTGTCATCGCCGCCATTCATGGTGTCGTTATCGTCACCGCCATATAGGAAGTCATTCCCTGCGCCGCCGTCCATGATATCGGCGCCGATGTCACCGTATAAGTAATCAATGCCGCCATCACCGTTGAGGGTATCATCACCGCTTTCGCCATAGATGGTGTCGTTATCATCGCCTCCATTGATGGTGTCATTGTCAATGCCGCCAGAGAGTGTGTCATCGCCTGCGCCGCCATCGAGTGTATCTGCGCCTGTGTCACCTTCTAATGTGTCATCGCCAGCCTCGCCATAGAGGAAGTCATCGCCGGTGCTGCCGCTTAAGACATCGGTGCCATTCCCGCCGTAGAGGGTGTCGTTGCCGACATTCCCGTAGAGCTTATCATTGTCGTCATCACCGTAAAGCGTATCGTGACCAGTGCCTCCATATAATGTATCGAGGCCAGCGCCGCCGCGCATGGTGTCGTCATCATCTTCGCCGTACAGGATGTCGTCATCATCGCCGCCATCCATAATGTCATCGCCTGTGCCACCATAAATTGTATCATCACCCGTGCCGCCGTTTAATGTGTCTGCGCCGGCATCGCCTTCTAATGTGTCATTACCGCCATCGCCGTTTAGGGTGTCGTCACCATCACTGCCGCTTAGGATGTCTGTGCCATTGCCGCCATTGAGCGTGTCGTTACCGGCCTCACCATAAAGCCTATCATCATTATCGCCGCCACTGATGGTGTCGTTATCATCGCCGCCATACAGACGGTCATTGCCTGCGCCGCCATCGATGGTATCATCGCCTTCGTTGCCGTAGATGTAATCTACGCCACTCTCGCCATAGATGTTATCATTGCCGCCGCCGCCTGTGATGGCGTCATTGCCTGCGCCGCCATACATGGTGTCATGGCCGCTTTCCCCTGCGATGGTGTCATTACCTGCATCGCCATAAAGCGTGTCTGAGTTTTGACCGCCATAGATTGTATCATCGCCATTGCCGCCATGGATTTCATCGTTTGCGGCCTCGCCGTTTAATTCATCATCACCGTCGCCGCCATAAATTGTATCGATCCCTTCGGCGCCGTAAACGCGGTCATTATCATCGCCTGCGTCAATGTAATTCCCATCGGCCCCGCCGATAATAAGATCTGTTCCTGCCTCACCATAGATGGTGTTGTATTCACTGCCGCCATAGACGGTATCGCCGCCTGCACCGCCATAGATGGTGTCAGCCCCGCGGCCGCCGCGAATGGCGTCGTCGCCATCATCGCCATATATGATGTCGTCACCAGTGCCGCCTGCGATGGTATCTAGGCCTGATCCGCCATACAGCGTATCATTGCCTGTGCCGCCCGATAGGGTATCATCGCCATCATCGCCATAGAGGGTATCGTCGCCAGAAATACCGCGTAAATCATCATTGCCATCGCCGCCGTACAGGGTGTCGTTACCGTTTTTGCCGTAAAGCAAATCGTTGCCATCATTCCCATAGAAAATATCGTCTGCATCGTTGCCGATGATGCTGTCATCGAAAAGAGAGCCAACGAAGATTTCAAAGCCATCGATTTGGTCTTCGTCGCCATTGCCGTCAATAACGGTATTTTTATTGAGGTTAATATCTACGCCGCTGCTATCGAATTCGTAGCTAAGCGTATCGGTGCCATCGCCGCCATAAAGGCGATCTGCGCCAGTGCCGCCATAGATTGTATCATCGCCGCCTTCGCCGAAGATTTCGTCCAGGCCAGCGCCGCCATCTAGAATGTCGCTGCCTTCGCCGCCATAAAGATTATCGTTGCCGCTTTCGCCAAAGAGTACGTCGTCATCCTCAAAACCGTAAATGCGGTCATCGCCAGCCTCACCATTTAGCGTATCACTGCCAGCATGACCGTAGATCCAGTCTTTGCTGTCGCCGCCATAGGTAACGTCATTGCCGTTACCGCCGTAAACGTGGTCGGTTTCGCTGCCTGTGATGATTTGGTCATCACCATCGCCCGCATTCACGCGTGTTTCTTGATCGTTTCCAACGATTGAATCGTCGCCATCTGTGCCGTTGATCACGCCATTATTGTCTGAGTCAGTTAGTGGGTTTTGCGCAAGGATATTACTGCTATCGCGACCAAAGATGTGTTGGTAGCCACTGACATTGACTGACGAGCTATTACCGTTATACAGCGTTGCGCCGCCATAGCCAGTGTCATATCCGTTGATCGTCGCACTGCTGACGGTGACAAAACGGCCACCTTCGGCGTAACTGTCGCTGAAGCGCAGTGAAAAACTGCTAGGGTAATTTCCGCTCATGGGGATGGCAGCGGTTAGTGTTTGTGCGCCGCTGGCCAGCGAATAACTGCCGACAACTTGCCCATCCAAGATGATCTCAAGCAAAGGCGCATCTGTCGTAAAGCTTGCGCTGAGATTTAGGGTTAAGTTGAAGTAGCTCATCTGTGTTGTTTGCTTTTGCGGGTTGGCGGCTTTTGTCTGTTCGTTATCGTGTATTTATTATTATACGCGCGAGGGCGTTACGATATGGTTAAGATCATACCATAAAATGAACGAAACCGGAATACGGTTTGTGATTGCGATAATGCGCTGAGCCTACGTCTTGCTGTGGTTAGGTCTGCGTGTTTTCTGCGGCTGAGCCATATTGGCGCGCCTGCAGGTTCTGGATGATTTCATCACGCGGGCCAAAGGCAATGATTTTGCCTTTATCCATCAAGATCAATTTGTCGACCAAGGGAAGCATTGAGCCTTTATGGGTGATGATGATTGTCGTTTTGCCTTCGCATAGTTTTGATAGGCGTTTACGCAAGCGGTTTTCGGAAGCGGGATCCATTGATGCCGTTGGTTCATCCATAATCAATACTGGCGGATCATAGAGCAGGGCGCGCGCAATCGCGATGGCTTGACGCTGGCCTCCAGAAAGGGATTCTCCGCGTTCACCGACCGGAGTGTCTAGTCCTGCAGAGGTTTCTGCAAGAAATTCTAAAACGCCCGACATTTCGGCGGCGCGTAAGACCGCGCGGTCTGATGCGGTTTCGTGGCCCATTGTGATGTTCTGGCGCACTGATCCGTAAAATAATTGCGGACTTTGTTGGACTGCGCCCACATTGCGACGCAAATCACCCGGTTCAATTTGACGGACATCAGTGCCGTCAATTTGTACGCTGCCGCTGTCTGGTGCGAACAGGTTAAGGAGCAAGCGTTCAATCGTTGTTTTACCCGATCCTACTGCGCCAATAATGCCCACGCGCTCGCCAGGGTTGATGGCAAAGCTGATATCGTTGAGCGCTGGCATGCTTTGACCAGGGTAATGGAAGACAACATTGCGAAATTCGATGCGTCCAGCGAAGTGATCTTTTGATATGAAATGCTTGTTTTTGGGGCGCTCGACAGGGGCTTTCATCATCTCGTCCAAGTGATCAAGAGACTGATTGGTCTGGCTCATTCGGGTCAGTAAACCCGCGACCTGTGCAAGGGGCGCCATTGCGCGGCCAGACAGAATAACGCAGGCGATCAGGCCACCCATACTCATCTGTGCGTCTGCGATCATATAGACGCCAACAATGACGATCCAGACGCTGACCATTTGCTGTACAAAGACGGCCCAGTTTTGGGCAAAAGTGGCTATCTCGCGACTTTTTACGGATGTGTGAGAGGCTTTTTCGCTGAGTTCTTCCCAGTTGCGCTGGGTGTAGCTTTCGGCGGCTTGGACTTTGATTGTTTCTAGGCCAGTGAATGTTTCGAAGAGCAAAGCGTTCTTGAGCGCACTTTCCAAAAGGGATTCTGAGATGACTTTTTTCAGTTTGCCTTGCAGATACAGTCCCACGCACACGATCAATGGAATGGCTGCCAGCGGAACGAAGGCGACAGGGCCGCCAATAATGGCAATAAAGCCGATGTAAAGGGCGATAAAAGGCACATCAATGAGCGTCACAATCGTGGCGGAGGTAAAGAAGTCGCGAATGCTTTCGAACTCGCGCATTTTGCTGGCCAAAACGCCCGCACTGGCCGGTCGGGCGGCCATGGTCATGCCAAGGATTTGCTCAAAGAGTGATGCTGAGATTTCGACGTCAGCTTTACGGCCTGCCCAGTCTAAAAAATGGGAGCGTAAATTCTTTGTGATGAAGTCAAACAGATAGACGACCATAACGCCGATGGCCAGCGTCCATAGGGTTTCTGTCGCGTTGTTTGGGACGACGCGGTCATAGACCGTCATGACGAAGAGTGATCCGGCAAGGCCGAAAATATTGATCATCACGCCTGCGGCAAGGACTTCGCCGTAGATGACCTTGTTTTTTGAAAGTGCACCCCAAAACCAGCTGCGGCCTGTGTCGATTTCTGCGGGGCCTGCGCGATCATCGCTGCGCGCGATCGGGCGCACGAAAAAGGCCTGACCTGTATAATATTGTTTGAGATCTTTTTCGCTTAGCGTGACTTTTTCATCGGGCGTTTCTGGGAACTGGATGACGTATCCTTTTTTTGTGGCTTCCCACAGGATGCATGACATGCCATCGGCCAGAACCAGTACGCAAGGAAAGTTTGGTACTTGTTTTAACGATGAAAGAGAGCGTTGTACAAGGCGCGCGTTCAGATCTGCGCGCTCAGCCGCGCGAATAATAATTGACGGTATGAGTTTATCTTTTGATAGTGGCAAGCCTGCAGTCAGTGTATCAATCGATGTTCTGCGGCCATAGTGGCCTGCGACAATCGTCAGGGATTCTAAAAGAGGGTGTTCGATCGCAAGGCGGTCGGCTTGCAAGGGCCAGCCTTCAGGCAGGTCGTTGAACTTGCTTTTGACAGAGGCGCTTTTGTTTTCGGCTTCTGCGGTTTTTTTAGTCTTTTTATCGTTTGTTTTTTTTGACGCCATGGATCAGCTTTCTAAAAGCCGAGTGGTGCAGAAAAGAAAAGCGCATATCCATCATCTGGTGGCTATGCGCTTTTTGTTATGAAGGGCAGCCGTGTTTTAGCGTGCCTTCATTTTTCTCATTTCTTGCCACTCTGTTTGTGCTGTTTCTGTCAGATCTGCATCAATCGATGGGATGCCAAGGGCGCTGAGGAGTTCTCCGCGCAAAGCGACCAGACGGTAGACTGAAAACATTTGGACAAATTCAGCGTTGATTTTATTTGTTTTTGACACGAACAATTCGTTTTGAGCATCAAGAACGTCCAAAAGTGTTCTTCTGTTCAATGTGAACTGATCCTTATAAGCCGCGACGACTTCTTCGTTTGCGTTGGCTTGGTTGTCGTATTTTTCCGCGCGGCTGCCTGCGGCAATCATTGCGGCCCAAGTGCGGCGTACTTCATCTTCGAGGCCGCGTGCGGCTTCTGAGTATTGTGCTTTGGCTTGTTCGTGGCGATAGCGGAATTCACGTTCGCGTGCAACATCTGCGCCGCCGCGGTAAAGGTTCCAGTTCGCAACAACAAGGGCGCTAGCACCGCGTTCGTAGGCCTCGACTCCGCCGATGTCATCTGCGTAAGTGCCTGCAACTTGCAAGTCAACTTGCGGGTAGTATGTTGATTGTGTGCCTAGCGCCTCGGCGTAGGCAACTTCGATATCACTTTCGAACACGCTGAGTGTTGGGCTTTTAGCGAGTGCGTATGTGATTTCGTCTTCTAGCGCTGTGTGGAGTGCGCTGTAAGGTACTGTTGGCATGATGAGCGCACCAGGCTCGGCGCCGACTTCACGGTAGTATTGTGATTCAGCGGTTTCAAGCGATTCAAGCACGTTTGCTTGCGCCGCTTCGGCAGATGCCAAACGTGCACGGGCTTGTTCAAGGTCAGCTTGTGTCGAGCGACCAGCGTCAACGCCAGTTTCAATTTGGTTTAGAATTTCTTTGTGGTCGTTCACGTTTTCTTGTGAAATTGCAGACAAATAGCGCTGGCGCAATACGTTCAGGTACGCCTCGACAATAGAAAGGCCGACAAGTTCGGTTGTTTCACGTACGCGGTGCGCTGATGATGTGACGCGCGCTTTTTGGCGTTCAACTTCGTATTTTGTGCTGAAACCATCAAAAAGCATTTGTGTTAGTGTCAAACTGGCCTGAGAGCGCCATAGCTCCTCATCGTCGCCAGTGATTGTGCGCGTTGTTGAATCGTCAGTCAGTTCGTAGCCTGTGTCCGCACTGAGATCGAGGGATGGTCTATAAAGCGCGTAGCCTTGGCGAAGTTCTTGGTCTGTCGCGCGGCGGCTGGCTGCGATGGCGTTATATTCAGGATTTGTTTTTACGCCTGATGCCACAGCTTCGCGGATAGACTGGCCGATGCTTTCGCGAACATCTTTGGATGCTACGGTTTTTTGCGCTGCGGTTTCATCCATAGCGTGGGCTGTTGTTAGAGGAAGAGCGGCGCCGCTGCACAAAATTGTGGCGCAAGCCAGATAAGATAAGATTCCTTTAGACACTTTTAAAATCCTTATATGTGAAGATAGAATTTCCAGAACTGGAGATTGATGAATCAAATAAACGCAAATGCTGTTTACATTTATATAGAAAATGCGAATCGAATACAACACCCTAAAGCTAATTGTTTGATAGGGTTGAGATATAGCTATTGATTTGCGCGCTCAGTCCTGCGAAAATTAAGTCTAAGAAATCACAAAGGATTGGTAACAGCGTGGCCCGTACAGTAGAACGTTATTTTGATGTTGATGAGAATATGCCTGCCTCTAGGCATATGATTTTACTTGGTATATTGGCGTTTTTTATCTTTTTTGCGTTGTGGTCTAGTTGGGCGACGCTGGATATGGTGACGCGCGGTGACGGTAAAGTTATCCCGTCGAGTGATATTCAATCGGTGCAAAGTTTAGATGCTGGCATTGTTGAAGAATTTTTTGTTTCCGAAGGCGATGAGGTCGAGGCAGGGCAGGTTTTGCTACGGCTGAGTGATATTGAGGCGTCATCTGACTTGGGCGCAAATCGCGCGCGTTACTTAGGTTTGCTGGCATCGATTAAGCGATTGCAGGCTGAGGCCTCTGGTTTGGATAGTTTTCAGTTCCCTGAGGAGGTTAAAGAGGGTGCGCCTGAAAGTGTTGTTGAAGAAATGAACGCCTTTCGCGCCAATCGTCAGCAAGTGCGCGGGCAACTTGATATCGTGCGCCAGCAACTGAGCCAACGTGAACAAGAGGTGACAGAACTGACAACGCGCATTGCCGATATTGAAGGCGTTTTACGTTTGCAAAAAGAAGAGCGTGATGTGATTGCGCCATTGGTTGCGCGCGGGGCTGCGCCGCAGCTTGAGCTCTTGCAGCTTGAGCGCAGTATCAAAGAAAAACAATCCGAGCTGAATGGCGCGAAGACCAGTTTGCCACGTGCGCGCTCTGCCGTGGGTGAGGCGCAGGCACGTGTGCGCGAGGTGCAATCAACCGCCAAGGCCAAAGCGCAAGAGCAGCTTGCAGTGAAATTGCTTGAGATGAACGAGATTAAGCAGCGCCTTTCTGCCTTGAAAGAGCGTAAGACAAGAACCGAGCTGCGCTCGCCCGTGAACGGTACAGTGCAGGATATTTCAGTGAACTCGATTGGCGGCGTTATTCGTCCGGGCGAGGATCTGGTGAAGATTGTTCCTAAAGATGATCAGTTGATAGTCGAGGCGCGCATTCGTCCGGCTGATCGTGCCTTTATTTATCCGGGGCAGCAGGCCGTTGTGAAAATTACGGCGTATGATTTTTCGATTTATGGCGGTTTGAAGGGCGAGGTTTTGGATATTTCGGCCGATACGATCACCGATGATCAGGGCAATAGTTTCTATCGCGTGAAATTACGCACGTATGAGCGCGAGCTTAAACGCAAGGGTGAGGTCTTGCCCATTATCCCGGGGATGGTTGCGCAGGTTGATATTTTGACGGGAAAACGAACGGTTATGCAATATCTGATGAAACCGTTCATCAAAACGCTTGATAAGGCTATGAATGAGCGTTAACTTGCCCTTTCGGTAACCGTTTAAAATTTTTAACATGACGCAAACACAAGTAAAACAGCATATGATTGAAGTAACATTGCCAGATGGCGCAGTTCGCTCTTATGAGGCGGGCATTACAGGCATGGATATTGCCGCAGATATTTCAAAATCTTTGGCGAAAGCCGCTTTGGCGATTTATATCAATGGCCAGTTAAGCGACCTTTCTTTGCCGATTAACGATAATGCCGAGATTTCACTTGTGACGCGTAAGGACGATGAAGCGCTTGAGCTTATTCGCCATGACTGCGCGCATGTAATGGCCGAGGCTGTTCAGACGCTTTTCCCCGGTACGCAGGTGACCATCGGCCCGAACATTGAAAATGGTTTTTTCTATGATTTCGCGCGGAACGAGCCTTTCTCGACCGAAGATCTGGAAGCCATTGAAAAAGAGATGCGCCGCATTGTCGAGCGCGGCGCAGAATTTAAGCGCGAAGTGTGGGATCGTGACGAGGCGATTGCATATTTCACGAATAAAGGTGAAATGTATAAGGCTGAATTGATCCGTGATTTGCCTGAAACAGAAGAGATTAAAATCTATCGTCAGGGTGACTGGCTCGATTTATGTCGCGGCCCGCATATGCCAACGGTGAAACAAGTCGGCACTGGATTTAAACTGTTGAAGGTTGCTGGCGCGTATTGGCGCGGTAATAGTGATAATGCGATGCTTACCCGTATTTACGGGACTGCGTGGCGCGATGATAAGGAATTGAAGGCGTATCTGACGCAGCTGGAAGAAGCGGAAAAGCGTGATCACCGTAAGCTTGGTCAGGAAATGGACTTGTATCACTTCCAAAAAGAAGCGCAAGGTTCTGTCTTTTGGCATCCAAAAGGATTTGTGATCTATAACCAATTAGAGGGCTATATTCGTCGCCGTTTGAAAGATCATGGCTATCAGGAAATTAAAACGCCACAATTGATTGATAACAAATTGTGGGAAGCGTCTGGTCACTGGGGTAAGTACCGCGAAAATATGTTTGTCGTGCCTGATGAAATTCCATCAGGCGAAGAAGGGCAGCCAGTTGTCAGCGAAAAAGCTTTTGAGAAATTGATGGCGCTGAAGCCGATGAACTGTCCTGCGCATGTTCAGGTCTTTAACCAAGGGATTAAATCATATAAGGATCTGCCAATCCGTTTGGCAGAGTTTGGTTGCTGTCACCGTAATGAGGCGCACGGCGCGCTGCACGGTTTGATGCGCGTGCGCCAGATGACACAAGATGATGCGCATATTTTCTGTACGGAAGAGCAAATCACGTCTGAATCTGTCGCTTTTTGCGCGCTTGTTCGCCAAGTTTACGATGATTTGGGCTTTGAAGATGTACGCGTTGTTTTGGCGCTTCGCCCAGAAAATAAGGCCGGCAGTGATGAGACTTGGGATAAGGCCGAGGAAGGCTTGCGTGAAGCGTTGCGCGCCAGCGGCCTTGAGTTTGAAGAAGAAGAGGGTGAGGGCGCATTTTATGGGCCTAAGGTCGAATTTCATATTCGCGATGCCATTGGCCGTAGCTGGCAGTGTGGAACGCTTCAGCTAGACTTCGTCTTGCCAGAGCGTTTGGGCGCGTCTTATATTGGCGCGGATGGTGATCGTCACCGCCCTGTGATGCTTCACCGCGCGGTTCTTGGTACGCTTGAGCGCTTTATCGGTATTATGATCGAAAGCTACGCGGGTAAGTTGCCGTTATGGCTGGCGCCTGTGCAGTGCGTAGTTGCGCCGATTACCAGTGATTTTGATGATTACGCGCAAGAGGTCTTGGAAAAGCTTAAGGCTGCAGGTATTCGCGCCGAGATTGATACGCGCAATGAAAAGATTAACTATAAGGTGCGCGAGCATTCCGTCGCCAAAGTACCTGCGCTTTTTGTTGTGGGTGCGCGTGAGGCCGAGAATAAAACAGTGGCCATTCGCCGTTTAGGTTCGAAAAACCAAAATGTCGATCCGCTTGACGAGGCGATTAAAGCCCTTGCACAGGAAGCCAAAGCGCCGTATTAATAGACACAGATAAATATATTTAATTCTTTTGAAGGAGATTTAACCATTAGTAGACCACAGCCACCCGCCAAAGATGATGGGCCACGCGTAAACGAACAAATTCGTGCGCAAGAAATTCGCGTTATTGATTCAGAAGGTGAAATGATCGGCGTTATGTCGGTTCCTAAAGCGATTGAGCTGGCTGAAGAGGCAGGATTGGATCTGGTTGAAATATCTCCGCATGCGAAGCCACCTGTATGCAAAATTTTAGACTTTGGTAAGTATAAATACGAGCAACAGAAAAAGGCTTCGGAAGCCCGTAAAAAACAAAAAGTTACGGACGTTAAAGAAGTTAAAATTCGCCCTGGCATTGAAAAGCATGACTATGAGGTCAAAATGCGTAATGCGCGCCGTTTCCTAGAGGGCGGTGATAAGGTGAAGGTGACCATGCGTTTTCGTGGTCGTGAAATGGCGCACCAGGATATTGGCCTGAATTTGCTAAAGAAAATGCAAGAAGAACTTGCCGATGTCGGTAAAGTTGATCTTCAGCCTAAATTAGAAGGCCGCCAAATGATTATGGTACTTTCGGCTGTTTCAAGTTCGTAAAACGTAAAATATCACGTGTATTGATTAAGTGTGCAGGGCGGCTTTATGGTCGCTCTGTTCTTTTGTGCGTTTTCTTTATTGTAGCGTCGCATCAAAGGGCAAATTTTTGGGGACTTCAATGTCTTTTTCTGGTTTGGGTTCAGGTTTAGGTGGCCCTACTCTATAGCCCTCAATTGGTTCGACCTCGTCGTCCCCTTCTTGTTTTGGCGATGCGGTATTAAGGCTTGGGAAGTCAGGTCCACCTAGCTTTTGGCGAAGCTTATGAAGGCCGCACTGTTCGCCCGCAGATTTGTGCAGGTTAATAATCAGGTTGAGTGTATTAAGGATCTTGGGTTCGTTTGCAAAATACTCTTCGATAGGAATGTCGCCAGATAGACCAGATTCTTTTGCGTCTTCGCAAGCCTGTTCCCAGCGTTCAATGTCTGTGCGGATTTCTTCGTACGCGGCGTGCGTTGCATCGTATGCGTCGCGCATGCCTTCAGGAAAAACTTGGATTTCAAATTTTCCCCATTCGTTATTGTTTAATTTGGTTTCTAAGTGCAGTGTTAAGCCCATCCATCCCCAGCGTTTAGGGTTTGTGATGTGGTCTTTGAAACGTTTGATTTCACCGTTGTCTGTGCGGACTTCGACATTGTTCCAAAGACCTGCCTTTTGACTTCTGCGTCCTGGGGTGCGGTCGCCGCGGTGGTGGAAGTTCTCTTCAGTGTAGTCATACTCTTTTTCTAGGAATTTGAGCAGTTTTTCTAACTCTTTCGGGGAGTGTGTGTAGATTTGGCTGCGGCATGGATCGCTGACTTTGCGGCTGTCCCCGTCAAATTGACTGTAAACTTTGCGGGAAGTTTGTTCCGCGCCTTTGATGTTGCCCATGCTAAAACGTTGCGGGCCCATGACATCTTCGCCTTTAATACCTATGCCGTAACGCATAAGTTGACTGGCGAATTTTTCCATTGTAGAGCGCGTTGTTTCCGCATTTTTACGTAGGCGTTCAAGCGAAGGGCCGCAAGTTGGCTCTTGCCCTGTTGCGCCGAAGAATGCTGATGCTGCCCGTTTTAGTTTTTTTATGGCCATTTTGTAATTTCGTCCCTATTCATAGGGGTATATTAGCGTTTAGTTATTAAAAATTGGTAAAAAAGATATATACGTAACCTTTTTGGTTTATTGATGCATGTTTATGCATTAATTATGCGTTTTGTGTCAAGGTTTTGCTAGTATCCTCTTGTATAGTGACCCAGCTATCGGCGCGATTTTGGAAGGACAGATCACCATTGATTTGTGTTTGGTCGAGCGCACCTTTATAAAGGCGGCGCATGTGGGCTTGCATATTCTGTGAAAAATGCTGTTCGGTGCGCAGGATGACATCAAGGCGGTTACCTTTAAAAAGGCCGTCTAGTTGCAGCGGACCAATATGATTGAGCGATAGGTCAAAGATAAAGCGTGTGAGCTTGCCTTTGGGGGTATCTTGATCGTCCGATGGTGCATCTTGGCGTGCGTGCAGCAATATTTTATGAAACGTGCCATCATGATAAAGGGGCAGCGCGTGTGTGCGCCAATCGCCGCTGGGCTCGCTAGCGAGGCGGCTGAGCGCACTGCTTTCGCGGGTGAATTGCGCAAGTGCCTTGCCTTTGCCTGCTTTTTTTAGGATTTCTACTGTTTTTTCGCTCATCCAGTTTTGAATGTCGCCGCCTTTGATGGCGCTGATGAAGAACAGGGCGGCGGGCATCATTTGCGATAGATTGCCCGTATTTGGCGCAGCGCTGGCGAGCATGGCGGCGCTTTGTGGTGCGGCTTGCTGCAGGGTTTGGTGTAGCGCGTTAAGCGTATCCCATGGCTGCGCATTAAAGAGGATCGGGGCGAGTATAGGCAGGGCAGGCGTGCCAGATGGTATGTTTGGCAGGGTGATGTTTTCTGATGCGCCAGATGTTTGAGCCTGCGGCGTTATGGTGAGGGTGGCGCCGCTTGGCGCGCTGGCGGGCAATGCGGTGTGCATAAGGAAAAGTGTATTGTTTTCGGCGCCTGCATGCGTGCTTGCCGCATATATGCTGCGATAAGTGTGCGGTGTGTTTTCGCCTTGTGAAATGCTGAGGATGGGCTGCGGTCTTGTGCTCTCTTTGGTTGGTGCGCTTGTTTTTTGCGCGACCTGCTTGGCGAATCCTAGCCATGTTGCAGGTTTTTCTTCTGCGCGGTGGTTGGAGAGCAAAGCGTGGATGTCATTGATGACAGGGCCGCTTGCCGCGCTAGGTGCGTTGAACGCGATAGCGGCGCTTGGGATATTAATGGTTGTGAGCGTTGTTTGTTGCGGCGTGCTTGTTGACTGCGCGCTCGTGATGCTTGCCTGCGTTGTGATCAGATTTTGTGCGCTTTGTTGTGCAGTATTGGGCGCGGGGATGATGTGCTCGGGCGGTACGGTCACTTGTGTTTTTATGCTGTTTTGTGCGTTTTGCTGCGGCGTTGTTGGCAGGATGTTCGGCGTGCTGATTTGCTGCGCCGTGAGCAGGAGTAATGGTTGCGCCGTAAAGTTGGCAATTGCTGCGGGCAGTTGTGGGATTGTTGCGTCTTGCGGGGCGGTTATATCGGCCAGTGATGTTTGTGTAATGGGCGGCGCGGCCAAGTTTATTGGCGCGCTGAGCGTTGTTTGCGTTGAAGGGATTTCTGTTTGTGTGATAAGCGCGGTGGTTGTCTGGCTGGGCGCTGGTAAAGTGGTGTTTTGCGGCGTGGTAGGCGGTAATGGCGACTGCGGGTCATCAAAGGGGATGATGGACGTGTCTGCAGGAATGGGGGTGATGTAGGTTGTTATGCTGCGCAAGAGTGCGGCGGTATCAGGGGTAGGTTGAATTGGCTGTGCGGTGTCTTCGGGCAGTGGGATGTTGACCTCAACGGGCGTTGCGCTGACGCGCGGCGTATCAAGATTTTGCGGCGCAGGTGATTGTGGGCGGATATAAACTTCGGTTTGTTGCGCGGGGGCTTCGCCTTGCGCGGGGATGTCAATTTGGACGCTTTGTCCGATGGCGGGGCGTTCTTGCCGCGGATTTTGTGTGCGCAGTGTGATGTCGCCATCTTCGGTTTTGATGGTATAGCGTCCGCGATCCTCTGGATCATGGGCGATAACCTCGCCTTTAACCGATGTTCTTGCGGGGGCTTGGCGTTCGCCTTGTGTGCTTTGAGCTTTTTCAATGCGCGCTTGCAGGCGTTCTTGCGTTTCTTTGGGCAAGATGTCGATTGTGGCCTTTTGCGTGGATTTATCCGCGGATGCTGCGCGCTGCTGATTTGTGACGAGGATGCTTTGGGTGTCGTTATTGCCGCCCGTGATATCGCTCATAATGGTGGCCTATTGTCCGGCCATTGCCTTTTGTGCTTCGTTAAGATAGCGCTGGACGAAGCTTGTCACTTTGCTGATGTCTTCGGCGGCTTGCGTGTTTGGCGAGCGGATCAGAAGCGGCGTTTGATGGCGAATGCTTTCTTTGACTTTGGGGTCAACGCGGATCATGCCAGCAAGTGGGGGCGTTAGGCGTAAGAAGTTTTCGCACGCCTTGAGAAGGGTTTTGTAAGTCTTTTCGCCTTCGCTGATGCTGGAGGCCATATTGATGACGACGCTGACGTTTTTGGACATGCCTGCCGCGTTACCAAGTTTGATAAAGGCGTAGGCATCTGTCAATGATGTGGGCTCGTCCGTTGTGATGAGAACAGTGCGCGTCGCGGCGGCAGCAAATGTGCGGACTGTGCGGTCAACACCTGCGCCAAGGTCGCAAATGACAACGTCATAGTTACTTGCCACGTCGAGAAGTTGGTCACGCAAAATGGCAAGGCGCTGGCTTGGCAAGGCAGAGAGGGATGCCTGACCAGAGCGTCCGGCGATGATGTCAAATCCGCCTTCTTCGTATGTTTGGATGACTTTATCGATGCTGAGGCGACCGCGAATAACGTCGTTGAGGTCGCGCTTTGGCATGAGGCCTAATTGTACGTCAACATTGGCAAGACCAAGGTCGCCGTCAAAGAGCAAGACGCGCTTGCCCATGCGCGTTAGGCTGTGCGCAAGTGTGATTGAAAACCATGTTTTACCAACGCCGCCTTTACCACTGGCGACAGCGATGATGTTGTTACCACGTCGAAAAGTGGGAGCAGGCGCTGTTTTTCTATCTTTCATGGTTAAGTCAGTCATTGTTACCTAGTCTTCCTGTCCGCGTTAATGCTTTCCTTGCATTGACGCAGGCATTTTATGCGAATTTGGTTGTGTTTGTCCACGAAAAGCACGCGGCATTATTAGGCGTGCTAGTCCATGTGGGGATAAGTCAAAGAGGCCATTTGCGACCTTGGGTGTGTTGCTGCCGTCGGCGAGGGTGAGGTTGCCGTTATGCGCGGCGGCCAAGACGCCGCCTAATCTGCGCGCGATGTCGATGCGCGTAGGGATCATACTGTGAACGCCGATGGTGGCAAAAATGCGGGCAAGCTCGACGCATTCTTCGGTGTCTGTGCCTGCCTGTAAGGCGAGATATGTATTCATCGGTGCTGCGTTCATCAGGCGCGCCAGCATACGTACGTCATCTTTGCTGAATGGGTTGATGCCCGGTGTGTCGATGAGGATTTGATCGCATCCCTTAAGTGCGGCGATAGCTTGTTTAAGTTGCGCGGCGTCGCCTGCACGTTTGAGGTCAATTTTCAGGAGCTTGGTAAACGCGCCGAGCTGTTCTACTCCGCCGGCGCGCACGGTATCGCATGAGATCACGCCAACCTTTAGGCCGTTCATGGCGCTGCGCGCGGCCATTTTGGCAACGAGAAGGGTTTTTCCCGCGCCGGGCATGCCGACAATCATGATAGGTGCGTTAACGCGTGTTTGCGGTAAAGGTGTGAACTGGAATAAATGCTCGATCGCGGCGCTCAGGGCTTGGCCGGGGTCATCTAGACCAACAACAGTGGCGCATGAAATGATATTATCCATGACGTCTTCGGGAACGTTGTGGCGAAGCATGGCTTCGGTGATTTCTTCGGCGATGGCGCTTTCTTCGTCTTCGTCATCATATTGCAACCAATCATCGCCTGCGGCGCTTTGGCTGCCGCGGCTGATTTCAAAATTCGGTTCGACAGCTGCTGTTACGTGAATGTTACCATCACGTTGTTCGCGCGTCGCAACGATCACGGCGTCTTCGCCGAGCGCGTCACGGACCATTTGCATCGCTTCTGTCATTGTTTTCGCGTAAAAAGATTTGAGCCGCATGAGGCAGTGTTAACAAAAACTAAGGGAAAATAGAATCACTTTCGTAATTCTTAGTATATATTTTTCAGAAAACCCTGAAAAGGGGGTCTTTCAACTTTCTTTTCAGGGCGTTCTGATGCGAGGTAAATTTCTAGAGTGAGGGGAGGTGCCCCACTCTAGGAAGTAGTATGCGTCTGCCTTTAAGGTGTTTTTGCTGTGACAGATTTTCTTTGATCTGCATGAGGGCTTCTGTTGCGTTTATGCCGACTGTTTGTCCGATCAAAGATTGTTCTTCAGGGGTGAGTGTTTCGATGTAGTCATCAAAATATCCATCAACATTGATGATGTGTTTGTCAATAAGGCGCGTATTTGCAACATCATCACCTTTGAAGACGCCATACCCACGACGTTTGACTTCAACATTGTGTTTGTTGATGTGGTCGTCTTCGTATGCTGTGCCGTGACCGCCTGGCATCACAATGGCACCTTGGGCAAAGCGCAAAATGGCATCTTGGCGCACGCCAAATGCAGGCTTTTCAATGACATGGATATGATTGTCCATGAAGCTGTAATAGTCGCTGTTGATATCGCCTTTTGTGACGTCGAGGTCGTTTTTCTCTAGGAATTGAGCCATAGACCCTTCAGCAGCAGATACGATTGGCGTGCGAATCGCGATTTGTTTAAAATCACGATACCCTTCGTTGTAGGCGCGGATCGCACCTTTCATAATCGCGCCCATTACGCCGCGTGAGCCACCGCCATGTAGAAGCGTTATGCCTTGTTTAGCCGCTTCATAGGCCATATCTTCGGTTTGCTTCATGGCCGAGGGTAGTTCGGTTGTTGCGCCGCCTAAAACGGCAACTGTTGTGCCTAGTTCTGAGATGTCTGAAATACCAATTGTGTTGCAAAGCTCGTCTTCGGTCATGAAATCGTATTTTAATTTTTTACGCTTTTCATGCGGTTTGTAAGCCTCTGGATCCCAAATAGCGCTTTTTAATGTACGTGCAAGGCTTGCGGCTGTGCCATCATAGGTTTTGACCACATCCATAAGGTGCGTCGCAGAGGCGCCGCTGTTATAGAAGCTGGCATGATGTTTGTGTTCGTTTAGGGCGTCTTGCGCAATGACGAGCGGGCATCCGCTGGCGACATAGCTGCCTGCATGGAAGAGTGCCAAGTGACCATCAACGATAAGTCTGCGTGTGAGCTTTAGTGAGAGTGCATCAATTTTGCGCATGTGGCTGTAATCTTGTGCGGGCACAATCAGGGCATCGCTTTTGAGGTAAGCCCTTTCAATATTCTTGATTGTGTTGATCTTTTTCTCGGGGGTGAGGTGGTATAATGTGCTTTTTCTGCCTTGTTCAGGGCCTTTTTTTAATTTCTTTGTTTTTGAAATATGGGCCTTGTGTCCGCCTGCCGCAGTGGCCTTCGGATTTGCAATGCGTGCAGGGTCCCAGTTTTGTGGATCATCCAGCATAGGAACTTGCAGAAGGTCCGTAATTTTGTGCATGATTTGGGCAATGGGGTGGTCTTCGGCATAGAAATTTGTTTTGTCGCTGCGTAGGTTTGCAAGCGTATATGGAAGGCCGTTCTTATCAACGAGGCCAATATGCTGCGCTGCGACGACAAAGTGATCAACGTCAAATGTTTTTCCCTTGCTCGCGGCGAGGCGGTCTTCGTCTGTGACGGGGATGAATTCTGCGCCGTTCATTTGTTGATAGAAATACGCGCCCGCATTCGGCAGCGCGGTGACATCTTTTTCGAGTGGTTTGGCGAAAACCCAGACACCAAATGAAACATCACGGTTTGTTTCAATGCCCTTGGCGTTAAGTTCGGCGTGTGCCGCCTGAAGACGATCCGCAAAATTGATGGCGCCGCCGCAGGCTTTCATGACTTCTTTCATGCGTTTCCCTGGGAAATCATGATAGTCTTGGAACGCTTCTTTGACCTCTGAAACTTCGGAGTCTCTGATGTCGTCCCATACACTGCTTTGACGCAAAGTAGGATCAAGCAGGACGCTGCGATCATCACTGATACCGATTGTGGTTTCGAAGTTTTTGACGTCTAGGCTTGCTTGGACTTCCTCGATCTCTGAAGGTTTCAGCGTTGCCATCTCATTTTCAATGCTGATCAGGATCTTATCTTGCGTGATTTCAGCGCCGTTATCTTGTGTTTCTTTTGAATCTTCTACGGTGTAGCCAAGTGCGCTGCCGATCAGTTTGATTTTAACATCGTTGTGTTGAAGGGCTTGGCGCAGCTCATTCACTTTAACGGTTGATCCTGAGGCGTGCAAAATATGCGTCACCTGATGGTGGTTGGCACGTTTGAGCGCGGGCCATTTTTTAGTCAGGCCCTTTTGAAGGTGTTCTTGACGCTCGGCAGGTGTTAGTGGGCGGTTGTCTTTTGCATTATGATTGAAGACGTTTGTAAGCAGGACATGGCCGTGTTCATCAACAAAATCAGGATCATCTGCCGCGAAGGCGAAGATGCCGCTATTAATATCTGATGCTTTGACGTCGGCCCCTGTATCATTTGCATGTTCTGGTTTGAACCAGACAACATCGCGACCTTGTTCATTAAATTTATTCTCAATAGGGCTGTATAAAATTGTTTCTGTTTGATCTTTTTGCGATGTTATCAGTGTACTCATTATTTTACCGTTTTCTTGTTCTCGTGGGGGCGTGTTTATATTCCATAACTCTGATTTAAAGTCAAGTTTTTTTGCGTTATGTAATATTTAATTTTGTCGTTTATATGTAGAAAAGATATAAGTGTGGTGTCATCCGTGGCGTTCCTTATTTTGTCTAAACCGTTATGCATCAAGGTCCGTTAATCCTGGATACATATTAGCCATAGATGATTTTTACGCGTGCGCGCAACCAATCTATAGTTGTGTTTTCATATTTACGCTTGTGAGGGCAGGGTTTACTTAAAGCCGAGCTTGAGGATAGTTTGCCATTCATCGTCTTGGATGGGGCAAACTGACAGGCGTGATTGTTTAATCAGCGCCATATCCTGCAGGTCTGGGTTGGCTTTGATCTCTTTTAAGGTCACTGGCGTGTCCAGTGGTTTTACGGCCTTGAAATCAACCATGCCGAAACGGCCACTTTCATCGGTGTGGTCAGGGTAATATTCTTTGACAACCTCGACGATCCCGACGATTTCTTTGCCAATGTTCGAGTGATAGAAAAATGCTTGGTCACCGATTTTCATGGCCTTCATATTGTTGGAAGCCTGATAATTACGCACGCCGTCCCAATGCTCGACCCCTTTTTCGGTCTGTTGGTCCCATGACCATTTGTTGGGTTCTGATTTTACCAGCCAATATTGCATAGATTATGCCTCCGTCAGGTGTGCGTGTGTTGCGTTCCAAAGTGCAGGGTCGCCAAGAGCGATCACTTGTCCCTTTGATGTAAGGGTTAAGGGGTTGCCTTGCCAATCGCGGATCAAACCGCCTGCGCCTTCGATAATAGGGCTGAGCGCAGCAAAGTCAAAGGGTTTAAGGTCGTCTTCTAGGATCAAATCGACATGACCACTGGCGAGCAAGCCGTAGGCGTAGCAATCGCTGCCCCATGCGAAGCGATGCTTGCCAAAGCGTTCATAGATAGGCGTATCAAACATTTCAGGTGTAGTGCTGGCCATGACGGCGGTATCAAGCGTGACATTTTTGCGCGTTTGAATGGGCACGCCGTTTAATGTGGTGGGGTGGCCTTTCGCGCCGATCCAGCGTTCATTGCTGATCGGTTGGTCTATGATGCCAAGGATGGGCTTGCTGTCTTCGCAAAGAGCAATCAACGTGCCGAAGGTTGGGCGGCCCATCATAAAGGATTTTGTGCCGTCAATTGGGTCGATGACCCATGTGAGGTTGCTGGTGCCTTGGATGTTATCAAATTCCTCGCCAAGGATGCTGTCTTGCGGGCGATCACGCTGTAAAATCTCGCGCAGGCGGGCTTCGATGCTTTGATCGGCGATGGTCACAGGGCTTTGATCGGCCTTGCGCTGGATGTCAAAGGGCTGACGGAAATATTCACGGGCAATTATTCCGGCTTCGTCGGCTAAATGGGTTGCTAAGGCGATGAGTTCTTGCATATAGTGTTCGTTCCTGTGCGATAGCGCATAAGTATATGAGGATAATTACCAAATGAAAACAGTCAATGATGTTCGCAGTGAGTTTTTGAATTTCTTCAAGGATAAGGGGCATGAAATCGTGCCTTCATCGTCTTTGGTGCCGGAAAATGATCCGACATTGATGTTCACTAATGCGGGTATGAACCAGTTTAAAAACGTATTCACAGGCAAAGAAGTGCGCGATTATAAGCGCGCAACGACAGCGCAGAAATGCGTGCGCGCAGGCGGTAAGCATAATGATCTTGAAAATGTTGGCTATACAAAGCGCCACCACACATTTTTTGAAATGATGGGGAACTTTTCGTTCGGTGATTATTTTAAAGAAGATGCGATCTCGTTCGCGTGGGAGCTGATCACCAAGAACTTTGGTTTGGATCAGGAAAAACTATGCGTGACGATTTATCACACAGATGATGAAGCCTTTGACATTTGGAAGAAGGTTACAGGTTTCCACGATAGTAAAATTATTCGTATCCCGACATCAGATAACTTCTGGTCGATGGGCGATACTGGCCCGTGCGGTCCATGTACCGAGATTTTCTATGATCACGGCGATCACATTTGGGGCGGCCCACCAGGATCACCAGAAGAAGATGGTGATCGCTTTATCGAGATTTGGAACAACGTCTTTATGCAGTATGAGCAAATTGACCCTGATACGCGCATTGATTTGCCAAACCCATCCATTGATACCGGCATGGGGCTTGAGCGTATGGCCGCAACATTGATGGGCAGCAATGATAACTATGGCATTGATCTGATCCGCGATATTATCGAGCATTCTGCCGACCTGACAGGCGTTGATCCGGATGGCGAGCAATCTGTATCGCACCGCGTTATTGCAGACCATTTGCGCGCAGCATCTTTTCTGATTGCCGAGGGCGTATTGCCATCGAATGAAGGGCGCGGATATGTTTTGCGCCGCATTATGCGCCGCGGTATGCGCCACGCACATTTGTTAGGCGCACAAGATCCATTGATGCACCGTTTGTTCCCGACATTGCAAAGCAAGATGGCACAGGCTTATCCTGAGCTTAACCGTGCAGCATCATTGATCGAGCAAACTTTGCGCAGTGAAGAGCGCCGCTTTAAGCAAACATTGGATCGCGGCTTGAAATTGCTGGATGATGCGACGGCTGATTTCGCCGAAGGGGACGAACTTCCCGGCGATACGGCCTTTATGCTGTATGATACGTATGGCTTCCCAGTTGACCTGACGCAAGATGCGTTGCGCGGCAAAGGCTATGGCGTTGATATGGACGGCTTTGAAAGCTGCATGAACGCACAAAAAGAGCAAGCGCGCGCCGCGTGGAAAGGCTCGGGCGATGCTGCAACCGATAAGCTTTGGTTTGATTTGCTGGATGAAGTTGGGCCAACGGAATTTATTGGTTATAAGGCCGAGAAAGCCGAGGGCGAAATTCGCGCGATCATCCGCGATGGTCAGCGCGTTGATGCGTTAAAGGCTGGTGAAGAAGGCATTATCATTACAAACCAGACGCCGTTCTATGCGGAATCGGGCGGTCAGGTTGGTGATACAGGCACATTTGCTGCATCAGGTGCGCAAGCCGTTATTACGGATACGCAAAAAATGCTGGGTAAATTGCATGCACACATCGCGCAGGTCAAAGAAGGCGAAATGCGCATCGGTAGCGCGATTGAAATGGATTTGGATCATGATCGCCGCGCAGCAATTCGCGCTAATCACTCGGCAACACATTTGTTGCATTCTGCGTTGCGCCGCGTTTTGGGTGATCATGTTGCGCAAAAAGGATCATTGCAAGATGATGTGCGTACGCGCTTTGACGTGTCGCATCCTGACCCGTTGACCCTTGAGCAAATTATCGCTGTTGAAACGATTGTGAATGATGAAATTCGCGCCAATACGCAGGTGAACACAAACCTTATGAGCCTTGAGCGTGCACGTGCGCGCGGTGCGATGGCCTTGTTCGGCGAGAAATATGACGACGAAGTGCGCGTTGTGTCGATGGGTACAGAAGACCTTAGCAATGGCAAGCTTTTCTCGATCGAGCTTTGCGGTGGTACGCATGTGCGCCGTACGGGTGATATTGGGTTGCTGAAAATCGTATCGGAAGGTGCACTGTCATCAGGGGTTCGCCGCATTGAGGCCTATACTGGCGCGCGCGCGCTGTCATATTTGGAAGACCAAGAGCAGACGTTGAAAGAGGCAGCAAGTGCCCTTAAAACAACACCGTCCGAGCTAAGGCAGCGCGTATCGGCATTGATGGATGAGAAAAAGAAACTAGAAAAAGAAGTTTCTGATCTGCGTCGTCAGGTTGCGATGGGCGGCGGCAATAGCGGCAGTGCCAATGACGATATCAAGGATGTTGCGGGCATGAAATTTACCGGCAAAGTTCTGAGCGGTTTTCCTGCCAAGGATCTAAAGCCTATGGCTGATGATTTGAAGGCTAAGATCGGATCGGGCGTTATTGTGCTGGTTGCAACGGATGACGGTAAGGCGTCGATTGTGGTTGGCGTTACTGATGATTTGACCGACCGCGTAAGCGCCGTTGATTTGGTGCGCGTAGGATCAGCCGCGCTGGGCGGGAAGGGCGGCGGCGGTCGTCCTGATATGGCGCAAGCTGGCGGCCCGAACCCAGATGCCGCCAATGACGCGGTCAGCGCCATCGAAGCCGCCTTGGCAGGTTAACGTCTTTCATTAGAAAAAGATCATGTTTAGGTGCGTATGTGCGCGGCAATATTTTGCCTTGCATGACATGCGCCGAGGCCGTATAAAGGCCGCACGAACCCCACGGATTTTAATTTATAAGGATATAAACCATGGCACTAGAGCGTACTTTTTCTATTATCAAACCAGATGCAACGCGCCGTAATCTAACAGGTGCGATCAATGCAAAGCTTGAAGAAGCAGGTCTTCGCATTGTTGCGCAAAAACGTATTCACATGACAACAGAGCAAGCTGAAGGCTTTTACGCCGTTCACAAAGAGCGTCCTTTCTTCGGTGAATTGACAGAGTTCATGAGCAGCGAACCTGTTGTTGTTCAAGTTTTGGAAGGCGAGAATGCTGTTTTGAAAAACCGCGAAGTGATGGGCGCAACAAACCCTGAAGAAGCAGATGCAGGCACTATTCGTAAAGAATTCGCACTCAGCATCGGCGAGAACTCAGTTCACGGATCAGACAGCCTTGAAAACGCGAAAATTGAAATCGACTATTTCTTTAAGCCTGAAGAGATTGTTGGCTAATTCAATATTTTACAGTTGATAGAGATTAAGAAAAGGCTCGCCTCGGTTATGGGGCGAGCCTTTTTTGTGTTTGTGGTGCCGCGTTAATTTTTGCGAATTTGTGCAAGGAAGCTTTCGACGGATCCTTTTAACCCTTCTGAAAGTTTTGCAACTTCGGTGGCGGCGTTAAGCACAAGGTCTGCTGACGTGCCAGTTTCGCTTGCGCCTTGTTGAACTTCTAGGATTGTATGAGTTACTTGCTGAACGCCTTGTGAAGCTTCGGAAACGCTGCGTACGATTTCAGTGTTTGTTGCATTTTGCTCTTCTACTGCGGCTGATACGCCAGTGACGGCTTCATCGATTTCTGAAATGTTTCTGATGATGTGTTCCATTGCTGATACAGAGTCAGTTGTGGCACTTTGAATTTCTGAAATGCGGCTACCAATTTCTTCTGTTTTTTTGCTTGTTTCGTTTGCCAGCTTTTTGACTTCATCCGCGACTACGGCGAACCCTTTTCCTGCTTCACCAGCGCGGGCTGCTTCGATGGTTGCGTTGAGAGCGAGTAGGTTTGTTTGTTCGGCAATGTCCTGAATGGCAACGACAACTTCGCCAATGTTGCTGACAAGGTCATTGAGGTTACCGACTGTATCATTTGCTTTTTTCGCGTTGGCTGATGTGTCGTTTGATCTTGCGCGTGCGCCCGTGATTTGTTGTGTGATTTCGTTTGAGCTTGCTGACATTTCCTCCATTGCGGCGTTAACGGCGTTAACATTAGCGCTGGCGATTTCGGAAGAGTTGGCTACGGTGCTGCTGGCGTTTGACGTTTGCTCGGCAATGTTGCTCATGGTTTCTGCGGTATTTTGCAGTTGGCCGGACGCTGATGTTAATGAGTTAACTAGGCTGCCGATTTGTTCGTCAAAGTCATTGGCTAGCTGTATCATTGCTTGTTGTCGTTTGGCTTCTTCCTCTTCTTTTAGGCGAGATTGCTCTTCAGTGAGGCGTTGTACCTGAAGTTGATTTTCCTTGAACTTTTTCAGGCTTGTAACGATTGTGCCGAGTTCATCTTTGCGCTCGAGACGTTCGATGTTGACGTTAATTTCACCTTCTGCCAGTGCGCCAGTTGTTTGTGAAATTTCTTTGATGGATTTAACGATAATAAAGATCACACTGATCACAAGTGTAAGGGTTATTGCGCTTGCAATGAGGCTGACGAGGAGTGATAAGCTTTGTGTCTTTTTGATGCTTTGTTCACTGTCGTAGGCGATGCGCTTTGCATTTTCTTTGATATCATCTTTAAGATGTTTAAGGGTTACGATGAAATCGTTGTAAACTTCTGTGTAATGAGAAATGCCCTTTAGTACAAACCCAACATCAAGCGCCATCATTTGAATGGCAACATCATAAATGCCGTCATCATTGGCGCCAATAACAATGGTGTCAAAACGCTCGATTAGTTTTGTGATTTTGTCCATATTTTCTGGATCACTTGTGCTGTCTGCTAATTTGACGAGATCACTTTTCAGTGCTATCGCGTCTTGTTTCAGGGCGGCCATTTTTTCTTCGCCGTTTTCCAGATTTCCAGTCGATTGATTGATAAGGTAACGATAAAAAAGACCGTCAATAGTTTGAAATTTTTCTAAAACCAAGCCAATTTGTGCGGTTTTTGTAATACCATTGTATGTCAGGTTTTGCTGCACAGCGATGGATTTGTCGCTGTTGATCTTGCCTGTATAGAGAATTCCACCAATCAGGAAGAAGAGTATGAATACGGGTATCAAGAGTTTGATGAAGAGTGGGATGTCTTTTAATTTGATCATATTGCGCAGTCCTTGCAGTGGTATGAAGTGCATATAGTAGAGGGTAAAAAAAATACGTCTTTACATTCTAACACAAAATAGACAAACTTCCACAGGCATTTGTTCACAATACGCATGTGTTTGAATGCAGTATTTTATAACTTTGAGGACTTACATTCATGAATATAAGAAAAATTTTGATGTTAACGGGGGCCGCTTTGGTTGGGCTTGGCGCTATGCCAGCTTCTGCTGATACGGTGAAAGATTTTGAAACGATTTCAAAGGCGATTGGTTTTATTAATGGTGGGCCGTCTGGCGCGGTGACTATGGATGTTTTATATGATGCTGGCAATGCGGATTCTGCGGCGCATGCGGATGAAGTTGTTTCTTTGACGTCCTCTGGTGTTGGTTCCAAGGTTAAATTAACAGGTAAGAAAATCTCTTCTGTATCGGCGGCCACATCGCCTGTGATTTTTGTGGCGCGTGGCGCCTCGTCGATGTATGGGGCAGCATTAAGTAAGGCTGCATCAAACGGTGGTTTGACTGTATCGACTGATGATGCATGTCTGGGTGCTGGTTGTGTTATGGTCGTGAAAACTCAGCCAAGTGTTGATATTTTGGTGAGTACGGCTGCAGCTGGTCAGACAGGTACTGAATTTGCCTCAGCGTTCAGCATGATGATTACCAAGAAATAAATGCATAATAAAGTGAAGAGAGAAAAGGGAAATATAATGAATAAGTTTTTATTATTAAGCGCATCATGTGTGGCATTGACAGCAATGTCTAGCGCTGTGTCTGCGCAAAGTATTGATTATACAACAATGGAAGAATTGTTTGGTGAACCAGTAACAACATCAGCTACGGGTAAGCCTCAGCGTATGTCAGAGGTGCCAGTGTCGATGGAAATTTTGACACAGGATGATATTCGCCGAAGTGGTGCTGTCAATATCCCAGAAGTTTTGCGTCAAGTTAACGGCGTGAGCGTTGTTCAAAAAACAGCTGAAAACTACGATGTTGCTATTCGTGGGTATAACCAGCATGCATCACAACGTTTGTTGGTGCTTGTTAATGGTCGTCAAGTTTATCTTGATCATTATGGTTATACTGATTGGGCATCTATTCCTGTTCAATTGGAAGAAATTCGTCAGATTGAGGTTGTAAAAGGACCAAATACAGCATTATTTGGTTTCAATGCTGTGAATGGTGTTGTCAATATTGTGACGTTTAATCCTTTGTATGACGATGTTGCGTCTGCGGGTGTTACTGTCGGCACAAGCAGTTATGGTAAGGCGCATTATGTTCAAACATTGTCTTTGGGAGATTCTGCAGCGACACGTATTTCGGGCTCTTTGATGAAGGCCGATTCATTTGATAATGCACGTAATTCTGCTGCGACATTTTCCGAAGGTTTTCATGACCCAAACAGTGCATCTGTGAATGTCGATACAATGTTCCAGTTGGATGATTCTTCTCAATTGCGCGTTGAGCTCTCAAGCAATACGAATAAAGCGGGTGGTATGTCTTCTGCTGGTGAAGCGGTCAATAATGATTTTGAAACACAGGCTGCTAAAATTTCTTATGAAGTGGATAGTGACTATGGTTTGATTAAGGCTAATGTTTATAAAAACTTCCTAGACTGGAACTTTGATTTTCAAAGCACAAGCTCGACTACTGAAGCATCTAACGAGGTTTTCGTTGCTCAGTTGGAGAATGTTATTCAATTGAACCCGCAGCATACTGTGCGTGTTCAAGGTGAATATCGTGAAAATGAACTTGAAGGAAGTTTGATGCCGGATGGTGCAAAAATTGGATATGAAGTGTATGCCCTTGGTGGTATGTGGAATTGGAATATCGATGATCGTTGGTCATGGAATAACGCATTGCGCGCCGATCACCTTCGTTTAGATCATTCAGGGCCTTTTACATCGGGTAGCCCATATTCGGATAGTGATTACGATCAAAGCTTCACTGAATTTAGTTATAACAGTGGCGTTGTCTTTAAGCCCTCGCAGAAAGATACACTTCGCCTGAGTACAGCGCGAGGTTTGGAAGTGCCAAGTTTGCTTGAGTTCGGGGTGGATGCAGATGCGGCTGGCGGTGCTGTCCTGATTGGAGGTCAGCCTCGTTTGGATACAGCTGTTGTTACGAATTATGAACTTGCATGGGATCGTAAGCTTGATGCGATTGAAAATGGTTTGCTTCGCTCTGCTGTATTTTTGAATAAGACGAAGGATGTGAAAACCATTCAAGGAAATATTTCAGGTGCAAATTATATGAGCGATAACGTTGGTGATAGTTCTTCGTATGGCGTTGAGTTAGCGTTGGAAGGTACATATAAACAAAACTTCAATTGGGGTGTTGGTTATATTTTCCAAGAGATTGATGATGATTTTAATAATGGTCATGTTGGAAATTCTCTAACGATTGCAAAAGAATACGATGAATCTAATCCTTCACATCAAATTAACTTGAATCTTGGTTATCAAAAAGATTCTTGGGAAGCTGATGCACTGTTCTATTATGTATCTGAAACGCAGCCATACTCTGGTTCGATTTTTACATCGTTTACACAAGAAGATGTTGATGATTATGTCGGTGCGAATGCACGCATTGCTTATACATTTGATAAGCATGATGTGACAGTGGCTTTGCATGGTCAGCAACTGTTGAGTGCAAATACGCAGACAAGTGTATCGCCTGATGTTGATCGCCGTGTTTTCGTTTCTTTGACGAAAAAGTTCTAAGATTTTTAATGTCAGATAAGTATTTAAAAAGCCGCGTTTATCGCGGCTTTTTTTTGTTGCGCCGTGATCTATGCGCGCGGGTGGGCGTTTTTGTAAATATTTATCAGCTCGGTCGCGTTAAGCTCGGTATAGCGCTGAGTGGTGCTTAGCGATGCGTGGCCGAGGAGCTCTTGAATCTCGCGCAGGTTTGCACCATTTTGCAGCAAATGCGTGGCAAAACTGTGGCGCAGAGCGTGCGGCGTTGCCGTTTCAGGTAGGCCAAGCACAGCGCGTAGATCGCGCAACGCCTTTTGTGCGACCCCTTGGTTGAGGCGATCACCGCGCGCGCCTTTGAAAAGTGGTGCGCCCTTGCCAGTATCATAAGGGCACAGCGATAGATACTGATCGATGCTATGGCGGATGGCAGGGATGATTGGGGTGATGCGCTCTTTATTGCCTTTACCGCGGACACGCAGTTGATTGGTTGCGACTGGTATGTCACCGATATTCAGGTCGAGAGCCTCGCTTATGCGCAAACCGCATCCATACAGCAGGGTAAGCAGCGCATTATTACGCGCGCCGATCCAGTCTTTTTTCTCGAGCAAGCCTGCGGATTCTAACAGATTAAATGTTTGCTGCTCTTGCAGTGGTTTGGGTAATTTGTGCGGTAGCTTGGGGCTGCGCATATTGCTGATTGCTGCGTTATGGGCGATGCCGTTTTTATCTAGCCAGCGCAGCAAATTTTTAATGCCAGACAATGATCTGGCGCGTGATGCATTGGATGTGCCGTCAATCGCCTTGCGCGAGAGCCACGCGCGAAAATCACGGATTTTTGCATCCGACAGGGTTGCAAGGCTTGGCGCGCCGCCGATATGTTCGTGCATAAAGGTGATGAAATGCGTGATATCACTGAAATAGGCGCGCTGCGTATGGTGGGATACTTGCTTTTCAAAGCGTAAGTAATCTTGCCACTTTTCCAGTTGCGCACGCAGGTCTTGTGCGCACAAGGCAAGGATATGTTGCTTTATGCCATGTGCGGTAGATACAGCCATGCACGAAAGGCCCTTTCGATGACGCGCGCAAGGAACAGGATTTGATCGGTTGCCTGATCGGCGCTGAACATATTTGGATCGCGACTGCCGAAGGCAAGGACAGCCGGCGGCGTGTCGAGTGAGATATCAATGCGCAGCAAAATCTGCGACTGTACCAGCGCTGCGCCGCCGCCATAGATGGGTTCGATGCCGCTGATATTGTCTTGCATGATGACGGGGCTGTCGCCCATCCAGTTATTGATTGTGCCCTCGGGCAGGATGCGGATGCCTGATGTGTTGATATGGGGGATGGACTGGCCATCGGCCTCGACAATCAGGGTTGCGATATCAACGTCCAGCATGTTTGCCAGATCCATGGTGAGGCACTGGATAAAGTCATCGAATGTGCAGGCCTCGAGGATGCGCAAAACGGCGCTGTGGATGCGTTGCTGGTTATTCATGTTCGAGCGCGCATTGGCGATGATTTCGCGCGTTGTTTGCTCGATTTCATCCTTGTCGGACTTTAGGCGTTCAATCATATAGGATTGAAAATCGGCAACGCCTTTGCCTTGTGACATGCCCGGCACTTTCAGAAGGTCTATGGCCTCTGGATGCTGGCTGAGGAATTTGGGGTGAGCGCGCAGATAATCCAGCACATCTTGTGTGGTGATCTTCAGCGTATCAGAATCAGTGTGGTGTTCTTCAGACATTTGGTGATTCTAGCATAGCTTGGCCATGCTTTTGAATCCCTAATCTTTTAAAATCGTTTGACCTGATTTGTTCCAATCTTCAACAAAGGCGGCTAGGCCTTGATCCGTTAAAGGATGCTTGAACAATTGCTGAATGACGCTTGGCGGCGCAGTGATAACTTGAGCGCCCATTTTGGCTGCCTGTGTGATGTGCATGGGGCTGCGGATTGAGGCAACAAGCACTTCTGTTTTGTAGGCAGGGTAGTTTTTGTAAATTTTAACGATGTCCTCGATCAGTTGCATGCCGTTCATGGAAATATCATCAAGGCGACCAACGAAAGGTGATACGAACGCCGCGCCAGCTTTGGCCGCGAGGATGGCTTGCGCCGCCGAGAAGCATAGTGTCACGTTGACCTTGGTATCATCGTGTGACAGTAATTTACACAATTTCAAACCCGCAGGCGTTAGAGGAACTTTGATTGTGACGTTGTTTGCGATGTTGCGCAGAACTTCGGCCTCTTTGCGCATGGTTTCGAAATCCGTTGCGGCGACTTCGGCGCTGACTGGGCCGTTGACGATTTTGCAGATGTCTTTGATCAGTGGCACGAATTCTTTGCCGCTTTTCGCGATGAGGGATGGGTTGGTTGTTACGCCATCGATCAGGCCTGTTGCTGCTAATTCTTCGATTTCATGGATGTCTGCGGTATCGACAAAAAATTTCATAACTGTATAACTTTTCTATATAAAGGATAGGGAATCGCCCCGTTGGCGATGTATTTATAGATACCTGTATGGACTCATTATTTCAAGATGAAGAATTAGGCCCCGCGCCGAAAAAAGATAGCCGCCCCCCGTCAGAGGTGCGCAGCGTTCTTGTGCCCTATCCCGTGGATAAGGCCTATGACTATGGCGTGCCAGAGGGCATGGACGTGCAAGACGGCGATTATGTCTGCGTGCCGCTTGGCGGGCGTGAAGTGCCTGCTGTTGTGTGGGGGCAGGGCGCTGGCGATGTGAAGCCCGAAAAACTGAAATATATTATCGATCGTTATGACGCCGCGCCGATGCGCAAAGTGCACCGCGATTTTATCAGTTGGGCTGCGCGATATTGCGCCGCGCCGATAGGATCGGTTTTGAAAATGGCGCTTAGCGTTCCTGCAGGTCTTGAGCCACCAGCGCCAGCGCGCGGGTTTCAATTGGCCGATGGTGTGAGTGATGCGCGCCTTGAAAAGGCAAAGCTGAGCGTGCAGCGCCGCGCAGTGATGGATGTGATGGCAGACGGGCAAATTCGCCGTGCATCAGAAATTGCGGAGGTCGCCGGATGCAGCGCATCGGTTGTGAAGGGGCTGAGCGATAAGGGCTTTTTAAAGCAGGTTGATATTTTTAACCCTGTGCCGTGTAAAACGCCCAATTATAAGCATGGAGCGGTTGACCTGTCCGAAGATCAACAAGACGTGGCCGAGCGCCTGTGCGAACAAATTGGCGATGGCGGTTATTATTGTAATTTGCTGGACGGTGTTACGGGCGCGGGTAAGACCGAGGTATATTTCGAGGCCATCGCCAAGGCGCTAGAGCAAGGTAAGCAGATCTTATTATTATTGCCTGAAATTGCGCTGTCGAATGCCTTTTTGCAGCGCTTTAACGATCGTTTTGGGTGTTATCCTGCCTTGTGGCATTCGGGGCTAACCGCCGCGCAGCGCCGATTGACTTGGCGCGGGGTTGCACAAGGGACAAGCCGCGTTGTTGTTGGTGCGCGCTCGGCCCTGTTTTTGCCGTATCAGAAATTGGGTTTGATTATTGTCGATGAAGAACATGACCCTGCCTATAAACAGGAAGACGGCGTGCGTTATCATGCGCGTGATATGGCGGTTGTTCGCGCCCATCTGGGGCAATTTCCAATTGTATTGGTGTCGGCGACGCCGTCGCTGGAGACGATGCAAAATGTGTGGGACGGCAAGTATGAGCATTTAATATTACCAGCACGTTTTGGCGGGGCGCAAATGCCAGAGATTGATCTGGTTGATCTGCGCGAGGATAAACCTGATAGCGGCAATTTTATCGCGCCGTCGTTGAAAAAGGCGATGATGGATACGCTTCAGCGCGGCGAGCAAGCCTTGATGTTTTTAAATAGGCGCGGTTATGCGCCGCTGACGCTGTGCCGTTCGTGTGGTCACCGCATGGAATGTCCGCGCTGCACGGCGTGGCTGGTGGAGCATAAAACCGCGCGTGGTGCGCATTTGCAGTGCCATCATTGCGGGTTTGGCGTATCTGTGCCCAAACAATGCCCATCATGCAGCGATGAAGGTTCGCTTGTGCCGTGTGGCCCCGGTGTTGAACGCATTGAAGAAGAGGTGCGCCAAAGCTTTCCTGACGCCCGCGTTATGGTGCTGGCGAGTGATACAACGGATAGCCAAGATGAGCTGCGCACGCTGTTGGAGCGTATCCGCCGCAAAGAGGTGGATATTATTATAGGCACGCAAATCGTTGCCAAAGGTCACCATTTCCCCGATCTAACCTTGGTAGGCGTGATTGATGCGGATTTGGGCTTGCAAGGCGGAGAGCTGCGCGCGAGTGAGCGCGTTTATCAATTGCTGCATCAGGTTGCGGGGCGGGCAGGTCGTGCGGAGAAGCCTGGTCATGTGTATTTGCAAACCTATATGCCGCAGCACCGCATTATGCAGGCCTTGGCCGCGGCGGGGCGTGATGCCTTCTTGCAAGCCGAAGCGGCCGAGCGTGAAGCAGCGCACATGCCGCCCTTTGCAAGGCTGGCGGGCATTATTGTTACTGGCCGTGATGAGGCACAAGCGCTGGGCGTGGCGAAGGCGCTTGCCCGCGTTGCCCCGCAAGAGGCCAATGTGCAAACCTTTGGCCCCGCGCCTGCGCCGATGGCACGTTTGCGCGGGCGTTATCGTTTTCGCTTATTAGTGCGGGCGGAAAAGACTATCAATTTGCAAAAGACAGTTTTGGACTGGGTTAATAGTATTAAGGTGCCCTCGACCGTGCGCGTTATCATTGATATTGATCCGCAAAGCTTTATGTAGAAAATTAGCGCAATCTTATGAAAAGAAAAAGCTTGCGCTTCTCTTGATAGTTGTTTTAAAAGAGCCGTGCCTAACCAAAGGTATATGCCAAATAACATAAAGGAGAACAGTTATGACGCAGGTTTCAAAAATTACAATTTACGGTGACCAGCCAGCGCAAATGGTTGAAGGTCTTGCCGCACAGTTTCGTGATGGTGGTGCGGCGCCTTTATATACGCCTGAAACGCAAACGTTAGAGCTCGACAGTGCGTTGCCGCGTGACCAGGTGATGGATCTGGTTGGAGAATTTTTGCAGGCTGAAAGCCACGAAGCGCGCGTTCTTCCGACGCATGATGCAGGACGCATTGCAGTGAAGCCTGCGGTTCGCGCTTTATAGAAATGTTATCTCGTTAATATGATTGAAGGGCTGCGCCGTGATGATATATCGGGCGCAGTTTTTTTATGATGAGGGCTAGAGCCTTATTCGTAAAATGAAAGATCGAGCGCAAATTGACCATGCTGCGCTACTTCAGGGCTTGAGCGATGCTGAAGCTTGTCGTTAAAGACGATGGTTTGTCCTGTTTTGGGGCGCAGTATAGTGGTGCTGTTTTCACTGGATTGGATTTCCATCGGTGATTTGAATAGAACTGTATGTGCTGAGATGCCGCTATCTGTATGCCAGTTAAAAGTCGGGCCTAGGTTATCACCAGGCTTGGCATGAAACATATAGCACCGCACGGCAAGCATGTTTTTTATCAGATGCTGGCGAACCTCGGGTGCCATCTTTATAAGCTGTTTGCCTTTGATGCGTGGTATAACCAGTGGATCGGATAAGAATGTTTCCAGAAACAGGCGTTCGTCCTGTGCGATTTTAGGCGGCGTTGCTGCAAGTATTTTTGGGTTTTTTGTGCCTAGGCTTGTGTGAAGCAGGTAATTTTTATCGCCGAGCTTATGCCACGGGTCGAGTGTTTTTTGTTTAAGGGGGATGCCATCGGCCCAATTTGCTGGATTTAGATCGCCTTGTGCGTTTAAGATCGCCGCCTGATTTTCTGAGGGCATGATCGCGGCGTTCATGAATTTCTTACGCAGGCACAAGACAATTTTAACGCGGTCGCTTTGCTGGGGCGTAGTGTCTAGTACGCGCACCATTCTATCGTCAGGGTGCGTGCGCAGTGTTTGCAAGTAATCCAGTAATTCGGCGTCATGAATTTTTGTCATGGCGGGGGTTTTATGCTTCTTTTTGTTTTATGTCAAATTTTTGTTGTGCAGGGTATGTTGTTGCACTGAAAAGCTGCTGACGGGAATCCGCGGCCTGAGCGCCAAAAGGGCAAAAAAATGAGTCTTTCTGCGACTTTAGACTCTTGTCACGCGCGTGGCTGTGTGCTAAACCCTGCGCAAAGATTGTAAAGACAAAAGGATAAATTTGTGGCTCAAAGCGGTATGGTTTCTTCGGCACTGACACAGCGTTATGCAAGTGCCTTGATTGAATTGGCTAAAGAAAACAAAGCCTTGCCTAAGGTAGAGGCCGATTTGGCGTCTTTGAAAACAATGCTGAGCGAATCAGAAGATTTTGCGTTTTTTATCGCGGCTGATTCGATCAGTGCTAAACGCCAGCAGGCGGTCTTGGCGGATCTGGCTAAGAAAGCGAAGTTTCAGACAATTACATTGAATTACTTGAATGTGCTTGCAGGCAATGGACGTTTGTCATTGCTGTCACACATGATTAAGGCCGTTGAAAAGATGTTGGCGGCAGAGCGTAACGAAGCCGTTGCAAAAGTTGAAACTGCCAATGCATTGACAGCCGCTCAGCAAAAAGAGCTAGCCAAGGCGCTATCTGATGCAACAGGGCAAAATATCATTTTGGATGCACGCGTTGATGAGAGCCTGATTGGCGGATTGGTCGTCACAATCGGGTCAAAGCGTATTGATGATTCTGTTTCTGGTCGTTTGGATCGTTTGAAAACGACTATGAGCAAGAGAACACTGAATAACACTAACGACAATGTAGAAACATTAAACAAGAAGAAAGAGGCGTAACACCATGGATATCAAAGCAGCTGAAATTTCTAACATTTTGAAAAAGCAGATTGCTGATTTTGGCGAACAAACAAACGTCGCTGAAATTGGTCAGGTGCTGTCTATTGGTGACGGCGTTGCACGTATTTATGGTCTGGACAATGTTCAGGCGGGTGAAATGGTTGAATTCCCAGACGGCACTAAAGGTATGGCTTTGAACCTCGAAGCTGACAATGTTGGTGTGGTTGTTTTGGGTGAAGATAAAGCAATTTGCGAAGGCGACATCGTTAAGCGTACAGGTAAGATCGTTGAAGTGCCTGTAGGTAAAGGTTTGCTTGGCCGCGTTGTTGACGGTTTGGGTAACCCAATTGATGGTAAAGGTCCTTTGAAGGATGTTGAATATAAGCGCGTTGAAGTTAAAGCGCCTGGCATTATTCCACGTCAATCAGTTCACGAGCCAATGCAAACAGGTATTAAAGCGATTGATGCGCTGGTTCCAATCGGTCGTGGTCAACGTGAATTGATCATTGGTGACCGCCAAACAGGTAAAACAGCCGTTGCTGTTGATACAATCATTAACCAGAAATATTTGAACAAAGCATCGAACGACAAGAAACACCTATACTGCGTATATGTCTCTGTTGGTCAGAAGCGTTCAACAGTGGCTCAGCTTGTTCGTGAATTGGAAGAGCAAGGCGCAATGGAATACACAACTGTTGTTGCCGCAACTGCATCTGATGCAGCGCCAATGCAGTTCTTGGCGCCATACACAGGTTGCGCGATGGGTGAATATTTCCGTGATAACGGTCTTCACGCCTTGGCAGTTTATGATGACTTGTCAAAGCAAGCTGTTGCATACCGCCAGATGTCATTGCTTCTTCGTCGTCCACCAGGCCGTGAAGCTTATCCTGGTGACGTTTTCTACATTCACTCACGCCTTCTAGAGCGTGCGGCGAAGATGAACGAAGAAACACATGACGGTGGTTCTTTGACAGCCTTGCCAGTGATTGAAACACAAGCAGGTGATATTTCTGCTTATATTCCAACAAACGT
>DKAJ01000003.1:84909-168035 GCA_002448815.1 Micavibrio sp. UBA6929
TATATTCCAACAAACGTTATTTCGATTACAGACGGTCAGATCTTCTTGGAAACAGGTTTGTTTGCAAAAGGTATCCGCCCTGCGATTGATGTGGGTGCGTCTGTATCACGTGTTGGTTCTGCCGCACAGATCAAGGCGATGAAACAGGTTGCTGGTACGATTAAGCTTGAGCTTGCTCAGTACCGTGAAATGGAAGCCTTCGCACAGTTCGCATCAGACCTTGACCCTGCGACACAAAAATTGCTTGCACGTGGTGCGCGTCTGACACAGCTATTGCGTCAGCCTCAGTACTCTCCATTGTCTGTTGAAGAGCAGGTTATGGTGATCTTTGCTGGTACAAAAGGTTTCTTGGATAGCATCCCAGAAAACGAAGTTGTGAACTATGAGCACCGTTTGCTAGAGCACATCCGTGCCAATGGTAAAGTATTGCTTGAGCAAATCCGCGACGACAAGAAATTGGATGATAAATTGATCGAAGATATGATGAAGTTCTTTGATGGTTTCACAAAGAGCTACGCGATCTCAGATCAAGAAGCAGCATAATTAGGGAATTTTAGGAAAAGGCCATAATTAAAAATGCCAAGCTTAAGAGATTATCGCGACCGTATTAAATCGGTTAAATCGACTAAAAAAATTACTGCAGCCATGAAAATGGTGGCTGCAAGTAAGCTGCGCCGCGCTGAAGAGCAAGCGGAAAAGTCACATCCTTATGCGCTGAGCATGGCAAGTGCGCTTGCGCGTGTGACGCATAATATTGTCATCGATCAGGATAGCTCGCCTTTGTTGAAAGGGACTGGTTCTGATGATGTGCATTTGTTGGTTGTTGTGACATCTGACCGCGGTCTTTGCGGCGGGTTTAACGCAAACATCTTGAAAGAAACACGTCGCCGCGTTCTGGCTTTGAAAGAAGCTGGTAAAGAGGTGAAAATCGTTTGTATCGGCCGTAAAGGGTATGATTCTTTGCGCACAGATATGAAGCCTTTGATTATCAAGCACTTCTTTGATATCACAAGCCAAAAACGCATCCAATATAGCGAAGCGCAGGCTATTCGTGATTATATTGTTTCTGAATTTGATGCGGGTTCTTTTGATGTGTGTACGCTTGTGTACAGCAACTTTGTATCGATCATGGTGCAAGAGCCAACTGCGCAGCAATTGATCCCATTTGAAATGGATGATGCAATTGCGCAAGCTGATACGCTGAACGCTGTTGATGAGAACTTGCAAACAACAGATGGCGAGCCACATGCCGCGCCTTACGAGTTTGAACCAGACGAAGAAAGCATTGTGAACACATTGTTGCCACGTAATATTGGCGTGCAATTGTTCCGCGCGCTTTTGGATAGTGCGGCTGGTGAACAGGCTGCGCGTATGACGGCAATGGATAATGCAACGCGTAATGCGGGTGATGTGATTAAGCAGGTTACACTTGAGTATAACCGCGCACGTCAGGCGTATATCACGAAAGAATTGATCGAAATTATTTCGGGCGCCGAAGCACTATAGATAACAGTATTAAGATAAAGAGATAACTTAACGGTTTTAAGGAAAGAGGAAATCATGGCAAAAGCAAAGAAAAACGATCAAGCAATCGGCCGCATTACTCAGGTATTGGGTGCGGTTGTTGACGTACAGTTTGAAGAAGGTCAAGTCCCTGCGATTTTGAATGCTTTGAGCGCACAAAACGATGGTAAAGAATTGGTGTTTGAGGTTGCTCAGCACCTTGGTGAGAACACAGTACGCTGCATTGCGATGGACTCGACTGATGGTCTTGTTCGCGGCGCAGAAGTTGCTGATTTGGGCGCGCCAATTTCTGTTCCAGTTGGCGCAGAAGTTTTGGGCCGTATCTTTGATGTGACAGGTAACGTGATTGATGAAGGTCCAGAAGTGAAATCAAAAGTTTCATGGCCTATCCACCGCGAAGCACCTGCTTTTGCTGATCAGGCAACTGAGACAGAGCAGCTTGTTACAGGTATTAAAGTTGTAGACTTGCTTTGCCCATACGCAAAAGGTGGTAAAATTGGTCTATTCGGTGGTGCCGGCGTTGGTAAAACCGTTTCGATCATGGAATTGATTAACAACATTGCAAAAGGTCACGGCGGTGTATCTGTATTTGCTGGTGTTGGTGAGCGTACACGTGAAGGTAACGACCTTTACCACGAGATGATCGATTCAGGCGTTATTAAAGCCCACGATTCAGAAAATTCAAAAGCGGCCCTCGTTTACGGTCAGATGAACGAGCCACCAGGCGCACGTTCACGCGTTGCTTTGTCTGCTTTGACGATGGCGGAATATTTCCGTGACGAAGAAGGCCAAGACGTTCTTTTGTTCATTGATAACATCTTCCGCTTTACACAGGCTGGCGCCGAGGTATCAGCGCTTCTTGGCCGTATTCCTTCTGCGGTTGGTTATCAGCCAACATTGTCTACAGACATGGGTGCGATGCAAGAGCGTATTACATCAACAACAAAGGGTTCGATTACATCTGTACAGGCCGTTTACGTTCCTGCGGATGACTTGACTGACCCTGCGCCTGCGACAACATTCTCGCACCTTGATGCAACAACAGTTCTAAGCCGTCAGATCGCCGAGCAAGGTATCTATCCTGCGGTTGATCCATTGGATTCAACATCACGTATTTTGGACCCACGTATCATCGGTGATGAGCACTACCAAACAGCCGTTAAAGTTCAGCAGATCTTGCAACAGTACAAGAACTTGCAAGACATTATCGCGATTTTGGGTATGGATGAATTGTCTGAAGAAGATAAGCTGACTGTGGCACGTGCCCGTAAAATTCAGCGTTTCCTATCTCAGCCATTCCATGTTGCTGAGGTCTTTACAGGTACTCCTGGTGTATTTGTTGACCTTGCAGACACGATCAAAGGCTTTAAAGCGATTTGTGATGGTGAATATGATCACCTTCCAGAATCTGCGTTCTACATGATTGGTTCAATTGACCAAGCTGTAGAAAAAGCAAAAGAAATGGCTGCTAAGGCTGCGTAACGCAGGTTTAGAGATAATAAAGATAAAGGGTTAAGTCATGAGTGGTTCATTGCAATTCGAAATCGTTTCACCAGAAGAAAAGTTGGTGTCAGAGCCTGTTCATTTGGCTGTGATGCCAGGTGAAGCGGGTGAGTTCGGTGTCGGTGCAGACCATGTTCCGGTTGTGGCTTCCCTTAAGTACGGCGTTGTGAAGCTGTATATGCAGTCTTTGGACGAAAAAAAGCCTCGCCACATTTTTATTACAGGTGGTTTTGCCGATGTCGCGGGTAAAGAGTGCATCGTTTTGGCAGAAGATGCCATTGATGTTGATGATCTTGGCACAGTGGAAGATTTGACAAAGGCGATGGATAAGCTGAGCGCTGATCTTGATCTTGCTGCGACGCAGGGTGATCGTTTGCGCATGAAAACGCAAATTGAGATTACAGCAGCTAAAATAGACGCAGTTAAAAACAAGCCTAATACGCTGTATTAAGCTTATATTTATCTTTTTGTTTACATAACAATATTGCCTGTGATAGTTTATCGCAGGTAATTTTTTACGTGTGTAATAAGAATTGAGGGGTCTTGTATGGGACAATCACAAGATTTTAATCAAGGCGCAGACAAGACTGTATCGCCTTATGGCTCGGATGAAGCGAAGCAGATTAATGGTATTAAAAAAGGGGTCGAATCTATTAGGGGTTCTGTGACGCCTGCGGTTGTGCTGACGCGAGGTGGTAAAAAGCACATCAATAGTGACATTCTTAAAAAGCCTTTTGAAGAATTGCCGAATTTTCATCAGCAGCTGATTGATAAAATCGGTAAGGATTTTTTATCGCATTCAGTTGCGGTAGGGCCTGAAAAAGCAAATGAGCATTTAGAAGAAGTCTTTAATAAATCATGGGAATTTTGCTCGGATGAGTATCATAAACCTGAACAACAATTACATCTGCGCCGCTATGCAGTGACGTTTGAATTTTTCCGCGAAGGGTTAGAGCATGTCTTGGATGCAGCAGAAGGCCAGATTGATACGACTGTGATTGAGAAAGTGCGCAATTTGACCGAGCAAAGTATTGCAGAGTTTAATGAGGATCGTGCGCGCTTGCAGGGCAATACGGCTACGCCTCAGACGCAGGCAAATATTGAAAATATTCTACCACCTAAGGATATTGTTTTTCATTAAACAGGATATTCAAACCATGCCTGTTGTTTTGATGCGGGCCTTAGGGTGGATTTCGTTTTGGCTCATCACAATGGTCTGCGGGCGGAAACGTTCAATCACTGATCTCACATAAGGGCGGATCGGCGCAGATGTCAGTAAGACTGGCGATTGTCCTTCGGCGGAGAACTGATCATATTTTTCACGTACAACTTTGATAAATTCCTGCAAATGTGTTGGCGCCATGGCGAGCTGCTTATCTTCGCCATCGCCGATTAAGGCTTCGGTGAAGGCTTGCTCCCATTGCGGTGATAGGGTCGCCAGTGGCAAGACGCCTTGTGCGTTACTGTTGGCGTTGCATAGCTGACGCGCGAGGCGTGAGCGTACATGCTCGGTCAAGGAATTGATGTTTTTGGTGTAGTTTGTGGCCTCGGCCAGTCCTTCGAGGATAGATGGCAGGTCGCGGATCGACACGCGCTCGCCCAGCAATTTTTGCAAGATACGTTGCAGACCGCCAATTGTGACTTGCGATGGGATCACATCTGCGACCAGTTTTTGGTATTCTTTTGGCATCTCGTCCAGCAGCTTTTGCGTTTCGGCGTAGTTTAGCAAATCTGGCATATTGTCTTTGATGATTTCAGTAATATGCGTTGTGATGACGGTAGGGGCATCAACAACGGTATAGCCCTTGAAGTGGGCTTCTTCGCGGTATTTCTCATCAATCCATGTGGCAGGCAAGCCGAAGGTGGGCTCGGTCGTTTGTTCGCCCGGCAGGTCAATAGATGTGCCTGACGGGTCCATACACATCAGCATACCTGTGCGGACATCGCCTTGTCCGGCTTCGATTTCTTTGATGCGCACGATATAAGTATTTGCAGGTAATTGCAGGTTATCTTGAATGCGTACAGATGGCAGAACGTATCCCATATCCTCGGCCAATTGGCGGCGCAGGCCTTTGATTTGGTCGGTTAGTTTATTTGGGCTATCCCCTTGGACGAGAGGCAATAGGCCATAGCCAAGCTCTAAGCGGATAATATCCATGGCCAGCGCGGCGGAGATAGGCTCTTCCGCGACAGGGGCGGCTGGTTTGCCGTCTGCGCCCATTGCGGCAGGCGCGCCTGCTTGACCGCCAGCAGGAGAAAGGCTTTCGAATTCTTCGCGCTGTTTTTGTGCTTTGGTCGCGTAATAGCCAATCGCGCCAATTGCAGATGCCAAGACGAAGAATGGGAAGAAGGGAATGCCCGGCGTGATGCCTAGTGCGAATAACAGGCCCGCGGTCATGAAAATAGCGCGGGGATAGCGCGCAAGCTGATCAAACAAGGCTTGCTCGGCAGAGCCTTCAACGCCAGCCTTTGATACCAAAAGACCCGCCGATACAGAAACGACTAGGGCGGGGATTTGGCTGACGAGGCCATCACCGATTGTCAGGATTGTATAGTTTGAGGCCGCTTCGCCCATGCTCATGCCTTGGGTGGTTGTGCCGATAATGATGCCGCCGATAATGTTGATGAACATAATCAAAAGGCCTGCAATCGCGTCACCGCGCACGAATTTTGCCGCACCGTCCATTGCGCCGAAAAAGGTGCTTTCTTGCTCAAGATTTTTGCGGCGGTTTTTGGCTTCTTCTTCAGTGATCATGCCTGCGGAAAGGTCGCTGTCGATCGCCATTTGCTTGCCCGGCATCGCATCAAGGGTAAAGCGCGCCGCGACTTCGGCGATACGGCCAGAACCTTTGGTGATGACCACGAAGTTTACAATCACAAGGATGGCAAAAACAATGGCACCGATGATGTAACTGTCTTTGATAATGAATGTGCCAAAGGCCTCGATCACTGCGCCTGCCGCGTCGCGCCCGTTGTGGCCGTTTTCCAGGATCAGGCGCGTCGAGGCGACGTTTAGGCCAAGGCGTAAAGAGGTCGATACCAGCAACACAGTTGGAAAGGTCGAGAAATCAAGCGGCGTTTGAATAAACAGAACTGTCATCAAAATCAGGACGCCAAAGGCCACTGATACAGACAGGCCAAAGTCCAGCAATCCTGTTGGAATGGGGACGAGCATAAATAAGATAATGGCAATAATGCCGAATGCAAACAGAACGTCTGAGCGCATCAAATTATTCATGCTGCCGCGCATCATGCCACCCCCACCAGAGGCGGAGGCAGGCGCGCTTGCGCTTTGCGTTGAGGGTAGATTTGTTGCCATGGACGTATGAGCGATCGCTGCTTGTGTGTAATTACTGGGTAAATCTTACCAAGATGCCAAGAATCATGCAATACTACGCACTATTGGTTTAATCATTTCGAGGCTTCTTATGGATCCGTTTGTTCTTATTTTACTTGTGTTCTCTCTTTATCTAGTCGCATCAGCGGTTAAAACCGTGCCGCAGGGCTATCAATATACCGTAGAGCGCTTTGGTCGTTATACCGTGACGCTGCAGCCTGGGTTGCATTTTATTGTGCCATTCGTTGATCGTATCGGCGCGAAGATGAGCATGATGGAAACGGTTTTGGATGTTCCTTCGCAGGAGGTTATCACAAAAGATAACGCCCTTGTTCAGGTTGATGGCGTTGTGTTCTATCAGGTGTTAAACGCGGCGCGCGCGGCCTATGAAGTGAACCAGATGGAGCGCGCGGTGCTGAATTTGACGATGACGAATTTGCGTACTGTTATGGGGTCGATGGATTTGGATGAATTGCTGTCCGAGCGCGATAGCATTAATGCAAGATTGCTACAGATTGTTGATGAAGCAACCGAGCCTTGGGGCATTAAAGTGACCCGCATTGAAATCAAAGATATTTCACCGCCGCGTGATCTTGTGGATTCGATGGCGCGCCAAATGAAGGCAGAGCGTGAAAAGCGTGCGAATATTCTTGAGGCACAAGGCCATAGAGAGTCTGAAATTTTGCGCTCGGAAGGTGAAAAGCAGGCCGCTATTTTAGAAGCTGAAGGTAAAAAAGAAGCCGCATATCGCGAGGCCGAAGGGCGCGAGCGTTTGGCAGAAGCCGAAGCCAAGGCAACGCAAATGGTGTCTGAGGCCATTTCAAAAGGTGATATTCAGGCGATTAATTACTTTGTCGCGCAAGAGTATGTGAAGCAAATTGGTAGCTTTGCGAACTCGCCAAGTCAAAAGCTTGTCTTTATGCCTTTGGAGGCTTCTGGCGTTATGGCGTCATTGGGCGGTATCGCTGAATTGTTGGGCGAGCAAACAAAGTCATTGCAGGCGCCTGCGACTAAGAAAACTGCGAAATAGGAGGTTTGGCCAATTATGACCGATTTTGTTTCTGTTCTTGAAGTGATGGAACCTTGGCACTGGTTGAGTGTTGCAATCGTTCTGGTGGTGGTTGAGCTTGCCTTTGTTGGTGCGTACTTTTTACTGTGTATTGGCACGGCGGCGGCAGTGGTTGGGGCGGCCTTGTTTGTTGTTCCTGACTTGATGTGGCAAGCGCAAATTGCGTCATGGGCTATTTTGTCGATTGCTGGTATTGTTGGCTGGTCAATCTATCGCAAAGGGAATCCGACTGGTCTGCAAAGTGATGAGCCATTGCTTAATAACCGTGCGGCGCAATATGTCGGGCGAGAGTTTTCTGTCGATGTTGATGTGCCTGCGGGCGATACGGTTCAACAAAAACTGGATGACAGTTATTGGTCAATATTGGCTAAATCGGCGCTGAGTGCAGGTGATCGTGTGTGCGTTACTGATGCGAAAAGCACTGTTCTGATTGTCGAGCCTGCGCCGAAATAGGCATTGCATATTAATTTGGCATTTCAATATTGAGGGTCTTAATCAAGTCGTAATAGATCACGATGATCGCGATGATTAAGCATGCCATTACCGCAATTTTCTTTTTAAAGTGCGTCACGGTGTTTGTGTCTTTACGGTTGTTGAGTGCGTCCATGATATCATCGCCTAAATGAATAGACAGGAATGTTCCGGCCGCGCATAGGATTATGATGCTCCAATACGGCCAAGGCGTGGTCAGAAGCGTATGAAATGTACTGGTCAGTAGATTTGTTTCATAGGCTGCGGGCGCGTAGGTGAGGGCGATCATATTGATGCCAAGCGCCAATGCCCAGACGATGAATTCAATGAAGAACATTTTGATGCCCGTGATCATGCGCACAGGGAAATCCAGAAGAAAACCTGCGTCAGCGATGGGCGTGCACAGGACAAAAAAGCTCCACGTGATGGCAGCGACAATGCCACCTGTTTTAAGATCATATTCCCAGCTGAGATAGCCGAAATACCCCGCAAAAATGCCAAGAAGCAACAGGAACTTCATCCAGTCATGGCGTGAATGATGTGGTTGTGTTGGGTGATCTGACATTATGTGTGGCCTAGAGTGCTGAACGTGCGGGGTACATGTGCCGCGAGAGGGATCTGAAGCTGGACTAGCTTGCAGGGATGTCGTGGCCTTGATCTTTATACTGGTTGAGCTTGTTTCTAAGTGTACGAATAGAAATGCCCAGAATATTGGCCGCGTGGGTACGGTTGCCAAGGCAATGTTCTAACGTGTCGATGATCATATCGCGTTCAACGTCGGCGATCGTGCGTCCAACAAGGCCTTCGACGGCTTGTGGGTTGTTGAGTGGCTGCGCTGCAGTCGGGGCTGTTTCTGCTGGCGCGGTGGGCGCGTTTTGGGCGCTGCCCACGTCTGTTGCGCTTGGCGCTTGATTGGGTGTCGCGGCAGTGCCTGCGCCTTGGTTAAACTGACTGTTTTGGATGAGGAGTGCTTCGGGCTCGATCTCATCTTGCATCGACATCAAAATGGCGCGGTGCATCGTGTTTTCGAGTTCACGGATGTTGCCGCGCCAGCTGTGCATTTTGGCTTTTTCGATGGCGGCGGGGCTGAGCTTTTTTCGGTCAACGCCATTGGCATCGGCGTATTTGTCGGCGAAGAATTGTGCAAGCTTTGGAATATCGCTTGGGCGTTCGCGCAGCGCTGGCAGCGGAATGTTAACGACGTTTAGGCGGAAATATAAATCTTCGCGAAACTCGCCTTTTTGCACCGATTGTTCGAGGTTTCGGTTTGATGTTGCGATGATGCGCACATCAACTTTTACTGCGGCGTTTGACCCGATGCGTGTAATTTCTTTTTCCTGGATGGCGCGCAGCAGTTTTGCCTGCAAAAGCGGGTGCATTTCGCTGATCTCATCTAAAAGGAGTGTGCCTTTGTGGGCTTCTTCGAATTTACCGATGCGGCGCGCAGTCGCGCCAGTGAAGGCGCCTTTTTCGTGGCCGAACAGTTCTGATTCCAAAAGGTTTTCAGGAATGGCCGCACAGTTTACGGCGATAAAGGCGGCGTCTTTGCGTTTTGATTTATTGTGGATGTAGGCCGACATGACCTCTTTACCCGTGCCGGATTCGCCAGTGATCATCACAGTGGCTTCGCTGGGTGCGATTTTATCGGCAAGATTGACAATGGGTTTCATTGCAGGGTCGTCTGCAATCATGGCGCTGTTATCGTCGCTGACGGCCTCAAGAATGGCGGCGATCATATCCGCATCAGGCGGCAGAGGGACGTATTCTTTTGCGCCAGCCTGAATGGCCTTAACTGCGGCGCGTGCATCATTATCAACGCCGCATGCGATGACGGGCAAGTGAATGCGTGCGTCTTCCAGATCTTGTACGAATTTGGCGATTTTTTGTTTCACATCGACCATCACCAAATCAGCGCCGCGTCCGTTCAGGAGTGCGCCGATTGCCTCGACCGTGTCTTCGCAGTGGATGACCTTTGCGCCGCGCTGCAAGGCGATTTTACCTGCCTGAGCGATTTGTCCGTTAAGATGTCCAATAACCATTAAGCGCATGAGATTACTATGTATCCTGTTTTATGTGTTCGTCAACTGATGTTAGTCGAAGTATTTGATTTTGTGTTGTGGTGGCAAGGCGGAGTTAAGCTCCATTTCCAGTTTGCGTGGGTTGTCTTGGCGTGCCACGGCAATGGCGGTTAGGCGGATCATGTTTTTGATCAAGGTTTCGTCTTGTGAATTCTTGTCCAGCTTACCAGCAAGGGGCGCCATTACAACCGTGCCGAGGATAGCGCCATAAAAGGTTGTCAAGAGCGCAACAGCCATGGCGGGGCCAATGGTTTCAGGGCTTTCCAGGTTGGCAAGCATCTGCACAAGGCCAACAAGCGTTCCGATTAGCCCCATTGCAGGCGCGGTTTCTGATGCGCGCTTTGTAATGCTGGCCGAGCGTTTATGGCGTTCGATCCGTGCGGCAATTTCTTGTGATAGGATAAAATCGATATCTGCAGGCTTTTGCCCATCGATTGCCATTTGAAGGCTGCGGTGCAGGAAATTATCGCGTGCGATTTCGTCTTCGTAGGCTGATAAGGCAAGGATGCCTTTCTTTTTCGATACCACAGCCAAATCCAGCAGCATGGTTGCGACCTTTTGTGGTTCGTAAATGCGGCGCATTAAGGATTGTGTAATGATGCTGCCTGCCTGACGGATTTCTTCGCCAGTATACGAGATTGCGGTTACAGCAATTGTGCCAAGAATAACGATGGCGACGGATGGCAGGTTGAAGAAGCTGGCGTCGCTTTCGCCCATGTAAATAGCGATAAAGATAAGAGATACGGCAAAGGTTAAACCTAAAATGGTGGCATAGTCGGCCGTGCGGCGTGGCATTGGAATAGACACACTGGGCAGTGACGCCTTAAGCGCCGCAGTAGAGTTACCTTTTGGAAGGGGGCTGTTTTCTGCCATGTTGTCTGTCTTGTTTTTGCCTATGAGCGATCTGATTTCACGATTTCAGTCATGGTGATGCCAAGCTTGTCTTCAACGACGACAACCTCGCCGCGGGCAACCAGACGGTTGTTCACGTAGATATCGATGGCCTCGCCGACTTTGCGGTCAAGTTCAACAACCGCGCCACGTCCTAGTTTCAACAGCTGGCTGACCTGCATGGTTGAGCGCCCAAGAACGGCGGAGATTTGAACTGGAATATCGTAAATTGCCGCGACATCTTGCGCCATAGGTTCGCCATGTTTGTATGGTGATTCTGCGTTGGCTTGGTCGTTAGGATCATCAATTTCCTGTAAATTCATGCCGCCGCCATCATCGCCAAAGATGTCGTCTATGGCATCTTGGTTAACGCTTTCATCTTCTGGTGTGTTGTCATCCGTCATTAGGATTCTCCATCATCATCGTCTGGCTGGGCGGTGGTATTATCTGGTGCCGCAGTGTTTTGTTCTTTTATATCACTTTCTATCATAGCACAGTCTTGGGGGGCAGGTGAATCCTCAATCTGCTCAAGCGGCGGATTTATTACATTTTCTTCAATTGTTTGTGTCAAAATGGCGTGAATTTGTTCGCTGATATCAGCGGGGGAGTGTGTTGCGCCGCCATTGCGCCATTTCATCGTGCAATTTCCGGGTTCGATGTTGTTATTTGGTGTCAAGGTTATCGTGCTGTCACTATCGAACGTTTTTAGGTCATCTTCGATGGCTTTGAGGCTATCAGGGTGCATGGTGATTTCGATAAGGTCACTGTTTGTTTGTTTGAGTGTGTCGCGAATAGCGGCGCTAAGTTCGTGCATGCCATGTTCGCGGCTGTAATGCGGGAAGATTTTTTCAAATATTGTCAGGCACAGGCGCAGCGTATCTAATTGTTGGTTTGTCTGGGTTTCCGCAGCTTGCGCGATAAGCTGAGGCAGACCAGCGGCAATTTGATTGAGCGTATTTTGGTGGTTGCGATCATGCTTTTCACGCATTTCTTGCTTGCCCTGAGTGCGACCTTCTTCGAAGGCGGCTTTTTTTGCATTTTCGAGTTCTTCTTCTGAAAATGTAGGCGGCGGCGGGGGCAAGTCTTCTTTTCTTGCTTCTTCTTCGGTGCGGCGTAAGGCTTCTTCTTCGGCCTTCTTTTTTGCAAGAGGGTCAACGTAGCCATTGTCGAAGTTGTTAAGGTTAAAGAAGAATTTTTCCGGTTCGTTGGTCAACGGAGCCACCTTTTAGCGCTGTGTTTGTTGTGATCGTATTATAAAGGATTAATAGATCATCTCGTCGTCGTCGCCGCCAGCGGCAATCATGATTTCTCCGCGTGATTCTAAGTCTTTGGCAGTGTTGACGATATATTGTTGCGATTCTTCGACGTCGCGCAGGCGAACAGGCCCCATTGCGGCCATGTCTTCTTTCATGATTTTTCCTGCGCGTTCTGACATGTTCGAGAAGAACAGGTCGCGAATGCCTTCGGTTGCGCCTTTGAGGGCAACAGGTAGCTTGTCTTTGTCGACGGCGCGGATCAGTGTTTGGATGCCAGCGGGGTCGAGGTTCATAAGGTCTTCGAACGTGAACATGAGCGAGCGGATTTTTTCGGCAGAATCTGGCGCGGATTTTTCCAGTTCATCCAAGAAGCGCGCTTCGGCAGTGCGGTCCATGTTGTTGAAGATGTCGGCGATAAGCTCGTGACTGTCGCGGCGGTTTGTGCGCGCAAGGTTGGTCATGAACTCGGTGCGAAGTGTGCGCTCGACTTCTTCGAGGATTTCTTTTTGAATGGCTTCCATGCGCAGCATGCGATGAATAACCTCGAGCGCGAAAGTCTCGGGCAGCATGGCGAGCACGCGCGCGGCGTGGTCAGAATTGATTTTAGAAAGAACAACTGCAACAGTTTGCGGATATTCTTTTTGCAGGAATGTGGCGAGGATTTCCTCGTTTACGTTGCCAAGTTTTTCCCACATGGTGCGTCCAGCAGGGCCGCGAATTTCTTCCATGATGGCGTCGATGCGCTCTGTTCCGATGCCGGCCTTTTGGAGTAATCGTTCTGTACTGTCGTGCGATCCAACCAGTGTGTTGGTTGAGCTCATTTGTTCGGCAAACTCGACAAAGAGGCGCTCGATAACTTTGGGGCTGACTTTACCAAGGCCTGCCATGACTTGAGAAATCTCGAGGATTTCATCTTCGTCCATTTGTTCGAATATTTTAACAGATTGTTCTTCACCGAGGGCGAGCAAAAGAATTGCGGCCTTTTCGGTTCCGTTTAATGTTCTGTAATCTTCGCGTGCTCTCATGTTCATAATACTAGATGATTACTCCTGTGACATCCAGCTACGAATAACGGACAGTGTTTCTTTCGGGTAATTATCAACGATTTCTTCGATTTTCTTAATGGATGATGCTTTAACCTTACCTTCGACGCCGTGAATATTGATGAGGCTTTCTTCTTGTTCATCCATATCTTCTCCGCCCTGTGCGGTGCTTGGGCCAGCGAGGGCTGGGGCCATCGGTGAGGCGCTGAGAAGTTCGTTTTCAAGGCTGTCGGCATTTTCACGAATTGGCGCAGTTTCCAGTAGTTTGTTCACCATTGGCTGAAGCACGAGGATGATGACGAGGATAATCATGATGGCAACAGTCATGATTTCGGCAACATCAAGCAGTTTGTCTTTGTCGAAGCCCATAATCTGGTTCATTTCAAGTGCTTCTTCGTTTGTATCGATTTGCGCGAACTGCATATTGACGACTTCGATTTGGTCGCCGCGATCTTGATCAAAGCCTACGGCGCTGCGTACGAGGGTTGTGATTTGATCAATTTCTTGTTGCGTGCGCGGTTCGTAGATGCGTTCGCCTTCTTCGCCTTTTGAATAACGGCCATCAACAAGAACAGCAACAGACAGGCGTTTGATTTCGCCGACTTCGCGAATTGTGTTGCGAATAGTTTTGCTGATTTCATAGTTTGTAAGTTCTTCAACGCGGTTGTCTTCGGCGCTTGGCTGGGTGTCTGTGAGGAGGTCACCATTGACGCCGGGCAAGTTATTGCCGACAGAGACATCTTCGGCCTGTGATTCGCGCTCGAGGCTATTTTCTTCTGTAACTTGTGTTGAGCGTACGACTTGTCCTTCTGGGTCGTAGAGCTCTTCATTCATACTGATGCGGTCAAAGTTCATTTCCGCCGTAACAGTGGCGCGGACTTTGCCGTATCCAACAACGCGGTTAAGTTGATCTTCGATTTTTTCTATCAGGCGGCGTTCGTGATTGAGGCGCATTTCTTCTGCTTTTGCGCTCATGAGGTTTGCGCCTGAGCTTTCGCTGCTTGCGAGCAGGTTACCGTTGCTGTCGATGATTGAAACGCTTTCAGATTGCAGATCGGGCACTGCGTTTGCGATTAGCGACTGGATTGCGACGATTTTTTCGCGGTCTAGTTTGATGCCCGGGTTTATGCCCAGGAACACACTTGCGCTGGCTTGGCGTTGTTCGCGGCTGAACAGTTCACGTTGTGGCAGGACAAGGTGAACGCGGGCGCTGCGGATGCCGTCTAGTGAGATAATGGTGCGGGCAAGTTCGCCTTCTAGTGCGCGGACTTGATTGATGTTTTGAACAAAGTTGGTTGTGCCAAAGCCAGAATCTTTATCGAAAATCTCATAGCCCATTGAGCCGCCATTTGGCAGGCCAGCCTCGGCAAGGAGCATACGCGCGCGGCCAATTTGGTCTTCGGATGTGAAAATTTTACTGCCGTCGGCGTTGACTTCATAGGGGATTTCTTCGCTTTCCAGTTTTGCGGCAATGGCGCCTGAATCCATGCTGGAGAGGTCAGCGTAGAGTAATTGCATCTCGGGGACGCTCACGCGGAAAGAGATGAAGACGAAAAACATGATGAGGCCCAGCATGATTGCGCCCATGATTCCGAGGCGCGCTGGTCCTAAGTGCTTTAGTGTTTCTAGAAAACTATCCACGATATTGGTACCTTAGTTGTTTGTTTTGAATCCTTTTGCGAAGAGAATCCGCAAGGGGGAAGATGCAGTGAATCATCACGCTCTGCCTTTATAAGTATAAACGGTTTTTTTACTTTTTGCTATTGCTTGTGGATAATTTTATTTAATTTGCCTTTTTAAAGCGAAATGCGCTAGATTTGAGCAAGCCTAAATTTTTATGTATTTACAACCGCTGGTATGCATGTTTCTTGACTTTTGCATTAAAGTGCGGTACAGTGATAATAAGGTATTGTATCTTTTAAAGACTGCTGGAGGCGAGAATAGCTGAAAGCCTTGGTTTTTTAAAAGACGGTTAGGGAATGTAACCATGTTAGAAGCTGTTAATTCAGTGATATCAAATGCGCCCTTTTTGCGCCCAAACGCGGAACAAGCAAGTTCGGCGCGCATTGCTTTGGGTGAAGCTGATGTTTCTGCGCCGCAGGCTCCATATGTAAGCCCGTATATCCATGTGAATAATGATTACAATAAAGCCGTGTTGCAGATCCGCGATTCGGATACAGGCGATGTTTTGAAACAATTCCCATCTGAGCAGACTTTGGCGGCGCGTCAGCGTCAAGCAGAAGCACAACGCCAGATTGAACGCGTGGAGCAGGCTGAACTTTCAGGTGCAAGCTCTGATCAGGGTTCTGCGCAATCCACAAATACATATACTGAGGCACAAATTGTGTCATCAGATTATCAGTCGCAATCTACGCCATCACGTGCGCCGTCGGCTGATGCGGTGAGCGCGGCGATTGTGTCGGCTTCGCAATCAGGTGCGCAGGCATCTTCTGGCGTGAACGTTTCTGTTCAGGCGTAATCTTTTTAAAATTTTTGTATTATTCTGACGCTTTTTCTGGTGATCCCATCAGTCCTGCGGCAATTTCGCGGTTGATGTTAATCAAAACATCCAATTTTTGCGCGGTCGGCTTGGCTAAGACCTCGGTTTCACGTTTGAAAATAAAGTTAGCCAAGTTGATAATGTTGCTGCGCAGTTCGGATGTGTGGTCTGTGCCCGTGTTTTCAATCGCGGTGTCATAGAACATAATCCAGATTTGGCGGTTGTATTTAAGTGTTTCTTCGACCTGTTCGCTGTTGGCGTCATCGATATTATCACGCAAATCCTGAAGCATTTTCGCAGATTTTAGCAACACGCGCGCCTCAAGTTCGCGTTGATCTGGCGTGTGTTTTTGCGCATTGGAGCCGTAAGCTGAGGCAGCTTGAGCGTGAGGATTAGCCGGTGGTTGTTTGCTGCTGTGTGGCATGGTCGATGAGCTCCTTTTCGTGGTTGATAAGTTGTTTGGCGATTTTCAGTGCCTTGTAATAATTCTCGGCAATGATGTGATCGTTGATTTGCATGAAGAAGATTGAACTGGACGGAGAAGCCTTCTGGATTTCCTTGACCAGTTCGAAATATCTGTCGTGATAGTCTTCGGGATTGCTCGCCATGTACATGCACTGCACTAGGAAATAAATTCTTTTACAAGGCGTGTTGGCGTTTTGCTCTTGCAGGATATCTTTTTCCCGCATGATGGGTGATTCACCTGCGATATGGAGGCGTGTGCGCTGGCCATCGTTAGTGATGACGGCATCGCCAACCAGAATTTTTTCACCAGGTTTTAGGTCAATGACAAGAGCCATTTGGATTTCTTCCTTTCGCGTCTTCAGCTTTCTGCTTGCTTATACTTTCATCATAACATGAATAAGAAGCGCGCGAAAATAGGAAAAATTTGCCTACATGCTAAGGTATTGTCTTAGCATGTAGTTTTGTTTTTATTTTATGATTTGCGGGGCTTGCCGGCTTTGAGGTCGCGGAGTTTGCGGCGCTCGGCAAGTTCGTTTTCAATGTTGTCTAGGCGCTCGGCCAGTTGTTCATTGATGCTGCCGCCTTTGATGATGCCGCCTTCGGGGATCAATCCCAATTTTTCGGCGATATACTGATATCCTTCAACCAGATCACCAAGATCAAAGCGGAAACGGTCTTTGTCCATTTTCTCGCCAGTTTTGCTGTCCCATAGGCGACAGTTATCAGGAGAGATTTCATCGGCAAGGACGATATAAAGCTCGCCATGTTCGCCCCAGATACGGCCGAATTCTAATTTGAAATCAACCAGCGTCAGGCCAATGCCCGAGAAAAGTCCGCTAAGGTAATCGTTGACGCGTGATGCCATCGCAACCATTTCTTCTAGCTCATAAGGGTCAGCCCAATCAAAAGTGATGATGTGGTCTTCGCCAACGAGCGGATCACCCAGTTCGTCTTTTTTGTAATAAAACTCAACCAACGGGCGGTGCATGCGTGTGCCTTCTTTGACGCCTAGGCGCTTACACAAAGATCCGGCTGCGACGTTGCGCACGACAACTTCAAGCGGGATGATTTCAACGCTGCGGACAAGTTGCTCGCGCATGTTCAGTGATTTAATGAAATGCGTTGGGATGCCGATTTCTTCGATCTTTGTCATCAAGTGCGCAGAAATGCGGTTGTTGAGGACACCTTTACCAGCGATCGTGTCTTTTTTCTCGGCATTGAAGGCAGTCGCGTCATCCTTGAAATACTGGATAACTGTGTCGGCGTTTGGGCCTTCATAGATAATCTTTGCCTTACCCTCGTATAATTTTTTACGTTTCGTCATAATTGTTCCTGTCATAAAATAACATAAGCTATTCTTTCCTATAGCATTAGTTTACATTCTCTGCCAATGTTGAATCGGTAAGAATTACAGAAAGGAACAACTATTATGTCTGATTTTAATGATCGTCGCGATCTGTCGGAGAAAGAGTTTTCATTTCAGCAAAAGCATAGCTTTGAGGTTGAGGCACGCACTTGCAAATTATATGGACTTTGGATTGCAGAGAAATTAGGGCTGGATGGCGCTGATGCTGAGACATATGCACGCACTGTGGTTGAAGCCAATTTAGAAGAGCCAGGCTTTGAAGATGTTTTGCGTAAGGTTTGCGCGGATCTGGATCAAAAGGGACTTGCGTATAACATGGTTGATTTATACGATCAGCTGGACGAATCGTTGTCACAGGCACGTATTCAGTTGTCAAAATCGTAACGCGCATTATATGGAGTAGTCTTATGGCTGTTGATGAAAAATTACTAGTAACGCTTATTACCGAGCATATTCCCGATGCGACAGTGCGCATTGAAGATTTGCGCGGTGACGGTGATCATTATGCGGCCTATGTCGTGTCGGCGGCATTTGCGGGAAAAAGCCGCGTGCAGCAGCATAAAATGGTGAACGAGGCCTTGAAAGGCGTCCTTGGCGGCCAGTTACATGCGCTTGCTATTCAAACGGCTGTACCAGAATAAATTAGGAAGGAAGTTTTATATTATGAACGGTGTTATCAAAGAACGCATCCAGCAACAAATCGATGGGCATGATGTTGTCCTTTACATGAAGGGCGAGGCAGCATTTCCTCAGTGCGGATTTTCTGCGGCGGTTGTGCAGATTTTGTCACAAATGGGCGTTCCTTTTAAGGATGAGAATGTTTTGCTGGATAATGAAATCCGCGAAGGCATTAAAGAATTTACAGACTGGCCAACGATCCCTCAGCTTTACGTGAAGGGTGAGTTTGTTGGCGGTTGCGATATTATTCGCGAAATGTATGAAACCGGCGAGCTTGAGCAGTTTTTGAAAGAAAAAGGCGTTATGGCTGCATAGTTTTTTTGTGCATTATCTCTATTGAAAAGGGCCGTACATCAGGTGGTGTGCGGCCCTTTTTTGGTGTTGAGGTTAGATGCGCCTATGTTTGCGGCGGTGCGTTATTACCATCTGCATCTTGCTCGGGCGTTGCATTGCTTTGCGAGCGGCGCGCGTTAAATATTTCTTCCATACGCTCCATAAAGGCTTCGTCGCGTGCTTCCATCCGTGCCATGAAATCGTGGATTGTACGGTCCATATGCGGATTTTGTGTGTCATCGTCGTCATCACCGGTGCTGGTGCCTTGTGTGCCCATGGGCGCATCCAGATCAAGGACGATGATGTCATCTGGTTCGGGCGTGTCAGATGGTAAGAAGTCGTCATCTTCACTCAGCATGATGATATCACTTTCATTGCTGCCTTCCAGTTCGCGCAAGGTCTCGAAAGTCACTTTTTTATTGGCATCGGCTGATTTGCCTTTGATCAGGCGCGCGGCCATAGTGCCGATTTTAATTGTCGGCAAGGCCAAAAACGGTGCGGCGATAATGCCTGCGGTGATGGGGTGTGCTATGGCGACGCCCATTGCCCATGCGCTAACGGCGGGCAGGAATGGCCATGCCAGATAAGCCGCGCCAGCGGTTACGCCTGCGATTAACGCCCATTTCGCGGCAAATTTGATGGGTTTATTGACCAAGGGTAATTTCCACGTATTGCGCGCGGCTTTGCTGGTGTAATTGATTGCCCCGATTGCGCCCAAGGCATAAATCGGAAGCGTTGCAAGCATTGGCAGGCTAGCCAGTCCGCCGGTTAGCAAGACGGCCGAGGCACCAATTCCCGCAAGCTGTGCAAGGCGCACAGGCGTTTTTGCCCAAAACGGCGCGCGTTTATAGCCGCGGCGCAGGCGCGTTAGGATAAAGCGTTTCTTTTTATTGCCATCTTTATCCAGTTCGGCTTTTTCTTCTTCTTCGGTAAGCTTGCGCCACCACCATGTGCGTTTGATATAAAGTTCGCATTCTTGTTCAAGGATGCTGCCTTCCTTAGCGGGGCGGTTCGCGTTTTTGATGTCATCTAATTCACCGCCCGTGAGGTAAGCGAAAAGACCACCGCGCGCTCTGAAAAGTGGTTTTTGGATCATCTCCATATGCAGTGGGATCGCCACAAAGCTGTCTGATGACGGGTACATACGTCCATAGATATAATTGCGCACGCGTTTATAATATTGCTTTGCAGTATCACGAGGCCCGAAAATGAGAGGACTGTGATCATCTGCGGTGGCAATATCGCGCACACGATCTAGGAACAATTTGGCGTGCGGATTATTTTCAACGGCATCGCCGCTGATCCCGTAATAGGTTGCCAGATACTGTTTGACGAGGTCATTAAAGCCTGGCTGGAACATTTGGTAGTTTTCTTTACCTTCCGCCATTTTTAACAGTTTGACACCATAAAGCGCATCTTCTGGTTTGTTCAGGGCGTAAAGTTTCGCCACAAATTCGGCCAAGTCTTTGCCGTAATGTGCTCCGCGTTTTGAAACAGGAATATGGTTGCCTTCATCATCAAAGGCGCCTGTTAGGCCATGTTCGACGAGTTTGCAAAAGAAGCTCTCGGCGTTGTGGTCTTTGTCTTGTGGTTTGATTACGCCAAGTGTTTGCGGCGTATCTGGCACGAAGAGCATATCAATGCCCAGTTTCAGGCGGCGATAATCTTCGGCAGCGGCGTTTTTATCACACGCGTATTTGTCATCCTCATTTTTCAAGCGAACCTTACGCGTTAGGCGTGCGTGCGCCATGTCGGCAAGATCTTCGGCGCTGCGCCGCGTAGCCGTCAGTTTATGTTCAAGTTCACTGCCGATGGTTTCCAGTTTTTCTGCGAATTGATCGGCAGGCACATCTGCGCCATTGCCCAGTGCGTGCAGTTTATGGCGCGCGGCCTCGGTATGTTTAAAGAGTTGTAGGCCCTGTTTTTGCAGGCGTGCAAAATGCTGACGCATGGCTTTGACGCGGGCACGTTTGAGCGCATTATTTTTGGTGTCGACTTTGATCTTGTCGATCTCTGCCAATGCGTCTTCTAGCTTGCCTTGCATGTCGGTCATGCGCATGCGGATGGCTTCTTGTTGATCATACAGCATTTTTAAAATGGCATTATAGGTATCTTGGTCGGCGGCGCTGAGGCTGCCGGTTTTGATTTTGGCCGCAAATTGTTTCAGGTTGCTGGATGCGACCAAGATTTTATGGCACGGGCTGTGATGCGTTTCATCATCTGCATGTTCGTCGCCGTGATAGGCTTCACTGCCGAAGAAGAGCGGTTCGACATGTTGCAGGGTTAAACTGTCCGAGTAATGTAAGATAGGCTCCATGTAGCTGAAGCTATCCAGATCCATTGCGCGCAGGTTTTTGATCCCGTCTTCACGCAGATTAGGGCGCAGCCACGCTGTCCATCTTACAAGGCTGAGCGCGGGGCTGTAGAATTTGCGGAAGGCCTTTTCAGATAGGCGTCCAACGTCATCGACATTGACCTTGCGCGGATTATAAAACGCATTAAACGTGTTATCAGGTGATTTCAGGATAAAGCCTGTGACGTCGCCTGCGATGCCTGTATCCGTTGATTGGATGGCGGGGATTTTCCCCTGACGCACGCGGCGCATGATTGATTTGCGTGGATCACCAGCAAAGGCGTCGCCTTTTTTGATGATGTCGTTATATTCTTTACGTAGGTTTTGTTCCATTTTCATACCTCTATTGTGACATGATTGTACTGTTGAATGGTTTAGGATTGGTAAAGACAGGGGCGAATAGCAGAGCTTCCTCGCGTCCGTGCGCTTGTTTATGAAACCTTTAGCGATGTGGATGATATAAGAAATGAACCCCTATACAGCCCCTGTTGCCATGTTTGGCGTGGCTTATAGGCTAGGTCCTGTTGTGCAAGTCATTGCGTTTGATACTAGCGTATACATTACCCATCTTCTTTCTGGCTTGTTCACTGAACCCTCTATCGTTGGTCGTTAATGTATCAAGCCTTGTAAGAAACGCGGTCAATGGGTGTGTTCGCGCGCTTCTGGTTATAACCGGCGAGAATATACCCCCTCGCAGGTCTTGGACGCAGAATATCATAAGAAAAAAATAAGATGCAAATTTTTGCATTTTTTATCGCTTAAGTTTTTGAATTTAAATGGATATTTTTAAGGCGATTTTCGAATCAAACAGGCGTTTTTTGGGGTTAAATCGCCTTGATTTTGAGGCTGCGATCAATCTCGCAGCTCATGATCAGGCCGAAGGCAATCATACATGACAGCATCGATGTCCCGCCGTATGACACCAAAGGCAGTGGTACGCCGACAACGGGCAATAATCCCATCACCATGCCTGTATTGATGAAGACATACAGCGAGAAGTTAATCATCAAGCCTAGGGTGAGATAGCGACTGAATTTATTTTTGCATTGTAGGGCAATCCAAACGCCGTAAATGAAAATAATGCCGCATAAAAGCAAAAGCGCTAATCCGCCGATCAGCCCCCATTCTTCCACCCATAGGGTGAAGATAAAGTCTGTTTGTTTTTCAGGCAGGAAATTAAGGCGGCTTTGTGATCCTTCAAGGAATCCTTTGCCGCTGATCCCGCCCGAGCCAAGTGCGATTTTTGATTGCATGATGTGATATCCCGCGCCCAGTGGGTCGGATTCAGGGTTCAGGAATGTCATGACGCGCTTTTTCTGGTAATCGTGCATGAAATGCCATGCAAGCGGAATAATGGCAATGACCGCGCCTGTGGCATAGGCAAACCACCGAAATGGTGCGCCTGCGATAAAGACCATGGCCGCCGCACCCATAATAATCATCAGCGCCGTTCCTAAATCAGGTTGAAACATCACAAGGCACACGGGCGCGAAGACGATAATCGCAGGTGTGATGAGGCTGTGCCATTCGCTGACGTGATAGCGGCTTGTCAGATGGTAATAGCGCGCCAGCACCATAATTACCGCAATTTTCATCACTTCTGAGGGTTGTAAATTGATGAAACCAAGGTTGATCCATCGCTGCGCGCCCATGCCGATATGGCCCATGACTTCAACGATTAACAGTAAAACCAGCCCCGCGGCGTAGCATGGCCATGCCATGCGAAACCAAAAGCGCGTTGGCATCATGGCAATAAACAGCATTGCGCCCAAACCGATGGCAAAGCGCATCATTTGTCTTGAGGCCCATGGCGAGAGGCTGCCACCTGCGGCGGAATACAGGCACGCAAATCCAATAGAGGCCAGCGCCGTAATCAGCCCGATCATCAGCCAGTTAATGCGTTGCAGTCTTGATAATAGGCCGCGATCTTCTTCGATGCGAATGCTCATGATGGGCGCTCCGTTTTGTTGGAAAGATGCGGGGCGATTATTTGTGCCTTTTCAAGGATATCGCGCGCGATAGGTGCGGCGGTGCGTGATCCGCCGATGCCATGTTCAACCACGACGCTGCAGACATAGCGCGGGCTATGCACGGGGGCGTAACCAACAAAAAGGGCATGGTGGCGTTGCTCCCACGGGAGGTCTTCGTTTTTGACGCCTGCGGCGCGCTGCGCCATGGTGATGCGTTTGACCTGTGATGTGCCTGTTTTGCCTGCCATGGCCATATCGGGGTTTTCAATGCGCGATGCATATGCGGTGCCGTCATCGTGATTGACGGTGCTATTCATGCCTTTTTGTACCAGCGCAAGATGTTCGGCCTTGATGGGCAGTGTATCCCATTTGGGGGCGGGCGTGTCTGCAGGTGGTTCGACGAGATAAGGCTCGACCGCTTTGCCGCCATTGACCATGCGCGCGGTCATGACCGCCAGTTGAAGCGGCGTGGAGAGTAGTGATCCTTGTCCGATGCTGGATACGATAGTGTCACCTGGGCGCCATGTTTGTCCCATATGTCCCATTTTCCAGTTTTTATCGGGGACGATGCCTGCGCGGGCTTCGGGCAGGATGTGGTCAAAGGATTGGCCTAAACCGAACAGGCGCGCCATTGCAGCAATTTTATCAATGCCGATTTCGTTGGCAAGCTCGTAAAAATAGGTGTCGCACGATTGCGCAAGGGCTTGTTCAAGGTTGACGTGCCCGTGGCCTGCATGCTTCCAGCAGTGAAAGCGCTGCTGCCCCAGATCGTAATGTCCCGGGCAATAGACGGTTTTATTTTGGGTGGTTACCCCATGTTTTAACGCCGCCAGCGCGGTGATCATTTTAAAGGTTGATCCGGGCGGGTATTGTCCTGCCACGGCCTTGTTGGTTAGGGGGTTACCGCGCATTTTTAGCAAATTATCCCATGTCTTTGTGGGCATGCCTTTGACGAACAGGTTGGGATCAAAGGACGGGTGTGACGCCATCGCATACATCGCGCCTGAATGCGCATCCATGATCGTGGCGGAACAGCTGGTTTCTTGTGACAGGCGTTCTTGTAAAAATGATTGTAAGGGCGCGTCAATAGTCAGGTGCAGCGTATCGCCGGGCGTATCATTTTGACGTTTTAATTCATGCACTTCGCGGCCTGTGACGTTGACTTCGACCTGCATGAGACCAGCTTCGCCGCGCAGTTTTTTGTCGAAGTGACGCTCAAGCGCCGTTTTGCCGACCTTAAATCCCGGCAGGGTAAACAGGCGGTCTTTGCGCAGGTCGTCTTGTGTTGGTGCGCCGACATATCCGATGATATGAGCGGTTGCTTTGTCGAGGGGGTATTCACGGATCAAGCCTGTGTCCGTTGAAATGCCAGGTAAATCGTTGATGCGCACTTCGATTTTCGCAAGGTCTTCCCAGCTGAGCTGGTCTTTAACCTCGACCGAGGTGAATTTTGCAACGCGTTTAATGTTATTCATCGCCGTTTCAATGTCGCGTTCGCTAAGCGTGATAACCTCGCCTAATTTTTTCAGTGCGATTTCAGGTGAAGCAGCTTGCTCAGGAGTGATGAGCGCGCGGAAATTTTGCTCGTTCATGGCGAGGATTGTGCCGTTACGGTCATAAATTTCGCCGCGTTTGGGGGCGATCATTTTCAGGTCGATACGGTTTTTGTCAGACAGCATTTGGTAATGCTGCCCTTCGGCCAGTTGCAGCCACCCAAGGCGCGTGCCGAGGACGGCCAGTAGGCCACCTTGTGCGATGCCAACGATGAGGGCGCGGCGGGTAAAGTCTTCGCGGTCATCAACATTATCGTTGCTGAGGAGGCTGCTCATACGGATAGGCCTCCTTTTTTATAGCGGGTTTTCTTGACGATCAATTTGCGGCGGCGTCCGCGCTCTAACGGGGATGGTGGCGGTCTGATCATGACCTTGTAGGACAGGTTGAGGAGATAATAAACGGGCGGAAAGGCCAGCGCGTTAATCAATATGGTCGTGGTGATTTTTAAATCGGTCAAGACGGTGAAAAACATGCCGTCGTAAAACAGGCTGCTGAAGGCGATGGTGATGGTATATAAAATCGTAAAGATCAGCCAGATAATCCAGAAGGGTTGATTGATGATGTAGGGGCGCTGGGTGATGAGCAATTTTTGCATGCCTGTTAAGATAAAGGCGCTAAGACCCAGCGGTGCAAGGGTGAAAAGATCAATGATAATGCCTGCGCAAAAGGCCGCCCAACCCGGGATAAGGGGCGGGTGGAACAATGCCCAATAATAAACGCCCATCATGAAAAATGGAATGCGCAGCGCTGTTTGCGGCGTTAAGGGGGTGTCCACCGCGTTGATCAAAAGCAAGATCGTCATCAAACCCACAGGTAAGAGGAGCTGAGCAAATTCAATGATGCGGGTTTCGAGTGGTTCTTCGTCAAGGGTCATGTGTTTGCGCGGCCTTTCTTCTTACATCAGGACATGGACGAATAAGAAATCGCCGCGTTTCATGTAAGGCTCAACAAACAAGGTGCCTTTGGGGGTTGTTTTCAGCGTGCCAACCGGTAAGCCATAGGGGAAGAGATCGCCTGCGCCGCTGGTGATGATGTGCGCGCCTTCCATCGCGCGCAGCGTTTTTTGCGCCATTTGGCTGGCAACGTGGCTGAGGATAGGGGCGTTATCGTTTTGGCCGCTCATCATCGCGTGGATCATCTGTCCGTTATGTTCGATGACAACAGGAACGCGCGCGTTGATGTCCGTGATCAGCAAAATGCGCGCCGTATTATCGGCAGCCTCGATCACTTGGCCGACAAGCCCGCGTGAGGAAATTGCGATCGCATTTTTGTGAACGCCGTCACTTGCGCCGGCCTTGATGAGGATACTTTTGGCGAAATCATTACTGGTGTCGTTGAGGATGGCGGCGCTGATGGATTCGTGTTCACCCAGTGGCGGGAGGTTCTTGATTTTAACAAGATCGCGCAGGGCACTATTTTCTGATTCCAAAGTTTGCGCATAAAGATACCATTGCATCAGTTTTTGGTTTTCTGCGCTGAGCTTTTCATTTGTTTCGCGCAGTTTTAAAACATTGGTAATGTCGTGAACCGCATTGGTTACGGCATTGATGGGCGCGTTTATGGCCTCGATCACAGGGGCAGCGGTATCAATGGCATTGGCGCGCAGTGTTTCAAAGGCGCTAGGCTTAGATAGGGAGATTGCCAAGATAATCGCAGCCGCAGCAATAAAGAAAATGTAGAAGACGGCGTAGCGTGCCTTGAGAAACGCGGTAACGGTTAATCGTTTTTTTGAAAGGCGTATCTTCTTCACGGTTTTATCCTTTGACCGTTCGCGTGGAGGAGGCGTCTTTTATCGGTCAACTAGCACGTGGCGCAGTGTTTTGTATTCTTCCAGTGCGTGTCCAGTACCTAGCGCAACGCATGATAAAGGCTCGTCCGCCAAAGTGATGGCAAGGCCTGTTGCGTGGCGCAGGACAAAGTCCAAATTCTTTAGGAGTGATCCGCCGCCTGTCATGACAATGCCTTTATCAACGATGTCGGCGGCAAGTTCTGGGGCGGTATGCTCAAGTGCAACTTTGACGCCTTCGATGATTTGGCCAACAGGCTCGGCCAGAGCTTCGGCCATTTGACGTTCGGTAATGACGATTTCTTTTGGTACGCCGTTCATCAGGTCACGGCCGCGAATTTGCATGGTTTGGCCTTCGCCGTCACTTGGCGGGCATGCCGATCCAATTTCTTTTTTGATGCGCTCGGCAGTGGCTTCGCCGATTAGCAGATTATGCACGCGGCGAATATATCCGATGATGGCTTCGTCCATTTTGTCACCACCAACGCGCACTGAACGCGCGTAAACAACGCCGCCTAAGGAAATAACGGCAACTTCGGTTGTGCCGCCGCCAATATCAACGACCATTGATCCTGTGGGCTCGGTCACAGGAAGGCCTGCGCCGATTGCCGCCGCCATAGGTTCTTCGATAAGGAAAACTTCGCTTGCGCCTGCGCTTTCGGCTGATTCTTGGATAGCGCGACGTTCAACGGCTGTTGATCCAGATGGCACGCAAATCACCATTTTCGGTGATACGAAAGAGCGGCGGTTATGTACCTTGCGGATGAAGTGTTTGATCATGGCCTCGGCAACCTCAAAGTCAGCAATAACACCGTCGCGCAAAGGGCGGGTTGCGATGATACTGCCTGGGGTGCGGCCCAGCATTTGTTTGGCTTCGTTACCGACGGAAAGGATTTGCTTTTTCCCGCCCACGGTCGAGATCGCAACGACTGAAGGTTCATTCAGTACGATGCCACGGTCGCGGACGTAAACAAGCGTATTGGCCGTTCCAAGGTCAATTGCCATATCGTTCGACATAAAACCAAATATGCGTGAAAACATGCTTTAGTTATATAAGAGGAGCAGGGGAATACAAGCCAAATATTGAAGGCGTAAAAAACTTGTCCACACGCGCGCGCGATTTTTGTCTTTTTTGTAAAAGGGCATCATTGTGGATGTAAAAAAGCCCCATCCAAATTTGGCGGGGCTTTGAAATCGTATGCATTGTACGAATCGACAATTAACCTTGGCGCGCCTTGAAGCGTGGGTTCTTTTTGTTGATTACATATACACGGCCACGGCGGCGGATAACACGGCAGTTACGGTCGCGCTTTTTCAATGTCTTAAGTGAGTTGGCAACTTTCATTTGTCTAACTTTCACATCTAAAATTCTTAAGGTGGGCGCAAGCTATACGGTTTTGATATGCGTTGTCAAGCATTGTCGCCGGATTATTTGATAAAATTATTTATTTTCTCGGGCAATATGATACCCTTTTTCAGCATTATTAGTGAGGAAGGCGCAGTATGTCATCAGATCAAAGCTCGGGTTCAAATCGTAAAGAGGTTCGTAAAGGAACTGTCGTTATTAAGCAAGGCGAGCCTGGTGATTGCGCGTATATCATTGAAAAGGGGCAAGTTGAAATTTCATTGACCAAGCCAAATGGCAATGTCGAAGTTATCGGTACACGCGGCCCTGGGACAATGATTGGCGAGATGGCCTTGATTGATAAAGGCCCGCGCACGGCAAGTATACGCGCGCTGGAAGATTGTGAATTTCTGACCATTACCGAAAGTGATTTTGAGCGCCGCATAGATGGCGCCGATCCGATTATTCGTATGATGACGCAGGTTGTTCTGGCGCGCTACCGCGATGCGATGCAGCGCTTTGGTCTGTTTGTAAAACCATCATCTCAGCAAGAGATTGAAGATCAGGAGCTTATTTTCTCTAAGGCGAATACCGAGATGGAGAAATTAAAACTGATGGAAGAGCTGCGCGATGGTTTGAAATCGGGTGATGTCTTTTTGCATTATCAGCCGATTGTCGACACGCAAAGCGGGCAAGTCGCAGGGTTTGAGGCTTTGATGCGATGGAACCATTTTGAGCGCGGCTTTATCTATCCGTCTTTATTTATTCCTGTGGCCGAGGAAACAGGCGCGATTTATGAGCTGAGCAAATGGGCGCTGGAGGAATCGGCGCATATGTTGGCACGTTTGGAAAAAGAGCTTGGCGATCATGGGAAGCTGTTTGTTAGTGTGAACTTTGCCAGCAGTGATTTTATGGAGCCTGATTTTGTCAGTATGACGACCTCGATCATTAGTGAGGCAGGATTGCAGCCGCATCAATTACATGTGGAAATTACCGAGCGCACCCTAATTGGCGAGCCTGAACGCGCGCAAGATGCGCTTGAGGTATTAAAGGATGCAGGCGTGCATATTTCGCTGGATGATTTTGGGACGGGATATTCGTCGCTTTCTTATTTGCGTCACTTTAAAATTGATACGCTGAAAATTGATCGCAGTTTTGTATCGGACATGTTTGCCGATGAAAGTGCGATGGCGCTGATTAAGTCGATTATTGCGCTGGCCAAGAATATGAAGATGGTCATCATTGCCGAGGGCGCAGAAACTGCCGAAGAGGCCATGATGCTGCGTGATCTGGGGTGCGAGATGGTTCAAGGGTATTATTACGCCCGCCCCATGCCCGAGGATGAATTACTGGCCGCCGCGCAAAAGCATTATATTTAGGGCGCTTTTATCTTTAACCGTTATTTCGATGTTGCCACATATACGCCGTCCCAATCAGGGGCAGGCGGGTTCAGGATAAATTCAGCGCAGCGTTTGGCATATAAATCATAGGTGACGTTGAGGCCATATTGATCGAATGCGCGGCATTTATCGAGCGCAGCAAGGGCAACTTCGAAATTCTTGTTGCGGTAGGCCTGCAGCATTTTTTCATGATGGGCGCTGAGCGCCTGAAAGTTCGCATCAAGCGCATCATTATCATCGCCCAGCAAGGCGTAAATATGCACGGGCTGCTTTTTGCCTTTGACCTGAATGATATCCATTTCAAGCGCAGCAAAATCACACACTTCGCGATAGGTGCTTTCGCCAATTAAGATGCCAACGCCATAGGTTTTTGTTTGTCCTTCTAGGCGAGAGGCTAAATTAACCGCATCGCCAAGGGTGGAATAGGCAAAGCGCTGTTTTGATCCCATGTTACCGACGGCGCAAGGGCCTGTGTTAATGCCAATGCCTGCGCGCAGCAAAACAGGCGTTTTGTTGATTTTTGCGGCTTGTTGGGCAACGCGCTGGTTGATGGGCTCAAGCGCGGCCTGCATCCCAAGGGCGGCGCGGCAGGCGTTACGGTGATGTTTTGGATCATCCAGTGGCGCATTCCAAAAGGCCATCATCGCATCGCCCATATATTTATCAATTGTGCCGCGGTTTTGCATGACCAAATCCGACATCGGCGTAAGGAAATCATTCATCAAGGCAATCAGTTCTTGCGGGGTTAGTCCTTCAGAGATGCTGGTGAATTTGCGGATGTCCGTAAACATGATGGTCAGGTCTTTGATCTCGCCGCCTAATTGTAATTTATCCGGATTGCCGGTGAGCTCGCGCATGAATTCGGGCGAGATATAATGTCCGAATGCGACGCGGATATGTTTGCGGTCGGCTTCGGTTTTTAAAAAGCCTAATGCCGAGGCGATAATAAAGATGATCAACGCAATAAGGCTGGGCGTTACAGGGTCAAGCAATAGCCCTTGCGCGGTGAATAAATGCCATGACACGCCAAAGGCCGCGCCGATAATTGATCCTGTAATCAGCAATAACCACGCAGGGTTAATGGCAAAAGAAAGCAAGGCAATTAATGTGCCTGCCGCAATGCCCGCAAAAAATTCATAGTCCAGTGCCCGCGGCGGGCGTGTGAGATAGGCGTTTTGTAAGATTTGCTCAAGCGCGTTCATGTGCACTTTGACCCCTGCAATGTTGCCCAAAGGCGTGGCACGCAGATCTTTTAGGCCTTCGGCTTCGGATGCGATGAAGACGATTTTATCTGTGAGGTCAGGGCGCGGATTGTCCGGATTATTGTCGATGAATTTGCGCGCCGATATTTGTTCGCTGCGTTTAAATGGGCGGTAGTGAATCCACATATCGCCTTCGTGGCTGATGGGGATCTGACGCCCTGCAAACTTGGCATAGAAAGGTGATTGCATTGGGTTTTGTGCGAAGGCTTCGTTCCAGTCTAATTTGACGTAGCCCTTATAGTTTTTTTCGTAAACGCGCAGTCCTTCGAGTATTAGGGATGGGTACAGGTTTTTACCATTATGAAACAGCAGCGTTGTTTTGCGAATGACGCCGTCTGGGTCAAGTGAGGCCATGAAACTGCCGTTGCCAGCAGCATTTTTTTGCAGGGGGCGTAAAAATTGCGCAGTTGTTTTAAAAGGCGGCATGCCTGATTGCTGCGGGTTCATGAAGTAGGCTTTGACATCTTTTTTTGCAAGGATTCGCCCTTTAAGGATCGGGGCTTGCGGGTTGGATCCGTGTGAAAATCCTGCAACAAAATTGCCGACATTTTTAATTGTTTGGGCAAGGGTGTCGTCATTGTCGGGCAGGGATTGTAAGGCCTCTTTGGCAGGGTGATCATCACCTAGCAAGCCTGCGATATGCAACGGCGATGTGCGGTCAGGTTCAGCCAGTACGCCATCAAAGATAATCGCCGCAGCGCCCGCGTCATGGATGCTTTGGATCATGTCTGATAAAATGGTGCGCGGCCATGGCCATTGTCCGATTTGTGCAAGGGATGCATCATCAATATCGACGAAGATGATTGTGTCGTCAGCTGGGCGGGGTTTGAGTTTGATATAAGCCTCGAAGACGAGGTTGCTGATCCGCATTTTGATGCCTGTGGTTTCATCCAAACTGATGATCATCGAGCCTAAGCACACGGCCAGAATAAGGATGCGAATGTAAGCTTTGCTGAGAAGTTTTAACATAGGCGCGGCGTCCTAACGCTCGGTGAAGATGCTTTCACGGGCGCGCATCAAAGGTTTGAGAAGGTAATATAAAATTGTGCGCTTGCCAGTGATGATATCAACGGCGGCGACCATGCCGGGCATGATAGGCAGTTTGTTTTCTTCGGTGCCAAGGTAATTTTTGCTGGCTTTGACTTCGATCTCGAAATAGACATTGCCTTGTCCGTCGCTGATGCTGTTGGCGCCAATGCGCGAAAGGGTTGCGTCAACCGAGCCGTATTTTTGTGCATCATAGGCCGTGATTTTAACCTTGGCTTTCATGCCTAGACGCAGGAATGCGATATCCTCTGGCGTGACCTTTGCAACAATTTTCAGTGCATCGCTCAGCGGGACAATCTCGGCCAGCGGTTTTGCAGGCTCGACAACGCCGCCGATGGTTTTAACGGCAATGCGGTTGATGATGCCATCAGCAGGGGATTTGATTTCTGTGCGCTGGACGCGGTCGCCGATTGATGTAAGTTCTTCCTGCAGGGCGGAAAGCTGTGTTTCGACGTCGCTAAGCTCGCTAAGCGCTTCGGAGCGATAACGGTCAGTGATGTTTTTCTTTTCATTGAGTGCGCCGCGTTTTTCGGCCTGAAGGGCGCGTTTGCGTTCTTGCTGCGCGTTGATTTGTCCGCGTGTGTCGTTTAATTCGCGCTCTAGGCGCAGGGCTTCTAGTTTTGGCACTGCGCGCGTTTTAACCAGATCTTGTGTGATGCGCAGTTCCTCTTGCAAGGATGTGGCGCTATCGCTAAGGCGGTTGATTTGTGCGTCGGCTTCGTTCATTTCGGCTTGTGCTTTGGCGGCGCGATCATCTAAAATTTGGTGCGCTCCGCGCAGTTCTTTCATGCGGGAATTATAAAGGGCGCGTTCATTGGCAACAATTTGCGGGTATTTGTCTGTGATGTTGGATGCGGCGCTGAAGGGGGCGCTGTTGATTTCGGCGCGCAGGCGTGCCTTTTGTGCCTGAAGGGCCATGAATTTGGCCTCGGTGCCGCGCTCCTTCGAGGCAAATTGCACGTCACTGACGCGCAGCAATATTTGCCCTTGGGTGACTTGCTCGCCTTCGGTGACGAGGATGTCTTCCAGTACGCCGCCCTCAAGGCTTTGTACGATTTGAATATCTTGCGAGGGGACGACTTGGCCTTGTGCGCGGGTAAGCTCTTCGATTTCAGATTTGCTGGCCCAGATGATGACAAAGGTAAACATCGCCATGATGGTGAGCATCATTAAGATCGCTGGCATGGCGGGGCGCATGTGCGCGGCGGCGTCAAGCTCGCTCATGAAGTCGGTGTCTTTGTTTTTCTGGCTTGGGATTTGGCTCATGCTTGTAATCCTTCTGCCTTGCCTGATTTTAGGGCGTTGAGGACGGCTTCGCGCGGGCCATCCATGACGATTTTGCCTTTGTCCATCAGGATGATACGCTCGGCCATGTTGAGCATGTGCATTTTGTGCGTAATCATCACAAGGGTTTTGTCTTGTGTGTGTGCCTGAACATAATTGCGGAAGCGTGCCTCGGATTGCGAGTCCATGGCGTTTGTTGGTTCATCGCAGATGAGGATATTGGGCTGCGAGATCATGGCGCGGGCAAGGGCGATGCATTGCTTTTGTCCGCCTGATAGGGCTTGGCCTTGTTCGCCGACTGGCGCGTCATATCCCATTGGATGGCGCGACACAAATTCGTCGACGCCTGCGGCTTTTGCGGCGGCAAGGATGTCGGATTCGGTCGCGTGTGGGTGTCCCATGGCGATATTATCACGGACAGATCCGCTGAACAGGACGATATCTTGCGAGATATAGGCAACGTTCTTTTTGATGTCGACGGGGTCAATTTGGCGGATGTCGGTATCATCGAACAAAATGGTGCCGTCATTGGGGCTGTATAGTCCCATCAGTAAGCGCGCGATGGTGCTTTTGCCTGATCCGACGCGGCCAATGATGGCGACTTTTTCGCCCGGGTTTATGGAGAGGCTGATGTCTTTTAAGACCAGATTTTTAACCTGAGGGTATGAGAAATGCACATGATCCAATGCAATTTTTCCTGTCAGGTCATTACGCTGCAGGAATGTTTTTTGATCTGGGCGGTCAACGGGCTGGCGCATGATATTATCAATTGTTTTAAGAGCGCTGCCTGCGTGGTGGTATTTGGTCATTAGGCCTGCGATTTGTCCGATTGGCGCAATGGCGCGTCCGCCCAAGATAACGCAGGCGATCAGTGCGCCCATGCTCATTTGTGCGTCGCGGACAAGGTACATGCCGATTAGAACCGCAATAATTGAGGCGCTTTGCTGCAAGAAGGATGCAATATGAACGCCCAGCCCTGACCAAAAGCGTGAGGTCTGTCCGTGGCGTGAGTTTTCGTTTGCAAGGCTCATATACCGTGCGCGCATCAGACCGTCCGCGCCAATAGTTTTGATGGTTTCCAGCCCTGCGATCGCTTCGATGAGCATGCCGTGCTTGGCTTCGGAGGATTTTGTTGCCTTTTTTACCGTTTGTTTCAGCGGTATTTGTATCAAAAGACCGATGATAAAGACGGCAATGATTAATCCCGCCAGTGCCAATGCAATGACGCCGCCTAGCCTGTAGATTACAAACAGGAAGAACAGTGTAAAAGGCAAATCAACCAATACGGTTATGGTCGCCGAGGTAAAGAAATCACGGACGCTGTCAAAATCGCGCAGCATATTTGCGAAAACGCCGCTGGATCGTGGTTTGTTGGCGATGCGAATGTTTAAGACCTGATCAAAGATACGGTGCGCAGTAATGATATCGATGCGCCGCCCTGCAAAATCAATGAGATAGGCACGCAAAATGCGCATGATCATGTCAAAGCCATAGATACTAAGCGCGCCAATGCCAAGCGCCCAACCTGTTTCGATTGCGTTGTTGGGTATAACGCGGTCATAGACATTCATAATGAAAAGAGGGCTGACCAGTGCGAAGCAATTTATAAAAATCGCGCCAAGAATGGCCATGGTGTAAAGGCCGCTATTTTGTGTGACGACATCCCAAAACCAATGGCCTTTGCCTTGGTCGTGCGGTGATTGGTGCGTCACAGTTTCGGGGTTGATAAAGCTTGGCCCCGGGCGCGTCAGGATCAGATAGCCGTTGAATTGCTTTTGCACTTCACTGACTTGTCTTTGGATGATGCTATCGCTTTGCGGGTCATAAAGTTTGATTGTTTTTTTGTCTAAAAACTCCATTAGGACGAGGGCATATTCATCCTTCATCGTGATGGTGACGGGCAACAATTCAGGTTTAATGGATTTTAGTGCGCGGTGCTTTTTGACCTTGGTTGTGATGCCGATATTTTCGGCGGCTTCGCAAAAAAGCTTGGGCCCCATATTGTTATCATCATAGGGCAGGCCAGCTAGAATGCCTTGCGGGGATCGTGCGCGGCCATAGTGGCGGGTTAGATATGTCAGACATGTAAGCAGGGGATCAACCTGCGCAGTGGTATCAGCGGCGGGTTTTTCTGCGGAAAGCGAGCTGAGCGGCGGCGTGTTATCACTGGCCATTGAGGGCCTCCTGCCCGGAGGTCATGCTGATTTTTGTGATACGGTTTTCGTCATCGGATACGTGATGGCCAAGCAAATCTTCGGCAGCAATGTCAATGGAGTTTGAGGTGGGTTCAACGCTTGTTGATGTGGCGGCTGCTTCTGGGGCGTCGATGCCTTCCAATTTTTCAGTCGCATGGACAGTGTTGTCTGGGTTGTTTTGTGCAGTGTGCGCAGGTGGAGTGGCTTGTGATTTTGGCGCTGTAATCGGCGTAACCAATGAGCGCGCAATTCCGACAGAAGATAGAATGTTAAACTGGCTGACGCGCAGTTGATTACGCGCGTTTAGGTTTTCAAGCATCATTTGGAATAGCTGGTCTTCCGCCTGTAATAATTGCAGCAAGCTAATGCGCGCACCGTCAAATTGCTCCTGACTGGTTTGCAGTAGATTTTCTGCCAAATTTTGACGTTTCTTTTGTGTTACAAGGCGCGCTTTTGCGCCGTCATATTCTGCATAGGCAAGGCGAACGCCGCGCTGAATTTGGCGTTTTAATTCGCGTGTGCGGGACTGCATTTCGGCTAGCTTATATTTGCTTTTGGCGATGCGCTGCTTGCCGCTGCCGCCTGTGTCGAATGCCCAGTTCATACGCACCAGAGCGCGTGCATCTGTGACTTCGCCGCCCAAAACATCACGTTTTTCTGATTGCAGGTATGATAATTCACCATCAAGCGTGGGGAAAAGGCTGGCCTCTTCGGTGTCAATGCCATGTTCGGCGGCTTTTTCGTCAAGTTCGGCGCGTAATAGCTCAGGATGGAACGTTGTCGCCTGTGCAAGGGCCGCGTCAAGTGATTGCGGGAATGTTTCTTCAGTGATTTGCGGCGTTTTAATGTGACCTTCGGGCATTTCGCCTACGGCTTCGAGATAGGTGGCCTTTGCCGTGTTAAGCAATGTTTGATTGGCGGTGTACTGATCTTCCCATATATAAGCGATATCAAGGGCTTGTTTATATTCGGCCTCGTCGGCGGCACCATTATCAACGGCATGTTTTATGCGGGCGATATAATCATTGATGCTGGCGCGGTGTTTTTTGATAAAAGAAAGCGTTTGATAGACGCGTATAAGTTCGAGATAGCTGAGCGTTACGCTGTGTGCGAGGGCGTCTTTTGCGCTTTCCAGAGTTAATAGCGCTGAATCTTCGCGCATTTTTGCGGCGTCATAACGGCTGTCGCGGCCGCCAGCATCGAAAATGCCTTGGCGCAGTGCGACATTACCTTCCCACATGTTAGAATATCCTTCGCCGCGTGTGACGCTTAGGCCACGTGAGGTTGCGTTATCACCAAAACCGCGGCCACCATAAGCAGATACGTTGAGTTGCGGGAAATATGCGCTATATTGCTCTTTAACGTCGCTGTTATTGTAATTGACAGTGGCTTGTGCGGCGCTAAGGGAGGGATGATTTTTCCATGCGCTTGAAATGGCTTCGGATAAAGTTTTCGCGTCTGCGGGTGTTGTGCTGAGGCTCATTAGTGCCAGAACACTCGTGAAAAAAATAACTTTTTGTTTTGAACTTTTAGGCATGAGGTGCTTTTATGTGTGTGATAATAAGGGGGCGCGCAGGGTGTTTACGCGCTTGATTCTACTGAAAACTGCGCTTTTCCGCAAGCGGTATAACCATTTTAATACTTTATGACGCATACACATTCCTTTGAAACTTTGCCTGAACGCTTTTCTATGCCGGAAACGTGGCAGTGGCGGATGCTCCCCCGAGAGTGGGGTGAGATGCGTTACGGTTATGCTTTGCCTAGGGGGAAAGCCGCTGTTGATAAGGTCGTTGTCGTTCTTCCTGGTCTTAGCGAATTTTGTGAAAAGTATTTTGAAATTGCGCGTGATTGCTTGGCGCAGGGCTATGGGTTTTTGGTCGTAGATTGGCGCGGTCAGGGGAAGTCTTCGCGCTATTTGGACAATCTGCATAAGCGTCACTCTCAAGGGTTTGAGGTTGATGCGCAAGATTTGAACGCAGTTTTGGAAGATAGTCCTTTCTCACCGCGAGAGAGTGCCTTTTTTATGATGGCGAACTCGATGGGCGGGAATATTGGTTTGCGCTATCTTGAGGCGCATATTGGTGTGTTTAAGGGCGCGGCCTTTTGCGCGCCGTTGATTGGATTGCATGCGTTTTCGCATGTGCCAGGTTTTATGGCGAAAACATTAACATATGGCTTAGAACATTTGTGGCCAGAGGCCTATGCGCCGATGGGCGGTGATTGGGATCCGTTTAGTCGTGATTTCCAAAGTGATGTTTTGTTTTCTTCGGATGCGGGGCGTGCGGCCGTTCATAATTACTGGATGAAAATAGACAAGGCCTTACAGGTTGGCCATATTACGCATCAATGGCTGTATGATGCGCATAGATCATGTGTCTATCTGCAAAATGATCTGTCACGTGAACGCATAGATATGCCGTGTTTGTTTTTTATGGCAGGGCATGAGCAATTTGTTGATAATGAGAAAATCGCTCATTTTACGGGTCAACTTTCGCAGGCGGATTTGGTGTCATTTCCGGATGCATGCCATGAAATATGGATGGAATGTGATGCATATCGCGATGAATATTTGAATAAATTTTATTCTCTTGTTAAGAAAATTAGTCTAGACTGATAAGTGTATATTTCTACGTTATAAGGGTTTCATGTTAAAAAAATCTCAAACTTCTTACCGCTTAAGCGACCGCATTTTTGCTGCTTTGGATATGGCTATTCAGCAAGAAGATGTTGCTATTGCGGAACTTCTTTTGCCTGCGTTAGAACGATCAATGACCCGTAATGCGGGCGGCGGTGAATTTGTTGAACGCCGTAATTACCCTGATGAATTGGTAGAAGTGATCGACCGACTAGAAAAGCTAAAAAAGGCAGATGTTCTCGCTGCTCGAGCGTCGTTATAACAATATTATGATGCCATGCTGATCCACTCATCTTCGGTGAGTGTTTTTATCTCTAAGTCTTTTGCTTTTTTCAATTTTGCCCCTGCGTCATCCCCTGCGATGACGTAATCTGTTTTCTTTGAAACTGATCCTGATACTTTTGCACCTAGGGCTTCGGCCTTGGCTTTGGCTTCGGCGCGTGTCATTTGGTGCAATGTTCCTGTGAAAACAAGGGTCTTCCCGTTAAAGATATGATCGCTTGCGCTGCTGGGCGCTTCGTATGGCGTAATGGTGAGAGCGGCTTTTAAATCTGTGATAACGTCTTGATTGTGAGGTTCATGGAAAAAGGCGATGAGATCTTTTGCAACGGCGGGGCCGATATCTTCGATCGCCAGCAGGTCTTCATAGGCTTCGCTGCTGGTTTCATGGGCGGCTTGCATACATGTTTGTAAGCGGTCGAGCGTCCCATACGTTGCGGCAAGGCGTTTTGCTGTGGCCTCACCGACTTGGCGGATGCCAAGCGCATAAATAAAACGGTTCAGTGCAATTGTGCGGCGTTTATCAATGGCGTTAAACAGGTTTTTAACGGACAAATCGCCCCAGCCTTCACGTTCTTGCAGGGGCGGTTGGATGTTACCTTCGTTCATCAGATGCAGGCGGAAGATATCAGCGGGGGATTTGATGATGCCCTCGTCATGGAATTGTTCGATAATTTTGCTGCCAAGGCCTTCGATGTCAAAGGCAAGGCGCGAGACAAAGTGCTTTAGGCGCTCAACAGATTGGGCAGGGCAAATTAATCCGCCTGTGCAGCGGCGCACGGCTTCGTCTTCTTCGCGGATGGCTGCGGATCCGCATGCGGGGCATGTATCGGGGAAAATGTATTCGGGCATGTTGCCAGTGCGCTTGTCTTTCAGGGCGCTGACAATTTGCGGGATAACATCGCCTGCGCGCTGGATTGTGACCATATCGCCAACGCGCACATCTTTGCGGCGGATTTCATCTTCGTTGTGCAATGTTGCATTGGAAACGACAACGCCGCCAACGGTAATGGGCTCTAACCGTGCAACGGGGGTAAGCGCCCCTGTACGGCCAACTTGAATATCAATGGCGTTTAGGCGTGTGATGGCTTGCTCGGCAGGGAATTTGTGCGCAGTCGCCCAACGCGGCGCACGACTGACAAAGCCAAGGCGTTCCTGCCAATCAAGGCGGTTGACCTTATAGACGATCCCGTCGATGTCGTATCCTAAATCGGGTCGTTTTTCGAGCAAACGTTCATAATTCGCCATAAGCGCGGCGCTATCCTCAACGGTGCGGATATCGGCCTGCATGGTAAAGCCCCAAGCAGACAAGGCGTCGATGATGGATTGCTGCGTTTGCAGGTTTTGTGCATCATTTTGCGCGTCATACTGACCAAGCGCATAGGCATAAAACCCAAGGGGGCGCTGCGCGGTGATGGTGCTGTCTAGCTGTCTCACCGATCCTGCGGCGGCATTGCGCGGGTTGGCAAAAGGCTGCTTGCCCTGTTGTTCTTGGCGGTCATTCAGCGCACGAAAGTTATCGTGCGTCATATAAATTTCGCCGCGAACTTCCAGAACAGGCGGCGGATTGCCTTTTAGGGTATGAGGGATGTCGGCGATGGTTTTGACATTGGCGGTAATATCCTCGCCCGTGGTGCCATCGCCGCGCGTGGCTGCGCGCACAAGATGTCCGCCCTCATAGCGCAGCGAACATGATAAGCCGTCGATTTTAGGTTCGGCAATCAGGGTGATTTTTTCATCATCAGGCAGGCCTAAAAAACGGCGAATACGCCCCAGAAAATCGCTGGCTTCTTCTTCGGAAAAGACGTTGGATAAAGACAGCATAGGCATGGCATGTGTGACTTTATCAAAGCCGGATGCGGGTGCTGAACCCACGGTTTGCGTGGGGCTTTGCGCGGTTATCAGGTCTGGATGTTCTTGTTCCAAGGTCTCTAATTCGCGGCGCAACGAATCGTATTGGGCGTCCGATAAAACCGGCGCATCATCTTGGTAGTATGCCTGATCAGCCGCGCGCATTTGTTTGCTAAGCTGCGCGTGCTTTTGACGGGCCTCTTCTTTGCCCATGTCGAACAGGGTCATGCGGCGTTCTCCAGTAATTTTTGTGCGGCGGCGCGTGCTTCGGGGGTGATGGTTTCACCGGCCAACATGCGCGCGATTTCTTCGGCGCGGTCTGTTTCGGTGCGCAGCGAATCGATATGCGTGCGCGTGGCGCCATTTTCGTCGCTTTTTTGCACGATGTAATGATGGGCGGCGCGCGCGGCAACTTGCGGTGCGTGCGTCACAACAAGGACTTGGCGCTGCTTGGCGAGTAGGGCGAGGCGCTGCCCCACGGCATCGGCGGTTGATCCGCCAATGCCTGCGTCAACTTCGTCAAAAATTAAGGTTTGCGCCGTGCCTGTTGCGGCCATGACGACTTTCAGCGCCAGCATAAAGCGCGACATTTCACCGCCTGATGCAATTTTGCTGAGCGCCCCGGGCGCTTGGCCAGGGTTTGTTGCGACTAAGAACTGCACGGCGTCGATGCCGTTTTCGCCCCACTGGTTTTCAGGCAGATCGCTGACATCCGTTTTGAATTTAGCTTTGCCCAGTTTTAGGGGATCAAGCTCTTTCGCGACTTTAGAGTCCAGATCGGCGGCGGCGGTTTTGCGCGCAGCGCTAACCTCTTTGGCGATGTTGAGATATTCTTGGCGGGCCTGTTTTTCGCGCGCTGCCTGATCGGTTAAGAGGTCCTCGGCATATTCAATGGCGTTGAGCTTTTCGGCAAGCTCTTCCCGTTTGGCGGCCAAATCATCAACGTCGCAGTTATGTTTGCGGGCTTCGCGGCGCAGGGCGTAGAGGCGCTCGTCAATGGTTTCAAGGTTATGATCACTTTCGGCGAGGTCGGCGCTGAGGGATTGGATTTGGTTGCAGGCCTCCTGAATTTCGCATGCGGCGCGGTCTAGGGCGGCAAGGATTTCATCGCCTTGATCGCCAATTTTATCTGTGATGCGGTCAATAGCACCAGCAGCGGCGGCAACAGGGTCTTGATCTTGGCTGAGCGCATGGTAGGCCGCGTTTAAGCCTTCTAGGACGCGTTCGCGGTGCATCAGTTGATCGCGCAGGGTGCTGAGCGTTTCTTCTTCGCCGTCTTCGGGGGCCAACGCGTCGAGGGTTTCGATCGCGGCGCGCAGGTAATCTTCATCACGGCGTGATTGTTCGATTTGCTCTTTCATGTCGCGTAATTTTTTTTGCGCATCTTTAAGGGCCTTCCACGGCGCGGCGAGGGGGGCTTTCAGGTTTGCATATTCATCCAGCAGCGCCGCATGGTTAGCCGGGTCCATCAAACCATGCGTATCGAATTGCCCGTGGATTTCGACCAACATCGCGCCAATATTTTGCAGCATTTTGATGCTGATGGGTTGGTCATTGATATGCGCGCGGCTGCGTCCATCGCTGGTGAGGCTGCGGCGCAGGATAATGGGCTCGCCTGCGGTGATGTCTAAATCAAGGTCTTGATCGGCGATATACTGGTACAGGGCGTGGGCTGGCGGGATATCAAATTCGGCAATAACGCTGGCTTTTTCCTCGCCATGGCGCAAAAGGCCGCTATCACTGCGCGCGCCAAGGGCAAGGCCTAGTGAATCCAGTAAGATCGATTTACCCGCGCCTGTTTCACCCGTCAGGGTTCCAAGGCCTTCGGCGAAGTCGATGGTGAGCTTGTCGATGAGGACAATATTGTTGATGGTAAGGCGGCTGAGGCTCATGGGCGGAGCATCTCCTTACTCCGGCTTGAAGATCGAATCGATTGTGCGGTCAATTGCGCTTCGGTTGTCGAGCATCTTCGCGCGCATCTTATCGTCCATCAGTTTATATGTGCGTTCGTACCATGGACTGCCGGGATAGTTGTGGCCAAGTACAACGGCGATGCGCTGTGCTTCGCCTTTGAGGCCAAGTGTCATATAGCATTCTATAAGGCGGTGCAGTGCCTCGGGCACATGTGTGGTAGTTTGGTATTCTTTGATTACGTTTTGGAAGCGATTGATCGCGGCGTTGATGTGATTGCGGTTTAGGTAATAACGGCCAATTTCCATTTCCTTGCCTGCAAGGTGGTCAAGAACAAGGTCGCGTTTGAGTTCAGCCTCGCGGCGGTATTCGCTTTTGGGGAAACGCTGCACTAGGGTGTTGAGCGCATCAAGTGCCTGCATCGTCATGTGCTGGTCACGGCGAATGTCTGTAATTTGGTCATAGTATGACAGTGCCTTGAGGTAATAGGCATAGTCAATTTGCTGGTTACCTGGGTGGAGCTGAATAAAGCGGTCAAGCGCGATCACGGCGTCGTCATAACGCTCGTCATAATAAGATGATAGCGCCGACATGAGTTGCGCTTTGGTGGCAAGCTCAGAATAAGGGTGCTGGCGCTCGACTTCTTCGAATTGTTGTGTGGCTGTTTTAAACAGGTCGTCATTGAGGGCTTTGAGCGCGCCTTCATAAAGCTCTTCCGCGGTTTTTTCCGCAGGCGGTTTCGCGTCTTTATCTTTGCTGGCGCAGGCGTTTAAAGCCAACATCGAAAGAACCATACATAGCAGTGATAGCAAGCGCATTATCTGTACCTTTAAAATGATAGAATCGTAACAGCGTTGATTATATCAAGCTGTGTGGTGGTTTCTACTGCAAAGGGCAGGAAAAATAGATAAATCCAGAGATTGATCGTATTGAATGCAGTGGGATGAAGATCGCCTAGGCGTATTCCCAAGCGCTTTCATCTGCGAACAGGGCGTGCAAGATTGCGTTGTTCATTTCGTGACCTGCTTTGAGGCCTTTATATTCGCCCTGAATTGGAGCGCCAGCAAGGTAAAGGTCGCCAATCGCGTCCAAAAGTTTGTGGCGAATAAATTCGTTTTCAAAGCGCAGGCCATCTTCGTTTAAGACTTTGTCTTGGTCGAGGACAATTGCGTTATCCAGTGATCCACCGCGTGCAAGGCCAATGGTGCGTAGATATTCAACTTCGTGCAGGAAGCCAAATGTGCGTGCATCGGCAATTTCGTGGGCGAAGTTACCGTTGAGCAGTTGAACAGAGTAATCTTGGTCGCCAATTTCTGGGTGGTTGAATTCGATGCGGCCAGTATATGTTGGCACGTCTGAAGGTGTTAATGTGACGCGTTTGCCATCTTTTTCGACGCTGACCTCTTTCAAGATGCGAATGGCGCGTGATGGTGCGTTCAGTTCTTGTGTGCCAACCTCTGTTATGGCTTTGGTGAACGGTGCTGCGCTCCCGTCCATGATAGGAACTTCGCCGCCATCAATTTCCATGACCAGGTTATCGATGCCGCACGCGCACAAAGCTGACATAAGATGTTCGATTGTGCCGACGCTGGCGCCATGTTCATTTGCAACGACAGTGCAAAGTTTTGTGTCGACAACATTGTTCCAAAGGGCAGGAATTGTTGCCTTGTCCGCGTCCATGTCAGTGCGAATAAATGTAAGGCCGCTATTTGCAGGGGCGGGTTTCAATGTCAATGTGATTTGATTGCCGCTGTGCAGGCCGACACCTTGGATGGACGTTTCTTGTTTGATTGTTTTTTGCATCATTGTGCCTTTACCCTTTTTATCTATTCTGAAGATAAGTTTTTTGCGGATAAAGGACAAATAACACTTTGTTGCGTAATGTTACAAAAGGGGCTGCGTCTCTCGCTATTTGTGGTGAGTCTTTTGTGTTGAGGTACTTGCTTATGGCTGTGCGTAGGTGTTAGTTTCCCAATTATATATATGAATAAACCACTGATGAAAGTGGAAGGTGAAGATGACAAAGACACATCTGGATACGCTGGAAAACGAGGCGATCCATATTTTTAGAGAAGCGGCCGAGCAAGCGGATAATCCGGTGATGTTGTATTCGATCGGTAAGGATAGTTCAGTTTTGCTGCACTTGGCGCTTAAGGCTTTTTATCCCGCGGTGCCGCCATTTCCTTTGCTGCATGTTGATACGCGCTGGAAATTTAAAGAGATGATTGCCTTTCGTGATCGTCGTGCAAAAGAAACGGGGATGGAGCTAGTTGTGCATATTAACCCCGAAGGCATTGAGCAAAATATAGGCCCGATCACACATGGATCATCCGTGCATACTGATGTGATGAAAACGCAGAGCCTTAAACAGGCACTGGATAAATATGGATATGATCTGGCTTTTGGCGGTGCGCGCCGTGATGAGGAAAAGTCACGTGCGAAAGAACGCGTGTTTTCTTTTCGTGATAAAAACCATGGATGGGATCCGAAAAATCAGCGCCCAGAGCCTTGGAATATATATAATTCCCGTAAGAATAAAGGTGAAAGCGTGCGGGTTTTTCCGCTCTCGAATTGGACTGAGCTGGATATTTGGGAATATATTAAGCGCGAAAATATTGATCTAGTTCCGCTGTATTTTGCGGAAGAGCGCCCTGTCATCGAGCGTGATGGTATGCTCTTGATGGTTGATGATGAGCGCCTTGAAGTTCAGCCTGACGAGCCTGTTGAAAATCGTATGATCCGCTTTAGGACGTTAGGGTGCTATCCTTTGACGGGCGCGATAGAATCGGATGCGGCCAATTTAGATGATATCGTTGCGGAGATGAAAAATGTGACCACATCCGAGCGTAGTGGCCGCGCGATTGATCAGGATAGTAATGCATCAATGGAAAAGAAAAAGCGCGAGGGGTATTTTTAGGTATGAGCGACGTTCTTAAATTTATCACGTGTGGATCGGTTGATGATGGTAAATCAACGCTGATTGGGCGGATGTTGCATGATAGTCATATGATCTTTGATGATCAGGTGAAAGAGCTTGAAGTCAGCAGTAAAAAATTTGGCACTACGGGCGAGGCGATTGACTTTGCCTTGTTGGTGGATGGCCTAGCGGCCGAGCGTGAGCAAGGCATTACGATTGATGTGGCCTACCGGTATTTTAAAACGGATAAGCGCCGCTTTATCGTGGCGGATACGCCTGGGCATATTCAATATACGCGTAATATGGCGACTGCGGCATCTACGGCCGAGCTTGCCGTGATATTGGTCGATGCGCGTCAAGGCATTTTACCGCAGACAAAACGCCACAGTTACGTTGTGTCGATGCTTGGCGTGCGTAATGTGATTGTTGCGATTAATAAAATGGATCTGGTTGATTACGATCAGGGCGTCTTTGATCAAATTAGCGCCGAATATAAAGCATTCGCCAAGGATTTGGGGTTTGCATCCATTGATTTGATCCCCGTGTCGGCCTTAAAGGGTGACAATATTTGTGATCAATCGCCAGACATGCCTTGGTATACGGGGCACAGTTTGTTTGGCGCACTGGAAACAGCGGAAATTTCAAAAGCGGCGCTTGTTGATAAGGCGTTTCGTATGCCTGTTCAAATGGTAACGCGCCCGAATTTGGATTTTCGCGGGTTTGCGGGCACGATTGCGGCGGGCAGTGTGTCGGTTGGGCAAAAGCTTGTTGCGTTGCCATCTGGTAAAACGTCACATGTTAAATCGATTGTGACGTATGAGGCCGAGCATGATGCGGCTGAAACCGGGCAAGCGGTTACGATTACATTGCAAGATGAAATTGATATCTCGCGCGGGGATTTGCTATCTTGCGCCGAGGAGCCATGCGGCATTGCGGATGTTTTTCGCTGTAAGATTTTATGGATGGCCGATGATGCAATGGTGGCTGGTCGTCAGTATATCTTTAAGTCTAGCGTGTCCGAGCAAGTGTGCACTATTGAAAAGCCAAAGCACCTGATTGATATCGAAACCTTGCAGCATGTTGCAGGGGAGCGCCTTGAGCTGAATGATATTGGCGTGTGCGAATTATATTTGAATAAGCGCTGCGCATACGAAGCGTATGGTGATAATCGCGCGCTTGGGTCGTTTATTCTGATCGATCGCCATACTAATCAAACCGTTGGTATGGGCATGATTGAGCATGAAATGCGCCGTTCGACCAATGTGCATCACCAAGATTTAACAATTACGCGTGAAAAACGTGCCGATATGAAGGGGCAAAAGCCAAGCGTTGTTTGGATGACGGGCTTGTCTGGCGCTGGTAAATCGACAATTGCCAATGCGCTGGAGAAAAAATTATTTGCCGCCGATTATCATACGATTGTTTTGGATGGTGATAATATTCGCCGCGGGATTAATATTGATTTGGGCTTTACCGATCAAGATCGCGCCGAAAATATTCGCCGCATTGCCGAGATCGCGAAATTGATGATGGATGCGGGTTTGATTGTTGTTGTGTCCTTTATTTCACCTTTCGAGGCAGAGCGTAATATGGCCAAAGAAATCATTGGCGCAGAAAACTTTGTCGAAGTGCATATTGATACGCCGTTAGAGCTTGCCGAAAAACGCGACGTGAAGGGGCTTTATAAAAAGGCGCGCGCCGGTAAAATTCCAAACTTTACTGGTATTGGCAGTCCTTATGAAATTCCTGAAAACCCAGATGTGCGCGTTAAAACGCAAGACCGCGCGCCAGAAGAATGTGCGGATGATGTGCTATCTGTTCTGGCTGAGCGCCACATCTTGCCGCGAGGGATTTAGGCGGCGCTCCGCTACTGTTTGCAGATAGAGCTTAAAAAAAGAGCCTCTCGATTGAGGGGCTCTTTTTCTATTAAAGCGTTATTTTTATGAAGTCTTAGTTTGCTTGGCGGCGCAAGAATGCAGGGATGTCCAAGTCATCTTCGTTGCGCGGTGCTGGCGGGGCAGCAGGCGCGTCGATGTTCAGTTGACCTTGCGCGGGTGCGCCGACGGCTGTTTTTGTAGGCGCAGGGCTTGATGACCCTAGTGAAGGTGATGACATTGTTCTGCGCGGCATGTGTTGTTGTTCGTTGTGCGCTGCGTCTTCGTGGCTGGCGCCAGTGAGGCGTTCTTGCACAGAACCGGCCAAGCGTTCAAAGAATGATTGTGTTTTGCTCATCGCGCCTGCAGCGGCTTGACCAGCGGCACTTTTACGCGGCGGGTTGAGGACTAAACCAGGCGCTTTTTGCGGCGCTGCCATTGATGATGGTGTAGGGCTGCTTGGCGCTGCGGCTGCGGCAGGTGCTTCGGCCATATGTTTTTGCATTGGCGGTGCCATAGGCGTTTGTGCGTTTGGCATTGTCAGCGGTGCGTGCTCTTTGCCTTCAACCATGACAGGCTGCGGCGGGATGAACGCATCTTTATAACGTGTTCCGCGCACAGGTTTTGATGGTGCGGCGCTTGTTGCTGGCGCTGCTTCAGGTGCGGGCATTGATGCTTTTGTGCCTTCGAACAGGTCTGAAGAGGCTTCTTCAGGTGCGGCTGGCGCGGGCGTTTCGCTTGGCCGCGGCGCAGTTGTTGCGGCAGGCTTTACTGGGGCTGTGATGCCGCGCAGGTTATCAACGCCTGTTTTATATGTGCGTGCAGGTGCGCTTGATCCCATGTCTTCAGGGGCTTTGTCTTCGCTTGGCGCGTCGCCATCGTGCATTGGCGTTGCGCGTTCAAGCATTGTCTTGCCTGATCCACCGCCCATGCGGCTGTCGGCTTCGCGTTCGATGCCTGTGGCAACGATAGATACGCGCATTGTGCCTTCCATCTTTTCATCGAATGTCGCACCAAAGATGATGTTTGCGTTCGGGTCAACTTCATCACGGATACGGTTGCAGGCTTCGTCTGCTTCGAACAATGTCATGTCCATGCCGCCTGTCACGTTGATGATAACGCCGCGTGCGCCTTTCATTGTTACATCGTCAAGAAGTGGGTTGTTGATGGCGGCTTCGGCGGCTTCGATGGCGCGTTTTTCGCCAGTTGCTTCGCCTGTACCCATCATCGCCTTGCCCATTTCAAGCATCGCAGTGCGAATGTCGGCAAAGTCCAAGTTTACAAGGCCAGGGCGAACCATGAGGTCCGTTACGCCGCGCACGCCTGATTGCAAGACGCTGTCCGCCATTTTAAAGCCATCAGCGAATGTTGTTTTTTCGTTGGCAACGCGGAAAAGATTTTGGTTAGGAATGACGATCAGTGTGTCGACATAGTTTTGCATTTCCTTCAGGCCGGCCTCGGCCATTTTCATGCGGTGAGAGCCTTCAAAATGGAAAGGTTTTGTGACAACGCCAACAGTCAGGATGCCACGCTCGCGGCAGGCTTTGGCGATAACTGGCGCTGCGCCCGTGCCTGTACCGCCGCCCATACCTGCGGTAACGAAGGCCATATTTGCGCCGTCAAGATATTCTAAAACTTCTTCCAGTGACTCTTCTGCAGCGGCTTGACCAACCTCTGGTTTAGATCCTGCGCCTAGGCCGCCAGTGACGTTTGTGCCAAGTTGAATTTTGTTTTCGCAAAGTGAATGCTCAAGTGCTTGGGCGTCTGTGTTGCAGACAAGGAATTCGCACCCTTCAAGGTTTGAGGCGATCATATTGTTTACAGCGTTTCCACCTGCACCGCCAACACCGATAACAGTAATTTTGGGCGAGAGTGAGTTCACAGTTTCAGATTGCTGCATTTTGACATTGATCATGCGATGGCCTCTTACGGTCTAAGATTTTAAAATTTGAATTTTCGGCGGTCAGAGCGCGACCCCCTTGGAATTAACTGAAAACAAGTCTAAGGGAATTCGGGGGGCTGTGAAAAGAGGAAAAAAGATAAAAAACTATAAACTCACAAGCTTTTGACATGTGTATATGTGCATAAAATGCAGGGTGTTTGGCAGGGGTGTTTTTCCGAAAGCCGCGCTAAGCGATTCTTTTGACTCGGTTTTCGTTTTTGTCGTATGGGGCGTTGTTCACAGATTTAGGCACAGTTTTTCCCAAGATTTATGCACGAAATCCTGTGGATAACTTTTACCAATTATCTTTGAGCCATAGTTTTATCGACTGGAAGATGTTCTCGGCAGACATTGATTTTGTCAGGTTGCCGGAAATTTCGTGTGTGTGCGCGGCCGCGTAGGTCAGCATCCCTGCGGTACAGGCGAAGGCAGGGTCGTCGACTGCATCAGGAAGACCGGGGCAGCGAATAGGGCGACCAATGCGCACTTGTTTATCCAAAACATGGTTTGCAAGATCGCGAATGCCTGACATTTGGCTGGTTCCACCTGTGAGGACAACGCGGCGCCCTAAGGTTTGACCAAGGCCGCTATCGTTCAGGCGGGCGCGCACCAATTCGAAAACTTCTTCGAGGCGTGGTTGGATAATCCCGATGAGTAGTGATCTTGGCACGTGGTTGGGATCTCGGCGATCTGTTTCGCCAAGGCGCGGCACGTCGATCAGTTCGGTTTCATCAAGGTCTGATGCAATCGCATTGCCGTAAAGGATCTTGAGGCGCTCGGCATCGTGCAAAGATGTTGTCAGGCCAGTTGCGATGTCGTTTGTGACGTGCTGGCCACCGACGGGGATTGCGTCGCTGTAGATCATATGGCCAGAGTGGAACACTGCAAATGATGTGACGCCAGCGCCGATATCAATAATCGTGCAGCCTAAATCCATTTCATCTTCGACAAGGGAGGCAAGGCCAGCGGCGTATGGTGGGCTGCAAAAGGCAGAGATATCAAGATGTGACTGACCTGTGCAGTGGCTGAGATTTTTTAGGGTGCCTTGATCGGCGCTGATAACGTGGATGTCGGCGCTGAGGATCTCGCCGTTCATGCCTACGGGATCGGTAATGCCGCCGTGGCCGTCGATGCGGTATCCTACAGGAATGGTGTGGATCAGGTCTCGGCGCGCGCCAAGGATTTGGTCGCCTTGTGCGCTGGGGGATGTGTTTTGCTCGAAATCGAGGATGTCATCTTGTGCGCGGGTCAGGGCAGAGTGCAAATCGCGGTCTGTGATGTCGTGGCCGTTGACCTGAATATCAATGGTGCGTCCGTAAGATCGTGTCTGCGTCGCGGGCATGTTGACGACAACTTCGCGCAGCGGATAGCCTTTTGTGTGTTCTTTGGCCATGTGTTCGGCGGCGTGGACGGCCTTGCGGATGACGGTTTCGGCGCTATCCATGTCGATGATCATGCCGTTTTTGACGCCTTCGGATTTTTGATGGCCTACGCCAAGGATTTCAAAGTTGCCTTCGTCATCGGTTGTGCGCGCCAGAAAGCAGGCCGTTTTAAACGAACCAATATCAAGGGCGGCGATAAGGCTGCCTTTTGGGGCGTATTGAGGCTTCACGATTAGGCGGCTCCTTCGGAATTGCGTGTCTGTTTCTTGTTATCACTGACTCCGTTCTTATAGTCAATAACGCTTCCGGGTTTTGTGCGGATGATTATTTTGTCTTCAAAGCGCAGGTCGAGGCTTTCTATGTCGGCGTTGTCGAGGATTTTATCATTGGTTTGCGCATCAATCACGCGGCGCAGTGCGTGTGGAACTTTGTCGTCTTCGGGCAATTTGATTGTGATGCCGTCTTTGGTTGTGATGTCCCATCTGCGCTGTCCTTGGCGGGTGGCGCTGGTGATGATGGGGGATAAATCAGGTTCGTTCAAAAGGGTTTGGATCAGGTCGGTGGCGACTTCGTTTGCGCCTTTGCCCTTTAGGGTGATGAGGGCGCTGAAAGCGGCGAGGTCATCAACGCGCAGCGGCTTGCCTGCGTCATCCAGTAATGTTGTTTCGCCGTTATAGTTCCATAAGGCAATGGGCGTGCGTTCGTATAATTTAATATAGAGCGTATCGGGCAAGCGGCGCTGGATATGTGCGGCGCGGATCCATTTTGTTTCTTCTAGTAATGTTTTGGCTTCTTGCGGGTTGATGCCAAATAAGGGGTCGCCGGTTTGGATGTTGAGTAACGCCATCATCAGTGCGGGGTCGGTGTTAACGCGTCCTTCAACGAGGAGGTTTTCGATTTTAAAGCCAGCATTTGCCGTTGCGGCGATGATTTGTGATTTGCTCCAGTTTGCGGTGCGCGCTGCGGTGCCGGTCAGGACAAACCATGCGCCAAGCCATGTGATCAGGATAAGACCGCCGATGACAAGGCCAAAACGTTTTAACCACGGCAGTGCAACAGCCAAAAAGCCTTTACGGCGTTTGGGCGCGACATAGCTGGGTGATTTGCGTTTGGCTTTGCGCTTTGGCGGCATGGGTGATTATCCTTCGGATAGGGAGCGTTTCAAGAGGCGTGCATCTTTGGGCACGGGGTCTTTTGGCAGGCGCTTTTTCTTATGCTCGGCCATGGCTTCGTCAATCAGGGCGGAGAGAAGCTCGGTAAACAAGAGCGGGTTATCGGGCGCGGCTTCCCATAGGAAGTAACCAATTGACCCAGGGAACGGGTTGACCTCGTTCAGCCAGATATCACCAGTTTTACTATTGCCGATAAAGTCGATGCGCGGTGCGCCCGTGCAAGGGAGCTTTTCAAACAGTTCTGTTGCCCATTTTTTGATTTTTACTTCAACGTCTGCAGGCATGTCGGGGTTGAGGTCACGTGTTAGTGAAAGCATCCCTTGCGAGATTTGCCCTGGATTTTTTTGTCCGCCCATTTTGTCGCCGCCTTTGCCCGCGCCGCCTGAGAGGTATTTTTGTTTGAAGTCTAAAAGTTCATCCGTGCTTTTGGGGCGTTCAATGGCTGATAGTTGGATGTCGCCGTTAAAGCGGCTGACTGCGACGTTGTATTCTACAAGGTTTTCAACAAACGGTTCTAGGATTGCAGAATCGTCCATGGCAAAAATTGCGGGCAGGCATGCGCTGGCTTCGGCGGGTGTGTTGACTTTGGCAACGCCGATAGAGCTTCCAAGGTGGGTTGGTTTTAAAATGCATGGGAATGAGATGCCTGCCTCTTTTGCGGCGGTCTCGATAATATCGGGCGCGACAATTGTGCCTTGGTTGGGGCGCTTGATCTCGGCGCAGGGCAAGGCGTCAATGTCTGTGCCTGCAAGGATGTATTTTGTGGCGGCTTTGTCCATCAGGGTTGCCGCCATCATGGTGCGCATACCGGCATAAGGGATGGATGCAAATTCAAAGAGGCCTTGAATGTTGCCATCTTCGCCGTAAAGGCCGTGAAAGGCGGGCAGGGCAACATCAAATGTGATTGTTTTTGGTTTTGCAAACAGGCCAGATGGCATCGTCAGAAGACGTCCAGCGCGCTGCATCCCGTCTGTGCGATTGGTGTCCAGTGTGACAGGGGTTAGCGCCTTGATCGCTTGCACATCGAAGAGATAGTTTTTGCGCTGGTTCAATGCATCGCCGATATACCAGCGCCCATTTGGGGCAATATAAACCAATAAGGTTTCAAAACGCGCCGAATCGATTGCACTTGCGATTTGTAGGGCTGTAACAACGCTGACATCGTGTTCAGGGGATGGGCCGCCGTAGAAAATGGCAATGGTTTGTTTTGTTTGTGGTGCGGGCATTGTTTTTCTCTTTTTACTCGTCGCGTGTTAATCGTCACTTGGCTTTGCCTGTATCTTTTTTTATAGTCACTTCACGATCTGATTTAAAGACATAGACTGATAGAAAGCTTGATCCTTGCACAGTTTCAAAAGTGAGCGTTGTGAAATTTTTTATACGCAAAGTGGTAAGCCTTTAGGTGAAGCGCCCATTGTTGTGTGGGGGCACGGATGGGGGCAGGATCATCGTAGCTTTGATGGTTTGGTGGCTGCTTTATCAGGTGTGGCGACGCATATTGCAGTTGATTTTCCTGGTTTTGGCCGTTCGCCTGTGCCGTTTGATACGATTGAGCAAAGCTGGGGTAGTGGCGATTACGCGCATGCATTATCCGAATTGATCCGCAGCGTTGCGGGCGGCGCGCCTGTCATTTGGGTTGGTCATTCGTTTGGCGCGCGCGTTGGGACGCAGCTTGGTGCGCTGTATCCTGATATGATGGCAGGGATGGTTTTTGTGGCGGGCGCTGGGCTGAAGCGTAAGCGCAGTGCGTGGCAAAAAATGATTCTAAAAACAAAGATTTATACCTATAAACTTGGAAAGTGGCTTAAGCGCTGGCCGTTTTTGTCTGATTTAATTGAATCGATTCAGGGGGCTAGTAAAATAGGCAGTTCGGATTATCAAAATGCTGGCGCGATGCGCGGCGTGCTGGTAAGCGTTGTGAATGAGCATCTTTCGGATGAGGCTGCGCGCATTCAATGCCCTGTTTTATTGATCTATGGCGAGAATGATGCAGAAACGCCGCCTGATGTGGGGCTGCAATTTAATCAGTTGATAAAAGACTCGGAACTGGTTTCCCTTTCAGGGCAAGACCATTATAGTGTTCTGAATGAAACTGGGCGCCATCAAGTGGCGCAGCGCATTAAATATTTTGTGCAAAATCTGGATGGATAGATAAATGAATATGGTTGAAACCGCCAGTATTACACTGATTTACCTCGTGTTTATTACCTTGGCCGCAAAGCGTATTATGACGTATTTGCATGTTCTTCAGCAGGAAGATTACGACAGCAAACGCCTGAATAAATGGATTTTTGAACATAAGGCCTTTGATAAAAAGCTATCGCTGGCGCTGGCGGTTTTGTCGGTAGTTTGGATGTATGTGCCCTCGTTCTTTATGGCGTTTTTGGCCTTTATCTGCATTACGATTACGATTTATCTTGAGAAAGATCCACGCAAAAGCCAAAAGAAAAAATTGGTTGAAACGGATCGCGCAAAGCGCGTTTTCTTCCCGACACTGGGTGTTATGGCGGTTTTGTCGGCGTGGTGTTTTGTCTTTGAATTTCCTTATAATACGGTTGCTTGGCCTTGGATTATTGCAATTCAACTGATTCCATTTGTTTTGATTTGGGTGAATGCGGCGCTGGCGCCTTTTGAATCTGTTATTCAAAAAGTGTATTGGAATGAAGCACGTCAAAAGATGCATGATCTATCGCCGATTGTGATTGGCGTGACGGGGTCATTCGGTAAGACATCTGTTAAACATATTTTAGGGCATATTCTCAATACGCAAGGACCAACATTGGTGACGCCGGGCAGTGTTAACACGCCGATGGGCATTACGCGCATTGTCCGTGAGCAGTTAACGCCAGATCACAAGTACTTCGTTGTGGAAATGGGGGCGTATGGGGTTGGATCGATTGCCTCGCTTTGCGAGCTTACGCCGCCTGATTTTGGCATCGTCACCACCATTGGTCATGCGCATTATGAACGTTTCAAATCACTGGAAACAGTGGCGCGCGCCAAGTTTGAGCTGGCCGAAGCGGTCATGCAAAAAGAAACAGGTAAAGTTATTATTCACGAGCGCACGCTTCGCTTTTCTTATGTACGCGGCATGAAGCTTGATCAGCCTGATCGCTTTGTCGTTTGTGGTGACCCCCCGGCGATTGACCGTCATAAGCAAAAAGATATTAACTATCTTGAGCAAGGCGATGTGCACATCATTGAGGTTACGCAGCAGCCAAAAGGCTTGGATATTAAATTCAGCGTTGATGGAAAAACGTATAACTTGAACCCGCCAATCTATGGTCTTCATCACGGTCATAACGTGGTAATGGCGGCGGTGACAGCGTTAGAATTAGGCGTTGATATTGGCGCTATTCAGCTTGCACTGCAGACTGTGCCGCAAATTTCACACCGCCTAGAGGTTAAGCCTAATAAAGAGGCTGGCTATGTGTTGATTGATGATTCATATAATTCAAATCCGCTTGGGTTCAGATCTGCGCTGGACTTGATGGTCTTGATGCAAAGCAGCGGACGTAAAATTTTGATTACGCCTGGCATGATCGAGCTTGGCATCGCGCATGATGAAGCGCATGCGCAAATTGGTGAATATGCGGGGCAGATTTGTGATATCGCTGTTGTGATTAAGCCAGAGCGTATTGGCAGTTTTGTGAATGCCTATAAAGCATCAGGTAAGACGTTGATTGAAGTGCAGTCCTTTAAAGAGGCGTCAGAATGGCTTGAGAAAAACCGTCAAGATGGCGATTTGGTTTTGATCGAGAATGACTTGCCCGATATGTATGAGTGCATTCCATCAATGTAATGTGCCTCATTGACCTGTCCGTTTATCTGTAAAAACGTTTCATTTTGAGAATAAATCTTAAATTGAAACGTTTTATTTTGAGAATATCTTTATCCCTTATGTTGTTAAGTTATTGATAAATAAAAAATAAAAATTTGGCACGCCCGTTGCTACGTAATATGTAAAATAATAAGAAACGAAAAAATATTGCACGATCATTTAGGGAAGGGACGTATCATGCAACAGATTAAAAACTCATACGGTCGGTGCCAGATTATTGATCTTCATATGATGGAAACACGCACACAAAAGAATGTGCATTTTTCATCGGTTGAGATTTTTATGTTCTTTATTCCTTTGTTGATTTTGGTGGCGGCGCTTTGTGTGCCGGCGCTATCGGATATGACATTCTTCGCGCAGTGCCAGAATATTCCTGGCGGCGATGTATGTTCAATTTCATTTGATAAAGCATAAAGAAAGTAGGCGCTGCGCGGTGCAGTGCTGGCTAGCGGTAGCCAAAAGTAAGTTTTAAGCGTTAAGGAGTGTGCACATGCAAGTCGTTCGTCAAAATGTAGAAAGAGGCCTGGCATTGGTTTTGAAAAAGCATTGGTATGACAAAACTTGTTACCGTTGTGCGCATATTAAAACCAGTTGTTTGCCATGTGATGATGATACGAAAGATGGGCTGATTGCCTCATTAGTAGAATTAGCACGTGAAAAATTTGATGATCCTTTAGGCATGATATTTAAGTGTCACGATGGTGATTTGTTTATTGTGGCGCGGTTTTTAACGTTCAAGCAAGTTGAGCAATTTGTGCAGGCCTTTGCGACAAACAGAAAAGATATTGATGATAAAACCCGCGTTTTCTTGAATGAAAAAGCGGCGTTTTTGTATGAGATCGCCGTGGAGTGGCCAAAGTTAAAAGCAATTTGTGATTACAAAATCCAATCTTATTTAGACCTTAAAAGCGAAGTCCGTAAGGAAGAAGCCGTTAAAGAGGCCTTTCGTAATCAACAGCGTGTTTTGCGCATGGATGTTGAAACAAGCTTAATTGAAACATTAGCAGAGCGCCGCGAAGACCGTACGCATGTTGAGGTTCTTGTCGTTGAAGACGATATGTTTACGCAGAAATTGGTTAAAAATGCGATTGCAGGCAAATATAATTTGTCAATGGCGCAAGACGGTTTTGGCGCGGTGATGATGTATGCCAAAAAGGCACCAGATATTCTGTTTTTAGATATTGGTTTGCCAGATGTATCTGGTCACGCGGTGTTAAAGAAGATCTTTGAAATTGATCCGGATGCTTATGTCGTGATGCTATGGGGATGCTCGAGGAAAAGGAATATCAGCTTAATGCCCTGCAAGAGCAATTGCGCGACAGTGTGCATTTGATCGAGGCCAAAGAAAAGGCTGAGCGCGAAGTTGAAGAGCGCAAACGGATCGAGCGACAGCTTCAGGATTACCTACGAGAGGTTACCCCCAAGATAACTGATCAAGTTGGCAGCCAAGGTGCTAAATACCTTCCCTATCATAGTGATATGGGATATTTAAGATTCTCAGAAGAGACAAATCATGCCAACAAATGCAGAGCACCTGACTACTTGGCGCTCACATGTATTCGCAACTCGGAAAAAGTTGGTACATTCGTTTTAGATATCGATATTATTAAAGAAAAGATGGGAAACTCTTTCAATTTCCTTAAAAAAAATTGGTTCTCATTTCAAAGCCCAGACTCCGTTAAACCAATCAAGAAATACAAATCAAAACCGATTGTCTTTTCTAACAATGGTGTAGATTTAATGAGGTGGGAGAAGTGCCTACCAAGCTCACTGGAAGGAGCAGAGGTTTATACCACCCTTTACAAACTTCTTGAGAACATCGACTTGGGAGAAAACATCATTCTGAAACCAGGAGAAACACTGGTTTTTAACAACAGACGATGCCTACACGGCAGAAAGGCACTAAAGTCGCTTAAGGCAGTTGACGAGCCGAGGCTATTATTTCGGGTATATGTGAACAACTTCCCCCAACCAGCAGGGCTTCCCGAAGATGAGTTATTTTACCGGCAGGAAGGTTGACATATACATCAACCACATATAGCATTATGATTTGAGAAAGAATGGAGGTGGATATACTGTAGGGTTTCCTCTCTGAAGCAAACTATCGACGGCTCGGGGCTCGATAGTCAGGAGCATCGTTGCCGCCGCTACGCGGAACAGCACGGCTATGTGGTTGAAAAGGTCTTTACCGACGACGTATCTGGCGGTGGTGATTTCCTGAAGCGTAAAGGCATGGTAGCGCTGCTGGAGTATCTGCGCCGTCGTCGCACCACGGATTACGTGGTGATCTTCGACGACCTCAAACGCTTTGCCCGCGACACGCTGTTTCATTTACAGCTCAGAGCGCAGATGGATCGTTATAACGCCCGCATTGAATGCCTGAACTTCCGCTTTGAAGACACACCCGAAGGCAAGTTCGTGGAGATCATCCACGCCGCGCAGGGACAGCTGGAGCGCGAGCAGAACGGTCGCCAGACTGTACAGAAGATGTGCGCCCGCCTGGAACAGGGCTATTTCGTGTTTCATGCACCGATTGGCTACCGCTATGAGAAGGTCGGGCATCACGGCAAGCTGCTGGTGCTGAACGAACCTTATGCCAGCGTCATTAAAGAGGCCTTGGAAGGCTTTGCCTCTGGGCGTTTTCAGACACAGGCTGAAATGCGTCGCTATCTGGAGGGCTGCGAGTGCATTCCTAAGAATGCCAAAGGCCAGATTGCCAAAAAGCGTACCGCAGATTTGCTGAAGCATCCAGCTTATGCAGGGTATGTCGAACACGAACGCTGGGGTATCAGCTTTCGCAAAGGGCAACACGAACCGCTGATCAGCCTGGAGACCTACCGCAAAAATCAGGAACGCCTGAACGGCAAACCGTTAGTGCCGACCCGCAAAGACCTCAACAAAGAATTTCCGCTGCGTGGCTTTGTCGTGTGCGGTGACTGTGGCCATCCTTATACAGCCAGCTTCACTAAAGGCAAAACCAAGTATCATCCATATTATGTATGTCAGCAGCGCCGCTGCGACAGCTATGGTAAGTCTATACGCCGCGCGGATCTGGAAGGCGCTTTTGAAACCGTACTGAAGCACATGACCCCGTCGAAAGAAGTCTTCGCTTTGGCAATGGCGATGCTCAAGGATCAATGGAACAAGCGCGAGGAAATCCAGAGCACGCAGGAAAAAGAGCACCAGAAAACACTGGCAGAGATTGAGCAGAAAATAGAAAAAGTCATCGATATGATGATTGATGCAAACAGCGATATCGTGCGTCAGAACCTGACCAAACGGCTGGCACAACTGGAGAAAGAGAAGCTAATTACGGAAGGGCAAATTAATGCCACAGCCCAACCACTGCGCTCACTTGAGAGTATCGCTAGAACTTCGCTGGATTTTCTGGCGAACCCGCGCAAACTCTGGGAATCTGAGCGCCTGGAGGACAAAAGAGCAGTGCTAAAGCTCGCCTTCGCAGAACCTTGGGCCTACCACCGGAATGAGGGTGCTAGAACACCGAATTTCTCTTTGCCTTTCAAGGCTTTAGATGAAATTTCACCACCTCAAAATGAGGTGGTGCCCCCGGTGAGACTCGAACTCACACTCCCGAAAGAACCGGATTTTGAATCCGGCGCGTCTACCAATTCCGCCACAGGGGCAATCTGTTTCCTGTGCTAGGCATGTTTCTAATCACTTTAAATGGGGGAATCAAGTAATTTTTACTGTTGTGATGGCGGTGCGTGTGTAACACTGGCATTTATGAGTACAGAAATGCTTGGTGTGCGCTCGATTGCGCAATTAATACAAGATTTTACCGATAATCTTTTGACGCAAAAAAATGATGACATTGCGGTGCGTGATGTCGTGTCTGCGTTTCATGAGCGCGGGTTTGGCGTTGTTTTATTGTTTTTTGCGCTGCCTATGGCACTGCCTGTGCCTGTGCCGCCTGTTTTAAATGTGATTTTGGCCTTGCCGCTTTTGTTTTTAACGGCGCAGCAGGCCTTAGGTCGGCATCTTATTTGGTTGCCAGATTTTATTTTACGCAAATCTTTTTCGCGGCAGGCTTTAATCGGTTTGCTGGCGCGGGTTGTGCCGTTTTTACGCAAGATGGAGGCTTTAACGCGGCCTCGGTTGGTTGTTTTGACAGGTCGCGGCGGGCAGGTTTTAACGGGTTTGTTTGGTTTTATTATGGCGCTGAGCGTTACTGTGCCGCTGCCGCTGACGAATACGGTGCCAAGCTTTGGTATTGCGGTTATGGCGCTGGGCGTTTTGATGCGTGATGGCGTGGCTGTTTTTCTGGGCGGCTTGATTGGGATGGCCTGGGTTACTATATTAACAGTGTCTTTCGTTGTGTTTGGTCTTGAGGGGCTGGATATCGTCAAAGATTTTATCAAATCACTCTTATCAGGATAATTATATGTGTAAGTTTCTTTTTTCGTCGCGCGTTGTTTTGGCAGGGACGTTGTTTGCCAGTTTGTTTGCCTTGGCAATGGCCTTGATCGCGCAGCTTGCGTACAATCTTCAGCCGTGCCAAATGTGCATTTATCAGCGCATTCCTTTTGTAGTCGCGGCGATTTTTGCGGCAGTTGGGCTGTTTTGGCGTCCTGGTCAAATGGGCGCGATGGGCGCGGCGGGGCTTGCGATGCTGGTCAATTCAGGTTTGGCCTTTTATCATACGGGGGTTGAGCAAGGCTGGTTCGAGGAAACCGCAGGGTGCAAAGTGTCATTTGATTTTGATGCGCCAGGCGCGTCTGTGCAATCGTTGATGGAGATGATTAGTACAGCGCAGGTGACAAGTTGTAAAAAGCCGTCATGGATTGACCCTGTGTTTGGCCTGACGATGGCGAATTATAATATTGTTTATTGCTTGGGACTTGCCGTGCTTTGTTTGGGCGGTGTGGTCGCGTTAAAGCGCAAGCGTGATGCAATGCTGCGAGCGGCGAGCGCAGAGTAAGTCTTGCGTTAGCTGGCGTAGAGCATGGGCTGATGTGTTTGTGCGCTTGCGTTGCTTTGTGAGAAATATTCACCTTCAACGTAGCGCGGCGCAAAGCTTGCAAATGCTTCTAACATTTCTTCACTGTCGATGCCGCGGACGACGACGCGCAGGCTTTGGCTTTCGAGCGTACGGCGCATATCCAAAACGTGATGGAACCCTTCGGGTGTTTTGATTTTCTCTGCCACGTAACTTGCTGGAATAGATAGCATCTTGATATTCATCTTATGCATAAGGTCGATATCAAGATCATCAGTGCTTTTGAGGTTTGTAAGCATAAAGCTGCACTGTAGGCGCGTTAGCGCACGCATGATTTGCAGGTTGTGCGGTGACATGTTTTCGTAATCGTCGTGTTTAAATGCGAAAGTCAGTTGCTTAGCTTGTTCGCCATGACTTTTATGGAAGGCAAGCAGCGTGTTCATAAATGAAGTGCTTTGTAAAATCTGGCTATTGATCGGGATGACGTAATTGATTGTCGATCCATGTGTGATTTTGTTGATCGTGTGGTTGAGCAACATTGTCGTGATTTTACCGCTGAGGCTGTTTTCCATGGCGACATCCATGTATTGATTATCGCTGAGATATTGTCCGCCATATGTTTCGATCGCTGCGCGTAGAATGTAAAAACGGGCGCTGCGTTGTGGCAGTTCCATGATGGGTTGCTGCATGATTTGAATTTTTTGCTTTTTAAGCGCGTTTTCAATGAACTCTTTGATCAAAGATGGCGAATAATAAATATTGTCTGCGGGTTTGATCGTTTTGCTTGATTTTTTCTTGGGTACGATTTGATCAAAACGCAGCGTCTTTGCAGGCTTTAGTGTGTCGCTAGTGCTTGGCGCATTGTTTTGCACGGGTCTTGTTGCGCGAATGTCGCGGTCGGCATCTTCCATGATGATGTCCTCATTGCAGACAATTTGGTCGTAACGACGTGAATTGCGCGTGAGCGGTCGGCGCGCCGCGTCAATCGGCGCAGGGATGTCAGATGGCTTTACGCGCAGAGGTGCGCTATTTCCCATGGCTTTGGCCATAGAAAGTGCGTCCATCATTTTGTCCTGGCATTTGTTCATATGCATAAGTTTGAAGTTTAAGGTTTGTTCCCAGTATAGGCGTCGTTTGCGCTCGAGCGCGGCGTAATAACCCAGGCCGATGATGCCGCATGAAATTGCTGCGGCCGTAGGGGGGAGCATTAAAAAGCAAGCCGCGCATGCGCTAGTGTATAAAGTGGCTATAATTGGCTTTTTGTATGATATTAAAGTGTTTTGTAGGGCGTCTTTGAAGCGTCTAAACAGTGTTTTTTTTTGTTTCATTGTCGTGTTGCGCACCTTATGCAGTGCCGCGCCTAAGCGTTAAGGGCTTATTTGCGGGTGTCTATTCCAATAGCTTGTGTGATGTTTTGGATATTATCACGTTTTAATTGCTCTGCCAAGTAATTGTTTACATAATCAGTGTGCTTTGGGCCATGAAAGGTCATGGCGGAATATATTTGGATAAGGCTGGCGCCTGCACGGATGCGGGCGTAAGCATCCTCAGGGCTTAGGATGCCGCCACTTGCAATTAAGGGGATACTGCCTTGTGTTTGGCTGTAAATCTTTTTGATCATTTGTGTGGATAGAGTTTGGAGCGCCGCGCCGCAGAGATTGCCTGAATGGCGGATGAGCGTTTGTGGCGTTGATTGCGGGCGCGTGCTTGTGCCGCTTGTCACAATGAGGCCGCTGATTTTATGGTCTGCGGCGCACTGTAAAATATGGCTGAGCTGTTGATCGTTTAAGTCAGGTGAGAGCTTAAGTAAGAGCGGCGGAGGATAATGGCCGCAGCTTTGCGTTAAGAATTTTGTAAGTGTGTTTAACAGATCGGGCAAGGCATCAGAAGATTGCAATCCTTTGATGCGAGAGGTTTTTGGGGGCTTGATGTTGATACAGATATAATCTGCAAGCGGCCCGAGCATTGTTATTAATGCGCGATAGTCTTTGATGGGATCTTGGCTGCGATGATTTGGGGCGATATTGATGCCGATAATGCCGCCTGGGCGATGTTTGCCGTTTAAAAAGGCTGTTATGTTGTTTTTAACGGCGCGTGCACCCGCCGATGGCGCGCCGCTAGCATCTATGATGCAGCGCTCATCGTGGTCGATGAAGATGCGCGGGGGTAGGTTGCCCTCTTGTGGTTTAGGCGTGATTGTGCCGATTTCGGTAAAGCCGCATCCCATTTGAAAGGCGGCGTTGATGATGTCACCGTTAGGATCGTATCCAGCAGCGATGCCAATGGGGGATGGGAATTTAAGGCCAAATACATGACTTTGCAGGTGTTCTGGTGGTTTGGCTTTGGGGCGGTGGGTTAGTCCCCATTTGATCATTTTTAATGTGGCTTTGTGCGCTGTTTCAGGCGGAAGCGATGTCAAGTATGGGCGAAGGTAAGGATAGATATCCATGGCGAGCCCTTAGGTTAAGATGCGCTGTCCATATGGGATAGGCCAGTTTTCATGTACGCCGTGCCTGTGATAACGGTCAGCGCAGCGGCAATCCATAATAACAGCGTACCAATTTCGGCGGCGAAAGGTGCGCTGCCAGCGACGATAAGAAAAGCGGTAGCAACCATTTGTGCGGCAGTCTTCCATTTGGCGAGCTTACTGACGGGCAGTTGTACATTCTTGGGGCCAAGATATTCGCGCAGGCCTGAAACCAGAAATTCACGCGATAAGATGATGATGACGGCAGCCAGTGATAGGCCAGCAATTTGCCCTGTGGCAACCAGTGCAATGAATAATGCGCAGACGTAAACCTTATCGGCAATCGGGTCTAGGAATGTGCCAAAGGCCGTGATTTGGTTTAATTTACGGGCGAGATAGCCATCCAGAAAGTCGGTGATGGCGCCAAGAATGTATAAGCCAAGCGCGGCCCAAACATGCCCGATAAACAACAGCCATAGTAGCAAAGGTAAAACAACCAAGCGGGCAAGAGTGAGAAGTGTTGGCACTGTCAACATAAGGATGCTCGTTTGGTTGTTGCGGTTGTTATGTTTGTGATGATTTACTTCGCTGCGGCGGTTTTGGCTTTTTCTGCCTCAGGATCGCGCAGAACATACCCGCGTCCCCAAACCGTTTCGATGTAGTTTGACCCTTCGGTCATATCAGCGATTTTCTTGCGCAATTTACAAATGAAAACATCGATGATTTTAACTTCTGGTTCGTCCATGCCGCCGTAAAGGTGGTTAAGGAACATTTCTTTGGTCAGGGTTGATCCTTTGCGCAGCGAAAGCAGTTCAAGGATGCTGTACTCTTTGCCAGTAAGGTGTAGTGGCTTGCCGTCAACTTCAACGGTGCGGCTGTCCAAGTTGACTTTGACTTTGCCTGTTTCGATGATGCTTTGTGAGTGTCCTTGACTGCGGCGAACAATGGCTTGAATGCGCGCGATCAGCTCACGCTTGTCGAATGGTTTGGTCAGGTAATCATCTGCGCCAAAGCCTAGGCCTTTGATTTTGTTATCAAGTTCAGATAGGCCAGACAAGATCAGAACAGGCGTTTCAATTTTTGCATCGCGCAGAGCTTTTAGAACTTCATAGCCGTCCATATCAGGCAACATCAAGTCCAAGATGATGATGTCGTATTCGTAGATTTTACCCAAATCAATACCGTCTTCGCCCAGATCTGTGGCGTCGATGATGTAACCTTCTGATTTGAGCATAAGCTCGATTGCTTTGGCGGTAGAGCTGTCGTCTTCGACTAATAATACGCGCATTGGATGGGTCCCTTGTGTGAATTTGTATAAAAATCGAGGTAAAATTAACCTTCGTTAATATATTTTAACAAAATTAATAAAGGTTAACAAATCCTTTTGTTTGTAAAAATGCGGTAATCGCAGTATTTTAGGAGAATGGATCGCCTTGTTGACATGACTGCGGCTGCGATTGAGCAGCTAGACGTTCAGGAAATTTACGGCCGTGTGACCAAGGTTTTAGGGTTGCTGGTTGAAATTGCTGGCTTTGGAAGCGGTATTTCGATTGGTTCGATCGTGCATTTGCGCCCCGATCATGCAGGCGCGCCTGATGATATTCCGTGTGAAGTGATTGGTTTTCGTGATGGGCATGCGCTTTTGATGCCGTTTGGCACTTTGGAAGGTGTTGGTTTGGGCTGTAAGGCGGTATTGCAGAAAACGCAAAGTGTGATTTTACCTGACGAGCGCTGGTTAGGGCGCGTGATCAATGCGCTGGGGCAGCCGATTGACGGGAAAGGGCCTTTGCCAAAGGGCGGCTATCCTGTGCCATTGAAGAATAAACCGCCTGCGCCGCATGCGCGCAAAAGGCTGGGCGCACAACTGGATTTAGGCGTGCGCGTGGTCAACAGTTTTCAAGCCACCTGCGAGGGGCAACGCATGGGCATTTTTGCAGGCTCTGGCGTTGGTAAGTCGGTTTTGCTGTCGATGATGGCGCGTTATACGAACGCCGATATTTCAGTGATTGGTCTGGTGGGCGAACGTGGCCGCGAGGTGCAGGAATTTATCGAGGACGATCTTGGCGAAGAAGGTCTTGCACGTTCGGTCGTGATTGTCGCAACGGGGGATGAGCCTGCCTTGATGCGCCGTCAGGCAGCATACACAACATTGGCAGTGTCCGAATATTTTCGTGATCACGGCAAGCAGGTTTTATGCCTGATGGATTCGGTGACGCGCTTTGCCATGGCGCAGCGTGAAATCGGCTTGTCCGCGGGCGAGCCACCAACATCCAAAGGCTATCCGCCGACAACGTTTGGCGAGCTGGCGCGTTTGCTTGAGCGTGCAGGGCAGGGCGTTGAAGGACAAGGCGCTATTACTGGTCTGTTTTCTGTTCTGGTGGAAGGGGATGACCATAACGAGCCCATTTCCGATGCCGTGCGCGGGATTATTGATGGGCATATTGTGATGGATCGATCGATCGCAGATCGCGGTCGTTATCCTGCGATTGATGTGTTAAAATCTGTATCGCGTTCGATGCCAAAGGTCTTTAATGAGGAGCAAAATGCCATTATCCGCAAGGCCAAGCAAGTGATATCGGCCTATGAGGATATGGCCGAATTGATCCGCCTTGGGGCGTACCGTAAGGGCAGTGACCCTGCGGTGGATGAGGCATTGACGCTGTATCCGCGTTTGGAAGAATTTCTAACTCAAAATAAAGATGATCACGCCACGATCGATCAGGGCTTTGCTGCGCTGGCCAGCATTATTGGTATGTCCTATACGCCAGTGCGCGGCGGTTAAGGGAAGGGTAGCATGTTATGGCTGATTTAGATCCCCTTATTCGCGTTCGTAAATATGAGGTCGAACAACGTCAGAAATTTTTGGCCGATTTATACGTGCAAGAAGAAACGCTACGCGCGCAAAAGCAAAAGATGCTTGATGATTTAGCGCATGAAGAAGCCAGTCTTGAGGGACTGGGCGTTGAGATGCTGACCTATTTTTCGCATTATAAAGAATCTGTGCTGGAGCGCATTGACGATATTGATGAGTCGCTGAAAACTGTGGCACAACGGATTCAAATCGCGCGCGAGGCCGTGCGTGATGCCTTCGCCGAATTTAAAAAGATTGAAATCACTGACGCTGCGCGCAAGGCTGAAATTTTGGCGGAGCTAGACGCCAAAGAAAGTAAGATGTTTGATGATATCGCCTTGCAAACTTTTCGTAAGCAGCAAGATGATTGAGTGATATTATGCGCGTTACAATTTATTGGCACTCAAAGATTTCAACGCGGGTGACGTCAACGAAGGCATCGCCGCCAGCGCCATATGACATATCATATTCGTATATACACTGCTCGCCATAGTTCCAGCATGAATCGCCGTCTGGGTCGTTGTAGCCTGGACATCTGTCTAGCGTATCATAGCCTGCGTCTGCGATGTCTTCTTCCATGCGTGGGCAGTCGTTAGTGCCGTGTTCGTTGTCATCAGAACAGCCAAAGTTATCAATATTTGTCCATGCGCCTGGGTCCGCAGGTTCAGGTAATTGGCAATCGCCCATAGTGCTTGGATCATAGCCTGACTCGTAACATGGTGATAAGACCTCGCATGATGTTGATGCACCGCTATTGTTGACGCAGTCCCAACGCCATGACCAGTTCTGGTTATAGAAAGTCAGATTTTCTTGCGATCCATTACCGCAGGCTTCTGTTCCGGTTGGCGGTGTGCCTGAATATGTTGTTCCATTATTGCGATATGGAGAAAAATAATTATCAGAGCTTCTTGCTGTCCCGCATTCAGGTGGGCTTTCTTCTGGCGAGATGGTCGCTGAGCATGTCGCAGAGTTCTGGCCACCGTATAATCCTGCGCAGAACCACGTATATGTTCCGCCTTCCGCAGCATTTCCTGTCCAGTTCATGTCATTAGTGCCACCTTGTAAGCAGCGATCTGTCCCCTCTGGGCCAGCGCTGCTGAAGTAACCCCAATCGTATGTATTGCCGTTTGCATTGCCGCACACGCCATCAACCGAAGGTGGCGGGGTGCATGTCATAGAGATTGTGGCTTCGATATCGTTATCAGCGTTAACAGAGGCGTGCATTTGCGTTGTGAAGCTGTAGCCTTCGCTGTCGGTGAAGCTGCTGGATGTGGTGCAGCAGCCACTGCTGATCGAGCAACTAAGGATATTGTTTCTGACATCGCTGCCGATGCTGACGCTGCCGTTTAGGGTGCGTCCGCTTAGATCATTGCCGTCGCTGTATTGGAAGACGGCTGCTTTATACAGGGTGCCTGTTGCGGTGGGCTTGCCGCTGGTTGCGATGCTGACGGACATTGTTTCAGGCTTGGAACATGTTCCTGCGGGTGGCGCGCTGCCGCATCGCATAGGCGGGATATATGGGGTGTCGCCTGCGACGTTGCAGCTTGGCACTGCTTGCACGGGGTAACATGCATCTGTGATGGATACGGATGGCGGCGGGTTATTGATGAAGTCAAAATAATCACGGAAATCGTTTCTTGGGCCAGCAGGAACCATGAGATCAAGGTTTTCACCGCCGTTGCTGCGCTCTAGATGGATGAGGCGATTTGGCGTGCTGATATCGTTGCTGATATCGATATATTCGAAGAAAAGATCCGCGCCGCGGCCAAGGGCAAACATGTCATCGCCTGTTTGGCCTGTCATGCCGTTGGCCTGTCCCATGCCAGAGAAGTCTGAATCTGTATCATTTTCAAACCGGCCTTCGGTGGGGGTGTATTGTGTGTATGTATTGGCGGCTTGAAAGTAGTTATTCCCTTCCCAGATGCAGTATTCTTTGTGCGTATCTGGGCGGTGCGTGCCCATGCCATTTTCAAAACCGCATTTAGAATAGCTGGCGGCGTAGTAATTACTGTTTTTAAAGGGGGCGAGGGTAATGGCTGCGCTTGGCGCTTTGTATTGGTCGCTGAAGGCGTAGTTTGAATAAGGCGAGTTCTTTAGAGTTGTGCCATTTTCATCGATATCAACGCAGATTTGCCATCCGCCGCCCCAGTTATCATACTGGCAGATTTCTAAGGTGTTCCAGCATGATCCAGTGCTGCTTTGGTTGACTTGCCAGCCGCCGTTATTGTTATTGCCCACGCACCGTGCTTGTGCGCTGATCGAGGATGGAGCGTTGATCGAGCATGTGAAATCATAGTGATTACAGAGGCTTATATCATCTTCAGTTAAGGTCATGCCACTGGTGTCGATGGCAAATGTGTCGCCTTCTTCGGCGTAGGCGCGTTGCGGGATAGGATCTAGATTGCTGCTGTCTGCGCTGAAGCCCATGTTTTGTAATGTATCAATGACGCAGTCAATATCACCATATTGGGTCATGCCAGGTTGCATGGGGTCTTCTTGGTAAAAGCCGATGCAGGCTGCTTGAGCAGGTTGTGTCACAGTCATGGCTGTCCATAGCCCGGCACAAAAAATAAGAAAGGCTGTTAATTTTTTAAAAGGGACGGATATTGTCCTCATTCTTTTTGTTTTTATACCTCATTTTCAGTTCAATTCTTATATTAGCATTTAATTAGTTTACAGTCGATTAAGAAAGGCTGAAATGTTCTGAAATTAGACTTTTGACTGCGCCTGAATGCTTTTCTTTGTTGATAGCGGCGCGAAAAAGGGCTGCGCCGTGCGTGCCCTCAGCATACCATCCAAGATGTTTGCGGGCGATGGGGACTCCTTTGCGCTCGCCATAATAGGTGATGATATCATCGAAATGTTGCAGAATTATGTTGGTGAGTTCTGTGCTTTGGGGCGGTGCTTTGAGAGGGGTGCTTTGAGCGGCGTCCATGATTTCGCGTAAAAACCATGGCTTGCCGCAGGCGCCGCGGCCAATCATAACGCCATCTGCGCCGGATTGTTTTAGGGCTGTTGCGACATCATCGTGCGAGAGGATATCGCCATTCACGATTAGGGGGATGTTAACCGCATCTTTCACGGCCTTGACCGCAGCCCAATCAGCCGTGCCATTATACATTTGCTGGCGCGTGCGGCCGTGGACAGTGACCATTTTGATGCCAACATCTTCGGCCATTTTGGCAAGGCGCGGCGCGTTAAGATTGTCGTGATCCCACCCAAGGCGCATTTTAACCGTGACGGGAATGTTGACGGCCTTAACGGTTTTTTTCATGATCTCGCATGCAAGCTCTTCATGTTGCATAAGGGCTGATCCTGCCAGTTTTTTTACGATTTTTTTGACGGGGCAGCCAAAGTTAATATCGATGATAGACGCGCCGCGGTCTTCATTGAGTTTTGCGGCTTCGGCCATGATCTCGGGGTCGTGGCCAGCCAGTTGAACGGCGATAGGAAACTCTTCGCCATAGTTATCATGCGAAGATCTGAGGGACTTATTATGTTCGTGTAGGGCTTCGCGGCTGGCGATCATTTCAGAAAAAACCAGCCCCGCGCCAAAGCGTTTGACCAGTCTGCGAAAGGGTAGGTCGCTGATGCCAGACATGGGCGCAAGCATAACGGGCGCATCAATTGTAATGGGGCCGATGTTGATTGGTGTCATCATAGTCCAGTAAAAAAAATAGCAACAGCATATTGGTAAGGGATGCTCTTGCTATATTTTGTCCTTAAAATTCGCGGCCAGTTATGTGGCCGTGTCGATGGCTTTAAATCATGCCGATGGCTGTTTTATAAAGATCCAAAAGCTCTTCTTCTTCGTTGCGTTTTTCAGGTTCCATTTTACGCAAAGAAACGATTTTGCGAATGGTTTTTGCGTCAAAACCAACGCCTTTTGCTTCGGCGTAGACTTCTTTGATGTCTTCGGCGAGGGCTTTTTTCTCTTCTTCTAGGCGTTCTACGCGGTCGATGAATGCTTTGAGGCGTTGTCCAGCGACGCCGCCAACATCACGAGGTTCTACGGCTGGGGTGTTTGTTTCTTCTTCGCCATTTTGTGGGAAGTTTGCAATGTTTTCAGACATTGGGGCTCCTTGTCGATCAAATATAAACTTTGTATGGGTTAATTATCTTTAGCCTGCCAGATCTCAATCAGCAACCCATCTTGTGGATTTTCTTCGTCTGGTGCACGGGTAATTTGTACGCGGAGGCTGAAATTCTCATTGCGCGCGGTGGCGGCGCGGTAATCCTTGGCGGTGATGGGCAGGTAGGTGGTCATAAGCTCGGCTTCGAATGACCATTTATAGCGCCCTTGTGCTTCGGTTTCGTTCAGGAGTAGCGGTGGCTCGCGAAAGATGGTGTTGACGCGGTATCCTTTGCTTTTCAGGATGTCGATGAGGCCATTGTTTTTCAGAAAAAGCAGGTATTCCTTGCGGCCATTTGGCGCAAAATATTTGAGGGTGTCTTGGATTTCTTCGCTGCTGTTATCAGAAAAGGTGAGGCCAGCGCTGACGGCGGTGACGAGCCAGTCGCGAATTTCAGGTAAGTTTGCATGCGGTTTGTTGACAGGCACGGCTTTGGCGCTGCTGGTGAGGTTGCTTTGTAATTTGAGGAGTGTTTTTTGGTTTTCTTCATCTGTTTGGCGGTACAAGTTGATGTCTTCTTGTTCGCGTACTTCTGGTTCTGCGAACGGCGCTTTGAGATTGGTGTATGGGTTATACGTTTCGCGCGGCTTTAATGAAGGGAATAGCTTTTGCAATAATCCTTGTTCAGCCTTGTCTTGCGCGTGTGCAGGTCGCGGCGCGAAGGTAGAGGCAAAGCCAAGTGTCAGGAGGCATAAGATGATGAGCGGTGTGCGTTTTTGCATTTATTGGCTTTTGAATTTGTTAATGGTTTTACCAAGCGTCATCACATTGGCAATGCGTGCATCGATAAAGTCGCTGGTTTTTATCATGTCTTCGCTATGGTCGTTGAGCCAGACAAGCGTTGAGGGCGCGATAATGCCGCTGAGCAGGGTGCGTTTGCTGTAGCGGTTATAATCGGCGCTGGTATCGCCTGCCCAGTTCCAGATGTGATCTGCGGTGCGCCAGACAATCTTGGCGGCGCGCGGTTTGCGTAACGGATTAAGCCAGAATTTCAGGCTTTCTTTGACGGCTTCTTTATGGTCGTTCAAATATGTGAAGCGCGCGATGAGGGCGGTTTTAATGCGGTCGCGCACGCGCAGGTCATCGGCGTTGGTGCCAGCAAGCGCCTTTAGCATTTCTTGGTCAGCCAGATCAGCAAAAGCATCAAGGATATCGGTGATGCCATCAGGGAATGCTGCCTTGACGGTCAGCGCATCATAGCCGTTTTTTGTGGCGGCGTTTTCAATGGTGCTCAGGCTCCATCCATCAAAAACGATATCAGGTAATGCCGCATCGATGATGTCGGCGCGGATTTGCGAAGTTGTCTGTTTTGGCGTTGTTTTTGTCATACTTCTATGATGGCGCAAAAAGATGATTTGTTCTAGATATTTTTATAGACATTTGCCATGTGCGGGGGCACTTTGTTGGCATGAACGATAAAGAAAATGGATTTGGTGTTAAGCTGAAACGTTATGGGCAGGTGTCGGGAACGATGGCTAATCTTGCGGCGACGCTGGCGGGTGAGAAATATCTAGGGCGTGCGATTGAACGCGGTGAACATGCCGAGCAATTGAAAAATGCGCTTGGTAAGCTGAAGGGCCCATTGATGAAAGTGGGGCAAATCTTGGCCACCATTCCTGAGGCACTGCCACCTGAATATGCGCAAGCCTTTCAAGAGCTTCAATCTAATGCGCCGCCGATGGGGCCTGCCTTTGTGCGCAGGCGCATGCGCAACGAACTTGGTGCGGATTGGCTAGATCAATTTAAAGACTTTTCATTGGAATCGTCTGCAGCAGCCAGTTTAGGGCAGGTGCATAAGGCGACCTTGCATGACGGGCGCAGCGTAGCGTGCAAATTACAGTATCCTGATATGCAAAGCGCAATCGAGGCCGATTTGGCGCAGTTAAAGGTTTTGTTTTCGATTTTTGAAACCTATGACAAGACGGTTAAGACGAAATACGTGCACCAAGAATTGTCCGAGCGCCTGTTAGAGGAACTGGATTATGAACGTGAAGCCCGCCAAATGCAGCTTTATGCGCATATGTTGGCGGACGAAGCGAATGTGCATGTGCCAGAAGTTGTGCCTGAGGTTTCAACGCCGCGTTTGCTAAGTGCGACGTGGTTGGATGGGAAGGCAATCTTGTCTTATAAGGATGCCTCGCAAGAGGAGCGCAATACACTGGCGATGAACATGTTCCGCGCGTGGTATGTGCCGCTGTATCATTATGGGGTTATCCATGGCGACCCGCATTTAGGCAATTATACGGTGCGTGATGATCTCAGTATTAATCTATTGGATTATGGATGTATTCGCGTTTTCCCTGCCAAGTTTGTTGGCGGCGTGATTGATTTGTATCATGCGTTGTTGCGTGAGGATACGGATCTGGCGGTGCATGCCTATGAAACATGGGGATTTGAAGGCCTTACGAAAGAGCAAATTGAAACCCTGAATATTTGGGCAGGTTTCTTGTACGGGCCAATCATGGAAGATCGTGTGCGTCCAATTGGTGAGGTTACCAATGGCATTTATGGCCGCGAGACAGCAGAAAAAGTGCATAAACGTTTGCGCGAACTGGGCAGTATTACGCCGCCAAAAGAATTTGTCTTTATGGACCGCGCGGCGCTGGGGCTGGGGTCAGTTTTCTTGCATTTGCGCGCGGAAATTAACTGGTATCAGGTCTTTAATGGTTTGATAGACGGGTTTGATTGTGACGCGTTGGCGGCAAAACAGGCGCAAGTGTGTCAGCAATTCGACCTTTAGAGGCTTAAGTTATCAGGATTGCTTTGTGTGATTTCCGTGATATCACTGACGCGGAAACGTTTGCCGGCGACTTTGTCGTCGTTGAACAATGTTGATAAATTTTCCGGGTGCAAGCAGGTTGTTTTGTGGGCGTTGACGAGATAATCAAAAATTATTGATAGGTCCGCGTTATCTTTGTGTACGAGAGCAGCACTGCGCAGCAAAGACGAATAGTGGTCTTGCTTTGCTGCGTATTGTTCTGCTGTTCTCATCGTTTGTAGAAACTCTGGTGTGATGCGGGTGTGAGCAAGGGTAATGAGAGCTCGCTCTATGTGCCGCATTGATGTGTCCGGGTTGGATTTTGATGCGTAAGTTAAGTGCTTTCTGATGTTTTCATGTGAGATTTGTGCGTCTTCTAGTGTGTCCATATTTCTAGGCATATCATCGAGCATATAATCGGGGTTTATCATCGCGACCTCGAAGGTGACATTGTTGCTCAGCATTGTATCGAACTCTTCTATGGCTTCGGGGTTGCCGTGTAATGCTCTCAAATAACGAAAAAGGTTAAGGTTGATCGCGGAAAAGAGTTTTTCTGTTTTTTCGGATAAAGGAAAGTAGTCCTGATATGGTTTTAAGAAACCCGTAGCCTCATTACAGCCTTGCTGATCTTTTGTAAGGATTTCGAAAAATGTAAACGTGATAGGTGTTGTTGCAAGTGCATTGCACGCCTCTTCCTCAGCGCTCCGCGCGGCTTCGTCGCTTTTAGCCTGTGCAGCTTGCACAAGTTTTTCTTTTGCAAGGTTGATACTTGCTTGGATTTTACGTTTTCTAGGCATTAAGTACATAACGTTTTGTAGATAAATTCGTGCGTTATGTCAAACTTATTATGCAGGTGTTCCAATGGCTGGCGCGGCGCAGGTTTCGGTCTGGTCGAAGCGTTCTTGTTTGCTTTCGATATAATTTTCTAGGAACTGTATTTCACCTGCAATTGGTGCATCTGGATCACGCCAATTTGCCCCGGCAGCCATTGGAAGCATGGCCTCGAGAAATGGTGATTGCCCATCCTCGTGACGGAGTTGGTCAATGGCTTGCTCTACAATGTCTTTGTAGGCGTGGAGCTTTTCGGTGGCGTGGTCAAATTTTTCTTCTAATGATAAAAGAACGTCGCCCCGTGCGCATTCATTGTAATGGTTGCTGATGCCGCTTTGTTTGATGTCAGCGTCAAGGCGGTCAGGGCGGCTTGAGCCTCCATGCGGGCGTGGTTGAATTCTTCGTCTGTGATGATCTGCGTTTCAGACATATTCTGCCTATGGCCTCTTGCTTTTCTGTCGTATGAGGCTAATTCTAGTGCAATTAGGTTAAGGTTCCGTAAAGAAACGAGGGAGAGAGTTACTGTGTCACAAGAATGTTTGGATGTGTTGTTAAAGCGGCGCTCGGTAAAGGCGGTGGATATGAAGGCGCCTGGCCCAAGTGAAGATCAGCTTGATGTCATATTGCAGGCCGCGTCACGTGTGCCTGACCATGGTAAGGTTGTGCCGTTTTACTTTATGGTGATCGGTGGTGAGCATCGGCAAGTGGCTGGTGATAAAGTAGCCGAGATTTTTCAAAAGCAAAACCCTGATGCGCCAAGTGATAAAATTGAGGTTGAGAGAAACCGGTTCAACCGCGCGCCGTGCGTTGTTGCTGTGATTTATCGTCAGCGCCGTGGTAAGTACCCCGTATGGGAACAAGCATTAACCGCGGGCGCGGTTTGTCAAAATATGTTGATCGCTGCGCATGCGCAAGGACTGGTCGGGCAGTGGTTGAGCGAATGGTATGCGTATGATGATGACATGCGCTCGTTTCTCGATCTGGACGAGCGCGATGTGGTTGCGGGCTTTATGCATTTGGGGTCGCCGCCCGACGAAAAACCGCAAGAGCGCGAGCGCCCTGATCTGGGTGAAATTGTGACTTATTGGTCGCCAGATGCGCCTGTGAAAAAGGGCGATCTTTATGATCGCCCTAAATTTCCATTTCCAAGGCTTGGGTTCAAGCCACTTTAGTAAGGCCTACTGCGGGTGAGCAGGTTGCAAGTGTAAGTGTGCGTTGATGCCTTCTTGGTGCGCCTCATCAATTGATGGGACGGATGGTGTGGCTGGATTTGACGGTACGTTTGGGTTTTGCGGCGTTTTTGGTCGGCCGTTTTCGATTTGGATAAGAGGTTCTTTTGGCGCGGCTTGCGCGGTGTTATCCTCGCTATTGAGTGTGAAGTAAGCCGCAATGCTGCCGGCTGTGATGGCTGCGGTTACGGCGACTGTTGTGGCTGTTTTTTTATAAGACATAAAAGTATCCTTTTGCATTTGTAATGTGGCTTTGGTTTTAGTGGAGTGTATATTCTTGACTTGGTTGTTGCTGCGCCTGCGTTCTAGGGCTCGGCGCTGGCTGGTTTGTGTTGTTGGCAGCTTTTATCAGGGCCTCCGACATTGTCAGGTCAGCAAAACTTCCCTTGTATCCGCCTCGTTGATTAAAGGCCTGAAGGGATAATTTCTCACGCTCTTTCTTCGCAGAATCCAGGTAATGGTCTGATTTGCTTTCGAAGAGTGTTGCTTCGTGTCGTGCTTGTTGGGCTGTTTCACATGTTTCTTCAGTAAGGCATCCAATGTGACTAAGCTTTTCTGTAAGTGCGTCTATGGCATTGATGTGTTCGTTGACTTGTTTTTGAAAAAGATCTTTCTCTTTGGTGTCACGAATATACGTTGCAGGATTTTGGTCGGCAGCCAAGTGTGCGTCGATAAGGCTGTTCGCGTTGCTTATTGTTTTGGCATGCTTACCTAATACCGTTTCGTAAAGATCTGCCAAGATTTGCGGGTCAGACAAATTTGATTGATTGAATGAAGTCTCAACTCTTTCCGTCAGGTCTGTAAGGATATTTGCTGGCAGGATATCGCTTGAGAAGTGCTTGTGGTAGTCTATCATCGCGTATGTTGTTGCGGCATGTGCTGGCTTTGTATCAACATATGAAGGTGCGTTTTCCGCATTTGACTTTACGTTTTTGAGTGAGTCTAGGATTCGGGTGCGGATTTCTTCGTCGCTGTTGTACGATGACTTGAGGGGGTCTTTTTTAAAGTTATGTAGTGCAATGCGGGCTTCAGACAGTTGTGCAACGCTTTGCGTAAGGGGAGCGCAGTCGTATGTTTCTTTTTGCTTAGAAGATATTTTGAATGTACTCAGTAAGCGTTTCATTTTTTACACACCTTTGTTTTTTATTGTGAGGGGATTATACCTTTATATTTTACATAATGCAAATTTATTATGCGTATTTTTACGTCATGTATGCATTTTTGTCTATTACCTATGTATTTATAGGGGATTCGCGGTGGGGTTTATAGGGTGCGATGACGTTATAATCTTGCGTTTTTGCGCATAAAAAATCCCCGCTCTTTATGGTGTAAGGCGGGGAGATATAGATTGTTTGGACTATTTGTTTACGCGGCGAGCTTGCCTTCAAGGGCCTCGTTAATAAGGCTGGCGGTTTGTTCGCGGCCGTAAAGCTTTACAAACGAACCAAAACGTGGGCCTTCGGATTGGCCGAGGCAAATCTCATAGATGGCTTTGAACCAGTCACGCAGTTCATCTTTTTCATAGCCATTTTCTTTACCGGCGCTGAAAACTTCGGTCATGTAATCTTCGGCTTCTAGGCCGTCGCTTAGGTTGCTGAGTTTATCGGCAAGCGCGGCGAGGGCTTTTGCTTCGCGTGCATCAGGCGCGCGGTAGGCTTTGTTTGGCAAGATGAAGTCTTGGTAATAGCGAATTGCGTACCCAACAAGGCGGTCAAGCATCGGCGCGTTTTCTGGCGTTGCGTCGGGTGCGTATTGCTGGATAAAGCCCCATAATGTTTGTGCATCATCGGTGTTTGCCGCGTTTACAAGGTTCAGCAGCAGCGCGAAGCTGATTGGGCTGCTTTGTCCTTCAGGGGCTTTGCCGCCGTGGATGTACCATGCTGGGTTGTCGATTTGCTTTTTAGGTTCTTGCTCGGGCAGGTTGGCGACATGTGTCAGATATTCGTCAACGGCCTTTGGAATGATGTCGAAATACAGTTTCTTGCCTGATGTTGGGCGCAAATACATATAGTAAGCTAGGCTTTCATGTGGCGCGTAAGTTAACCAATCCTCCATGGTGAGGCCGTTTCCTTTGGATTTCGAGATTTTTTGGTTATGCTCGTCCAAGAAAAGCTCGTAATGGAAGCCTGCTGGCTTACGGCCGCCAAGGATTTGAACGATATTGCCTGCCACATCCGCCGATGAGCGCAAGTCTGTTCCAGCCATTTCATAGTCCACATCAAGCGCGTACCAGCGCAGCGCCCAGTCAGCACGCCACTGTGCCTTAACGTTGCCGCCTGTTACAGGGATTTCTGTTTTTGTGCCGTCTTCGTCTTCGAAAACAATTGTGCCAGCATCTGGGTTTGTTTCAAGGATGGGCACTTGTAATACTTTGCCTGTTGTTGGGGATACTGGCAGGAAGGGCGAGTATGTCGCCGCGCGTTCTTCGCCAAGGATCGGCAACACAGCGCCTTTGATTTCTTCATGCTTTTGTAGCATCAAAAGCAATGTTTCATCGAAACGGCCACTTTTATAAGTTTCAGTTGAAGAAACAAATTCGTAATCAAAGCCAAATTGATCCAGAAATTCGCGCAGTTTCGCATTATTGTGCGCAGCGAAACTGTCGAAGGTGCTGTCAAATGGGTTTGGCACTTGCGTGAGTGGCTTGTGCAGGTTTGCCTCAAGAATTTCAGGGTTGGGGACGTTGCTGGGCACTTTGCGCAGGCCGTCCATGTCGTCAGAAAAGCAAATCAGTTTGCTTGGGATGTCTGGGTAGAGGGTATCGAAGGCTAGCTTGACCATTGTTGTGCGGGCAACTTCGCCAAAAGTGCCAATATGCGGCAAGCCAGACGGGCCGTAGCCTGTTTCAAATAGGACGTATCCTTTGTCAGTTGCCTTGATTTGACCACGGTTGACGGCGCGCAGGCGCTTGACGACATTTTGTGCCTCGGCAAAGGCCCAAGTTTTACATTTATTCGCGATGTCATGTTCGATGGTCATTGTTTTATCCCTCATTCGATTAGTGAAGGGGACGTTATCAGAGTGCGCAGCCGATTTCAATCTTGTAATCGCGCGTCAGCCCTGCCTGCGCGTGCAAAATGTATTCTTTTCTGCATAAAGTCATGCGGGTTTTGATATGGGGTTGTTATCCGCTTTGGCGTCTTTATACTTTTAAGAACGAATCACACACATATATTAGACGAAGGAATAAAGACGTGGCAGGCAGCGTAAATAAAGTTATTTTGATTGGTAACCTTGGTAAAGACCCAGAAGTTCGCACTTTCCAAAGTGGCGATAAGGTTGTCAATTTTTCGATTGCAACATCGGAAACATGGAAAGACAAAATGTCTGGTGAGCGCAAGGAAAAGACCGAGTGGCATAACATTTCTGTCTATAACAAAGGTCTTGTGACAGTGTGTGAAAACTACCTGAAAAAAGGCTCTAAAGTTTACATCGAAGGTCAGCTTGAAACACGTAAATGGCAAGACCAAAATGGTAATGATCGCTATACAACTGAGGTTGCACTGCGTCCGTTCCGTAGTGAGCTTACAATGCTTGATGGTCGCAGTGGCGGTCAATCGGGCGGCGGCTTCCAGGATAATAGCTATGGCGGTGACTTCCAAGGTGGTGGTCAGTCATTTGGCGGCGGTCAGGCGGCTGCAGCACCTGCGCCTGCGCAAGATATGGATGACGAAATCCCGTTCTAGGTTGTGTGGCCTGATGAGGGCTTAGAAATCTAATGAAGGAGCGCTGCTGGTTATGCGGCGCTTTTTTTTGCCTGGCTGGTAGTCTTCTTCTTCCTTTGCGGCGGGGAAAGCGTGGTATGTGTCATCAATTTTAGCGATGCTTATGCCTAGGGTTGCCATTTTTTTTGTATCTGGTTCTTGCCCGTTGATGATGCCCGCATCGTCCATAAGATCTGCGAGGCCTTTGTGATCTGGGTCGTGAATGCGAATATAGTCGTGTGCCTTCATCCATTTGAATTTTGACCCTGCCTCGGGGCCGTGCTGAAAAAAGCCATCGTTCTTTTTGGGGCGCTGATTAAAGTTACTATCTTGCCACGTAAGGAATGCGGCGATGAGGATTTTTTCACGCGTTAACACGCCGATGTCATGTGCGTCTGCAAGTTCTTTGAGTGATCTGTAGCCGTGATGCGATAAGCACCCAGTGCGGAGTGATTCTTGGGCGGCCTTGGGTGCAATCCATCCTTTGAGTGGCCCGTTTGTGAATGATTCGTCGTATTGAGATACGCGGATGCCACGTTTGTCCCACATGAGTTGCATGCTGGTAATCAGTTTGTCGAGTGTTAGAACGCCGAGATCAAGTTCGTCTACGATTGGCGCTAGGGTTTTGTGCTTGGCGCCTTGGACTTTTCCTTTTGCGAGGTGTGCGCGAACAATGTTGGCGTTTATGCCTTTGAGGTCACCGTGCGGTATTTTTCCTGTGACTGAAGAGAGGCGTATTTTGTCAGCTTCCCACGTTGCAATGATCGAGTTGTTGAGCTGTTCGATCGTAAAAGTGTGGGTTGGAGATGTGTCGGGGTCTAGTTTATGGCGTGCGCATTTGAAGGCGGTTTGTGCTTGTAGGATAATCTTTTCGCGCAATTTTTCGGGTGGGATGAAGTTTTTGATGCCTGCTTGCTTTGCAAAGGCTTCGTTAAGAAAATGGTACTTATCTGGGTTGAGTTCTTTGAGCGTTTCGACAAGGTCGGGGAAAAGAAAATCTAGTGTTATTTTGATGTCTTGAGGGCAGCGTGCGGCGGCATAGTTGCGTATGACGGTGTCGTAGGCGTCGCGTAGGCGCCCTTTTTCATCGTCGCTGAGTATGTCGATGCCAGATTTTGTTCGTGTTGGCATGTAGCCCTCTTTTCACCTTTTTGTTTGACATAACACTTGGTGCGTGAGGGTGCAAGTTTTTTTCTGTTCTTTGGCGGTAGAAAAGTGGGTTTTGTTTGCTGAAAAGCAAAGGTTTTACTGTTATTTAGGGTGATGATTTGCTACAAAGATTATTGTAATTTCGAATCGAAAAATAAGTTAGAAAAATAGAGATTTATGAGCGAAGTAGATACCCCGATTGACGAGCCACCAGTACCAAGCATTTCACTAGAAGATGAAATGAAGCAGTCCTATTTGGACTATGCGATGAGCGTGATTGTCAGTCGTGCATTGCCTGATGTGCGTGACGGCCTAAAGCCTGTTCACCGCCGCATCTTGTACGCAATGGAAGAGGGGAATTATAACTCGGACAAGGCGTATAAGAAATCTGCCCGCATCGTCGGTGACGTGATGGGTAAATATCACCCGCATGGTGATAGTGCGATTTATGACTCGCTTGTTCGTATGGCGCAGGACTTTTCAATGCGCCTGCCTTTGATTGATGGGCAAGGTAACTTTGGCTCGATGGACGGGGATAGCGCCGCGGCGATGCGTTATACCGAGGCTCGCCTTGAGAAATCTGCCGAAGCCATCTTGCAAGATATTGACAAGGATACGGTTGATTTTCATCCGAACTATGACGAAAGCACGAAAGAGCCTGATGTTTTGCCATCGCGCATTCCAAACTTGCTGGTGAACGGCGCGGGCGGTATTGCGGTTGGTATGGCGACGAATATCCCGCCGCACAACCTTGGTGAGGTTGTTGATGGGTGTTTGGCGCTGGTTGAAAATCCGGATCTAAGCGATGAAGAGCTTTTGACGATTATTCCAGGTCCTGACTTCCCAACAGGCGCACATATTTTGGGGCGCAAAGGGATTTTGGGCGCATATCTGAGCGGTAATGGATCAGTAGTGATGCGCGCGAAAACATCGTTCGAAGAAATCGGCGGACGTGATGCGATTGTCGTGCATGAAGTACCGTATCAGGTGAATAAAGGCCGTCTGCTCGAGCGTTTGGGTGAAGTTGGTCGCGAGAAAATTGTCGAGCATATGCACGAAGTACGTGATGAATCGGACCGTGATGGTGTGCGCATTGTTATTGAACTGAAAAAAGACGGCATTCCAGAGGTCGTTTTGAACCAGTTATTCCGCCATACGGCGCTTCAGTCGAACTTTGCTTGTAACATGGTTGCGCTTCATAACGGTAAGCCGCAAATGATGCTTTTGCGTGACATGCTGAAGGCCTTTGTGAAGTTCCGTGAAGAGGTTATTACGCGCCGCACTATTTTTGAGCTAAACAAAGCGCGCGATCGTGCGCATGTTTTGGCTGGTTTGGCTGTGGCTGTGGCCAACGTGGACGAGATTATTGCACTGATCCGCGGTGCATCAAACCCAACTGAGGCGCGTGAAGCGTTACTTGCTAAGAAATGGCCTGCAAAAGATGTCGCGCCATTGATTGCCTTGATTGATGATCCTGAGCATTTCGTGGACGGCGATGGTAATTACCAGATGTCTGAAATTCAGGCGAAGGCGATTTTGGATTTGCGCTTGCACCGCCTAACAGGACTTGAGCGCGATAAGATCGGTAATGAGCTACGCGAGATTACAGATAAAATTGCAGAATATTTGGCGATTTTGGCGAGCCGCGAGAAGATGCTTGAAGTTCTGTGTGAAGAGCTTGTTGACGTGAAAGAGCGTTTTGCAACGCCGCGCCGATCCGAGCTTATCGAAGCAGAGTTCGAACATGACATGGAAAGCCTGATCCAGCGTGAAGATATGGTGGTTACCATTACGCATGATGGCTATGTGAAGCGTGTTCCTTTGGATACGTACCGCGCGCAAAAACGCGGCGGTAAAGGGCGCAGCGGCATGGCGACCAAAGACGAGGATTTCGTGACAGATTTGTTCGTTGCTAATACGCACACGCCTATCTTGTTCTTTACCTCACGCGGTATTGTGCACAAGATGAAAGTTTACCAGTTGCCTTTGGGGTCGCCTCAATCGCGCGGTAAGGCGCTGATCAATCTGCTTCCGCTGGAAAAAGATGAAAATATCTCGGTTTATATGCAATTGCCTGAGGATGAGGATATTTGGGATAATATGGACATTATGTTCGCGACGTCACATGGTTCTGTGCGCCGTAACAAATTGTCGGATTTCAAAAATATTCGCTCGAACGGTTTGATTGCGATGAAGCTTGGCGAGGGCGAGAAAATGGTCGCCGTGAAGCTATGCGCCGAAGAAGATGATATTATGCTGGCCACGCGTATGGGTAAGGCGATCCGCTTTGCCGCAACAGATATCCGTGTGTTTGCTGGGCGTAATTCGACAGGTGTGCGCGGTGTGAAACTGGCGCAAGAGGGCGATGAAGTGATTTCAATGTCTATTATTAAGGACGGCGAAGATCCGCTTCTGTTGAATATCACGAACAAAGGTTACGGTAAGCGTACCTTGGCGAGCGAGTATCGCCGCATTGGTCGTGGTGGTCAGGGCGTGACGAATATGGCGCTGACTGATAAGAATGGCGGCGAAGTTGTGGCAACCTTCCCTGTGACGGATGATCACCAGATTATGCTGGTTACTGATAAGGGGCAGTTGATCCGCACGCCGGTTGATACTGTGCGCATCACTGGGCGCAGCGCGCAAGGCGTGACGGTCTTTAAGGTCGGCACTGATGAAAATGTTGTTTCTGTCGCTTGGTTAATCCAAGAAGACGAGGAAGACGACATTGAGGCCGCAGAAGGTGAAGGCACTGAAGACGTTTCTAAATAAAATTTACGTTTATATTTATTATAAACAGCCCTAGATATTTCTGGGGCTGTTTTTTTTTGCAAAATCCCTATTGTTTAGTTACTGTATTGGAAACAATAATAGGGAGATGTTTATGAGGTTAAGTTTTATGTGGCGCTTTTGCGTTACTGTTTGTTTGCTGCTGGTTTCGCCGCACGTATATGCGCAGCAACAATGTACAACAAATGAGTTGAACTTAATGTGCGGAAGTAATCAGGTTTTACAAGGGATTTCGGCATCGGGCGTTCCCAAGTGTGTCACAGCGTATTGTCCTTCTGGAAAGGTTTTGCGAGGTTTTGACGCGAACGGTGCTGTTTGTGGCAGTATGAAATGGTCAGATCGTTGCCGTGATGTGACAAATAGCTATAGTAATAGTGGTTATGATTTTAAGTGTAATTCGAATGAGTATTTAGTTGGTATGACAGTATCGGATGAAGGTGAGCACTCTGATTTTGATAAAAATAACAGCTCGATCAAAGATTATGGAAGTAAAGTTAGGATGAAAGGCTCTGGTGGTTGGGGGCGCATTGTGTGTTGCCGGGATACCACCTGGTAAAACGACTTCTATTTTTTGCGTTTTCTTAGAAAAAGCTTTATAGCCTAGATATGGGCTTAACTGGTTTTCGAAAATGGGCTGATATTTTTAATCGCTGCGCGGCGGGTGATAATACTGCGCTGCGCGATATGACGCTGCGTGATCGGTTTGAGTATGCGGCTTGGGCGGCGCAAGAGACTGGCGGCCGCTTAGGTGTTTTGACCAGTTTGGGCGCGCAGGCGATTGTGAATTTACACGCGGCGCGCGAGGCGCAGGCGGATATCCCCGTGGCGTTTATTGATACAGGTTTTCAGCATCTTGAAACACTGGCGTATCGTGATGACTTAGTGGGCGCGGGGTATCCTGTGCAAACGGTTCAGCCCTTGCCAGACAATGCGCTTCGTGCGCAAGAATTGGTTGATCGTTATCGCCCGGTTTGGGAAAAGGTTGCGCGTGATGATTGGATGCTTGATGCGTCAGATGCGTTTGATGCGCTTGCAGGGCTCGTAAAGCGCGAGCCACATGCACGCGTCCAGAAGGATGTGGGTGTAAGCGTATGGGCGACAGGTCGCCGCCGTGATCAAGCTACTTCACGGGCGGAGCTTCCGATTTTTGCCTTTGACGGGCAAGGCGTTTTGACGGAATTTAACCCGCTGGCCGACATGACTAGTAAAGATATTTATCAGTATCAAAAGGCGCATGATTTGCTGGATCTGCAGCATCCTTTGGTGAAGCAGGGCGCCAGTGCGATTGGTTATGCGTGGGAAGATCCGTACGTGGCCAAAGGGGAGTGCGGCATGCATGTACAGACGCCCCAGACGGGACAGATTGTGGATGTTGTCGGTAAGCCCTTGCTTAGGCACGCATAAACGATTATCTTCGCCCTCATGATACAGACATCTGGAAAACGTATTGGTATTTATCCTGGCACATTTGATCCGGTTACGCGCGGTCATTTGCATTTGATCCGCCGTGCGAGCTCGCTCGTCGATCATTTGATCGTTGCCGTTTCTGAAAGTAAGAAAAAGCATCCTTTGTTTTCGCAGATCGAACGAGAAGAAATTTTACGCGCCGATATCGCCGCAATGGATAACAAGACCAGTGAAATTAGCGTGACGCATTTTGACGGCTTGTTGGTTGAATTTGCAAAGAAGCAAAATGCGACCTGTATTTTCCGCGGTTTGCGCGCGGTATCAGATTTTGAATAT